>CAIUMM010000114.1 GCA_903900265.1 uncultured Pseudomonadota bacterium
CGACTCCCGCCAGCTTCCGCCCACTCGGTTCTTCTCGCGCGCCGAGTCCGAGACCGCCACCGTCGATGACAACGACGTGATCGAGCTCGAGAGCATCCTCGACGAGGCGGTTGCCTCGCGCTTGCCGCAGCAGATGCTCGGATGGCATTACCGCAGCCGTCACGAGGCGCTGATCGACTTCTCCAACCGTCATTATTACGACGGTCGGCTGCATGTTTTCCCGGCGGCGCGCGGTCGTGCTTCCGATCTGGGGCTGCAGCTCACGCAGGTGCCGAACGGCGTCTACGAAAAAGGAGCTTCGCGGGCCAATCCGGTGGAGGCGCGCTTGCTCGTCGATTGGCTGGTCGGCGAGCTGCGGTCCCACGCCGCGGGGCAGCGCAGCTACGGCGTCGTCACCTTCAGCATGCCCCAGCAAGCGCTGATCCAGCAGCTGATCGAGCAGGAGCGGGCGCGCTATCCGGAGATCGAGCCGCACTTTGCCGAGGACTACCCCGAGCGGGTCTTTGTGAAGAACCTCGAGAACGTGCAAGGCGACGAGCGCGACGTCATGGCGTTCTCCATCGGCTACGGCCCCGACGCGACCGGTCGCGTGGCGATGAACTTTGGACCGCTGAACCGCACCGGCGGGGAGCGGCGCTTGAACGTCGCGGTCACCCGTGCTCGGCTTTTGCTGCGGGTGTTCTCGACGCTCACCGCCGATCAGATTGACCTCTCGCGCACCCAGGCGATCGGCGCCCGGCACCTCAAGGCGTTCCTGCAGTTCGCCGCCGAGCGCGCCTTGCTGACCGAGAAGGACCCGACCGCGCGCGCGCCCGACCTCTCTACTGGCTTTGAGCGCGAGGTCTACGACGCCGTCACCGCGATGGGCTACCGCGTGGCCACCGCCGTGGGCTGCGGCGGGTACCGCATCGACCTCGCAGTCGTACACCCCGATCGTCCCGAGGCCTACGCGCTCGGCATCGAGTGCGACGGCGCGCCCTACGCCAGCGCCGCCACCGCGCGGGACCGGGATCGCCTGAGGCACTCGGTGCTCGGCGGTCTGGGCTGGGCGCTGCACCGCGTGTGGTCCAGCGACTGGTGGTACGACAAGGCCGGCGAGACCGAGCGTATCGCCGCGGCGATCCGCGCGGCGCTGGCCGTACCGGTGATCGAGCCCGCAGCCGCGGTGGTTGCTGAGGCCAGCACGCCCGCGACTGCGGACGGGGCGTCGACGACCGCGGTGAATTCGGAGCCCGCGACGCCGTCGAAGCCCGCGACGCTGGCGGCAGGTCCGCGGGGGACGGCGGTGTCGGAGAGCGTGGCGGTTTCGGCGCCCGCGGCGGAGCCCGCCGGGGGCCCGGAGGCCGCAGCGGCCTCGGAGACGAGCGCGCCGCCCTATGTCGAGGCGCAGCTTACGGCGGTCTCGGTGGACCCGGAGTCGATGTACGGGAAGACGGCGCTGTCCGGCTTGGTCGCGGCGGTGCGCGAGGTGGTGCGCGTCGAAGCGCCGGTGCACGTCGACGAGCTGACGCGCCGCGTGGCCGGGGCGTACGGGGTGTCGCGGCTGTCGGACCGCGTGCGGCGTCGGGTGCGCGAGGCCGTAGACGCTGTCGCGCAGTCGGGCGGCTTGGTGCTTCGCGAGTCCTTTGTTTGGCCGGCGGGCGTTGACCCCGCCGCGTGGTCCACGGTGCGGGGCGCGGGCCCGCGGGAGGCGTCGCTGATCCCGCCCGAGGAGCTCGCCGCCGCGGTCGAGCAGGTGCTGCACGCCGCGCTCTCGTGCCCGGAGGACGCGCTGCTGCGCGAGGCGGCGCGGCGCTTTGGCATCATCCGGCTCGGCGTCAAAGTGACCACGGCGATGCAGTCCGGCCTCGCGATCAGCGTGGCGCGGGGCCGCGCGCGTCGGGTGGGCGACCGCGTGGAGCGGGTGGGGTGAGGCCCGCGATCGGTTGCTTGCGTGCGAAACGGGGGATGGTGGGGTCTCCGGTCGTCAGGCGCCCTCGATCCCGGTCCCACCCGGATTCTGGAGCCTGTCCATCGCTTGGGCCGGCGTAATCACGCGGTCCGGCCCGAACGGCGCGTCGAGCAGCGGGCCGTCGCCGGTAACCAGCACTGCCGTTGGGTCCGCGGCGAGGATCGCCCAGAGGTGGGCGTCGGCAGGGTCTGGGGCGAGCACCGCCGCAGGCGGAGGGTCGATTTTGTCGGACAGTTGCTCGATCCGCGACAGCGCGAACTCGATCCCATCCGCGTCCAGCCGGAAGTACCTACGTAATTTTGGTCGCTGCGCGACCTCACGCCATTCCAGCACGAGCTCGTGCGAGACGAGGGACTCGAAGCGTGCGTCTGCTAGGGCCTCAAGCAGAAAACGTGGCGGGGCCGTCTCAACCCGCGAGATCAGCGCGCTCACGACCACGTTCGTGTCAAGGATGAACCTCAACGTGCGCGGCGCGCTGCCTGCTGCTCGTCAAGAGCGATCTGCATGGCCTGATCAGGGTCGAGATCACTACCGCAGCGCGTCAGCACCTCGCGAAGCTGGCGCCCGGCTACGGCTCGTCGAAGGAGCAGGACGCCCTCGTCGGAGACCGAGCGACCGTCAGCTGCGGCGAGACCAGCAAGGTCGTGAGCTAGGTCGGCGGGAAGGGCGAGGTGAACGGGTTCCATGGTCTCATGGTAGCGGCGGACTTGCCACTCTGCAAGAGTCCCGTTGATCGAGTCATCAACCGACGGTATCACCTCGCTGCATTACGATGCCCCCCTACGGCGTCGGCGCCTCTACCGTCAGCGCGATCGCCTGACGAACCCGCTCGGCGCTGGTCTCCGGTTTCAAACGGTCCAGCGCGACCGGGATCAGCGCGGCGTGGCCGGGCTTTCCGAGCACCTCGGGCGCGCGGAGCACGCCGCCGGTCGCGAGGTCGAGGGTGCCGAGGACCGCCGGGGAGGCTGGGACGGCGCGGCTGTTTCGGGTCGCGCGGTGGCCGGGGTTGGCGGGCGCGCCGCCGACGAACTGCGCGCCGAGCACCTCAGCGAGGAAGCTCGGATCGTCCCGGTTGAGCTGCTCGGCCACCGCTTGTCCGCTGACGATGAGCTTGCCGCCGTGATCGACGAACTGCCGCAGCACGACCCGCGCTGAGGCCGGCAGCGGCGCGTCCTCCGACCTGCTGTCTCCGGCCAACCAAAGGATCGTGCCAAAGGGCGCGAGGTTCAGATTATCCTCGGAGATCGCGCGTTTGGACGCGGTCGCGACTGCGGGACGCCCGCCGAGGGACTCGCCGACGCGCGCCGCCAGATCGTCCGACAAGCGCGGCTGTGTGCCTTGGACGAGGCGATCCATCGCGTCGATGATCAACACCGTGGCGTTGGCGTCGACGTGGTAGCCATCCGACACGATCGGCTCGGGCACGCCGCGCACCACTGGCCGTACCCGCACGTTCCAGCCCCCGGCTGGCTTGCCGCCGGGATGCACTTGCGCCGAGGATGCGCTCGGGGGGAGCGTGGCGACGGTGGTCCAGGCGCCGCCGCTCGCCGAGGTCTGCACCTCAAAGGCGGTCAGGTCGTCGTCGGGAGGCGAGAACCAGCGCACCAGCAGGTCCGTGCCTCCAGACCCGCCTGCGGGGCCGCCACCCGATCCGCTCATGGGCAGCACCGCTCGCAGGTCGACGCGCGGTCCCAGACGGGTCTGGCGCAGGCCCCAGCGCAGCTGCTCGCTGTAGGCGGCGTCGAGGCGCGTGGTGCCGTCGTGATCGGCGGGGGACTGCGCGATCACCGCCGCGGCGTCGCGGTAGCTGCGCTCGGTCGCGGTGTGGCTGAGCGGTACGCCGTCCCGTTGCAGCACGCTGTCGACCTGACGATTGGCGGACGCCGTCCCGCCGTGATCGGTCCACAACGAGCGCAGCCGTCCGCCGGCGAGCGTCCACGCGACAAAAGCGTCGTTCATGCCGTACAGCGAGTCAAACAGCCCGACCTGGGACACCGGAGGATTCCCGGCGTTCAGCCCCGCCGCGACCGCCTGATAGCCCCCGGAGTGGGAGGTCAACACCAGCTCGCCCAGCACCGGCGCGAGCCCCAGATCGCGGTACAACACGACCAGCACCTCGCGGGTGAGCGCGTCGAGGCCGCCGGGGCGCATCAGCTTGCCGAAATTGCCCGATTTGGCGTGGTCTGGACCCTGCGGGATCACGAGGATGGCGTTGGTCCCGCTGGCCCAGACGTGATCCTCGTAGTGGTGGGTGGTGAGCGTCTCGACGATGCTCTGGTTCCACCCGTGGAAGTGCACGATGAGCGCCTGCTGACCTCGCTCGCGGTAGTCTTCGGGGACAAAGATGCGCACGCTGGCGTCGGTCCACGGGCTGTCTTTGTCCGGGAAGGGCGCGGTGGGCAGCGCCAGCGTGAGCGCGCGCCCGTGTAGACTGCCTTCGGGGCCGGGCACGTCTTGCCACGCGCCAGCTGGGATCGCCGGATCGCCCGCCACCGCGACGATCGGCATCGTGTAGGTGCCCGAGTCCGTCTCCGCGACGAGCGTGGCGGTGTCGATGCGCTCGACGTCCGCGCCGGTCCACTGCACGGTCACCTCGGCGCGGGCGGACGGCGTGAGCCGCTCGGGCGCGCTCTCGATGCGAAAGGCGGCGGGCGCGTTCGAGCTCGGGGGCGGATCAACGCGCCAGCGCACGTCCTCGGTGTGGTTCCAGCGGAAGCGCACCGTCGCGACCTCGCCGCCGGTCCCAGCCACGCGGTACGGGAACGCGAGCAAGGTGGGCAGCAGGGCGGTCGATTCTGGGGCTGTCGATTCTGGGGCCGTCGGCTCTGGAGCAGCGGGTGCGGCGGGCGCGCGAAGCAGGACGCCGGCGCACAGCGCAAGCCCCGCGCAAAATCGGGTTCCGACGCGCCTCACAGCGTGGCCTCGGCCGAGGGCGGGGCGCTGGGCGCTGCCATGGGCGCGTTCAGGGTCAGGTAGAAGAAGTCGCGGGTCGCGGGGGTCTGCGTGTACAGGGTGGGCGCGGGCAGCGGGTGCTTGAACAGGCTGTCGCTCGCGACAGGAGGCGGCGTGTCTGCGTGGGGTGCGGCGGGCCCGTAGGTGACGAACTTCGGGTACGACCAGTTGATGTCGAGCATCGCCGCGGCCGATGCGCCCGCGGCGTTCAACGCGAGCGTCAGCGTTTGGGCGCTGAGCGAGTCCCCTGCTGCATAGTAGAGCACCTCGCCTGCGGCGTCGATGCCCACCGCCGAGCGCCGCACGATGGTGTTCCCGCCGATCGCGCTCCCCCAACGCGTGCTCTCGATGTTCGACAGCTGCTTGGCGGGCAACCCGTTGTTCATCAGGCAGGGCGGGGTCTGTCGGCTCCAGCGCAGGCTGGAGTCCGCGCTCTTCAGCTCTGCTGTGTCCAGGATGCGCAGTCGACCGTCGTTTTGCATCGCGATCTCGCATCCAAAGGTGCGATCGGGCGCGATCACGACGTCGCCGAGGCGCATGCCGTAGTGGCCGTGGGTGGACTGCCAGCCGCCGTTGAACGCGGCGATCAGCGACGGGACATCGGTGGCGGGGATCGTCCCGGGTCGTTCACCGAGCGGGACGTCTTCGGTGAAGGGCTCGCGCGTGCCGGCCACGAGGTGCAGCGTCACGCGGGTCAGATCGATGGCGATCAGCGCGACGACGGCTTGCGTTCGCTCTTTGTCGGGATGCAACTGGGTGCGGGCCAGCACGTCGGTGCCGGTTTGAGGGCCGGTGGACCAGATCGTCCAGTGCCCGTCTTGTGCGGTGCTCGCGCTGGTGATCGGCGGCGCGATGTCCGGTGGCGGGAAGTTGGACGGTGCGGCGGCTTCGGGGGGCGCTTCGAGGGGCGTCGCCTGTGGCGGCGCCGCGGGCTCTTCGAACAGCTCGGCGGGCGGCGCATCCGCGTAGCGCCAGCGGTCCACGGCGTCCAAGACCTCGTAGTAGGTATCTTCGAGGCGGGCGATGTGGTCCGGCCCCACCAGCGCGCGCCCGGTGTCCGCCAGCCACGGGCCTACGCCGTCGACGTTGTTGATGGCCCACGCCAAGCCAATCGGCGCGGCCCCTGCGACCGCGGCCCCGATGATCAACCGCCGCCTGCCCGGCGGCCGGTCGGCGATCAGCGCCCCGTCATAGACGGGGACGTCGTCGTCGGGGGCGAGGGGCCCGTCGGCGATCAACAGGCCCGCGTAGGCGGGGATGTCGAGGGCGTCGACGGGCGATGGTACAGGCATAGGGGGCTCGAACTTGAAGCTTAGAACGTCACATACCAGTAGTAGCCGGAAGAACCCGGGTAGTACGATGCAGCGTCCCAAGTTTTCACAGCGCTCCCGTCTACATGCGAGAAGATCCGCTGCTGACCCCAGTAGTTGACCACAAAATCGCCGTTCGCGTCGACCGCCATGGTCCAGGTCGTCGAAGGCGCGGTGCTGATGGTGATCCGGCCGAGCACGGCGCCGGTGGACTTGTCAAAGTGGATCACGTGCCCGGCGTTGTCGAGGCTGTACAGCTCGTTGTCGGCGTCCATCGCGGTGA
This sequence comes from uncultured Pseudomonadota bacterium, assembly GCA_903900265.1. Lineage (GTDB taxonomy): Bacteria > Myxococcota_A > UBA796 > UBA796 > SXON01 > CAIUMM01. Next base: position 6,497 of record CAIUMM010000114.1, read on the forward strand.
TCGACAGCAAGCCGCTGACGCTGTTCAGCATCGTCGCGTCGGCGGTCGGCGTGTACGCGACAATGCCCGCGGAGGACGCGGCGTAGACCGTGCCGTCGGCGTCGATCGCCATGGAGTTGTTGCCAAAGTAGGGTTTGGTGGCGGTGGATCCGAGGCTCGCGTACAGGCTGACGCGGCCGGTGGAGAGGTCCATCCCGTAGATGTTCCCCGAGTAGTAGTCGCCGACGTAGTACACGCCGTCGAGCGTGACGCCGCCGCCGCTCTGGCCGATCCCAAAGTTGCCGACCTTGGTGGAGGCGTTGCCGAAGGGCTCGGTCTGCATCCAGACGTTGCCGCCGAGATCATTGTAGTAGAACGCGGTCTGATCTTCGTTCCAGGTCACGCCTTCAGGGCCGGAGCTGGCATCGGTAGAGCCGAACCAATCGGAGGAGCCGAGGATGCCGAAGCCTTTGTCGTTGTAGAGCGCGTAGTAGTAGTCCCCGTCCTTGTCGATGCGGTGGCCGCCGTAGCCTCCGCCGCAGCCAACGTCATCGGTCGCGCCGTCGCAGTTGTCGTCGTAGCCGTTGCAGACCTCGGTGGCGCGCGGGTTGACCTCGGCTTCGACGTCGTCGCAGTCGGTTTGATCGCGGACGTAGTCGGCGGGCGGCGTACAGGCTTCAATGGGGAAGTCGGCGTCGCCGAAGGTGTCGTGGTCGGCGTCGGGGTACCACGTCTGCGCGTCGGTGGCGTCGGCGCCATCGGTCGTGCCTTCGCAGTCGTTGTCGGCGCCGTCGCACACTTCGATCGCTTCGGGGTTGATGTTCCAGTTGGCGTCGTTGCAGTCATCGCCGCCGGTGGCGCTGGACGTGTGACCGTCCCCGTCGAGGTCGTCGTCGCGGGTGCCGGGCTGGCAGTCGTTGTCGAGGCCGTCGTACGGGACTTCGTCGCCGCTGATCGCCGGGTCGGCGTCATCGCAGTCGTCGCCGCCCATCGCGGTCGAGCCGACGCCGTCGCCGTCCAGATCGTCGTCCGGTGTCGCCGGATCGCAGTCATTGTCTGCGCCGTCGTACGGGATCTCGTCGGGACCACAGTCCGACTGCCCGGAGGTGTCGTTGGCTTTGAGGTACCCCTCGGACCCGCATCCGGACGCGATCAGCGCGGCACACGCGACGAGAGAGACGGGAAATACGCGGGCTTGAAGTCGGGAGCGGGACATGTGCACCTTGGACGCCGTGAACGATATCACGGAACCGTCCCCTTGTGCTTGTTTTGTATGTCCCAAGCCCGTTTTTGGACGCCCCAGCCGGCGTCGGATCCGCTCAGCTTGCGCGCGTATCGATGGTGGGGTCGATGTACGTGGTCGTGAAGCTCTCCGCGGTCAGCGGCTTGGAGAACAGGAACCCCTGCCCACGCTCGCACCCAAGCACGAGCAGGGCTTGAAGTTGGTCGTCGCTCTCGATGCCCTCGGAGAGCACGGTCATGCCGAGCCCGTGGGTCAACGCGACGATCGAAACGACCACCGAGCTGTCGCGTGGGCTCTGGTTCATGTTCTCGATGAAGCGACGGTCGATCTTGATAATGTCGAAGGGCATGCTCGACAGCCGGCCCAGCGAGGAGAAGCCGGTGCCAAAGTCGTCGAGAGACAGGCGTACGCCGAGCGTTTTCAGCTGCTCGAGCTTCCGTGTGGTCAGCACCTCGTCGTACAACACCGACTCGGTGAGCTCCACGTCGATCGCTTCGGGGGGCACCCGCTCTTCGCGCAGCACCCGCTCGACGACCGCGACAAAGCCATCGTCGAGGAATTGCCGCGCCGACACGTTGACCGCGACGTGGAAGTGCGGCATGGTCTCTCGCCAGCGCGACACTTGCTTGCACGCGGTGCGCAGCACCCATTCGCCGACCGGGACGATCATGCCGGAGCTCTCGAGCTCGGGGATGAACTCCATCGGGGACACCAGCAGCCCGGTGGTAGGGTCCCGCCAGCGGATCAGCGCCTCCGCACCGATGGCACGGCCGTCCTCGAGGTGCACCAGCGGCTGGTAATGGAGCTCGTACTCGCCATGTTGCAGCGCGTGCCGCAGCTTGGTGCGGAGCTGCAACTCCCGGTCGACGCGCAGCTTCATCTCCGGGTGGTAGAGCTTCCACTCGCCGCGTTTGTTCAGCTTGATCGCGTACATCGCGGTGTCTGCGCACTGCAGCAGGGTCTCCGGCTCGCGCGCGTGCTCCGGCGCGAGCGCCACGCCTACGGTAGCGGTGACCGCGACGTCATGGCCGAGGCAGCGCTGGGGCAAAGACAGCGCGTTCGCGATGGCTTGCGCCGTGCCGTCGACCCCGCCGTGCGCGTCGGGCGTAGGCAGCAGCAGGATGAACTCGTCGCCGGCGAGCCGCGCCAGAAAACCCCCCGGGCGCAGGCAACCTTGCAGGCGGTCGGCGGTCAGCCGGAGCAGCTCGTCCCCGACGGCGTGGCCGTAGCTGTCATTGACCGCCTTGAACTTGTCGAGATCGATGAAGAACACGGCGAGCGAGCCGTGGCCGACGTGCTTTAGGCGCTTGGACAGCTCGGCGATGGCGTGGCGGCGGTTGGGCAGCCCGGTCAGCACGTCAAACCGAGCTTGCCGCGAAAGCTCGTCCTCCGCGCGTTGCAGCCGATCCACGACGTAGCGGCGAAAAGCGTAGCTGATGGCGGCTGAAGACAAGATCCCGACCCCGAAGATCGCCGCGGCCTTCTCGGCGATGGCGTTCAGGTGCCGCTGAATCTGGAAATAGCCGACCCGCTCGCCGTTCACGTCGATGGGGGCGGCGTGTTCAACGACAGGCCAGCCGGACGCAGCGCTATTGAAGGACTTGGAGAAGTGCGTCGCGCCTACGCCCTCGAGCGTCCGCGACTCAAACTCGTCGGCGTCCCGGAACACGATGTCGTTGTTCACGAAGCGAGCCAGCGCCGGGTCCGAAAGGCCATCGGCGACCCCCGCTTCGAGATCGTGGGCGATCAGACTCGCGTTCACTTCGGCTTCGGCGTTGACCTCGCCTTGCTGGTACTCCACGTTGATCAGCAGGTACGTCGCGGAGATCCCGACCGTCAGGCCCGATAGCAGCAGCACCTGCAGGCCGAACAGGATCCGTGTGGCTCTCATTTCGAGCGCCTGCGCGCCCTACACATTGGAGTATGGGTTTCGGATGTTCACCAGCCGCAAGCCGGCGATCAGCTCATCGAGGCCGCGGTGAATGTCGACTTCGGTCTCGAAGCCGAGGCCGCGGATGCGGGAGTAGTTGACCTCGTAGTCGCGCTTGTCTTCATCTTTGCCGACGTCGGCAAAGTACAGGTGGAAGTCCAGCTTGGTGGACAGAATTCGGGTGATGTCCTCTTTGGTGAGGTTCATCGACTCGTGCCCGACGTTGAGCTTTTGGTTCTTGGAACGCTCCCAGTTGCGAAGCAAGTGGGGCACAACCCGCGCCATGTCGTGCACGTGGATGAAGGTGCGGCGGAAGTTGCGCTCGTAGACCAGCAGGTAGCGATTGACCAGCGCTTGAAAGGTGAAGTCGTTGATCATCAGGTCGAGGCGCAGCCGCGGCGAGAGCCCGAACGCGGTGGCGAAGCGCAGCGCGACGGTGTTGGGCCGCTCCATCGCCATGCCTTCGGCTTCGGTCTTGGTCTCGCCGTACAAGGAGAGCGGGTTCAGCGGCGTGTCTTCGTCGCAGATGCCCAGCACTTCTCCGTAGTTGGAGCCGGTCGAGAAGTTGATGAACTTTGCGTTCACCGGCGCGTGCTCGAGCACGGTGCGCGTGCCGACGACGTTGGTGCTGCGGGCCTCGCCGGGCAGCTTCTTGCACACCGGGTAGCCCACCAAGGCGGCCAGATGGATGACCGCGTCCGCGCCTTGCATCACCTGCTTGACCACGGCGGCGTCGGTGACGTCGCCTCGGGTGAAGCTGAAGTTGGGGTGGATGAAGTTGCCAAGCATGCTCTCGCCGCCGAAGCGGAGGTTGTCGAGCACATGCACTCGATAGCCCTGCTGGAGCAGGTGCGGGACCAGCACGCTGCCGACGTAGCCGGCGCCGCCGGTGACCACTACACGCTCAGTTTCGGATCGGGAGATAGCCATGCCCGCAAGCGTAGCACGATCACTTGGGCTGACTTCTGGATATCCGCGTGTCATGCTCCCGCTGATCGTCGCTCTCGCAACCCCTGTAGGACACGCCGCCTTGGCAGTTGTGCGGCTTTCGGGTGCCGATCTACCTGCGGCGGTGCGGGCGGTGTGCGGGCGCGTGCCGGCGGATCGGCGCGCGAGCGTGGTGACCGTGTGCGACGCGCAAGGTGCCTTCGATGAGGCGGTTCTGACCGTCTTTTTCGGGCCGCGCAGCTACACCGGCGAGGACGTGGCTGAGGTCAGCTGCCACGGAAATCCGCTGATCGTCGAGCGCCTTGTGGGCGCGTTCATCGCGGTAGGCGCGCGGCTGGCCTCCCCAGGGGAGTTCACGCGGCGCGCGCTTTTGAACGGGCGGGTGGACGCGCTGGAGGCCGAGGCCGTGCTGGCGACCATCGCGGCGACGAGCCCGGCGGGGCTGGAGCTGGCGCGGGCCAGCGGTGCGCTGCGGCAGCGAGTCGCGGGGTTTCGGGAGCGCCTCTTAGACGTCGCCAGCGAGCTGGAGGCGATCCTCGACTACCCGGGAGAGGACCTGCTGTTCTCTACCGACGCGGAGCTGAACGGCGAGCTTTTTGCCGTGGCGGCGGAGGCGCGCGGGCTCGCTGCGGGCTGGCGCGCCGGCGCGGTGGCGCTCGAAGGCGCTCGGGTCGCGCTGGTCGGGCCGGTCAACGCCGGAAAGTCCAGCTTGTTCAACGCGCTGTTGGGGCGCGAGCGGGCGCTGGTCTCGCCGGTGCCGGGGACGACGCGCGACGTCGTGGAGAGCGCGCTGGTTGTTCCGGGCGGGCGGTTGGTGCTGATGGACACCGCGGGCGAGCGGGAAGGCGAGGGCTACGCCGATGCGATCGAGGCGGCGGGCTTGGAGCTCGGCCGCGCGAGCCGGGACGCCGCTGATCTGCGCATCCTGTGCTTGCCGTCCACGGGGGACGGCGCGGGGTTTGTCGCTGCGCCGTGCCTGCGCGTGGCGACCCAGGTAGATCGCGGCCAGCCGGGGTTCTTGCATGATTTTGCGGTGTCGAGCCGGACGGGTCAGGGCGTAGACGCGCTCCGCGCCGCGCTGCTCCCCGCGATCCTCGGCCTCACCGCCGACGCCGAAGCGATCGTGTCCTCTGCCCGTCAGCGCGACGTGCTGCTCGCGGTCGCTCAGGCTGCGGAGAGCGCTGCGGCCTCGCTGGTGGGAGCGGGTGGACCTGCGGTCGCGGTCACCGAGCTGGCGGCGGCGCTGCGCCACGTGGACGCGCTCGCGGGTCGCGACACCACGGAAGACGTGCTCGATCGCCTGTTCTCCCGGTTTTGCGTCGGGAAGTAGCGGCGTCGCGTTCGGGGGCGGGGCTCGTCTGGCCGGGTTCGTTTCACACCCGCGACAGATTGGATTCGGATTCGCAACATCGATCCCCAGGCCCCCGGACATCGGGCGTCCGGCGATTCTTGGCGTATACTTCGGGCCGTCGAGGTTTGACCATGCCGTACACTTCTGTCCTGTTCCTGCTTGGATGCTACACCGAGTTGACGGTCGGTTCAGACACGGGCCTCGTGGGGCTGATCGATGGTCCGGCTGCCGACACCGACACCGACACCGACACCGTTACCGACACCGTTACCGACACCGTTACCGACACCGACACCGACACAACGGGCAGCCCGCTCGATGGCCTGACGGACGCCGACTGGGCGCCTACTGCGGCCAGCGATGGTCTGCCGGGACCCGTGGAGGGCGTGTACACCGACCTCGGCGTCGCGGATGAGGGGGACGGTTTCCGCGCCCTCATTGGGCTCCCGATTCGGGATGAAGGCGCGCTCGCCGCGGAGATCCGCGATCTGTACGACCCCGCCGACCGTGACTTCCGTGCCTACCTGACCGCGGACGAGTGGGTAGCCGCCTACGCGCCGACCACCGAGGATCTCGAGCTCATCCAAGCCTACCTCGAGCACGAGGGGTTCGCCGTGAACTACGTGGCGAGCAACCGGCTGCTGATCCAGTTCTCGGGGACGGTAGCGCAGTTCAACGCGGCCTTTCAGGCGGATCTCCACGTGTGCGACCGCGAGAATCCCCAGGTCGGGGAGCCGTCCTTCGAGGTGTACTGTACCCTGGAGTCCTTCACGCTCCCCGCGTTCGTTACTGACCGGACGAACGGGATCATCACCGCGGACCTCCCGGTTGACCCCGGTCCGCTGCCGGGCGAGGCGGGCGACGTCGTCAATGATGCACCCGGAAATGCAGCGTTGTTGCCCCAGGATCTGGCGAACGCCTACGGCGCGTCGACACTGTACGACGAGGGGTATGATGGAGAGGGCGTTCGCTTGGGCCTCATCATCGGCGGGATGTTCAAGTTCAACGACGTCGGTACCTTCTGGCGTTCGAGCGGTATTTATCGAAGCGTTCCCGAGGTGGTTTACACGGCGGAGGACGCCCCCTCCCGCTGCACGGAATCCACCTTGGACGTTGCCTGGGCCGGCGGTATCGCTCCGGGGGCCGACCTCATCGCGTATGTCGGACCCGACTCCCGCAACACCTCGATGGTGTTCAACTTCAACGAGGCGATCGGGCGCGGTGAGGTGGACATCCTGTCAGATTCGTTCGCACATCGGCAGGACTCGGAGCCATGGCGGGTTGAGGAGGCCTACCATCAGGCCGCGGAGATGGCTGCTGCCCTCGGGATCACCGTGACCGCAGCGAGCGGTGACTCCGCCAAGCCCGACACGCCCTGCGTGAGCCCGTACGTGACCTGTGTCGGGGGAACGACGATGGCGATGAGCGGCGATTCAATCGCCTACGAGTACGCGTGGGAGTACGCGGGCTCGGGTGAGGCTGACAACTTCGACGCTCCGTACTGGCAGTGGGACGTGTTGCCGACCGCCACGCGGCGCGGCGTCAATGACGTGTCGGCCGCCGCGGGCAGCGCTTTCTGGGTGTACTACTTGGGAACGTGGCAGATCTACGCGGGTACGTCGTTCGCGTCGCCCATCTACGCCGGGCTCATGGCCGTGGTCGACAGCAAGCGCCTTGACGAGGGGAAACCCCACATGGGCTATCTGAACCCGGTCCTTTACTCTGACGCCGCTGTCCAGGGCACCTTCAACGACATCACCTATGGTGGAACTGCATACTACAGCGCTGGGGCGGGGTGGGACTACCCGACGGGCTGGGGTTCCCCGAACGCGGCGGCTTTGGCGGACGCGCTTCCGTAACGGTGACACCACGGAAGACGTGCTCGATCGGCTGTTCTCCCGGTTTTGCGTCGGGAAGTAGCGGCGCAGGGTACGGGTCAGCATCCCGCGGGACCCCGAATCGGTGGTGATTCCCGGTCGGCGCGGGTAGAGAGGAGGCATGAACACCCTGTACGTGATGGACCCGCTGGCTTCGTTGAACCTCGCGGGAGACTCGACCTACATGCTGATGCAAGAGAGCACGCGCCGGGGCGCGTCGGTGGCGTGGTGCACGCCTTCGGACCTGTACGCGCGCGAAGGCGCGGTGCCGTGGGCGCGCTGCCAGCCGGTGGTCACGCGGCCAGTCGAGGCCGGCGCCTTTGACACAGGCGCGTGGGGCGAGCGCCCGCTGACCGACTTTGACGTGATCTGGATGCGGAAGGACCCGCCCTTCGACATGACCTACATCTTCACGACCTACCTGCTGGAGATGGCGACGACCGCGTCCGGCGGGCGCACGCGGGTGTACAACCACCCCCAAGGCCTTCGGTCGCGCAACGAGAAGCTCTTTGCGTTGCAGTTTGCCGGGCTCACCCCGCCGACGCTGGTCTCCCATGAGATCGCCCGCATCGTCGCGTTCGCTGAGGCGCTGCCGGGCAAGGTGGTGTTGAAGCCTTGGGACGGCAACGGCGGCCGGGGCGTGCTGGTCTCGCACAAGGACGACTCCAACCTGCGCTCGATGATCGAGCTGCTGACCGGCGAAGGCAAGCACTACATCCTCGCTCAGCGCCACCTGCCCGAGATCGTCGACGGCGACAAGCGCATCCTGCTCGTGAACGGCGAGCCCGTCGGCGCGATGCTGCGCGTGCCCGGTCCCAAGGACCACCGCGGGAACATGCACGTGGGCGCCACCGTACACGGCTGCGCGATCACCGAGCGCGAGCAGACCATCTGCGCCGCCATCTCGGGGATGCTCAAGGCCGAGGGCCAGCTCTTTGTCGGCATCGACGTGATCGGCGGCTACTTGACGGAGATCAACGTCACCAGCCCGACCGGGATCCAGGAGATCAACCGGCTTCAGGGCGTTCAGGTGGAGCGGCAGATTTGGGACGCGATCGAGGCGCTCGCTTGAAGCTGCGGCTACTCGCGATGCTGCTGCTGGGTGCAGCGCCGGCGCAGGCCGGCTCTTTGCTTAGCGACGAGCCCCGAGATGATCACCGCGACGATCACAGCGCCGCGCACGATGGCGACACGCCGCACAGCGGGCTCCCGGCGCTCGGTTCGGTGTCGGCCGGGCCTTTCCCCGCGCCGCCTACGACCGCGGCCGCGGCTGCGATGCTGCACATCTCTGAGGACCTGCTGCTCAGCAGCCAGGCCGCGTGTGAGCTGACTTTTGCGCGTCGCTATCGGGAGGCCCGCGCTGCGTTTGACGACATCTCGGCGCGGTACCCGACCAGCGGCGTCGGGCCGTTGGGCAACGCCATCCTGTATCAGGCGTTGATGTTCGAGAACTTCGATTGGGCCTACGACGCGCAGTTCCGGGCAGCCTCTGCGCAGACGCGCGCGCAGGTGGAGCTTGGTCTGGAGCAGCCCGGCGCAGAGCCGCTGGAGCAATTTGTGCTGGCGGGCCTCGGCGGGCTCGACGCGATTCATAGCTTACGAAAGGGCGATTACCTCGTGGCGCTCGGTCGGGCGCTGGTCGCGATGCGCGCGCTGCGCTCTGTAGAGGAGCTGGCGCCGGCGTTCCCCGATCCCCGGATCGGCGACGGCATGTACCTGTACTGGCGCAGCGTCGTCACCGCGCAGTCCAGCTTGCTCCCAGATTTTCCAGACCGCCGTCGCGAGGGCATCGAGGCCTTGCAGCGGGCTGAAGCGGGCGGCGTGCTGCTCGGGCCCGGCGCCTCGCTGGTGCTGGCATTTGCGTGGATCGAAGAGCGGGATCTGCCTCGAGCGCTGCGGTCGGTGGACGTCAACAACGTGAAGTACCCGGACTGCGTGGTGAACGCGCTGACGCGGGGCCGGATCCTGACCTCGATGCGGCGCTATGACGAGGCGCTGGCGCAGTACGACCGCGTGGTCGCGCAGCGGGTCAACAACGAGCGGGTGCACTACTTCCGCGGCATCGTGCTCGCGCGAACGGGGCGCTACGCCGAGGCCGCTGCGGCCTGGACCACCTATCTTGGGTTCAGCGCGCCTCCGGAAGAATATCGAGCGCAAACCTACTATAGGCTCGGGGATGTGCGCGCGCGGTTAGGGGATAGCGATGGCGCTCGGGCTGCATACGCAGCGGGTGCAAAACTGGGCAATGTCGCGGCGAAACATGCGTTGGAGGCTCTATGATCCTGTTCCTGATGCTGGCGTGCACCACGCCGGCGCCGCCGGCGTCGTCTGCGGGGGGCGATGAGATCCCCGCCGGCCAGACCGAAGACGACTTCGGGCCTGCGCCGGTGTTTTTGCTTACCGATCAGGACGGGAAAACACGGACGCACGCGGACTTTTTGGGCAAGGTCTGGGTGGCGGACTTCATCTTCACCACCTGCAAAGACGTGTGCCCCACGCTCACCGCGCACATGGCCGAGGTGCAGCTGAAGTATCCTTGGGCGTCCTACGTCTCGTTTTCGGTGGACCCCACCAACGATACGCCGCCGGTGCTGTTGGCGTATGCCCAGCACTTTCATGCACAGCCAGGCTGGAGCTTTTTGACCGGTCCGGTCGCGGACGTGCGCCGCGTGGTGGTCGACGGGTTCAAGCAGGCGATGGACACCCGCGCGGTGGGGCCGGGCGAGCCGGATCGGGTGATCCACGGCGATCGCTTTGTCGTCGTCGACAAGGTCGGTCACATGCGCGGATTTCCCGAGGCGCAGAGCCCGGAGTTGGGCGCGCTACTCGAGCGGCTGCGGTAGGTCGGGCTCCTCGCGCACCGCGTCGGCGGGGCGGTCCGGGCTGCCTTCGGACGTGTCTTTGGCGGCGATGGGCTCCCACACCGAGCGCAGCCGCACGGTCCAGCCGGTGCGGGTGCTGGGCCCCCGGTGCTTGAGCGCGCGCTGCTTTTTGTAGGCCCGACCGATGCTGGGCTCCACCTTGTTGTCGGTGAACACCGCGGACTTCCAGTGCCGCTGCGCGATCAGCCCGCGGATCGTGCTGACGCCGGCCGCCTTGGGCACCGACGCGTCGCTGATGTCCCAGAGGGTGATCAGCGAAAAGCTGGGGTCGTGCCCGGCGAGCACCGCGTAGTACGGCGCCTCGGGGATCAGCAGCGGATCGGGCAGATCACGCAGCTCGGCGATCAGCGCGTCGCCTTGCTTTCGATCAGCCGGGGTCGGGACCTCGTAGGTGTACGTGCCGTGGCCGGTGACGATCTGCACCGCCACGAGCGCTTGCAGTCCCAGCCCCACGAGGCCTTCCCCGGCGCGGCGCGTCAGCAGCGCCGGCCACAGCGCCTGCACCCACATCATCGGCATCAGCACGTTCACGTAGCCGCCGACGTGCCCGCGCATCAGCGACACCACAAACAAGCCGGTGCCAGCGATGCCGATCCAGTACGCAAAGCGCGGGCTGGCCTTCAGCGCCTCGCGATTTCGCAGCGCGCTGACGAGCCCGACCACCGCCATCCCCCACACGATCGGCGTGGCAGCGGCTACCTCCAGCGTCGCGCCCGAGGTGGTGTACTTCAGCGGCCACAGCGACGTGACGCTCACCCACGGCCAGAAGCGCTTGGCGACGAGCCCGTGGTTCGAGGGGACCTGCACCAGCCATAGCCAAAAGCGCCCGTCGGTCGCGATCTGCATGCCGACGAGGAACACCACCGCCGGGATCAGCGCGGCCAAGGCGAAGCGCAGCGCGTGGGCGCGACCGTCCCGGTACCACAGCGCAGCGAGGATCGGAAACCCGAAGATCGCCGCGTGATGTTTGCACATGAACGCCACCGCGAGCAGCGCGCCGCCGGCGATCGCGCGCGCCGGGGTCCGTCCTGCGGCCAGCACCAGCGCCCATCCGATGAGCCCGATCGAGAGCCCGTCGATGCGCACGAGGTCAAAAAACGTGCCGGTCTCCTCCCAAGTTCCAAGGAAGATCGCCGCGCATCCCAGCGCCACGGACCAGCGTGCGCCGGCCTCCCGGGCTCCAAACACCAGCGCTGCGGTCGCGCTCAACGTGCCGACGATAGACACCGCGCGCGCGAGCCCGTAGCCGAACGGAAAAACCGTCGGCAAAACCGTAGACAAGCCCGCGACCACCCACGCGTACAGCGGCGGGTAGATGAACGGGATGTAGGTGGCGTCGGGCACCCCGTAGAGCGGCAGCCCCTGCTTGACGCGCAGCGCCGAGATCAGCGTCGCGCCCTCCATCCACTCGAGGTCGTAGGGATAGCCAATGCGCTGGCTCCACACGTGCAGCAGCGTCACGAGCTGCCAGATCGCCAGTCCCGCCACGAGCAGATCTAACGCGATGCGCGCCCCGTTCCAGATCCGGTCTCGTGATTCAGCGCGCATGGGCTTCAGTACAGGTGGGTTTCGTCGGTGACGGCGATGACCTCGTCGATGGTCGTCTCGCCGCGCGCGAGCTTCTTGATCGCGTACTCGCGCAAGGTGAGCATGCCATCGTTGACCGCCTCGCGCTTGATCTCTTGCGAGCTCGCTTTTTCCTGCACGAGACGCTGGATGCGCGCGGTCATCGGCATGACCTCAAACACGCCGGTGCGCCCTTTGTAGCCGGTGCCGCGGCAGCGGGCGCAGCCGACGCCGCGCTTGACCCGAAGCCGCCGGCCTTCGGCGCCGCGGATGTTGAGCATGTCGATCTGTTCGGGTGTGAGCTGCTCTTCCCGCGCACAGAACGGGCACACCTTGCGCACCAGCCGCTGCGCGATCACGCCCAGCAGCGTGCCGGCGACGAGGAACGGGAACACGCCGAGGTCGAGCAGCCGCGAGACCGCGCTCGCGGCGTCATTGGTGTGCACCGTCGAGAGCACCAGATGGCCGGTGAGCGCGGCTTGGATCGCGTTCTCCGCGGTGTCGCCGTCCCGGATCTCGCCGATCATGATGACGTCGGGGTCTTGGCGCAGCACGTTCTTCAGCGCAGATCCAAAGGTGAACCCGATCTTTGGCTGCATCGCCATCTGGTTGAACTGCTCGTTCACCATCTCGATCGGGTCTTCCAACGTGCAGATGTTGATGCGCGGGTTCGCGATGTGGTTGAGGGTGCTGTAGAGCGTGGTGGTTTTACCGGAGCCGGTAGGCCCGGTGATCAGCACCATGCCGTTGGTGGCGCCGATCATCGTGTTGTACTGCTGCAGCTCGGTCTCGAAGAAGCCCAGATCGGCGAGCGGCTGTTTGAGCACGGCGGGGTCGAAGATGCGCAGCACCGCCTTCTCGCCGAACACGGTAGGCACGGTGCTGACGCGCATCTCGACCTCGGTGTTGCCGAAGGAGGTCTTGAAGCGGCCGTCTTGGGGGCGCCGGCGCTCGGCGATGTCCAATCGGGCGAGGAGCTTGACCCGGCTCACCACCGCGGGGTGCACGCCGCGCGGCATGCGGTGCACCGCGTGCAGCACGCCGTCGATGCGCATGCGCACGAGGGCGTCGTCGCGCTTGGGCTCGATGTGGATGTCGGAGGCGCGGTTGTCGAAGGCGTAGTTCAGCAGGTACCAGACCGCCTGCACGATGGGCTGGTCGGTGGCCTCGAGCTCGTTGGTGCCTTGCACCTTGTAGAGCGACTCGAGGTTGGCGATGTCCGGCATGTCGGTCGCGAACGTGGCCTCGGCGGCGCGCATCGAGCGACGAAAGCCGTGAAACTCGGCGATGACCTTCAGGATCTCCGACTTGCACGCCATCACCGGTCGGATGGCTTTCTTCTTGAACTGCGCGAGGCTGCCGAGCAGATCGGTGTTCCAAGGATCGCACAGCGCGACGGTCAGCGCCTCGGGCTTGTCTTCGACGGCGATGACCATGTGCTTTTCGGCAAAAGGCCCGCCGAAGGCGTCAACCACCAGCTTGAAGTTCAGCTTCAGCGGATCGACCCGCACGAAGGTGTAGCCCTCGTGGGTAGCGACCACCTCGGTGATCGTCTCTTCATCGACGACCGGGGATTTTTCGTCCTTCCGAAAGCGGAAGCTGGCGATGAGCTCGATGTCGGACAGCGTGTAGTTGACCCGCTGGCGCCCAAGCAGGCGGCGCAGCTCGGCGCGGCGATCGAGCAACAGGTGGCGCGCTTGTTCGCGGCCGCGGTTGAGCACGTCCTGCTTCTGGCCCCCGTGCAGGTGGCCTGTCGCCACCAGCATGTCGAGGATCTCGGTGAGCGACGGGCCCTTGGACACTATTCGGCGACCTCGACCGCGCGCTCGGCCTTCAGCGTGCCGACCTGCACCGTGAGCACGCCCGATCCTGCTTCGTTGTAGGTCATGTGGTAGTCATCGATGGTCGCCAGGGACGGCGGATCGATGCTCATGTGCATGGCGCCGGTCATCAGCGTGTCGCCGCACCACAAGAACACCTCCCAGTAGTCCCCGACCGAAGGCGGATCTTCGCCGTTCACGCGCATCTCGGGGGTAGGACAGCTGAAGTCGTCCTGCGTGTCGTCTTCCGGCGAGGTGTCCACGACCGCGCCCGAATCGTCTTCGACCTTGGGGCCGCAGCCGCCTAAGGCGAACAGGGACATCAAGCCGGCCAACGGGAGGGCGACCGGGAGGGCGCACGAGCGGGCGGACGTGAGGGCGGACCAGGACAACAGCGACTCCGGGGAAACGATGCTCGGAGTCTATCTCCCTGCTCGCTGTGCGTCCGGTGACGCGGCAAAGCCGAGGCTCGTCGAGGCGGCTCCCCGAGCTTCGTGATAGTCGAAGCCCATGTCTACCGCCGTGGTCCTTGCTGCGGGTTTGGGAACCCGTATGCGGTCTCCCCTCGCCAAGGTGCTCCATCCGTTGCTGGGCCGTCCGATGGTCGGCTGGATCGTCGCCGCTCTCCGAGAGGCCGGCGTGGACGACGTGATCGTGGTCGTGCACCATCAGGAGGACGCGGTGCGCGCGGCTCTCTTGCAGCAGGATCCCGCGGTGCGCTTCGCGCGGCAGGACAACCCGATGGGCACCGGAGATGCGCTCCGCAGCGCGCTCGCGTTGGTGCCGAACGCCGGGACGGTGCTGGTGACGGCGGGCGATACGCCCTTGCTGCGGTCCGCCGATGTCCGACGCTTGCTCGACGCGCATGAGGCGGGCGGCAAGCGGGTGACGGTGGCGTCGTTTGAGGTCGATGATCCGCACGGCTACGGCCGCATCGTTCGCGGGCGCGGCATCGTCGAGCAGGTGGACTGCGGCCCGGCTGAGGCTGCGGTGCGTGAGGTCAACAGCGGACTGTACGCTTTTGAAGCGGCGTATCTGCACACCGCCTTGCCGTTGTTGCAGCCTCACGCGCCCAAGGGCGAGTACTACCTGACCGATCTCGCCGGAGCGTTGGATGGCGCAGACAGCAAGGTAGAAAGTGGATTCCCAGCGTCCGCGTTCGCGGGGGTGAACGACCGCGCGCAGCTCGCGGAGGCGCGCGGCGTGCTCAAGCGGCGCGTCAATCGCGCGTGGGCCGAGGCGGGCGTGGATTTTGCCGACTTAGACGGTGCGTTGGTCGACGTCACCGCGGTGCTGCACCCCGGCGCGGTGGTTGGGTTTGGCGCGGTGATCGCCGGGAGCTGTGACATCGCCGGTACGATCGGCCCCAACGCGGTGGTGCGCGACTGCGTGGTCGCGGCGGGCGCGACGATCCACGCGGGCAGCGTGTGCGACGGCGGGCGTGTGGAAGAGGGCGCGGTGGTCGGCCCGATGGCGCGGCTGCGGCCGGGCGCGGTGATCGAGCCCAACGCGCACATCGGCAACTTTGTCGAGGTCAAAAACACCCGTGTACGCCGTGGCGCGAAGGCCAACCACCTCGCGTACCTTGGAGACGCCGACATCGGTGAGGCCGCCAACATCGGCGCCGGCACGATCACCTGCAACTACGACGGCTACCGCAAGCACCGCACCTTCGTGGGCGCGGGCGCGTTCATCGGCTCCAACTCTGCGTTGGTGGCTCCGATCTCGGTGGGCGCCGGCGCGATCGTCGGCGCGGGCAGTACGGTGACGCTGGACGTCCCGGACGACGCGATCGCCATCGCCCGGGGGCCGCAGAAGAACCATGAAGGCAGCGCGCGTCGCTTGCGCGCACGCCTCGCCGCGCCGGAGCGTTCGTGAGCAGTCTGGTTGAGGGCCTGAACCCGGAGCAGGCCGAAGCGGTGATGACCACCGAGGGGCCGCTGCTGATCCTCGCCGGCGCAGGGTCGGGAAAGACCCGCGTGCTCACCCGGCGCGTGGGCTATCTGCTCGAGTCGGGCGTACGTCCGTGGAACATTTTTGCCGTCACCTTTACCAACAAGGCGGCGGGAGAGATGAAGGAGCGCGTTCGCCATCTGGTCGGGACCACCGCAGACGATGTCTGGGTGAGCACCTTTCATAGCTCCTGCGTCCGCATTCTTCGCCGCGACATCGAGCCGCTGGGCTTCGGTCGCAACTTTGCGATCTGGGACGACGACGACCAGACCCGCACCTTGAAGCAGGTGCTGCTCGAGCAGAACATCGACCCCAAGCGCATGCCGGCGTCGAACTTCCGCTCGCAGATCGATCGCGCGAAAAACCGCTTGCTTGGCCCTGAAGCCGTGGCTGCGCTGCTGCGCGCGAACGGTCCCAGCGTCGAGTGGTCCGAGAAGATGCCCGCGGTCTACGCCGCATACGAGGCGCGCCTGAAGAAAGCCAACGCGCTGGACTTCAATGACCTGATCGGCAAGGTCGTCGACCTGTGGACGCAGTTTCCCGAGGTGCTCGAGCGCTGGACCAACAAGTTTCAGTACTTGATGGTCGACGAATACCAGGACACCAACGCGGCGCAGTACCGCTTCATCCGGCTTTTGGCGGGCGAGCGGGCCAACCTCGCGGTGGTGGGCGACGACGACCAGTCGATCTACAGCTTCCGCGGCGCAGATATTCGGAACATCCTCGATTTCGAGAAGGATTTTCCGCAGGCCAAGATCATCCGTCTCGAGCAGAACTACCGCTCGACGAGCCTGATCCTCAACGCAGCTTCGGGCGTCGTCCGGAACAATCTGGGTCGAAAGGACAAAACGCTGCGCACCGACGCCGAGGCGGGCGAGCCCTTGCGGCTCTTCCACGCGCCGGACGAGCTGGCGGAAGCCGACATGGTGTTGACCGAGATCCGCAGGTTGATCCGGGGCGGGACCACGTGGTCGGCCGCGGGTCCCGCAGCGGCGACGCAGACCTACAAGCCCGGCGATTTTGCGATCATCTACCGCACCAACGCCCAGAGCCGGGCGTTCGAGCGCGTGCTGACCGAAGCGCGCATCCCGTTCACGCTCGTCGGCGGAAAGAAGTTCTACGAACGCCGTGAGGTTCGCGATGTGCTCGCGTATCTGCGGCTGGTGTTGAACCCTGCGGATGACATGAGCTTCTTGCGGGTCATCAACGTGCCGACCCGCGGCTTGGGCGAAAAAGCGGTGGAGGGCCTCCGAATGGAGGCTGCGAAGCACGGGGTTTCGCTGTACCGCGCGGCGCGGATGACCGGCGGAGAAGGCCGCTCCGCGAAGGGCCTCACCAGCTTCTGCAGCATCATCGACGGCATCTCCGGCGCGGTGACGACGATGCAACCGGGCGATTTGGTGCTGCACGTCGCCAAGATGACCGGCTATCTCGCCGAGTTGGAGGCGGAGAATACGCCGGAGAGCGCGGGACGGATTGAGAACATTCAGGAGCTGGCGCGCGCCGTCGCGGAGAGCGGGCGCGAGTTCGACGCGCAGAACCCGCAGGACGACGCCTACGAGCGGCTCGCGAGCTTCTTGGACCGCGCGGCGCTGTCCGGGCAGTCCGACGAGCTACCGAGCGAGGACGGCAAGGTCACGCTGCTGACGGTTCATCTCGCCAAAGGTTTGGAATATCCAGTGGTTTTTGTGGTTGGACTCACCGAAGGGTGCTTCCCCCACGCGCGCTCGGAGTCGGACGCCGAGATCGAAGAAGAGCGTCGCCTCGCCTACGTGGCGTTCACGCGGGCGCGGGAGCGCTTGATCCTGACCGCGCCGCGGGTGCGTCGGGGCATGGACGGATCGGTGACGCCGGCCTCGCTGTCCCGGTTCACAGCGGAGATTCCGATCGCGACCTTCGGCGATTCTCCGCCTGCTTCGCTGGTTCGACCTGCGTCGCCTACCCCGCCGGCCTCCTTCGGACGCGGCTGGTCTGCCGCGCCGCCTACGCGCGCCGGTCGCCCGTTGGTCGCGGCCGCGCCGACCCGCGCGCCGCTGTCCGCCACCATGCCCGCGCCGGTGGTCCCGGCTGATCGGCGCCGGATGTCTCCGGACTCGCTCGACGCCTTTCAGCCCGGAGTCGACGTTTTTCACCCGGTTTTAGGGGAAGGTCTCGTTTCCAGTCGAGATGGCATCCCCTCGAATCCGCGACTTACGATACACTTTCGAAAGCACGGCCCAAGGACTGTGTTCGCGGTGAGCGCGCGGATGGACATCCTCCTTCCCTGAACCCCCCGTGAGTCTCTGTCCGAACCTTGCAAGGAGCCTCGTTGATCGTCACTTGCCCTGCGTGCTCATCCCGCTACAAGCTGGATGAATCCAAAGTCACCGGACGTGGTGCGAAGATCACCTGTCCGAAGTGCAAACATGTTTTTGTGGTGTACCCGGGCGGCGCGACCAGTCCGCTCCCCGATACCGCTGCGCCTGCCGCCGCTGCGCCCGCCGACGCCGCGCGCCCGACCGAGCGTTTTGGGCAGTCTGAAGCATCGCGGTCTGCGCCGAACCTCGCGGTTCCTTCCATCCCTCCGCCCCGCAATGACGAATGGGATGACGAGCCTACGCGCGTCGGGATGCAGAAGCCGGAGTTCCCTGAGCCTGCGCCGCGTCGCCCGGCCAACCCCACGCTCGCTGCTCCCTACGAGACCGGCGCCGACTTCCAGATCACGCCGGAGCAGGCCGCGCTGCGTTCGCCTACCCTCGACTTCAAAAAGGTCGGCGTCCCCACCTGGAAGGTGAAGATCAAGATCGGCCTGATCTACGACTTCAGCGACATCAAGACCCTGCGCAAGTACATTCAGGACGGGCGGGTCACTCAACAGGACGTGGTCTCCTACGACGGGAAGATCTGGAAGGCGCTCGGCGAGATCCCCGATCTCGACGTGTACTTCGTACAGACCTGGGAGGAGCTGAACCGCAATCGCCCGAAGGACGCCGACGGCGAGAACATCGTACAGGCGCCCCCGAAGCGGGTGGTCGAAGAGGCGAAGCCGGTAACGACCGCGGCGCCTGCGGCGTCTCCGTTCCGGGACCCCTTCGCGCAGCGCACCGTGCCGACCAAGAAGGGCGGACCGGTCGCCGCGAAGCCTGCCGCGCCGGACCGAACCGCCGCCCGCGCCGGCGTTCTGGTGCTGGTGCTCGCCGCCGCCGCCGCCGCGTTCTACTTCAAGCCCGACGGCCAGTCCGGGCCCCCCGCTCCGCCGGCGGCTACCGTTGTGCCTGCGAACGCCGACAAGACCCAGCAGGAGATCCGGGATGACCTGATCCACAAGCTTGGGCCGGTAACCACCCCGGATGCGACCGCGCCCGTCGTGGATCCCGACGCCGATCTGAACGGAAATGGCATCCCGGACCGCAAGGAGCCTCGCGCTCCGGTGCGCGGTGCCCCGACGCCGCCGCCGCCTTCGGGTGACGGCGCTCGCCCGCCCGTGGCGCCGCCGCCGGTCGTGAAGACCCCGGTCGCTGCGACTCAGGCGGCTGCCTCGGGTGGGGACTATGCGGCCGCGGCCGACGGCGAGGCCAAGAGCGGAAACTGGGCGAAGGCGATCGAAGGCTATCGCCAGGCGCTCGCGCTCGAGCCCGGCAACGGCAGCTACCTCAACAAGCTTGGAAACGCGCAGTACCGTTCGGGTGACCCGGATGGGGCCAAGGCCGCGCTGCAACAGGCGGCGGAGAAGGGGCAGAAGTCCGCGTGGAAAACGCTCGGCAACATCTGCAAGGAGCAGGGCGACACCACCGGTGCCAGCTCGTTCTACCAGAAGTACCTCGCGACCAATCCGTCGGATGCGGCTGAGATTCAGGCGGTGCTTTCGTCGTTGAGCGGAGGGTAGATGGATCTGGTCTGCCCGAAGTGCGCGGCTGCGCACCGCGCCGAGATTTCCCCGGCGCTGCGTGCGCGCGGCGGGATGCGCTTCCGCTGTACGACGTGTGCCCATGTGTTCCGCGTGGAGATTCCTCCTGAGGTCTCGCCGGAGCAGCGCGCCTCCGCAGAGCTTGCGGCCGCTGAGCTCGCGGCGGCGGAGCGGATCGCCGCAGCGGAGCTTGCGGCTGCGGAGCGGATCGCCGCTGAGATCGCCGCTGCGGAGCGAGCCGCCGCTGAGCGCGCCGCCGAAGAGCGCGCCGCCGCAGTTCAGGCAGCCGCTGAGCGCGCCGCAGCGGGCCGCGCCGCTGCAGAGCGAGCCGCCGCCGAACGTGCCGCCGTGGAGCGCGCCGCCGCCGAGCGCGCCGCCGCAGAGTTTGCCGCTGAGCGCGCCGCCGAACGCGCCGCCGCCGAGCGCGCGGCTGCAGAACGTGCCGCGATTGACCGCGCGGTCGCTGAACATGCCGCTGCTGAGCGCGCGGTCGCCGAACGCGCCGCCGCAGAGGCTGCATCGTTGCGGCGGCTGGGTGCGCCGCTGATCTCGGCCTACACGGTGCGCGCCGAGGACGAGGTTTACCCCACCACCGATCTCGCTTCCGTGCAGCGTTGGATCCTCGAGTGCAGGGTCAAAGAGGACGACTCCATCTCGGTGGACGGTGGCGTTTGGGAGCGCGCCGGCGATCGCCCCGAGCTGTTGTTGTTCTTCCGCGCCGCGGACGCCATGCACTCGGCTGCGGCCGATGCCGACTTCCCGCGCCCGCTCACCGATGAGGTCCCGTGGTCTCCGGCGGGGAGTCCGGTGCCGCCGGATCGCGCGAGGGGGACGTCTGCTCCCGAGGAGGTCACCCGACTCGACGCCGATCCCTTCGTCGTCGCCGAGATCGACACTCAGGAAGTCACCATGCTCTCCGTGCTCGAGGAGCGCGTGGAGGAGATCCGCAAGGGGCCGGTTCCGGTGCGTCGCGGGTACGCCAGCTTGCCGCCTACGCCGATCCTGCCGCCTCCCGCTCCGACGCTCGCTGAGGCCAGCCTCGCCCTCGGGACGGCGCAGTCGATCGAGGACATGGCCGCGGAGTTTCAGGTCGGCACGCCAGCGCCGGTGCCTGCGGCGAGGCCGGCGTCCGTGCCGCCCATGTCGCCCCGGATGGAGGCGGACCCGTTTGAGGACGATGAGGAGCCCGCGCCCGAACGCAGCAACATGACGATGTTGTGGGTGGGCCTGGGCGCGCTGATCGTGTGCATGATCGCGGGCGTAGGATGGCGGTTGACGCGCGCACCCGAGGCCGCTGAGGTCGTCGCCGACGCCGCTGCTGCCGACGCCGCTGCCGAGGAAGCCAAGCCCGCGGAAGCTGCGCCGGTAGCGCCCGCCGCGCCGGTGGAGGCGGTCGCTGAAGGCGCCGCGGCTCCGACAGAGGCGGCTCCGGTGGCCCCCGTGGAGCCCGCTAAACCCGCGCCGCTCGAGTTGCCGCCCTTGCCCGAAGCGCCCGCTGCCGCAGCCCCGCCGCCTGCTCCGCGCGCTCCGGCGTCCGCGCCGGCTCCCGCTCGTGCCCCGGTGGCGCGGTCCGAACCGGCGGGAATGTCCGCCGGGGATGCTTCCAAGAAGGGCTGGGCGTTCGTGAACAAGGGGCAGTTTGACCCCGCGTTCAACACGTTCTCCAAGGGCCTCGCCCAGCATCCTGGAAACGCGAGCCTGCTCTATGGGCGTGGCTACGCGAGCGAGAAGCTGGGAGACGCCAACAGCGCGCTCGCGGACTACTGCGAAGCCTTGGGCAGCGCGGGCAGTGACATTCGCGCCGAGGTTCAAGCGGGCGTGAACCGGCTGCACAAGCCCTGCCCCTGAGCCCTCCCGGGGGCGCTTGAGTCTGCGTGGATTGTAGCAGCGGGCCCAAAGCCCGCTGCTCGCGGCTTGCCCTGCCGGTGGCCGTCGAATATGCCCCCGAGCCTCACAAACCCTCGGCTCTCCGGAGGCCCCGTGTCCCGTCGCCCGCTGCTGCGCACCGCTCTACCTGGTCCGATCGCACGTGACCTGATTCAGCGCAGTGACGCGTCTGTTTCGCCGTCCTACACCCGGGATCACCCCCTTGTCGCCGAGCGCGCCCAGGGGCTCTGGATCACCGATCCCGATGGCAATGAGTTTCTGGACTTCTCGGCGGGCATCGCCGTGACGTCGACGGGCCACTGTCATCCCAAGGTGGTGGCTGCGGTGGTCGAGCAGTCCAGCAAGCTGCTGCACATGAGCGGCACCGACTTTTACTACCCGGTCCAGGGCCGACTCGCGCAGCGCCTCGTGGCGATGCAGCCGGTCCGTGGCGACAAGTGCAGGGTATACTTCGGAAACTCCGGCACTGAGGCCAACGAGGCGGCGATGAAGCTGGCGCGCTGGGCCACCGGCCGCACCCAGTTCATCGCGTTCATCGACAGCTTCCACGGCCGCACGATGGGCGCGCTCTCGCTCACGGCGTCCAAGGTTCGTCAGCGCGAGGGGTTCGGCCCGTTGCTGCCGGTCACCCACTCGGTGTACCCCGATCCCTACCGTATGGGCGCGCGGGCGACCGACATCGCGATGGACCACCTCGCGATCCTGTTCCGCACCATCGTCGATCCCAAGTCGGTAGCGGCGATCTTCGTGGAGCCGGTGCAGGGCGAAGGCGGCTACATCGTGCCGCCCAGCGACTTCCTGCCGCGGCTGCGCGCGCTGTGCGACGAGCACGGCATCCTGCTGGTCTTCGACGAGGTCCAGGCGGGTATGGGCCGCACCGGCAAGATGTTCGCCTGGGAGCACACCGGCGTGAAGCCCGACATCCTGACGCTCGCCAAGGGCATCGCTTCGGGGCTCCCGCTCTCGGCGACCATCGCGTCCGAGACGGTGATGAACTGGAAGCCCGGCGCCCACGCGAGCACCTTCGGGGGCAATCCGGTGGCTTGCGCCGCTGCGCACGCGACGCTGGACCTGCTCGAGGGCGAGCTGGTCGCGCAGAGCGCGTCTGTAGGCAACTTCCTGCTCGCCTTGCTGCGCGAGCGGCTCGGATCCCATCCGAACGTCGGCGACATCCGCGGGCTGGGCTTGATGATCGGCATCGAGCTCGTCACCGATCGCAGCACCAAAGAGCGCGCGATCGAGCTCCGCAACAACCTGGTGATGGACGCCTTCCATCGTCATGGCCTAGTCATCCTCGGCTGCGGTCAGAACAGCATTCGTCTCTGCCCTGGCCTCGTCTGCACCGAAGACGAGGCGCGTGTTTGTGTCGATATTCTCGTGGATTCTCTCGCCCACCTCACTGGAGCTGCCCATGCGTAAGTTTGACGGTGTTGACCTCTATAATCTCGACTCTTTGCTCTCCGATGAAGAGAAGGCGGTCCGCCAGCTTGTGCGGGACTGGACCGAAGACAACGTCATCCCGATCATCGAAGGGCACTGCCGCAACGCGACCTTCCCTCATCACCTCGTGTCCCAGATGGGCGAGATGGGCTTGCTCGGCGTGAACCTGCATGGCTACGGCTGCGCCGGCATGTCGAACGTGGCCTACGGCCTCGTGTGTCAGGAGCTCGAGCGCGGGGATTCGGGCATTCGCAGCTTTGCCAGCGTGCAGGGCAGCCTCGTGATGTTCCCGATCTGGAAGCACGGCAGCGAAGAGCAGAAGCAGAAGTACCTGCCGAAGCTCGCGACCGGCGAGTTCATCGGCTGCTTCGGCCTCACCGAGCCCGACTACGGCTCGAACCCCGGCGGTATGGTGACCAAGGCGGTCGACGACGGCGACAGCTACGTGCTCAACGGCGCCAAGATGTGGATCACCAACGGTACCCTCGCGCACGTCGCGGTGGTGTGGGCCAAGCTCGACGGCGTGATCCGCGGCTTCATCGTCGAGAAGGACGACCCCGGCTTCACCGCGCCTGAGATGCACGGCAAGCACTCCTTGAAGGCTTCGGTCACCTCTGAGCTCGTGTTCCAGGATTGCCGGATCCCCAAGGATCGCATCCTTCCCCACGTTTCCGGCTTGAAAGGCCCGTTCTCGTGCCTGAACAACGCCCGCTTCGGCATCTCCTGGGGCGCGCTTGGCGCGGCCATGGCGTGCTACCACTCGGCGCGCGAATACTCGCTGTCGCGCATCCAGTTCGGCAAGCCCATCGCCGGCTTCCAGCTCGTGCAGAACAAGCTGGCGTGGATGGTTCGGGAGATCACCAAAGGCCAGCTCCTCGCGCTGCAGCTGGGCCGCTTGAAGGACGCCGGCACGATGATCCCCGAGCAGGTGTCGCTCGCGAAGATGAACAACGTCGACATCGCGCTGCAGATCGCTCGCGAAGCACGCGATATCCATGGCGCAAACGGCATCCTCGACGAGTACCCGGTCATGCGCCACATGGCGAACCTCGAGTCGGTGAAGACCTACGAAGGCACCCATGACGTCCACAACCTGATCATCGGTCGGTGGATCACCGGGATTCAAGCGTTCGAGTAGCGCGTTCGGCAGGTTAGGCGGGGCGGATGAACCTCCGCCCCGCTTTCTTTTTGTCCGTGGTTTTACCCGCCGTCTTTGGCCTGTTCGGATGCAGGACGCCGCTGTCGGAGTCGTCGCCGGACTCGGCCGCCGATACAGACACCGACGCGGACGCCGACGCGGACACCGATACGGACACCGATACGGACACCGATACGGACACCGACGCGGATTCTGACGCCGACACGGGCACTCCCGCGCACACGGTCGTCGCGATGACGACGACGCTGGGCGCGATCACGCTGGACATCAACGGGGTTGACGCGCCGATCACCGCCGCCAACTTCCTCGACTATGTGGATCGCGGGTTCTACGACGGCCGCGACGGCTTCGACGCGACGATCTTCCATCGCGTCGTAGCGGGCTTCGTGATCCAGGGCGGCGGCTACACCGCGGACGGCACGGCCAAGGCGACGCTGCCGCCGATCTCGCTCGAGACCGACGTGGGCTTGTCCAACGTGCGCGGCAGCATCGCGATGGCGCGCACCAATCGCCCCGACTCCGCGACCAGCCAGTTCTACATCAACCTCGTCGACAACCTTGCGCTGGACGGCACCGGAAACCGCGATGGGTACGCGGTTTTCGGCACGGTGACCGCGGGGATGGACGTCGTCGACGCCGTAGGCGCCGCAGATGTCAACAGCGTGGACCAGCCGGTCACCGACGTGGTGATCCTGAGCTGCGAAATCGTCCCGTGACCGACGGCGGGGGCGCGCTTCGGCTCGCCCCCCGCTACGTCGCCGCAGCTATTCCTTCGACGAGACCAGCGAGCCGGTCTCGGACGCGATGTCGCTCTTGCCCCATTCGGTGTCGCGGTTTGCCAACTCGGCGGCTTTCGCCGCCTTTTTGGCGGCTTGCAGCTCGACGAGGTGGTGATGCGTGGTGAAGTACTTCAACGACTGGCCGATGGCGTCCTGCACGGTGTTGAAGTTGTGCTGGCGCAGGAAGGCGGCGAGGCCGTCGCCGAGCTCGGTGACCATCTCGAAGCCTTGAAGCATCGGACCGGTGCAGCTCTGCACGGTGCTGGCGCCCATGAGCAGGAACTCGATCGCGTCGGTGGATGAGGTCACCCCGCCGATGCCGGATACGGCAAAGTCGGGTTGATCCATCGCGATCTCGCCGACCATACGCAGCGCGATCGGCTTGACGGCGCGGTAGCTGTAGCCGCCGAAGGTGGAGTAGCCCTCGACCGTCGGGGTCGGGCGCAGCGTCTTCAGGTTGATGCCGATGGTGGAGAGGATGGTGTTGATCGCAGCGACGCCGGTCGCCCCGCCTCGGCGCGCCGCGCGCGAGGGCACGCGAATGTCGGCGATGTTCGGGGTCATCTTGGCCCACACCGGGCGTCCGCCGGCGACTTCCGTCACCCAACCGGTGACCTCCTCGACCATCGCGGGGTTCTGGCCCATGGCCGCGCCCATGCCGGTCTCGGGATGGCCGTGCGGGCACGAGAAGTTGAGCTCGAGGGCGTCACATCCCGCGGCGATGGTGCGCTGAGCGAGCTCCTGCCAGCGCGGCTTGCTGTAGCTCTCCATGATCGAGCCGATGAGGATGCGGTCCGGATAGGTCGCCTTGACCTTGCGAAAGTCATCCTCCCAGTCTTCGAAAGGGCGGTCGCTGATCAGCTCGATGTTCTGGAAGCCGATGGAGTCGCCCGCCGGGCTGTGGAGCTTGCCGTAGCGGGGTTGCACGTTCACGACGTGGGTATCGGTGAGACTCGTGGTCTTGGCTACGACCCCGCCCCAGCCTGCAGCGAACGCCTTGTTCATGATCGTCGCGTTGGTGGACGGGGGCCCGCTGCCGATGATGAAGGGGTTTAGGAAGCGAAGGCCGTTGACGGTGACGGCGAGGGTGCCGTCGGTGAGCACGTTGGACATAGGATCTCCTCGGGGTGGGTAGCGTACCACAACCCGTTGGTCGTGAGCTCGTTGTGGCCGCCGCGCCTTGATTTAGGCGTTTAGTTCCACGTGAAACCTACGCCGAGGCGAAGGTCCCAGCCGGGGAGAGCGATCGTGCTGTTCACGGTGTCGCCCCGCCGGAGCTGCAGCTCGACGCTGCGCAGGTCCACCTGTACGCGCGCGAGCGGCTCCACGCCGATGTGGGATGCGAACCCTGTTTTTCCAAGCGTGAAGTGGCCGAGCGCTTCCGCTGCGACCACCGGGATCGCGATGGAGGTCACCGGATTTCCGCCCGCGGTGAACGAGCGCACGGACACACCGCCGAGGAGGCCGCCGCCTACAGGCAGATCGGGCATGGCCCACACACCCGCGCCGACCTCCAAGGCGCCGTACTTGGTGTTTTCACCGACGCCAGAGACTTGGGCTGCGCTGCGCAGCGCGCCGTAGGCACCGGCCCGCAGCAGGCCTGCGTGTACCCCCGCCGTCAGCTCGGGGACCACGGCTGCGCCGGTCATGCCGCGCACGCTTGCACTTAGCGCCGCGCGGGCAAAGAACTGCGGGGTGACCTCCGGGTTGGGAACGGGGGTCAGGCTTCTTGCGACAGGTATTTTGGCAAGAAGCTCGGGGGAGAGCTGGGTTGCGGCGGGAGTTTGAACTGGCGTCGCGGGCGCTTGCGCGGCGGGAGTTTGAACCGTCGGCGCGGGCGCTTGAACTGGCGGCGCGGGCTGTGGCTTCGCGACGGGAGTTTGAACCGGTGCCGCGGGTGCTTGCGCGACGGGGGCTTGAACTGGCGGCGCGGGCTGTGGCTTCGCCGCGGGAGTTTGAACCGGTGCCGGCGGTGCTTGAACTGGCGGCGCGGGTGCTTGCGCGACGGGGGCTTGAACTGGCGTCGCGGGCTGTGGCTTCGCGGCGGGAGCTTGAACCGGGGCCGCGGGTGCTTGCGCGACGGGGGCTTGAACTGGCGTCGCGGGCTGTGGCTTCGCGGCGGGAGTTTGAACCGGTGCCGCGGGCGCTTGCGCGACGGGGGCTTGAACTGGCGGCGCGGGCTGTGGCTTCGCGGCGGGAGTTTGAACTGGCGGGGCGGGGGCTTGAACCGGTGCCGCGGGTGCTTGCGCGGCGGGGGCTTGAACCGGCGGCGCGACGGGGGCTTGAACTGGCGGCGCGGGTGCTTGCGCGGCGGGGGCTTGAACCGGTGCCGCGGGTGCTTGCGCGGCGGGAGTTTGAACCGGCGGCGCGGGCTGTGGCTTCGCGGCGGGAGTTTGAACCGGCGGCGCGGGTGCTTGCGCGACCGGCGCGGGGGTTGGGATCGGCGCGGCGGCGAACGGCTGTGGTGGAATGGGTTCGAGCGGCGGCGGTTCGGCGCCCAGCAGCTTGGCCAGGTACCACACCAAGTCGGCACGCTCGGATTCGTTCGTGGGGATCAGCACCACCAGATCCTGAGCGGCGCCGCTCTTGTCAACGAGGTGTACCTGCCAGGTCGTGCCGTCGCCCGGATCAGCGACGGACGCGCCCCAACCTCCGGGCGCACCGAGTCCGAGCCCAGCCTCGGCCAACAGTTGTGGCCAATCGCGCTGCGGCTCGGCGGGTGGAAGCTGGACGGGTACCGGGGCCGCCGCCAGCGCGGCGTGCAGCGACAACAAGGAGATCAGGGACAGCATCGTCGCAGTGTACCGCAGGTTGGTCAGCCTGCGGGCTTGACGACGAGGTTCACCAGCTTTCCGGGAACCACGATCTCTTTGACGATCACCATGCCAACGAGGTGTCTGGCCACGTTGTCCACCGCTTTGGCGGCTTCCAACATCTGCGCTGCGGGCATGGTCGGCGCAGCCTTGAAGGTGCCGCGCAGCTTGCCTGCGACCTGCACCGCCACGTCGACCTCGTCGACCACCAGCGCAGCCGGATCCCACTTGGGCCACGGTGC
>CAIUMM010000115.1 GCA_903900265.1 uncultured Pseudomonadota bacterium
CGCCCCTCGGAGCGGCGGAGGTCGACACGCAGCTCGACGAGGCTTCGCACGGCCCGGCCGGGCGCTGGCATCTCCTTGTACCCGCGGACCGGCCCGTTGGACATCCTCGACGGGGCCGGGGTGGGGGTTGACCTGCGGGTGTGGCGTGCGTGCGTGGCGGGTGGGTGCGGCGTGCGGGTGCGGTTTTCGCGTGGCTTCCCTTTAGTGGGACGACCGTAATGGCCCTCCGAGCCCGGGCCGAAGCCCGGGGCGAGGGCGGCTCGGTCAGGCCTCGAGCAAACCGCGGAGAGATAAGATAGAGAACTTCTAGCATGTCGTCTTCCCCGAAGAGCGAGGTTCACATCCCTCATGATGTTAGCGAAAGGATTGTTGAAGGGGCCGATCGATCTGATGTATCAGTGGCCGACAACGCAACGATCTCTCACGAAAACGCTCCCAAATTCGATCAAGCGCTGGCTATGGGTGAGCACGATTCTGAGAATGTGACCACCCGGCACCCAGCTCGCGGCGATTCCAATATAGACCCAGCCCCGGCGCGGGAAGTCCCACGGAATCATCTCGCGCAGATGCGCTTCGAGACTGAACTGGCTGAGCTGACCGTCCGCAAAACATTGCTCGAGACGGAACTGGCGGAGCTGCATGTCCGCAAGGCATCGGCGGAATTCAATGCGGCTGAACTCCGTACCGCCACCCTGGAGCTCGAATGGAAAACGGAGGACGCCCGGTCTCGACGCGGGAGTCGACCGGTCTCGGAGGACGCCCGGTCTCGACACGAAAGCCGACAGGCCTCGCCTCTCAGCCCGACGCCATCTCCACCGCGATCACCACAGAGCCCACACTCCCCGGTTATCCCTCCGTCTCAGCTGGGAATCCCCGAATTGTCGACTCTGATGCATTTTTTCGCGTCCCATCAGCGGGACGCGGACGCACGGGACGCCCGACGGGACGCACAATATCGGCGGGACGCAGACGCGCGAGACGCACACTATTTGGCTCTCATAGCGGCGAGCCAAACTCAGGCTGCCCGGAACCCCAGCGGGTACGTTCCCAACAAGGGCTACGCAGATCTTCCCACATTTTCGGGAGCCCAGGGAGGACCCCGCTATCTCCGCTGGGTTCAACTGTTCAGGACCAGGGCCAATCTCTTGGGCTCATCCGACCACGACGCGGCACGCGAGTTGTGCTTGAAACTGACAGACACCGCCCTTCAAGCCTATAGCAGGGGATTTGCGGCGGACTCCCGTCCTACGTTTGCGGCGGTGGTGGCCCAACTCTCCAAGGAGTTCATCCGCCCATATCAGGGGGCGACTCGGTGGGCCGCCTACTTCCGGTACAAACGACCAGCGGGCAGCTCGGGCAAGGAGGTCAAGCAACAACTGCATGCCGCCCGTCAGGATTGCCTCGACGACAACATCCCCTTGGACAGCCTTAGCCCAGCGGAGCATCTGTTCTACGTTTACCAGTTGTCCCTCTCGGCCGCTCAGAGTGCCCATTTCTTGGCGTCTTTGAGCAGCAACCCGCAGGCATCGGACGACTATCTCCGATCGCTCACGCCGGGAGAAGAAACCGACCGCCGTGAGTCGCTGACCGTGCCGCAAAATTCAGACGCACGGACCGCGTGCTTTCAGCTCCGGGTTACCCTGATTGAGGCGTTCCTTGACCACGACAACGGCGATCCTGGACATGGCGGCACGGCGCGGGCGGCGGTGACTTCGGCCGACACCCTCGAGGATCCCAGCCCGAGGACCCCAGGGTCATGGGCCGGAGGCGTTGAGGTCGTCACGCCGGACGCCGCCGCAGCTGGCCGCTCGCCACAGACCACGCTCGACGTGCAAGTCTTCGACCGCGAATGCCGCCTTAATGTGGCCCGGGCGAATCGCATCCTGGCATCCAAGGACTCGACGAAACCCATGCCTCCCCCAGAGTACTGTGGTAGCAATCCACAGCATCTCGAGGCCAACAAGAAGCGTTTCCTCGCCCGCCAAGCCAAAGGGGAGTGCTTCGCCTGTCCCGAAGGCGAGCTCCAGCACGGCGTCAACTTCTTGCACTGCAAGCAGCACGGCAGGGAGGCTACCACCCAGCAGCGGCTGGACCCGGCACATCGCGTCACGGGGTCCATAGTGCCGGTGGGGCGGAACTACGGCCAGGGCTACTGACGGGCCCCGCCTGGGTCGGATGCTTCCAGCCCCCCCTATCGCACCACACTCCAGGGGGCGCGGCTCCGGTCGGCGGCGGGGGTGAGCTTGCGCTCACGTCACCGCCGGACCAGAGCGCCGGAAGTACCCGGACCAGCCCGGGCAGGTACAAGTGCATCTGGAGCGACTTCGACAGCTTCAGACGAGCGGGGGGCAGCACTCCCCCCACCTCCGCCCCTCCGTGCGACGGCGGAGGCATGGCTTCCACCACCCGCCTTTCTACCGCCGGGGTGGACGGCACCGGTACCCCTGTATTGGACGTACTGGGAGTCGTCGCGCGGGACGCCACATCGGCCAAGGACCGCCGAGACCACCCCTGCAGCGGGGAGGGTCCAGGACACCCTCAGGGACCTTGCGGCGGCGCTGGACGCGGAGCGGGTCTACGCGTCGGTGGACGACCTTGCAAGGGCCATGCACGCGCAGCTGGCGGCGCTGGCCGGATCCACGGCGGGTGTGCCCACCTTCCGGCCGTGGGTGCGGTCCGCTCCAGCCTTCAAGCCGCGGCTGTCGGGGCTTATCGCGACGGCCCAGGGCACGCGCCGCGTGACCGTGTTGCTGGATACCGGGGCGACGCACTGCTTCATCTGCGCACGCCTGGCGGCGGCCCTGGGCCTGCCACAGTCGGGACAGCGTGGACCACTCGCCGTAACCACGGCTGCAGCGGTGAGCGGACCACAGGGGCTGGGGACGCCAGTGTTGGTGCACCTCTGCCTTGGTGAGTCGTTTCGCGAGTCGATGTCGATCTCCCCGATGGACATGGACGTGGGGGACGACCTCATTCTAGGATGGGACTGGATCTCGAGTCACGACCTGGGTCATCTCTTCCAGGCGGGCAAGGTGGACTTGCGGTCGGGACCTTCCCAGCTGCAGCTCGATCTGCTTCCGGCCGCTGCCCGACCTCCGCCCGCAACCCTCTCCACTGTGATGGGCCACGGGGAGCTGCGTCGCCTGTTACGTCAGATCGTCCGGGACGACCCGACAGCTCCTCTGGAGGGGTCCTCGTTCGTCCCCTCGGCTGCGGCGTTGGGGATGCCATCACCAGGTACCACTCCCTCACCAGGATGGTCCCGCCCGAGACAGACGGATCATGCTGAGCTCGCCGCACTGGAGGCGGCAGAACGCCAGGCAGCACGCGAGCGCCGCCGCCACGGAGGCCCCAGCAGGGTGCCACCACCTCTGGCGGGCCGCTTCCTCGGCGGGATGGAGGTCCTCCCGGACGGCACCGAGCTGCATCTCGCGTCGTTCGGCCTGGCCGATGCGGAGCTTCGGCTCGACGGCGCCGACGACCCGGCGTTCACGGCCCTCAAGGCGGAGTACGCTGACGTGCTCGGCGGCGCACCACCCGGGCTACCGCCGGAGCGCGGCATGGAGCTCGTCATCGAGACGGGTGACGCGCCGATGCCACGATCCCGCCCGGTGAAGCGGCTATCAGAGGGAGAGCTGGCGGAGCTGCGCACGCAGCTTGTCGACCTTCTCGACCGTGGGTGGATCCAACACTCGACCGCGGGCCACGCGGCGTCGGTGGTCTTTGCTCGCAAGCCTGACGGGACCTGGCGGATATGCTACGACTACCGGGGTCTTAACGCCATCACTAGGCCGGCGGTGGAGCCACTCCCGCATATTGACGCGCTTCTCGACGGCACGCGGGGGTCTTGCTTCTTCACGAAGCTCGATTTGGCCAGCAGTTACCACCAGCTACGAGTGCGCAGCTCTGACCGGTGGAAGACAAGTTTTCGTTCGCAGCTGGGCCAGTTCGAGTGGAACGTGGTGCCGTTCGGACTCCAGGGATCGTCGTCGCTGCTGATGCGTGTCATGAACCAGGCCCTCACTGTGGGGCTGGGCACGACCCAGGAGATCCCTGGTGGGTTGCCCGGAGCGTCGGGCCCGCTTGGCCGCTGTGCGTTGGTGTACATGGACGACTGTTTGGTCCATTCCCCGACACTCGCGCAGCATCTCCTCGACGTGGCGGAGGTGCTGGAGATCTTCCGCCGGCGCAAGCTGTTCGCGAAGAGCTCCAAGTGCGAATTTGGGCGGCGAGAGCTCGGGTTCCTCGGCCACCGTCTCTCCGCGGATGGCGTGGCGGTCGACCCACGCAAGGTGCAGTCGATCCTCGAGTGGGCGACGCCGACGTCCTGCACGGAGGTGCGGCGCTTCACGGGCCTGGCCAACTACTACCGCAGATTTGTAGAAGGCTATGCCGAGGTCGCGGCACCGCTGACGGCGCTGGGCAGCCCGACGGCGAGGTTCGTGTGGTCGCCGGCAGCACAGGCAAGCTTCGACGCCCTAAAGCTGGCCCTCTCCACAGCACCGGTGCTGCGGACGTTCGACCCGCGGCGGCGGTCGGTGCTGACGACGGACGCTAGCGGCTTGGCGGTGGCGGCGATTCTGACGCAGCCGGACGACGAAGGTCACCAGCACCCGGTGGCCTACGAGAGCCGCAAGCTGACGGTGGCGGAGCGGAACTACCCGGCGCATGTGCTGGAGCTGTTGGCAGTGGTGCACGCGCTGCGTGTCTTCAAGCACTACCTGCTGGGAAGCGGGGCGCCACGACCTGCCGGTTGCGGGTCCGACTTTGACTTGCGGACTGACAACCAGGCGATTACGTGGCTCAAGACGAACAAGCATCTGAACAAGATGTACATCCGCTGGCTCGACGAGATCGAGGACTTCCGCTTCGATGTCACGCATCTCCCGGGCGCGCGGAATCCGTCGGACCCATTGTCGCGTCGGGGCTTTGCGGATGGTGTCGGGCCGGCGGTGTCGACAGGGGATCCAGACCCGGAGAGTCAGCAGGAGTTGTTTTCACGGCTGGGGCGCGACGCGCCGACAACCGCTGTGCTCGCCTCCATTCACGCCGGGTGGGACGCCACCCGCCAGTCAGCGGCTGTCATCCTGGCCACCGTTCAGGGGGGGGAACGTTCTCCCCCCCACGCCGGGGGGGAGGCGGTATTCCCCCCGTGTGCTCATATGTTTGTTGCCTTGGCAGGGTCACAGTTGGACCTAAGGACCGGGGTGACAGCAGCGCCAACACCACCGGTCCCATCTGACGACCACTTCCTTGCGCCCGCGTTTGTCCGGACCTTGGCGCAGGAGCTGGCGGTGGACTCGTTCTTCGGGCCTATCATGCGCGGGGCGGCGGCGACGATTGGCCAGCCGGTCGACCGGCGCGGCGACGTCATTCCCGGACCATCGCGAATTCCTGCCGGCGGGACGTTCCTGGTTCGGTGCGGCCTGCTGTACCGCCGGGGCCAAGGCGCGGCCGACCGGCTGTGCATTCCCGCCGGTGGGGGTCTGCGAGCACAGGTGCTGCGCGAGTGCCACGATGGCCCGCTCGGGGGCCACTTTGGGCGCGCCAAGACGGGGTCGCTGGTGCGCCGCCTCGCCTTCTGGGTGGGACAGGACGTCGACGTCGCCGAGTACGTGCGCTCGTGTCAGACGTGCCAGCGGGTGAAGGCGGAGCATGGTGGCCCGCGCGGTCTCCTCCACCCCCTACCGCTACCATCTCGGCGGGGCGGGATGATTGGGGTTGACTGGATCGCCGGCTTGCCGACTACAGCGGATGGGTTCGATATGATTCAGAACCATGTCGACTTGCTGTCAGGCAAGGTGCACGCCGTTCCAACGCGCGCGACCGCAACGGCTGCGGATGCGGCGGACATCATTCGTGACATGTGCCTCCGCTCGGGCGACGGCTTCCCGGATGTGTTGGTTGTTGACCACGACCCCAAGTTCACGAGCGACGTGTTCCGGGCCTTCGTCAAGGGCATGGGCTCGTGTCTCATCGTCGGCTCGGCGTACCACAAGAACACCAACGCTAAGGTGGAGCGGGCCAACGGCGTCATCGGCGACACGCTGCGCGCCTTCGCCAACGGTCGGAAGGACGACTGGGACCGGCAGCTCTCCCTCGCCGTGTTCGCGATCAACAACGCGGCCTCGACCCTGGGCGACGGGCTCACGCCCTTCTTCATCGACAGGGGGGCCCACCCCCGTCTGCCACTCTCGGCCCCTACCGCTGGCAGTGGCGGAAGCGAGTCGCCGGGGCAGTACGCGCAGCGGATGCGGGAGCTCGAGCTGTCGGTCCGCGAGCTCTTGGCAGCCGCACAGCGCGAACGCAAGGCGAAGCTGGACGCGGGGCGGGTCGACACTGTGTTCAAGGTGGGTGACCGGGTGCTGCTGCGGACCCAGGAGCTGCTGGACGCTGCCGACATTGGCAAGCTGCGCCCGCGATGGGACGGCCCCTTCACTGTCAAGGCATGTCCCAGCCCCAACGCCTACACGCTCGAGCTACCGCGGCGGATGCTGTGCAGTTCGACGGTCAATGTCGACCGGCTGAAACCCTTCCACGAGCGGGTCGACGCCCCACCGGAGCCAGGCCCGGTGTTGGACCCGGGCCAGGAGGGCGAGCACGAGGTGGAGCTGCTCCTCAACCGCAAGGAAGTGCGGGGTGTTACGCGCTACCTGGTGAGGTGGCGCGGCCATTCGTCTGCGGCGGACGAGTGGCTGAGAGCGGAGGAGCTGGGCCATTGTCCGGAGAAGGTGGCCGAGTACGAGGCGGCGGCCCCCCGCCGTCGCACGGCCCGGCAGGGTCGAGCCCGGGCGGAGCCCCACTCGCCCGTGCCGGGTGTCTCCCCGGCCCTGCAACGGATTCCGGACGGTTTCCGCCGGGCCATGGCGGGGGAGGTTCGCGTCGGCAAGGCCCTTGTTGGGGCGCGGGTGATGTATCTGTGGCCCGCCGACGGCTGGTTGCAGGGACGCGTACGCCGCGTGTGCAGGCGGCCGGGCTTTTCGCACGTGGTGGGCTACCCGGCGTCATCGCCCCTCGGAGCGGCGGAGGTCGACACGCAGCTCGACGAGGCTTCGCACGGCCCGGC
>CAIUMM010000116.1 GCA_903900265.1 uncultured Pseudomonadota bacterium
CTGTTTCCAGCGAACCGTGCCCGGTGCTCCCGTGGGCTTGTTTGAGTACGTCAAAGAATGGGCTGTTTAGACCCGACCTTTCGGTCCGACCGTTCGGCTTTCGCCGGTGTCGGAGACATCATAAGCAAGAGCCGTGCCAAGCCTCTGGAACGAGCAAACGCCGACAATCGTGGGGGAAAATGGGAAATGTAGATCCCATGATCGAGGCCCGAGTTTGCACATCTACGCACTGTGATGCTTGTTACTCCATAAATCGTGGGAATCTGACGGCACATGTGCCCGCAAGGAGACCTGAGTCCTCCGAGGCGACCCGCGTCTATGCGCCAAACGCTTGACATGTCAACGGTGAAGCGCAATACTTAGGCTCTCTCCTCTCTCCTCGGGCACCCCTATGTTCGCACTCCTCGCGCTGGTCTCCCCGTTCACGTTCCCCGCCATGGCTGCGCGCTACAAAGACGCGGTGGCGGATGTCTCTGCGTCGTCCACCATCGCGGCTACGCCCGAGCAGATCTTCACCTTTCTGCTGGACTTCAAGAACCTTCAAGCGTCCATGCCGTGCATCGGCAAATGGGAGATGAGCCAGCGCACCTTCGGCGAGGGCGCGAGCGCGATGGTGCGCTACGACATCGGCGCGATGCACCGGAAGTTACCGATGAGCCTCTCCCGCGCAGACGCTCCGTACCGCATCGACCTCGAGCACCTCGGAAATCTCGGATTCACAACGGTGATCCGCCTGAAGTCGCAGCCCTCCGACGATGGCCGCGCCAGCACGCTGGTCAGCATCCTCACCCCGCTCAACGCTCCGCCCTGGCCCTTTCGCCCGTACTACTACGGCGCGGTACAAGTGGAGTGGAATCAATGCTACGCCGCTACCCTCAACAACATCGCGACCGCGCTCGCCGCTCCCGCGGTGCAAGCCCCAGCGTCCAGCCGCTCCGCGCCGGTAGCGCCGGCCGATCCGCTGTACAGCGAGCCCGTGGCGGATCCTACGCTGCTGGACGACGTCTCGCCGTCCTGATCGCCGCAGCGGCGTTGTACGTCGGTGAGGCCAAAGCGGCGCCGGAGAACAACGACGGTCGCTCCTTGGAGCGCGCCGGTGACTACGCTGGCGCGCTGCAGGCCTATACGTCCTGCGCAGCGACCGATCCGGCGGCAACGGAAACTACGGTCTTAGACCGTCGATATTGCGCGGCTCGCGTCGCGGTCCTAACCCCGCAAGCCGCCGATCACTTCGCCGGATGGGCGACGCTATCGGCGGTTCGCGCCGAATACCGCAGCCTCGGGCACGCGGAGGCCACGCGCCGCATCCAAGCTGCGCTGGACGCAAACCCCACAGGCCCCGCCGCCAGCGAGCTCCGACTCTGGCTCGCCACTGAGCTCACTCAGGTGGATGCGAACAGCGACGCCGCGATCGCCGCGCGCGCCAGCGTGGTCGCGGACGATCAATCCAGCAGCGGAGCCCGTGCGCTGTTGACCAGCGCTGAGCGTCGACTGCAAAGGCGGGTGCGACAAGATCGAATCGCCGCGGCCTGCGCGCTCCTGTCCCTCGGGTACACGGCAGCGACGATCCGCGGGCTGTTACGCGGCGCACGTCCCCTCCCCGTGCGCGTTTGGGCGTGCGGCCTTGCCCTGCTCGCAGCCGTCCCGGCGCTCCTGTCGTGGGCGTGGGGCTCCGAAGATTGGGGCTGGTTTTTTGCTGCGGGCGCCGCGGGAGTCCTCGGCGTCACGTTCGCGCGCACCAGCCCTCCGTGGCTCGCGAGCGCAGGTACCGTCGGGATGATCGGCGTGTGCGCCTGGGCTGCGCGGTGGTTTGACTCGTTGGGGGTCGGATGAAACAACAAATCCACGAGGTTCGGCTCGGACATGCCGCCAACTGCTCCGCGCTGGGGAACGTGTTGAACGTGCTCGTTTGGAGCCAAGTGGCCGCGGCCGCGGTCTGGGCTGCGGCGGAGTCGTGGCAAAGCCGTCGTACCCGACGCGAGCCCGACGGCAGCCAGACCAGCCTGACCGAGAGCCCCTCGGCGCTGGTGCGCAGCGGCACAAGCCCGAATGAAGGCACACACGGAGCCCCTCGCGAGGCGCACCTGCAGATCACCGAGGCGTGCGGGCTTCCCTGCGCCCATTGCTACATGGAGACGGCAGCCAACGGCGCACATGTGCCGCTGCGCGTCGTCCAAGAGCGGCTGAACCAGCTGGCGGCCGATGGCGTCATGCGTGTGGCGTTCGGCGGTGGAGAACCGTTCCGACACCCCGACCTCCCCGACATCGCGCGCCACGCACGGTCGCTGGGTCTCTCGGTGGGCACGACGACCTCCGGCGTCGCCGCCGACGTCGATCTGGGCGCCTTCGATCAGGTCAATGTCTCGCTCGACGGCTTGGGCGCGACGTTCGCTGCGACCCGAGGCTACGACGGCGCGGACGCAGCGTTGGGCACGATTCGACGGCTCCGCGCACCCCACGGCGAAGGCGTCGCGCGGGGCGACGGGAGACGCGTGGGCGTCAACCTCGTGCTCGACCGCAACACCTTCGAAACCGCCGAAGCGACCGTGGCCGCAGCGGTAGCGGCGGGCGCGAGCGACATCCAACTGCTCCGCTTGAAGCCGGTAGGACGCGCGAGGGAGCGCTATCTGGAGCGCCGCTTGACCCCCGAGCAAGCCCTGGGCGTGTGGCCGCTCGCCCAGCGCCTGATGGCGCGCTTCCCTGACGTCACCGTGCGACTCGACTGCGCGAGCGTCCCGTATCTTGCTGCGCACAACCTCGATTTAGAGCGAATGCGGGCGTTCGGATTCCGAGGCTGCGCCGGAGCTGTGGACCTCATCTCCATGGACACCGCAGGCCGCACCCACCCGTGCAGCTTCGCGCCCGCACGCGACGACGAGTCGCCCGAACGATGGGCAGCCGGCGTGCTCTCCGGCCCGTGCGGCGCGTGCCCTTACCAGAGCCTCTGCAAAGGCGGCTGCCACGCGGTCTCCGGCGCGCTGAACGGCGACCGATTCAGCCCCGATCCCGAGTGTCCCCGCGTGATAGAGGCCACGGTATGAGCCCCAACCGTGCGGTCGCCGGATGGTTGGGGTTCATCTACGGGGCCCTGCTTGGCTACGCCCTGCATCGCCTCGCGTCGAAGCTTTTAGGCGAGCCCGATCCTCGCACCGTCATCGCTTCGGAGCACGTCGGATTCTACTGGCGAGCCGGCACAGCGCTGTGGTGGGGATGCCTGCTTGGTGCCTTCTGCCTGCGCTTTCCCGAGACCGAGTCCCCGTTGCGGAAGGCGTTGCTGCCGATGGTCGCCCTCGTCGTGCTGGCGTTGGCGCTGACCCCTTGACGATCGCAACGTAGACCCACGACGGAGCTGCAGCTTGGACCAACGTCCATGGACAGAGGCGACGATCGTCGCGATCCTCGCGGGCGCGGTCGTCGGCGGGCTTGCGGTCTGGACGATCGCGCGCTTCATCCGGCGGATTCGCCTGAAGTACCGTACCGGACGTGCCCGACGTATGGAGCTGCGCGCCGCCGGGATGCTCGAGGCCGCGGGCTACACGGTCATCGACACCCAAGTCGCCGGGCAGACGCATGTGGTGCTGAACGGCACCTCCCTGCACGTCGAGGTGCGCGCCGACTACCTCGTTACCCGGGCAGGACGCACGTTCGTCGCGGAGGCCAAGAGCGGCGCACGGGCCCCCGATGTCACCAACCGAGCGACCCGCCGCCAGCTCTTAGAGTACGCGATCGCCTACGACACCGATGGCGTCTTGCTCGTCGACACCGAGTCGGGCACCGTCTATGAGGTGGAGTTTCCCGCGCTGCGTCCCGCGGAGCGCGCACACCGGTTCTGGTGGGGCGTCGGCGTCGGCGTCGCGGTGACCCTCGCGGGAGCAGCGCTCGCGTTCGCGGTGCGCTGAACCCGCAGCGCCGAACGCGAAACGGACGTCGCGTTACGCGCGCGCCCCCGCCTCGATCGCCGCGCAGGCCTCCTCGGCCATCTCCTCGATCGGAAACCGCAGCCCACCGCCCACCGCCTGCAGTCCCGAAGCCAGCGAGAGCAAGCCCTGCGCCGTCACCCACGGCACCAGCGAGAGGCGCCGGGGATGCACATCGGCGCGAAGTTGCCCCGCAGCGCGGCATTCCAACAAGCGTTCTTCGAGGCGGCCTTGCACCCGCGCGCTGCGCGGGTAGGCGATGCTGGCCGTGACCGCAGGGTCCATCCCCAGCACCTGGGGCCACAAGTAGAGCAGGCGAAAGCTATCAAAGTCAGCGGCATACAACGCAACACGGGCTCGGAGCAGCGCGCCCAAGGCCGCAACGCCGTCGGGCGCAGCGTCCACCGCGGCCACGAGCGCCGTCGCCTCGGCTTCCAGCGCGTGCTCCGACCACGCCGCGACCAGCGCTTCTATCGTTGGAAAGTAATAGTAAAACGCCGACTTACTGACCCCTGCTTCCGCAGCGACAGACGCCGCCGAAAAGCCCGTGATGCCGCGCTCGGCCAGAATCCGGCGCGCCGCAGCCATCAACGCCACACGATGATCCTGATGCCGCCTCGCTTTCCGCGCGAGGCGCTCCGGCTCGAAGGCGCGGGACAACGCTCCTACTCCTTCCAGCCCAAAACCGCGCCGATCGCCGCGCGGCCGCCGTGCTCCGCGACGTCGTTATGGGTCATCGTCACGCGGTCGAAGTCCCACCCCCGAAGCGGCTCCAAAGAGCGCAAGAACGCCTGACGATCGCGGATCAGCGACCGGAAAAGCAGCGTCTGCGTCGGCCCCTTGTCGATGCCGTACATCCACGCGAAGCCGCCGGTCAGGCCCGTGCGCCCGGGCATGTAGAAGAGAAAATCGGTCGTGATCAGCGTTTTCGAAGGTGCGTGCAGCAGCAGGATCTCATTGGAGGAAGGCATCCCCGCGACCGGCAGCAGCTTCAGATCGGGCCCACAATCCGGCGCAGCCCCGTCGGCGACCACCCCGGAGATCGTCAAGCCCGGCTGTTTGCGGCCCACGCCCGGGCTGGCCCAGACCTCGGCGTCGGGGAATTCGCGCTGCCAGGCGCTCGCGTACAGGTGATGGAAGTCATTGGGCGCGAGGATCCAACGCACGCGGCCGAGCGCCCGAACCTCCGCCAAAAGCTCCGGCGTCGGCTTGACCGGGGAGTGCACCAGCACGTCGCCTTCGACACGCGCGATGACCATACGACCGCCAAGCTGCAAGCCCAGCAGCGAAAGCGGTACGGCAATAGTCCAAAGTTCGGGAGCGAGCAGCTGGAGCATGGGATTCCTGACGGTTGGTTGTTTTTCTGACGCATGGTCAGAATAATGCGGCCCGCGCCCCGTGCCAAGCTGCGCAACGCGCCCCGAAAGCGCAGTCACCGCTTCGCTATCCTTGATACGCCCTGCGCTACCCGGAGCCTTCATGAACCGCACCGCCCTGCTGCCGCTTTGCCTGCTGCTGACCGCCTGTCCTGGCAAGCACACCCCGCCGCAAAAGCCCGAGACATGCACGCCGGTCGCGTCCGGCGCGTGGTCGGGAGCGACCGCATACACGGAAGCGACCGACGACTGGGGTCTCGGCGACGTGACCGGGGTGCACTACGCAGCGGGCGACCTCGACGGCGACGGCTACCCCGACCTCATCGTGACCGAAGGCACGACCAACGCCCGCGACACCGCCGAAGCGCGGCTGCACTTCGTGATGATGAACCGCGACGACGGAGCGGGCGGGCGCACCTTTGTGGATGAGACCGAAGCGAGCGGCCTGCTCGTGGCGCGGGACGGCAACACCACCGGCACCTCCCACAACTTCTACGTCGAAGGCGACGTCGACAACGACGGCGACATGGACCTGTACGCCGGCCGCTACTACGACGCCGGAACCACCGACGCGACCGGGGACTGTTCGGAGATCTACCTGAACGACGGCGCCGGGCACTTCACGCTCGCGGTCTCGAGCGACATCTGCATCGCCGGCGGCTACCCCACGAGCGCCGCGGCGTTCACGGACTACGACCTCGACGGCACGCTGGATCTCTGGGTGACCGGCTGGTACCTCGAATACGGCGTCAGCAACGAGGCCGCCCAGGCCCAGCTGTACCACGGGAACGGCGACGGCACGTTCAACGAGGTGACCGAAGCCGTCGGACTGAAGCTGAAGTCCGGTCGCAGCAGCAACTACCTCGATCACGACACCCGTCGCCCGAGCTACGGCGCGACAGCGTGCGACGTCAACAATGACGCCCGCCCCGACCTCATCGCCTCCAGCTACGGGCGCGCTTGGAACCAGCTCTGGCGTAACGACGGGCAGGTGTTCACCGAGACCGGCGCCGAGTCCCACTTCGACGCCGACACCGACTTCGACTACTCCGACAACCTGATGTACGCGTGCTACTGCACCACCCACAGCTGCGACGTCGAGCCGACCGTCGATTGTGGTGGCGCTTTCCCGGACAATTACTGGAACCCCGGCTACGACGATCAGCCCGCACGTTTAGGCGGCAACTCGTTCACGACCGTCTGCTCAGACATCGACAACGATGGAGATGTTGACCTCTATACGGCCGAGATTGCTCACAAATGGGCAGGAAACTCTGCGGACCGCACGCAGCTTTTGCTGAACGATGGCACCGGCATCTTCGACCGCATCGACAACGACACCAACGGGCTCAAGCGTCCCCGCCCGCCCGCTCAGGACTGGAACGAAGGCGACCTGTTCGCTGGTTTTCTCGACTTCGATAACGACGGTTGGAAGGACATCCTGCTCGTGCAGTCCGACTACGAGGACACGCACATGTGGATGTGGCGCCAAACCTCGCCCGATCAGTTCGAGGAGGTGTCCGACGCGACAGGCATGAACCAGCCCTGGCCCAGCGGCTTAGCCATCGCCGACTTCGACCTCGACGGCGACCTCGACGTAGTGACCGGTTCTTCTACCGCGCGCTCCGGTACGCCGTGGACCACTCACGAGACGCACCTGTACGAGAACCAACAAAGTGGGAACTACGTCCGTTTTGTAGGCTTGCCCATAGGCGCGAAGGTGGAGATCGAGGCCGGCGGTCAGTACCAAATGGCCGAGGTCAACGGCGGATACGGCACCTTCGGCATCGTCAACGACACCGTCGCGCAGTTTGGGCTTGGCGACGTTTGCATGGTGGACAGCGTCGACGTCACGCTGCCCGGAGGAGCCACGCACCACTTCGAAGGAAAAGCCGGCAACAAGGCAGTCAAGTTGGAGTGGTAAACAACGTCGGGGCTCAACCCCGGCGAGGGACCGGGCGCTTTTCGGCGCCTTCGTAGGGACAGTGGCGGCAGCCGTTCCCGCAGCAGTAGCCGCGGCGCTTCAAGTTGCCCGCGGTCATGACGAAGTAGCCGGTGAACGGGTCGATATAGCCGGCCTCGCCACGCTGGTCGGCGCGCTCGTGGGCGGCGATCACGCGGGGGTGCAGGTCAGCCACGATAGTTCCGCACGACGCGGGGCGCGAGCAGCAGCGCCGGAAGGCTCAGAAAGAACGTGAGCACGAACCAGTTCGAATAGCCCCAGAACTCAACGCCAACGCCGGAGATCGCCCCGGATAGCGTGCGCGTAAGGCCCAAGATCCCCGACAGGATCGCCCAGCGCGTCGCCAAACCGCCCGTGTCCGCCTCGCCGTCACCGCGGCACGCGCGCATCGTGAGCGACATCAGCGCGCTGGTCCCCAGCCCGGCGCTGAGGCTCTCCCCCACCGAAGCCAGCACGGCAGCCGGTACGCCGCCTACGCCGGCTGCCACCGCATAGCCCACGTTGGACAGCGCCTGCGCAGCACCCAGGACCAAGATCATGCTGGACAAGCCGAAGCGGCTGACCAGCGCACCGCCAAGCACCGCTCCCCCCGCCGTCAACACACTGCCGCCCGTGGTGGAGATGATCCCCACATCCCCAGCGTTCAGCCCCGCGGCGAGCAGAAACGGCCGCGTCATCGGCGCCATCGCGCTGTCGCCCAGCTTGAACAGCAGCACCAGCAAGAACAGCTCCCACGTGCCCGGACGCCGCAGCCATCCCGCGAGCACTGCCCCCCATTCCGGAGCGGTCCCGGAAGCCACTTTGGGGACGCGCTTGAGGGCGATCACCCCGATCATCGCGGCCGCTTGCAGCCCCACGACGGCGCCAAACGCCATCGGCCAGCCATACACGCTGCCCAGCC
Source organism: uncultured Pseudomonadota bacterium (assembly GCA_903900265.1). Classification (GTDB taxonomy): domain Bacteria; phylum Myxococcota_A; class UBA796; order UBA796; family SXON01; genus CAIUMM01. The sequence continues at coordinate 8,158 of CAIUMM010000116.1, forward strand.
ACGTCGCACCGCCGCCGGCGATAGCCATCGCCCCCCGGTATGCGGCGATGCGCACGCCGGTGACGCGCCCCTGCTCGGCGGGAGGCACCCGGGCGACGATGTACGCATCGATCGCGATGTCCGCGGTGGCGCTGCCAAACGCAGCGATCACCAACAAAGGCACCAATCCTGGGCTGTGCGGGTTCAACCCGGTGATCGCGGCGATGGCGACCCCGGCCATCACCATGCCAAGCACAATCCAGTGGTGCCATGCGCCCATCCGGTCCACGAAAGGCGCCCAGAGCGGCTTCAGGGTCCACGGCAAGCCGACCAGCGTGAACGCTCCCAGACTCGCGAGGTCCGTGCCTTGCACCCGCAACCAGATCGGGACCAGCTCGTTGATCGCCCCGTACGGCACGCCGGAGGCGAACTCCAAGATGAGGGTTGCAGCCGCAAGTGGCAGAAATCGCTCGCTGATGTCGCGTTCGGGCCTACTCACGACTGCGGCTCGTCTGAGGAGCGCATCGCCGCGGACAGCGTCGTGACGGAGATGCCGCGGGCGTCCCAATCGGCGAGGATCTCGGGAAGCAAGGTCCGCGCGTAGCCTGCGCCATCATGCATCAAGACGATATCGGTTCCAACTGCGTTCTTACAGCGCTGAAGGATGACAGCCGGGCTTGCGAACCCGCCGTCCCCGGTGCGCACCGAGCACCACGCGATCGGCAAACCTGCCGCCTGTGCGGCGGCATAAACGCGGGGGCTCACCGCGCCGAACGGAGGCCGGAACCAACGCACCGGAGCACCCGCGAGCGCGCTCAACGCGTCGGCCGCGGCCCGCAGCTGCTGCGCCCCTTTGGATGGCGGCAAAATCGTGAATCGCGCGTCGTGCGCCGGACCGTGCAGCGCCACCTCATGCCCGCCAGCCACGATCGCCTGAACGAGCTCAGGATGCCGTTGCGCGCGATCCAGCAGCAAGAAGAACGTCGCGCGCGCGTTGGCTGCAGCCAACGCCTGAAGGATCGGGGACGTTGAAACGGGATCTGGACCGTCGTCGATGGTCAACGCGAGGCGCCCCGGATGTCGAGCGCGACACAGAGCATCCCCAAACCAGCCCAAATCCGGGCGGGACGACGCCAGCGCTATCGCCCCCATCACGCCCAGCAGCGCAGCTCCGGACATCGCCGTCGCGACCGGCGCTGCGACGAGCCCCAGCGCGGCCGCGCCTCCAACCGAGATCCCTGCGGTTCCGAGCGCGATCACCGCCGGTTGCAGCGGCCTCACCGCGCCTCGGGGTGCCAACATTCGCGGTCACACGCCTGCACGGCCTCGCGCTGACCGGCGAGCTCCTTCCATGGCGCGTCTCGGCCGGCGCGCCCGCTCTTCCAGCGACAATGCCGCGCGCCTTCGCCGTCCAGCACCAGCCGCGCCCCCACGTCACAATGGCCGGAGGACCGAACATGGCCGGGCTCCCCGCCGTCTTTCCGCATCGCCTTCAGCCCCCGCCACACTTCGGGCGGCGTGCGTTGGAACGAAGCGACGACGTCCCGAAGCGGCCAAGGCTCCGCCGGGACGTTCGCCCACGGGGCGATCACCCGCACGCCATCTGCACCGGCCGCGCCCCACGCGCGCGCCTCGGTCACCGACGTAGAAGGACTCGCGGCGGCTTCGAGGTCGACCTTTGCCTTGCGGACTTCGCGGGCCTCAGCGAGCGCCACGAACGCATCGACGGAGGGCTGCTCCACCACGACGCGGCGGACACCGCCGTCGATCATGCGCATCGCCGCCGCGGCGTTCAAGCCCACCGACGTCGTCCGAACGGTCACGGGCACATCGAGCCGATGGCAGAACCGGATGAGATCGCCTAACAGCGCATTTTCAGGCCGGGAGACCAGCGTGACCGGAACCGGGCCATGCGCGAGGAACAGGTCGAGCACGCGCCCTTGCCATTCTTCCAGCGGGCGCGAGGCGCCCTGCTCTCCGACCGCCGCGAGATCATCGAGCTCGATCAGCAGCTGTGCTGGCCCGCTCGGAACGCGGCTCCGCAGCCAGCTGGGGAGCGTAGAGACGCGCAGGTGAAACGCCGCACGTGCTTGCACCCGCAGGCGCGTGATCACATTCATTCAATCACCGATGCCAGCGACGGCACTATTGTTTGGCGCGACGCTTTTAGCGACATCGTCAGGGATAAAGGTCAATTTTCACCCCGGCCGGGCCGAGCGTAGCCGCGAGCTGATCCGCCGCAGCCGCTTCTTCTTGTGCGGACTTGCGCACTTCCAAAACCGCGAGGTCAAACGCGGCGAGATCGCCTGCCGTCCATGCCTTCGATGCCGCCCCGTAGGCATCCGCCCGATGCTTCCACGCCGACACCAACGCCGCGTGCCCGGAACCCAGCTGCGGATCCGCAGGTTGAACCTTTGCCGCCTGCGCCGCTACCGCCTCCGCGGCGTGCAAGGTCGTGGTCGAAACCGTACCGGCGACCGAGGCGGCGTCCGCCTCATTGCGCTTTACGTTGCTGGCGATCTGCAAGAACTGCTCGCCCAACGCGCGGTTTTGCATGAATACGGGCTTCATCTGCCCCGCGTACGCCTCTCCCGCCGCAGCGAGCGGATCCTGGGAACAAGCAAGCAACAGCAGCCACATGTCGCCGCTGATAACCCGTACAGCGCGCTTCGGAACCACCGACGCAAACCGCACACGACGCGATAAAGCGCAGGCTCGCCGGAAAGCATGATGTTCACACTCTCTGAAGACCAACAAGCCCTCGTTCAAGCCGCCCGCACCGCAGCCCTCACCGAGCTGGCAGCGACCGTAAAAGAGGATGACGAACGCGAGCACTTTCGCAAAGACCAGTTCCAACGCCTCGGCGCAGCCGGCCTTTGCGGCGTACCGACCAGCGAGGACTGGGGTGGGCTTGGCCTTGGCTACGTCGAATATGCGCTGGTGATCGAGGAGATCGCGAAGGTCGCGCCGTCCTACGCCGTGTCGGTCGCGGTGAGCGGTTTGCCGCAGGTCATCCTTGCCCAGTTCGGCAACGACGAACAACGCGCGCGCTGGATGCCCGGCCTCGCCGCGGGCGAGCTGCTCGGAGCTTTCGCGCTCTCCGAGCCCGGCAGCGGATCCGACGCCGCGAGCTTGCGCACCACCGCGGTGCGCGAGGGCGAAAACTACGTTCTGAACGGCACCAAGTTCTGGATCACGCACGGCGGATACGCCGACATCTACGTGGTGATGGCGCGCACCGGCGGGCCCGGGCCGAAGGGCGTCAGCGCCTTCCTCGTCCCCGGCGACACCCCAGGGCTCTCGTTCGGCAAGAAAGAAGAGAAGATGGGCCTGCGCGCATCACCGACGGTAGAGATGATCCTTGAAAACGCGACCATCCCAGCGAGCAACCGCATCGGCGCCGAGGGCATCGGATTCTCGGTCGCGATGAGCGCGCTGGACTCCGGCCGAATCACCATCGCCGCGACGGCGCTCGGGATCGCCCAGTCGGCCATGGACTGCGCCGGCCGCTACGCCGTGGCTCGCAAGCAGTTCGACCAGGCGATCATCGACTTTCAGGGCGTCGGGTTCATGCTCGCCGACATGGCGGTGCGCATCGAGCAAGCGCGCCTGCTGACCCACAAAGCCGCGTGGCTGAAGGACAACCAGCTCCCCTTCTCCCCCACCGCCGCGATGGCCAAGTGCGCGGCCACCGACTGCGCGATGGCGGTGACCACCGACGCCGTTCAAGTGCTCGGCGGCTACGGCTACACCCGCGAATACCCGATCGAACGCCTGATGCGTGACGCGAAGGTGATGCAGATCGTCGAAGGCACCAATCAGGTGCAACGCGTGGTGATCGCGCGCAACCTCAAGCGCGGCTGGGAATAGCAGCCGGCGGCGTTGCCGCCAGAGCGTTGCAGGAGCAGCCCGGGTGACCAAGCCCTCCACTTGAGACCCCAAAACGCAGAACGCTCCGGAGGACGAATCCTCCGGAGCGCCTGCAGGCCACCTTAGTGGCCCGGTTGCCCTGGACTAACGGTCGCGCATGCGGCGAGAGAGGTCGCCCATGATGTCGCCGAGGCGCGCAGAAGAGTCGCCCTGCTTGCGCAGGATCTCCTTCACGTCGCCGCCAGCCGCGCGATCAACCGCACCACGCTCCGACAGGCTGACCTTGCGGTCGTGGGTGTCGATGTTGATGATCTCCGCGTTGATCGCCTGGTTGTCGGGGTAAGCCGACTGCCAGTCGCCAGCGCCGTTGATGAGCTCGCTGTAGTGGACGAGGCCTTCGATGCCATCTTCCAGCTCGACGAACACGCCGAAGTCGGCCTTGTGGACGACCTTTCCAGCGATGACCTGGCCGAGGTAGTAGCGACCGGAGACGCCCAACCACGGATCTTCGGAGAGCGCCTTGATCGAGAGGCTGAACCGCTCGTTCTCGACGTCTACGTTGAGCACGCGTGCCTCCACCTCGTCGCCCTTGTTGAAGCGCTCGGAGGGGTGACGGACGCGCTGGCCCCAGCTCATGTCGGAGATGTGCACCAAGCCGTCGATGCCTTCTTCGATGCCGATGAAGATGCCGAAGTCGGTGATGTTGCGCACCTTGCCGCGAACGATCGTGCCCACCGGGTACTTGTCGCTGATCGCCTTCCAGGGGTTGGCTTCAAGCTGACGCATACCGAGGGAGATGCGACGGTTCTCGAGATCGATACCGAGCACCATGGCCTCGACGAGGTCCGCCTGGTTGACGAGCTTCGAGGGGTTCTTGAGGCGCTTGTTCCAGGTCATCTCGGAGATGTGGACCAAGCCTTCGATGCCGTCTTCCAGCTCGACGAACGCGCCGTAGTCGACAATGCTGACGACCTTGCCGCGGACGATCGCGCCGACCGGGTACTTGTACTCGGCGTCGTCCCAAGGATCGGGACGGATCTGCTTGTAGCCGAGGGAGACGCGCTGGCTGTCTTCGTCGTACTTGAGCACCTTGACTTCGATCTGCTGGCTGACTTCGAACATCTCGCTGGGGTGCGTGATGCGCCCGTAAGACATGTCGGTGATGTGCAGCAAGCCGTCGATGCCACCGAGGTCCACGAACGCGCCGTAGTCGGTGATGTTCTTGATCGTGCCGAGCATGATCGCGTTGACCTTCAAGGACTTGAGGGTCTCGCTCTTCTTGTCTTCGCGGTCACGCTCGAGGAGAACGCGGCGAGAGAGCACGATGTTGCCGCGCTTCTTGTTGAACTTGATGATCTTGAACTCGTGGGTCTCGCCGATGAGGCGGTCGAGGTTCTTGACCGGACGGAGATCGACCTGCGAGCCGGGGAGGAACGCCTTGACGCCGATGTCGACGGCGAGGCCGCCCTTGACGCGGCCGATGATCGCACCCTTAACGGTCTCGTCCTTCTCGACGGCCTTGGAGATCTCGTCCCATGCGCGCATGAGATCGGCCTTCTCCTTGGAGAGCTCGAGCAGGCCGTCTTCTTCGCTCATCTGGTCGAGGTAGACGTCGACGACGTCACCGACCTTGACCGTGAGCTCGCCCTGATCGTTGATGAACTCGGACTTCTTGATGGAGCCTTCGGCCTTGTAGCCGATGTCCACGGTGACCAACTCATCGCCGATCTCGATGATCGTGCCCTTGACCACGCTTTGTTCGCGGATGGACTTGTCGTTGAGGAACTCGTCGAAGAAGCTCTTGAAGTCGTCGGAGCTGATCTGGTCGAGGGGGGTATCGAGATCGATAGACATGTAAGAGATTGATCCTGAGTCCGGCACCGAAGCCGGACATTGAAAGTTCGAAGAGGAAGGTTCATACCGGTCCCCCCCCGGGATTGGGGGGAGCCTTCAGCTCAATCGCCTCCTCGCTGCGATCATGCCGTGCCTGACAGAGCGATCTGCTCGGCCCGGCGCGCATATTCCGCGCGCCTGCTTTGTCAAGGCCAAACCGGGCGCTCAAATCAGGGAGCGGCGTGCTCTACTATGCAAATCGCAGCACGACTTTCAGGCGCCCCGCTCACGAGCGAGCGCGATCACCTGCGACACGATCTCCTCGACGCTTCGACCGGTGGTATCGACATAAACGGCGTCATCCGCCACGCGAAGCGGAGCGGTCTCCCGTCCTGAGTCCTGCGCATCTCGGGCTGCGAGCTGTGCACGAACCGCAGACAGCGGCACGCCAGGCGCCTCCGCGTGACGTCGCCGCGCACGTTCATCGAGCGAAGCGTCCAGATAGATCTTCAGCTGCGCCTTGGGGAGCACGACCGTTCCGATGTCTCTGCCGTCCATCACCACGCCGCCGCGGGCGCCGAGATCGCGCTGGGTCTGCAGCAACGCGGCGCGGACGCCGGGATGTACGGCTACAGCGCTCGCCGCACGACCTACGACTTCGCCGCGAATATTCTGTGTTTCATCCTCCCCATCGATAGACACGTGCAACGAGCTGTCGCGCCAATCAAAGCCAAAGCGCAGCGATTCGGCGCGCCGTCCCGCGGCCACCGCGTCGGCAGGGTCCTCCCCAGCTCGGAGCAGCCGCAGCCCAACCCCGCGGTACAACGTGCCGGTATCTACGTAGAGATATCCCAACCGAGCCGCCACGAACCGGGCGACCGTGCCCTTACCGGACGACGCGGGACCATCGATCGCGATCGCAATACGCACGCCCCCTGCTACCCGCACCGGTCACCATCCGCCACTTCTGGGGCGGCTCGCTCGCGGCGGACCTGCGGGCTACACGGCAGCCATGAACGCCTTGCACCTTGGTTCCGACGGCCCATCGCTCGTGCAAAAGAACCCCGAGCCGCGCTTCGGAGAGGCGCACGTGCGTGTGCGGCTCGCCGGGGTGTGCGCGACCGATCTGGAGCTGATCAAAGGCTACATGGGCTTTGAGGGCACGCTCGGACATGAGTGGATCGGCGAAGTTGAATCCTGCGAAGACGCGCGACTCGTCGGTCAACGCGTAGTCGGCGACATCAACTGCCCGTGTGGCGTCTGCGCCACGTGCGCGGCCGGAAGACCGACCCACTGCCCGTCGCGCACGGTGCTCGGTATCGTTGGACGAGACGGTGCTTTCGCCGAGCACCTCTCGCTACCCGCCGCGAACTTGCATCGCGTGCCGGACTCGGTCTCCGACGAAGCCGCGGTGTTCGTCGAGCCGCTCGCCGCCGCCTGTGAAATTCTGGAGCAAGTCCAGGTGCGTCCTTCCATGCGTGTGCTGGTGCTCGGCACCGGACGGCTCGGCCAGCTGTGTGCCCGGGTCTTGGCGCTGACCGGCGCCGACGTAGCGGCGATCGGCCGCAACCCGGCTACTCTGCGGCTCTTGCCAGGAGGCATACGAAGCGTAGCGCTCAGCGACGCACGCGCCGAGGTCGGCGCGGACATCGTCGTGGACTGCACCGGGAACCCGGACGGCATCGGTCTGGCAAGCTCGCTGCTGCGTCCCAGAGGCACGCTCGTGCTGAAGACCACCGTTCACGATGTAGGCCGCATTGAGCCCAACCGCTGGGTGATCGACGAGCTGACCGTGGTGGGCTCGCGTTGCGGGCCCTTCGAGCCCGCGCTGCGCTTGCTCGCGTCGGGAGCGATAGACCCGCGCCCGCTGATCACCGCACGCTACGCGCTACGCGACGGGCTGCAGGCCCTCGAGCGCGCAGCAGCGCCCGGCGCAGTGAAGGTGCTGATCGAGCCGTAGTCGGCGCGCACCGTCCCCACGCCCCAGATTCCGAGGGTCTTTCAGCGAAGCGGCGCGCCGTCCCCATCGGTAGAGACAGTGAGCACATCGATGAAGCTCCAGATCCACACCACCCACACCAGAAAACCGAAGGAGCACACGGTGATCAGCATCTGAGCCATGCCCCGACCGGAGCGCCCGACGTAGAAGTTGTGTATACCAAAGCTACCAATAAACAGAGCGAGGACCACATAGAGCGCGTGGGACTTCGCCGCGGAAGCAGGACGCGGCGGCGCCTGTCCCCCCGGTAGTGGGGGCGGCGGCATCGCCGGGGGCATCGGTGGGGGAGTGGTGGCGAGCGCCGCGGAGATCGGCAACCAACCCGCCATCCCCTCCCGCCAGACGTGGTCCGTAGAGGCCAACTCCAACATACCCAACTTCTCGCGGAGCTGCTCCACGGTGTACGGGCCGCTCTGTTGGCCGTTCTTCATGACGAACCACTGCATGTCGCTCCTCAAAAAATCCGCAGGAAGGTATCGCGGAAGGGCGGAGAGCGACGAAACGATTTGCCCGAAGGTCGACCGTTCGATACGCCGCTCAGCCCGCCGACAACCACGTCAGCAATCCTCTCCGAAAGCGAGCTTCCAAATGGAAAATCAAGATACAAACCGTTCTCAGCTTCGCCAGGAGGGTTTTATCCAAACCCGGATGGAGCAGGTGCTGTTCGCCAGCCGGTGGATTCAAGCGCCGATGTTTCTGGGCCTAACCGTGGCCTCTGCGTTGTATTGCTACAAGTTCCTCGCCGAACTCGTCCACCTCACGAAGGACATCGGACATCTCTCCGAGGAGGCGCTGCTGCTCGGCGTGCTCGGACTCGTGGACGTCACCATGGTGTCGAACCTGATCTTTATGGTGGTGCTGGGCGGCTATTCGCTGTTTGTGAGCCGGATCGACATCGACTCGCACCCCGACCGGCCAGAATGGCTGGACAAGACCAACTCGGCCACGCTGAAGATCAAGCTCGCGTCATCTCTGGTCGGCGTTTCGGGCATCCACCTGCTCAAAAGCTTCATCAACATCGAGGAGATGGACAGTGAGCACGTCAAGTGGCAGGTGCTCATTCACCTGACGTTCTTGCTCAGCACTGTGCTCTTGGCCTGGGGGGAGCGAATTCTGCACCCGCCCCACGCAAGCCACTAATCAGAACGCGCCCGCCGTTAATCGGAACCCGCCCGCCGTTCCGCTATCCGCCCTCGACGTATCGTCCGGGGCAAAGCATCCGCGCCGCGGACCAGGGGTCTGCCGCCTCGCGCACCATGGGGAACGTGAAAGGAAGCAGCAGCTCGGGAACAAACTCCGGTGGTTCTTTGGTCAAGACAAGCTGTCGTAGCAGCTTGACCGCGATCGGGTACCACAGCGCCGCCTCGCCTTCCCAGCGCACCTGAACGCGACGGGTGGCGTCCTCTCCGTTCGAGCGCAAGAACGTGACTTCTTCAGCGAGAATCTGCTCAAACAACGCGACCGAAACGCGCCCGTGGGTGATCTCGTGCCACAGCTCCCAGCGCGAGCGCTCGGTGGTCGCCAGATCGTCCATGATGCGCACAAACACCTTCTGGCCGCGTGCGTTGCGGAGCGTCGCGGGCAAAGCCACACATCCGTTGCCCAACAGCCAGTCCGCGAGGTACTGCAGCGCTTGAAATACGTTGTATCGGACCTCTTCGGGATCATCGTTGGCGATGACCGGCGAGACGGGAAGCGTCGCGGCGAGCACCGCACGCGCGTAGCGCGGGTCGCTCTCGTCGAGTCCGGGGACGTCTTCGCCGTACACAAAGCGCAGCAATGGTTCCTGCTCCACAGGATCGGGCACCAGCGCGGTCACGAGCGCGGCGAGTGACCCGTCGTTGGGGTCGCGCGCGTATCGGCGCCAGGCCTCCACCAACGCAATCCCAAGACGCACGAAATCCGGGTGCGCTACCCAAAAACCGTCGAGGCCACGCTTCATCTGCACCACGACGTCGCGGATGTAGCCGACCATGCAGACCTGGTAAGAGGCCGCGTTGCCCTCCTCGAAAAGCACGCCGTACATCCCGCCCAGCTTGAGCGCGCCGATCGGACCCAAGGCGCGCGCCAAGATCAGGTGCGACTCCTTGATGTGGTTGATGACGATGTCGGGGTCGGCTTTTACCGGGATGCGGTAGTTCGGATCATGCTTGAACAGCCGCGCCGCGGAGGCGAGAAAGTCGTGCCAACCCAGACTTCCGCCCAAGAAATGCGGCCCCAGCGCAGCCGCGATCTCGCGGATGCGGAAGATCGCACGGGGATTTTCGAAGACTACGAGAAACTGCACACATCCCGGCGCACATCCCGGATCAGCGGCACGCACGGCACGATCCGTCGCTTCCACCAGCAACCGAACATAGGCAGCCTCTTCCTCATTCTCTAGCTTCGGCACGTAGAACACCAGCGCCCGAGGCCGCGACCGGTTGTGCCAGACATGGCTGACATAGTCGAACAGGTGCAGCGGCAACGGCTGGCCTTCCACCAAGTGACTGCCGTCCGGGAGCGCCAGCCCAGGGATTCGCTTGATCGGCAAGCTCAAGCCGCTATCTGCGAGGTTGTAGGTCCGTCCTCGCGCGGGGTCGGTCCACGACAACGTCCGATCGTAGCATCCCATCAGGTTCTCAGTCGCGCGCAGAAAGCTGTGCATGATCGGGGTCTGGCTGTCTTCGTCGTCCGCTCCCCAGCGAGGAACTTGACCGGAGGCCTCGACCAGCTCCGCGACGATCGCCGGCTCATCGGGACGACGACGGTGAACCGCGTTCATCGCGTTGATGCTCATACGGGGCGAGTCGGGAGGACCAAACAGGGTGATCTGCTCGCCGCGTAGGAACTCGGGGACGTCGACGGCGTCCATCACCGGCGCAGCCAAGCCCGTAGGACCCACCACCACCCTGCCGGCCGCGTCACGCTCCCCGACCACCGACCGGTATTCCGGATCCGCCACGCTTCGACCTACGTTCTCTGGGCGCAGCGCGGCGGTCCGCGCATCTACGAACGCACGATCCTGAACGCGGCGCTCAAGCACGCGATTGAGGTCCGCACGGACGGCTCGGTACACAGCGACGACTACGCCGAGCGCTTCGTCGGTCTCAATCGCCGGGTGCGTGGCCCGTAAGCCCGCAGCGACTCGCAGCCCGGGGACGGACGCAACAGGCTCGGAAACGCGCCACAGCGCATCCCGAAGCGTATCGGGGATGAACGCGCCATAGGCGGGCACATCCAGAGGAGGGAGCAAGGTCATTCCGGGTCTCCAGCGGCGAGCCAGCGGCCAAGCGCAGCACGCTCGGCGTCGGTCATTTGGGTCAAATTGCCGAGCGGCATGACCGGCGCAGCGATCGCCTGCGCGTAGACTTTGTCCTTGTTCGCGCGCACGCTCGCAGCAGTCTTGAGGACCAGCCCCTTCGGCGGCGCGGCGATGCCCGGCCACGTGGGGGCTTCGGCGTGGCACGGCGAGCATCGGTTGGCGATGATCGCCTCCAGCTCGGTGTCGGTGGGTACCGCGAGCTGCGCGGCTCCTGACTCGGCCGGCTTGGGACCGTGCACCACGAACGCGAGCGCGAACATCGCTAAGGCAGCTACCGGCAGGATCCAAGTGTTGTAAGACCCCTGATCGTGGAGGTTCAACCAATACCGAACCCCTGCCCCAATCAAAACGATCGCCATGAGCACCGCCCACGGCGCGACGTTCCCGTACGCGAAAGGGAAGTGATTGCTCACCATCACAAAAAGCACAGGCAGCGTAAAGTAATTGTTGTGCAAGCTCCGGAGTGCGCCCGCCTTGCCTCGCTCCACGGGAGGCTCCTTACCCGCGATCATCGCGTCGACCATCGCCCGTTGTCCGGGGATGATCACGAAGAAGACGTTGAGCGCCATCATCGTTCCCATCATCGCGCCGAGGTGCATCCACGCCGCTCGGGCGGTGAACACCTGCGTGAGCCCCCAGGCGGCGCCCGACAGCAGCGCGAGCCCGAGGGCCCCCAGCGCCCGCGGGTGCTTCACCAACGGCGTGCGGCACAGGCCGTCATAGACCAACCAACCGACCACCAACGCTCCGACCCCAACGCCGGCACCGGCCGCCGGAGAGAGCGGGCTCCCCGCCGGCAGCATCATCACGCCCGCTTGCAGCCAATACACCAGAAGCAGCAGCGTCACGCCCGACAACCAGGTCAGGTAGGCCTCGTACTTGAACCAGTGCAGCGTCTCAGGGAGCTTCTCGGGCGCGCCTTTGTACTTGCTGACCTGATAAAAGGCGCCCCCGTGGATGGACCACACCGAGCCCGCGAGACGACCCGTAGGGTCATCGACGGGCCGGACGTTGTTGTTGAGCCAGTTGAAGTAAAAGCTGGTTCCAATCCAGCCGGCGCCCACGATCAAGTGGAACCACCGAGCCAGAAGGTGCAACCAGTCAGTCAGCCAAGGGTCAGTCATCCAGGAGGGCAAGGACATCTCATGTGCGCGCGGAGAACCTACCACGATATGCGCGCTACCACGATATGCCGGGTTCCCCACACCGCGGGGCCACCGACCGCAACGAGGCCTGTATGGAAGCGACCGCAATTCGCACCACCCGACTCCTGACCCCAGACGGTCTAGCTCCAGGCACGGTCGTGATGCAGGAAGGCACGGTATCGGCGATGCTGCCCGCCGACGCGGCGCCCGCCGGGGTCGCGATCCGGGACGTCGGGGACGACGTGGTAATGCCCGGAATTGTCGATAGCCACGTGCATGTGAACGAGCCGGGGCGCACCGAATGGGAGGGCTGGGAGACGGCCACGCGGGCAGCAGCGCTCGGCGGGGTGGTCGCGCTGGTCGACATGCCGCTCAACTCCATCCCGGTCACGACGACGCTGGCCGCGCTCGAAGCCAAAATCGCAGCGACATCGGGCAATCTTTGGATTGACGCTGGATTTTGGGGTGGCGTCATCCCCGGAAACACGCAGGAGCTGGCCCCGATGGCGCGGGCAGGCGCGCGCGGCTTCAAATGTTTTCTGTGTCCGTCCGGGATCGACGAGTTCCCCAACGTAGGCGCCGCCGAGCTGCGTGAGGCGATGCCCGTGCTGCGCGCCGCCGGGGTTCCGCTGCTGGTGCACGCCGAGCTGGAGTTGCCGCTACGCACCGTCAGCGAGGGAGATCCCGCGGAGTACCTGACCTACCTCCACAGCCGCCCTCCAGAATGGGAGGACGCCGCGGTCGCGATGATCGTAGACCTCGTGCGGGAGACGCGCTGCCCCGCGCACATCGTGCACTTGTCTAGCGCCGGCGCGCTGCAGCACGTACGCGCCGCCAAGGCTGAAGGTCTGCCGCTCACCGCGGAGACCTGCCCGCACTACCTGTGCTTGACGGCCGAAGAGGTGCCGCGCGGCGAGACCGCGTTCAAGTGCGCACCGCCGATCCGTCCTGCGGCCAACCGAGAAGCCCTGTGGGCGGCGCTCGCCGACGGCACGCTGGACGTGGTGGTCACCGACCACAGTCCGTGCGTCCCCTCGCTGAAGCGTTTGGACACCGGCAACTTTCTGGATGCCTGGGGGGGAATCGCCTCGCTGCAGCTTGGTCTGTCGAGCGTTTGGACCGAAGCCAGACGCCGCGGTGTTCCGCTCAGCACCTTGTCCCGCTGGATGACCGCCGGACCGGCTCGGCTCGCCGGTCTCCCCCACGGCACGCTTCGCGTCGGCGGGCCCGCAGACATCGTCGTGTTCGCGCCCGACGCGACATGGACGGTGGATGTGCACGCCCTCGCCCATCGCAACGCGATCTCTCCGTGGCACGGCCGGAAACTCTGCGGTCGTGTACGCCACACCTATTTGCGCGGCGTTCCCGTCGTAGACGACGGCGTCATCGTCGGTCGGCCGTCCGGTAGGCCGCTGCGCAGCCCCCGTTTCGCATTGGAGCGCTCATGACCACGCCTTCCGCACCCGCTGCCACCGCCGTCTTCCGCGGCCTGCCTGACCTTGCCAGCTCCTTGCTCGGCGGCGTTGCGCTGCTCTGCTCCGACGAGTTTTTCGCCGGGATGGAAAACCTGCTCCACCCGCACGAGCCGGTGTGGGACGCGGACGCCTACACCGAGCGCGGCAAGTGGATGGACGGCTGGGAGCCCAGAAGGCGACGTAGCCCCGGCCTTGACTGGTGCATCATCCGGCTCGGTGTGCCCGGCGATCTCGTCGGCGTCGACATCGACACCCGCCACTTTCTCGGCAACGCGCCGCCTTTTGCGACGGTAGACGCGGTGACCGCCCCCGCCGACGCCTCCGGAGAGTGGCTCCGGGACAACGCTGCTTGGACGCCGGTGCTCGACGATGTGTCCCTCGAGCGCGGCGGCCACAACGTCTTCGCGCTGCGCCCCTTCAAAGGCGCTACCCACGTGCGGCTCTGCATGACCTTCCCCGCCGGAGGCATCGCGAGGTTGCGGGTCCACGGGACCCCTCGCCCCGCAGCGTCCACCTCGGACACCGCGACCGGCGCGGGCTCGCGAGCGCGCGTGGACCTCGCGAGCCTCGCCCGCGGCGGCAAGGCCCTCGCCTGCTCCGACAGCTTCTTCTCCAAGATGGACAACCTCATCGCCCCGGGTCGTCCCGCCCACATGGGCCTCGGCTGGGAGACCAAGCGCAGCCCCACGCCGAGGCAGGACTGGGTCGTGCTGGCCTTGGGCCAAGCCGGCGTCATCGAAGAGATCCTGCTCGACACCTGTCACTTCAAAGGCAACTACCCGACTGGCGCGCGCGTCGAAGGCCTCTACTGGCCGAACGCGCCCGCGTACATGCTGACGCACGACGCCGACTGGCAGCCGGTGCTGCCGGACGTGCCCCTCGGCCCTGACCGCGAGCACCGCTACGTCGTCCCGCACCCTGGACCGTGGACGCACCTTCGGCTCACCACGCTCTCCGACGGCGGCGTCGCCCGGCTGCGCGCCTTCGGGCACCCCACCGAACGCGCGCCCGAGAGCACCGATCCCCTGCTGACGCTGTTGAACGGCATGAGCCCCGAGGCGGCGACGGCAGCGCTGCTGCGCTGCTGCGGCGCACAACGCTGGGCGGAGCAGATGGTCGCGGCGCGCCCGTTCACGAGTCGCACCCATCTCTTTGGCGAGGCGGAGCGCATCTGGTGGCGGTTAGGCGACGGCGACTGGCTCACCGCGTTCACGCATCACCCGCGCATCGGAGCAGATGTCGAGGCGCTACGCCAGAAGTTCGGCACGACCGCAGACTGGGCCGCAGGCGAGCAGGCCGGCATGGCCACCGCGGACGAAAACACCATTCAAGCGCTCGCCGCCGGCAACCGCGCCTATGAAGAACGCTACGGCTACCTGCTGATCGTCTGCGCCAGCGGCCTCACCGCGACGCAAATGCTCGCGCGCCTGAACGCACGCATGGACAACGAGCCCGCGTTCGAGCTGCGCATCGCCGCCGGGGAGCAAACCCGCATCACCCGTATTCGCCTGGAGAAGCTGACCGCATGAGCCCGCTCACCACCCATGTGCTCGACACCGCGCGCGGCCGCCCCGCAGCGGGCATCCCGGTCACCCTGGAGCG
This sequence comes from uncultured Pseudomonadota bacterium, assembly GCA_903900265.1. Classification (GTDB taxonomy): domain Bacteria; phylum Myxococcota_A; class UBA796; order UBA796; family SXON01; genus CAIUMM01. Next base: position 23,365 of record CAIUMM010000116.1, read on the forward strand.
TGCGACCGCATCGGGCTTCGAGCCTGTGGGGCAAGGGATCACCGACAGCGACGGACGCGTGCGCGATTTGCTGCCGGAAGGCAGCCTCACCGCCGCCACCTACCGCATCCGCTTTGCCCTCGATGGGTACTTTGAATCTCAGGGCACGCGCGCGTTCTACCCCTACGCAGAAGTCGTGTTTCGCGTTGAAGAGCCCACCGTGCATTACCACATCCCGCTGCTCCTAAGCCCTTTTAGCTACTCCACCTACCGAGGTAGTTGAACGGCCTGCGCCGCGCGGTTTCCTACTCTTGTAAGCCGATGCGCTAACTACGCTTCTCGAATTGACGGGGCCTCGTACATCCTATATTCACGGCGCGTGAACGCAGACCGCGCAGCGCTTGGATTCTCAGCCCTCGCGGCGTGTGGACTGTTGGTGACGGCGTTGCTAGCATCGGGCGTACGACCGGCCGCGGTCGTGTCCAAGCTTCAAGGTCGGCCCAACATCCTGTTGATCGACGTAGATACTTGGTCTTGGGACCACGTGAGCGTGCAAAACAACGGCGTCTCCAACACGCCCAACTTTGATGCGATCGCCGCACGAGGGGTGAAGTTCACCCGCGCGTTCGCCCACTCCGGCTGGACGGGTCCGTCCATTCATGTGCTGCTGACGGGCCAACTTCCCGTACCCACTGCTGGAACAGAGGCATCCGTCCAGTGGCGCGCCAAGGGAGCGCGAGACATTCCCGAGATCCTTGGCTACTACGGCTACCACTCCGAGGTGTTTTGGGGGGTCACTATCGGAAACGAGATGGGCAACGCCAAGCACTTCGACCGCGCATGGCAGGGCCCCCCGCCCAGGCCGAACCCGCTGTCCACCGATGGCGAACCGCCGACCTATCAGGTGGTAGACTTCCTGAAATCAACGCATAACGCTCCATTTTTTGCCTATGTGCACGAGGTGGATCTCGATCGCCCCCGGGTGTTTACTGAATTTCCCGAGGGCGACCCACTGGCAATTGCTTCACTCTGGCAGCAAAACAACTCGTATCGGCAGGTCTATAGTCTGTTAATGCAGATGATGTCGCCCGAGGCGGCGCAGGCAGCGATCAAGACCCACTACGATTTGATGGTATCCAAGTACGATACACGGCTCGGGGCGATGATGACCGCGCTGAAAGAGGCGGGTCTTGAGGACAACACCGTCGTGGTGATCACCTCCGACCACGGCAACGACTTTTTCGAGCACGCCGTCGCGGACCATGGGCTGCTCTACGACTCTACGATTCGCGTCCCTCTACTGGTCGTTGATCCGCGACGCTCCAACCCGGGGACGACCATCGACACGGTGGTGCAAACCGTAGACATCGCGCCGACGTTGCTCGCGGCCGCCGATGTGCCGGTAGACATTTTGATGGCCGGTCGCCCACTGCCGACGCTCGCGGGAGAGGCAGACGGGGGCTACGTCGCGAGGCCCGTGTTCTCGCTTTCGGACACCTGCCACATCAGCTGGCGAGACGGCGATTACAAGCTGATCCTGCGCGACAGCTTGGCCGGCACACGCGACTGGTATCCCCTCGACACCACCAGCTCGCGCGCAGTCAGCCTCGCGAGCGTCATCGCCACGCAGTCGCTCACCGACCTGCCCACGCCCGACTGCACGACGGTGACCCCAGCGCCCGGGCAAACGGCAGCGCCAACGCCGTTGGAGCTCGTGTACTTGGAGCTCTATGACACCAAGAGTGACCCCGGAGAGCTTACCAACATCGCTGTGGAACAGCCCGAGACCGTCGCTCGTCTGCTCAAGCCGCTGCTGGAGACGCTCGAGCAGCGCGTCGCGGCGGGGAAGGGCGGCGTGCAAGAGGCGATGACCCCCGAGCAGGTCGCGCGCCTGAAAGAGCAGGGCTACTGGGGATTTGTGAAGGGGACGGCAGCCCCTGTAGAGGGTGCCACCGAACCCTAACGGGACCGGGCGTGTCTCGTTAGAGCATATTCCATGACACTCCTACTAATCGCATCCGTCGCCTCCGCGTACACGCTGTCCGGCTACGCATGGCCCCCCGAGCGACTCCCCATCGAGGTGCACTGGACCGGACAGGTAGAAGGGCTCAGCCACGAAGAGCTCCAGCACGCCGTCGACAGCGCCGCCGCTGCGTGGACTGCAGCGGCTCCCTGCACCTTCAGCGTCGTCGCGGTCGAGGATGCCGACGCGCAGGATTGGTTCGCGGCTGGGGGCGTGGCCGTGCTCTTCGGAGATCCCAATGACACCTTGCCGGACGGCGTGCTGTCCGAGCAGGTGCTGGGCGCCGGCTCCGGAGCGCCAGTCGTATCCAACAACCAGACCTTCGAAGCCGCGCCTCCGGCCGAGATCGTCGTCAATGAGGGTCCCTACTGGATCTCGGACTCGGCGATCAACGCCGGAGCGTGCACGGATCGGGTGTCGCTGCAGGGCTTTCTGACCGTGGCGTTTGGGAGAGTCCTGGGCCTCGCTGCGTCCTGTGCGGAAGGGCAACCGTGCGCCGATCCAGACGCCCGCGATGCGACGATGTATTGGGCGATGCAAACGTGCGACACCCAAGCCAGCACGCTTGGGACCGACGACATCGACGGCCTCGCGGCGATCTACGGCGCGCCCTACGGACTCGATTTTCGCTGTGACCCAAGCGAGGACGATGCGTTGAGCGTGGACTGTAGGATCACCGATCCTGCGGACGCAGTAGCGCTCGACGGCACGTGGACCTTCAGCGAGCCGGAGCTCGGATCCAGCGTGCTGACCGGCTCCGCTGCGTCCTACACCTACGCATCAGCGGGCAGCTATGACGTGGCCCTCTGCGTACAAGCCCCCGTGTGTCAGGGACTGCGCTGCGCCACGCAGACCTTCGTCGCGTCCCAAGCGCCAGCAGCCAGCGCCGACACCGACAGCGCTCCAGATTCCAGCGGCGACGCATCGAGCACGGGTTGTGGCTGCGCCTCCCGCCCAGCCCCTGCTTCCGCCGCCGGGCTGCTTGGTGTCGCGGTCGCCCTTCTTACCACCGCAGCCCGACGCCGCGAGACGCAGCGCGTCCGGTAGCGGGCCCCACGAATACAAGCCCAGCAGCGCGTTTCGCGCGTGCTGCGGCTCGACGGCACGCGAATAAGTGAGTACCCACTCAAATATGAGCAGGCCCGCCCGCATCTCAGACGCACAGGTGCTCGACGCCGCTCGTGAGGTGTTCCTCGAGCGCGGCATTCGCGCCACGACCGCGGATGTAGCGCGCCGTGCGGGTGTCGCTGAAGGGTCGATCTTCAAGCGATTTCCAACCAAGTTCGAGCTGTTCCGCGTCGCGATGGACATCGACGGCGCCGATCCGGAGTGGCTCGCCACGCTTGGGGAGCGCGTCGGGCACGGCGAGGTCTTGGACACCCTGACCGAGCTCGCCAAGGAGATGGTCGCGTACTTCCGTCGCGTGGCGCCGTTGATGATGATGCGCTGGTCGAACCCCGACAGCAGCGCCTGCAACCCGGCCGCCCCTCACCCCGCGCTGCAGCGCATTCGCAAACTGACCAGCTACTTCGAGGCTGAGATCGCCTTAGGGCGCATGCGTCACCATGACCCGCAGGTGCTCGCCCGCGCGTTCGTCGGCAGCTTGCTCAACTTCGTCTTCCTTGAAGTGCTGGTCCCCGCGCAAGAACAGCACGCCATGCCCGCCGACCGCTTTGTCGCCGGTCTGGTAGGCCTGTTCTGGGCTGGCGCTTCTCCTCTTCCAAATCCAGTTGTGCTCGGAAAAATGCCGAGTCCGGAGATCTCATGATCCGTCGCATTCTCCCCCTTCTCGTACTTGCTGGCGGTGTAGCCAGCTATTTCGGATACCAACATTGGCTTTCGCTCCGACCCTATCAATGGAGCGGAACCATCGAGGCGCATGCCGTCTCCCTCGGGTCCCACCAGGGCGGGCGCGTGGCCAGCATCCTTGTCGCCGAAGGCGATGTCGTCACCGCGGGACAAGCGTTGGCCGTTTTTGAAACTGGGGATTTGGAGGCGCAGCAGCACAGCGCCCAAGGCCAGGTCGATCTTGCCGACGCGGCGCTGCGCAAGTTAGAGAAGGGCGTTCGACGCGAACAGATCGCTGCAGCTCGCTCCCGCGTACAAGGAGCTGAGGTCGCGCTCACCGAAGCGACGACGCGCGCAAAGCGGGCCCAGTCGCTCTTTGACGCAGGAGCCGCGCCGCAGTCGGACTTGGACGGCGCCAACGCGGCCCGAGACGCGGCCGACGCGGCGCTCGCTACCGCACGCCATCAGCTCGAAGAGCTGCACAACGGCGCGGTGATCGAAGACATCGACGCCGCCCGCGCCCAACTCGCGGTCGCCAACGCGAAGCTAGAACAAGTGCAGGTGGCGCTCAACGAGCTGACCGTCAAGGCAGCGCGCGCAGGTCGAATTGAATCGATCCCGGTGCGCCCGGGAGACATCCTGCCGCCCAACGCAACGGCGGCGACGCTGGTCGAAGATGACCAGCTCTACGTGCGCATCTACGTGCCCGAGACGCAGCTTGGACACGTGGCGGTCGGGGCGACCGTGCCGGTCAGCGTCGATTCCTTTCCCGGTCGCACGTTCGCTGGGCGCGTCGAGCACGTGAACAGCGTGGGAGAATTCTCACCGCGCAACCTCCAGACCGCCGACGAGCGCGCCGACGAGGTATTCGGAACCCGCATCACGCTCTTAGAAGGTGCAGATACCCTGCGTGCCGGCATGGCCGCGTTCATCTCTGTGCCCAAGTGAGCACGCCGATCACGGATAGCACCTCCGGCAACGACTCCGACTTGGTCATCGAGGTGAACAACCTCACGCGGCGCTTCGGAGACTTCACGGCGTTACACGAGGTGAACCTTCAGGTGCGCAAGGGCACGGTCTACGGGTTGTTGGGCCCCAACGGATCGGGCAAGTCCACGTTGATCCGCATCCTGTGCGGCTTACTCGCGCCGACCACCGGCACAGCGCGGGTCATGGGACTCGACGTCGCGACCAAGGGCGAAGCCATCCGTCGCCAGATCGGCTACATGAGCCAGAAGTTCGCGTTGTACGAAGACTTGACGGTGCAAGAAAACCTCGACTTCTACGCACGTGTGTACGGACTCTCCGGCGCCCGCCTCCGCGAGCGCATCAAGGCCGCGGTGGAGCTGACCCACATCGGGCCGTACTTGCAACGGCGCGCCGGCTTGCTCTCGGGCGGTTGGAAGCAGCGCCTCGCCTTGGGCGCAGCGCTGATGCACGAGCCCCGCGTGATCTTCCTCGACGAGCCCACCGCGGGCATTGACCCGGTCGCGCGCCGCGAGCTCTGGGATCTGCTTTTTCAGCTCGCCGCCGAGGGAGTCACCCTGCTCGTCACCACCCACTACATGGACGAAGCGGAGCGTTGCGGCGAGGTTGGGTACTTGTACCTGTCCAAAATGTTGGTCAGCGGCACGCCCGAGATGCTGAAGACGCTCCCAAGCGTAAACCTCCCCGGCACGCGCAGGGTGGAGATCACCGCGGGCATCCCGGCGCGGGCGATGGCGTTCCTCGTCGATCAACCGTATTGCGACAACGCCACGATCTTCGGGCAGTCGGTGCACGCGGTGCTCGACGATACCCTTGGAGACGCGGCGCTGGTTCGGAGCTTGGCAGAAGCGGGGTTTGCCAACGCCTTGGTCGCGCCCATCCCGGCATCCCTCGAAGATGTATTCGTGGCGCTGACCCGCAACGCCGCCCGCGAACGTGAAGAAGCCGCCCTGAAAGCCGGAGAGCGCTGATGTTCTGGAACTCATTCGTCTCGATCTTCCGCAAGGAATTCCTCCACATGACCCGGGATCGCGGCACGCTGCGGTTCGCGGTGATCATGCCGGTGTTTCAGCTCGCGCTGTTCGGCTCCCTCGACACCACCGTGCGCAACCTGCCAACGGTCGTCGTGGACCAGGATCGCTCCACCGCGAGCCGCGAGATCATCGACGGACTGCGCGCCACCGGCACCCTCGAGGTCACCGCGATCACCTCGGACTCCCACGTGGCCCGCGACGAGCTCGCCACCGGCACCGCCCGCGTCGGCATCGTGATCCCGCCCGACTTCCACGACGCGGTCGCCAAAGGCTCGGGCGCCGATCTGCTCGTGCTCATCGATGGCTCTGACTCCACCGCCAGCGCGCAAGCTCTCGCCGCGGTGAACGGCTTGGTCGCGCAGCGGAACCTGAGCGCGGTCCGGGTGGTGTCCAACCGCGCGCCGCCGCTCTCCGCGCACCCGATCATCCTGTTCAACCCGGACGGACGCACCGCCAACTTCATCATCCCCGGCTTGGTCGCCATCCTTTTGCAGATGGCCGCGATCGCGCTCGCATCCTCGGCGATCGTACGGGAACGGGAGCGAGGCACCCTCGAGCAGCTACTGGTGACGCCGATCGATCCTTTGGCATTGATCCTTGGCAAACTGGCACCGTACCTGTTCTTTGGACTGGGACAAATGGCGTTGATCCTCACGATCATGCGCTTTGTATTTGGCGTCGTCATCCGGGGCAGCGTACCGTTCTTGTTCGTGATCGCGACCATCTACTTGTTCGCGCTGTTGGCGCTGGCGCTGTTCGTCTCCAGCCGGGCTGCGACCCAACAAGAGGCGTTCCAAGTCTCGCAATTGATCGTGCTGCCGTCGATCTTTCTGTCTGGCTACGTGTTCCCTTTCGCCGGACTGCCGCGCGTGCTGCAGATCATCGGCCAGTGCTTGCCCGCGACCCACATGGTGGCGATCATGCGCGGAGTGGTGCTGCGGGAGGCCGGGTTCATGCAGATGCTGCCGCACGTGCTGGCGCTGGTGCTGATGAGCATCGTGCTCATCGCGGTCAGCGCGCGCAGCTTCCGTAAGGTGGCGATGTAGGCGTCAGGGACTAGCGGAGCTCGTGTTAGCTGACCGCCCCTATGCCATTGCTCCCCCTCCCTGCCACGCTGCTGCTCCCCGCCGTCCTCCTCGCCTGCTCCGCCCCCTTCGAGGGGCGAACGGTCAAGTCCGCAGGCGCTAACGACAGCGCCGACGGCACCACCGGCGATACGGACCCCGCCCCGCCGGTAGACGCCGACGGGGACGGCGCCGCCGAAGCGGTAGACTGCGACGATGCCGACGCCAGCGTGTTTCCAGGCGCGATCGAGATCTGTGACGGCCTCGACCAAGACTGCGACGGCGTCGCCGACAACGGCGTGCCCAACGATGGCGCCGGATGCCAAGACCCGGGGCTCCCTGCAGCGACTGAGGTCGTACAAACCCTGCAGTTCGTGTTGCGCACCGGCACGTCCACCTACGCGGGGTCCGATTCACCGGCGGAGGTCTGCGCTTCCGCGACGGATTGCTGGTCGGCCGACATCGCGGATTGGGACAACTTTGAGGCCGGGAACATCGACGTTCTGACCGTAGAGGGCGCGTCGCTGCCGCGCGCGTCGATTGACCGCCTCACCGTGCACACCCTCGACGGGGCCGACCAATGGAGCCCGATCGCGTTCGGCATGACCTTGGACGGTGCGCCGGCGGTCTGCGCCGACGGGCTCACCGTCAAGATTGGCAGCGAAGCCGGCGAGGACAAAACCTGGACCTCCGGGCTGTCCCTGCCGTGCGTGACCCCGTGGGACGCGCCGCTCACCCTCGGACCGATGCTCGGCGCGGTAGACGCAGACGCTGCACGCATCTGGTACCGCGCAGACGCCACCCGACTTGTGGCGCTGCGGGTCGCGGACTCCGAGTCGGCGCTGCAGACCGCGCCGGTCACCCACTACGGCTACCCTTTGGTGGAGCACGACTTCACCGACGTCGTACACGTACAAGGCCTCGCGCCCGAGACCACCTACTGGTACGACCTCGAGATCGAAGGCGTACGCTACGGTCCGTGGTCGTTGACCACCGCGCCGGCGCCCGACGCACCCGCGCGCGTCCGGTTCGGCTTCGGCTCCTGCGCGCTGAACGACGACGAGCCGGTCTTCGGCGCCATCGCCGCATGGGACCCCGACGTGTTCTTGTTCGTCGGCGACAACCACTACGGCAACACCGCGGATCGGGATGCCCAACGCCAGTATTACCGCCACGCCTACAACCTCGCGCTGCGCCGCGACGTTCTGCACCTCGCCTCCATCCTGTCAGTGTGGGACGACCACGACTACGCGGGCAACGATCTGGACGGCACCGCCCCCGGCAAAGAGGACGCGCTGCGCGTCTTTCAAGAGTACACCGCCAACCCCAGCTACGGCACGGCGGACATCCCCGGCATCTTCTCGACGCACCGCTATGGACCCATCGAATTCTTCCTGCTCGACGACCGCTATTACCGAGGCCTCGACGACTCGGTGCTCGGGGACGCCCAAGAGGCGTGGCTCTACTCCGCGCTCTCCGCGAGCACGGCCACGTTCAAGTTCCTCGTCAGCGGCAGCCAGTTCACGGCGCAAGGCACGGGCGATTCCTGGGCGGAGTGGCCCACCGCTCAAGCGCGGCTGATGAGCGCGATCGCGACCATCCCAGGCGTGGTCTTCTTGTCGGGCGACGTGCACCACTCTGAGCTGCGGCTCGTCCCCGGCGTAGGCTACGACGTCCCCGAGCTGACGTCCTCCCCGCTCGCGCGCGGGAGCACCGGGAGCTGCCCCAACGACAGCGAGATCCGCTCCTGCTACGGCTCCGATGCGTTCATCGGCGTGGAGGTGGACACCACGCTCGCAGACCCGACGCTCGCCGTGTCGATTTTCGATACTGTTGGCAGTGCCAAGGCCACGTGGGAGATTCACCGCTCGGAGTTGGAGTAGCGACGATCCGGACGAGCATGAGTACGGTAGCGGCGCGCGTCGCATCCCGCGACGGAGTAGACAGGACGCACACTTTATGCGACATTACGCGTCTCTGGATCCTCTGAGCCCCGCAACAAATCCGTCGTGCCCCTGAGCCCCGCATGGAAATGATCTACGCCGACATGCCGATCGCCGAAGCTGTAGACGGGCCCCCTCCGTTGAACATCGAGGTGTTTGGCAAGTATTACCTCATCGACCGCATCGCGGTCGGTGGTATGGGCGAGATCTTCCGCGCGAAGTCCTTCGGCGTTGGCGGCTTCGAAAATCTCGTCGCGATCAAGCGCATCGTCGCGCCCCCCACGCTGGATGAGCGCTTCGTGCGCATGTTCATGAACGAGGCGCGGATCTTTGCGGTGTTGCAGGCGGCCAACATCGTGCGGATGTACGACTTTGGCAAGATCTCCGGCACGTACTTCATCGCGATGGAGTGCGTCGACGGCAAAGACGTCAAGTGCACGATCCAAAAGCTGATGGGGCGCGGCCAACAATTGCCGGTCCAGCTCGCGCTCTACATCGCGATGGAGGCCGCAAAGGGTCTGCACTACGCGCACAACCGCACCGCGATCAGCGGAGAGGCGCTGAACATCGTTCACCGCGACGTCACGCCTTCCAACGTGCTGTTGTCCTACGCGGGCGAGGTCAAGGTCGGTGACTTTGGCATCGTGCGCGCGGTCAGCTCGGCGGAGAACACCGACGTCGGCGCGATCACCGGCAAGGTCGGGTACATGTCGCCCGAGCAAGCGCTCGGCACGCCGCTGGACCGTCGCTCGGACATCTTCGGGCTCGGCGTTCTGCTGCACGAGATGTTGACCGGCCGGCGCTTGTTCAAGGCGCCATCGGACCTGGAGACGCTGGATCGGGTCCGCAGCGCCGACGTGCCGCCTCCCAGCACGCTGAACCCCGAGGTTCCGCAGCGCCTCGACGCGATCGTCATGCGCGCGCTCTCCAAGCACCCCGATGACCGCTATCAGACCGCGCGCGACCTCCAAAGCGACCTGCTGGACTTCATCCATCCGATGACCTCCGAAGAGCTTCAGCAGACGCTCTCGCAGTTCATGCACGCGCTGTTCGCCGACGAGATGGTCGCCGAGCGGGAGCGCGCGGTGCGGGGCAGCCAGCTCGCGCGGGAGATGTACGAACGTCAGCTCGCCGTCGACAGCGAGCCTTCGGTCGTCGCACGACAGACCGCGCAGCGCGATGCGCTAGAGCACAGCACCGCCCAGCGAGACGCCGCTCCCCGCGAGTTCGGGCAACGCCCCACCAGCCCCCTCCCCGTTACGCCGGACGTCGATGAGGCCGAGGACACACCGGGCAGCGTTCTGGGCGGCCAAGTTGGACAAGCCATAGGCCTCACCGTCATCCCACGCGCCCAGCTGGGCCGCGATCTCGTCGGGATGGAGGCTCCGGTTCGGCGCCCCAACTTCTTCCGCACCTGGTGGAACAGCTTCTTCTCCCCAGGCAAGGTCAAAGCTCCGGCTGAGCCGCGTCCGGTCGCCGCGCCGCGCCGCGATCCTCCGCCGCGGGAGGCCGCGCCGCGGGAGTCTGCTGCCGCCACCGCGACCAAAGCCGGCCGAGGCTTGTTCGTCGAGTCGCCCGCCCCCTGGCACGGCGCGGAGGCGATTCAAGATCCGCACCCGGGCAACGTGCGCATGCGCCTGACGGAGCGGCTCCACGTGCTTCGGGAGCAAGCTCCGAGCCGCAACGACTGGATGTTCATCGACCGCCTCGTACGGGCCTGCAGCTCCCCGGGTCTGGACTTCCCGCTGTTCCCTACCGGTGTACGGCGACTCGATTGGTTGCTGCGCGCCGGAGAGATCGACCAGACGCAGGTCGTCGAGGTCGTGCTCCGCGAGCCAGGGATGCTCAAGCGGGTGTGGGAAGAAGCGCAGAGCGCCGCGTTCGGGGGCAGCGTGCCGTCCAACGTGCGCGAGGCGGTCACCCGACTCGGACATCGCCGCCTCTGGGAGATCGGCATGTCGGCGTGCATGAATTCCAAGGTGTTCCAAGCCCGCGCCCATCAGGCGCGCGCGGACCACCTGCGCGACGTGTCGATGGTCGCGGCCGACATCTCGGGCCTGTTCGACCCCAGCGGGGATGCCTACTTGCCTTCGCTGCTGCACGGGCTCGGCAAGCTCGTGGTCTACCGCTGCGGCCCCGCACGGAAGCCCGAAGAGTCCGCGAGCCCCGAATACGTCGCGGAGGTAGCGGATCTGGTCTACCCGAGCGTCGGCATGCTGCTGGCCGACGCATGGAGCATCGGCCCGTCCGCCGCCGCGGGTATCGGCTTTGCGCCTTCTCCCGGGCGCGCACCTGCCGAGCTCCGCAAGGTCGCCCTCGCTACCCGCGCGGCGACGATGGCCGCGCATGAGGCTTGGGCGCTGCGCGAGTCCCGTACCTACGACGGCTTCGCTGAGATGACCGCGCTGGGGATCTCTGGCTTGTCGGTGAGCCGCGCGCTCGACGCGGCGGAAGTCGCGTGGCGCAAGTCCAAGCAGGCCCCCAAGTAGGTCCCACAGGCTGCTACGGTGGGATTTTGGTGCGTCGCTACGCCCCCTGCTCGTCGCGACCGAGGCGCTCGGTCCGGCCCGTCAGGTAGGTGCGGTAATGAAAGCCAGCCTTGCTGATGCTCACGTACAGTCCGCGGCGATTGATGCCGACGCGCAGGCCACTAAAGCCGAACGAGAACCCAAGGCCCCCGCTGCCTACGTTGAGCCGGAACGGGCCGAATCGAAAACCGCGTGAAAACCATAAGGGCATGATCCGTACTATCGCGCTGGGACGCGTGGGCGTCACGCTCACATGCTCGTGGCGAAGGCGCTCACATCGGCGATGTCCTGATCGGCCAGCGTCCCATCGAACGCAGGCATGTTCCCCTCCCCGCTCAACACGATCGCGATGACCGAGTCCACGTCGATGCCCGCGCCAGCGAGAGTCGGCCCCGAGCCGCCTCCCCCGTCCGCGCCGTGACACGACGCACAGTTTGCGGCAAAGACGGCCGCGCCAGCGACGGCATCTCCGGTGAGCGCGCCGACCTCGGCGGCGCGGGAGCTCCCGCAGCCAACGCCCACAGAGAGCGAACAAAGGAGTAAAAAGGCGACAGGGCGCATGATGGACTCGCGGAAAAAGTAGGAAAGACACCGAAGAAAAGCCATACCGTCAACCGGAAAACTGCACCCCCAGCAAGGCGCGAGACGCACCCATTGTGGAGCGCCCGACCGCGCTCAGCAACGTCAGGTGCTCGGAACCGAAAAGTGCCTCGCGAACGTAGCCGACTTCGAACCACCCTTCTTGAAAGACCCCGCCAGCAGAGGCATCCTGCGTATAGTCCACCATCAACACGCTGCCCGGACCCACCGGACTGGCCAATCCGACGCACCCCGACCAGGCATCCTCACGACGCGCGCCGGTGAGCGAACGGGCGAGCTGTATGCCCAACCCAACGCCCGACTGCCCCAGCGCGACGTCCAGCACGACGGGGAGGGTGACGGTCGGCCCGCCTGATGCGTCCACCGACACCTTCGGAAGAGGCGGAAGCTCCACCGCAGGGTGAATCGCGAACTGTACGCGTTGTTTATGGAGCAACCGCACTTTCACTGCGACGGCACCCCTGCCCAGCCCGGTTTCCATGCCGGATTCTCCAGACTGGACCACGTAAGGGATCTCGGCGTTCACGTGGATATTGTCGGTGAGCCCGACGTTCGCGTCCACCAGAGGCACCTCGGCCTCCCACTCCTTGGCCTCGCCGGCAAGACCAGCGGTCAAGTTGAGCTCCCAGTGCCCTTTCTCTACGGTCTCGGCATCGTCGATGGATAGCGGCGGACTGGATGGAAACAGAGGTTCCACTTGCGACTCGGCGCGGGCGAGAGCGACAAAGAAGAGCAACGGCGTCATGGTGCGCCTAGTGCCCCTCGCCGATCGTAGAGAGCCGATCCCGCCGCTGCATGACGGTCGCGTGGACCACGAGCACGACGAGGATGGAGGTAAGCACCGCAGAGGACCCCATGGTCCCGAGGTCCAAGCCACCTTTTTCGTGGGTCTTGGTCAGGACGTCTCCAAACTGCGCCCCGAAGGGCCGCGTGAGCACAAACGCCAGCCAGAACAGCAGTACGCGCGAGATTTGCGTCGCGTAATACGCCACGACAACCGCCGCGATCAGACTGCCGACCAGCAACGCCCCGCCCGCAAAGCCCAACCCCGAGCTGTCCGCGAGGAAGTCGCCCATCGCTGTCCCGAGCGTGTTGGAGAACAAGATGGTCGTCCAATACAGCAGCTCGACCCGCGGCGTGCGGATCTCGTCGACGTTCAGCGATTCTCCCGTCGACCGCCAGTACAGAAAGATCGCCCCAAGAATGCTCAGCAAGATCGCAGAACCAGCCGGATATCCAAGCTCCCAAGTACGATCCATCATGTCGGAGATGGTCGTTCCGCTGGTGCTGGTGGACACGATCACCGCCCAGTAGAGCGCCGGGATGTACCGGGTAGCCCGCATCTGCAAGGCCACCGTGCCCAAGAATACCGCAAACAGGATCACCGAGCTGACCACGTACCCAATGTCGAGGGTCATCGACAGCATGTCTCCAGCGGTCTCGCCCAGCGTGGTCGCCGCGATCTTCATGATCCAAAAAGCGAGGGTGATCTTGGGTAGCTTGTTCATTGGAATGCTCGTGGGGACGGTGAACGAAACGCGGGCTGGCTACTCGTGCAGCAGGAACAATCCGGTCTCATATTGCGGCGTCTCTTCGTGTCCGTCGAGGCCGACCATGATTCCCGGGCTGAGCGTCCAGTGGTCACCCAGATGGACCATCAACGCCAGCTCGGCGAGCTCGTACGGGTGATGCACCTCGGGCTCGGGGTAGGTGTCGGACTTCTGTTGGGTCACGAACTCGTTGGTCTCATGGACATAGTCGGCGACTACGTCCAGGCGGTCCTGCACCACCGGCAATTTATAGCCAGCGCGCACGGCAAAGGTCCATGGCGCCCAGTAGTCGCACCCGTCGTAGTTCGGGAGCGCGCTGCCGTTCTGATCGGGAGCATCTCCCGGTTGAATCGCTACGTCCTCTTCGGTCACGCAGATCTGTGTTTCGAACACACGCAGCGAAGCCTCGCCGTTCACGTAGATCGTGCCCGGCCCAAGATACTTGGCGATCGTCAGGGTCTCGCCGATATGATCGCCCTGCGTCGCGCCTGGCGCCATGCTGGGGAGCGTGATCAGCCCGGGCGTGCGCATCCAATATTCGGTGAGGGTGCCAATGCTCGGCACCCAGCTCTTGCGGCCACCGTCTTTGACCCAACGTTGGTTCCAACCAAAGTTGATCGCGGTGGTGTTGTCGACGTCATCGTGCTCAAAGTACTGGGAGATCAGGAACTCCGAGTTGGAGAGCTTCCCCTTGGGCGTGTAGGAGAATTCCAACTCATCGGAGGGCGTGAAGCCCTCGGCGGGGACATACCCCCACGTGAGCCACAGCCGCTCCTCCAGCCGTCCCGGCGCACCAGGCTGGGCATCTTCAAGCTCGCTGTAGGCGTCGACCGATTGCTCGGAAGTGACGGCATCTTCCACGTCAGCGCTCGCTACACCCTCGGCTGCGAACGCCGACGGAGACCACATCACCGCAAACATCAGGTAGAGCAAGACAGCACCTCTCCCTCCCACTAAGCAAGGAGCATGCCACATCAACGCACGCGCGAGCCAGCGTCAGGCGTGGAGCGCGCCCCCTTCGGACCCACGATGAACCCCACAGCGCGCTCGGGATTCGAGGCGCCGCGCCGGTCCCGACCGGAAGTTTTCGACCGCACCGGAAGAAATTTTCCGGCGCTATCGTTCGCGCCCCACCGGGATGCGAAGCGCGACAACGGTGCACCCCGGCGCAGACCGCGCCACCTCCACGGTTCCCCCGTGCGCCAACGCGACCGCAGCGACGATCGCTAGCCCAAGCCCGGATCCGCCCACCCGACCGGAGACGAAAGGCTCAAACGCCCGCGGCAGAAGCTCGGCTGCAAATCCAGGACCCGCGTCCTCCACCTCGATGCAGACGGACGCGCCTTCCCTCCTTGCGCGGACGACGACCGGCTCCCCGCCGGCCTCCCGCGCGTTTCGCACGAGGTTTGCGACCGCACGCCCCACCAACAACGGGTCCACGTCCACGACGGTGTCCGGGCTGTGTACGGTCGCGCCGTCCGCAGCCCGCTCCAACAGCGCCCGCAGCGCGACCGGAGCGCGACGGGGCGCGCGATCGTGAGCAAACACCAAAAAGCCGTCGACCGTAGCGTCCAAGGCGTCCAATTCGCCTTCCAGCACGTCTACCCGCGCGGTCAACTGCGGATCCGCAACGCCAAGGTTGCGCCTCAACAATCCCAGATGCAGCCGCAACGCATTGCTGGGGTTCCGAACCTCATGCGCGACGGCACCCGCGAGGGCGCGAAGCCGGCGCTCGCGCTGGTGCACCGACGCGGCCATCTCTGCAAAAGCATCCTGCAAAGCGTCAAGCTCCGCAGATCCACCGGGCTGTGGCGGCGCTGGGGCTTCGCCGGCAGCGAGCCGCTGCGTCGCGCGCAACACGCGCTGAATCGGGCGGGTGAGCTGCGCGCCGAGCGCGCCTCCAAGCACCGCGACCACAACGCCCCACACGCCTGCTGCGAGCCAGAAGCCGGTTCGAAGCGCATCCAGTCGCTCCAAATACGGCGCCGAAGCACGAACGCCGAGCACGACGTCGGCATCGCCGGTTGGGGCGTACGCGGTCAGGAAGCGCACCCCGGACGGGTCGATCTGGATGGGCGTGTTCGTGGCGTCTGACGAGGATGCCGCACGCAGGGCGACGAGGTCGAGGTCCGTCAACGAAACCGAGGATGCTCCAACAGACAAGAGGATGCTCCCCGTCGGCGAGACCAGATACATCTCATCCAGATCGGCTTCGAGGCACAAGGTCTGGAGGCGGCGCCGGAGCGACGCTCGCTGCGGTCCCCGAAGCGCCAGCGCCAGCGACTGCTGAGAATCAGGCGCCAAATCCAACGCAGAGAGCTCCGCAGTTCCTTCCAAGCGCTCATCCAGCGCTTGCTCCAGCAACGCGGCCGCTTGAAGGTAGAGCGGCACCGCGACTAACAGCGTCGACCCCAACGCCACCGCAGCGAGCGTCGCCGCGTAGCGCGCAGCCAGACGCCGATGCCACACCCACCCCGCCGTGCGTTCAGCCACCATCGAGACCGTGCTTCTGGAGCTTGTATCTCAGTCCTTCGCGGCTGACTCCGAGGCTGCGAGCGGCGAGCGCCTTGTTCCCGCCGGCCCGCTCCAGCGCCCGACGTAGCAGGGTCCCTTCCAAATCGTCCAAAAACGCCGCGAGGTCGACATCGCCAACGGGCAGCAGGGTAGCCGGAACCCGCGCAGCCTGTCCGATACGGGCGGGCAAGTCCGCGATCCCGAGCGTAGACGCCCCCATCACAACGAGCCTTTCCGCTACATTTTCTAGCTCCCGAACGTTGCCCGGCCAGTCGTACTCCAACACCGCACGCACCACCTCCGCGGGCACTTCGGGCACAGGCCGCCCATACCGATTGGCGAACCCATCTAAAAAATGAGCGAACAAGGCAGGGATATCCGACCTGCGCTCCCGAAGCGCTGGCACACGGATGGTTACGACGTCGAGACGATAATAGAGGTCAGACCTGAACCTTCCCGCATCCACCTCGGCGCGAAGGTCTCGATGGGTAGCGGCCACCAAGCGGACGTCCACCTTGACCTCCTCCGTGCCGCCCACTCGCACGACAACGCGCTCCTGCAACACCCGCAGCAGCTTTACCTGCGTCCGCGCGTCCACTTCGCCCAGCTCGTCCAAAAACAACGTGCCGCGCTGCGCCTGCTCGAAAAACCCGGGATGCCGAGCGACCGCGCTCGTGAACGCCCCCTTTTCGTGTCCGAAGAGCTCGCTCTCGATCACACCCTCGGCGAGCGCCGCGAGGTGTGCAGCCACAAAGGGGCCTTTCACGCGCATGGACGCGTCGTGGATCGCGCGGGCGATCCGCTCCTTGCCGGTGCCGGTCTCGCCGAGCACCAACACCGTGGCGTTAGAGGCCGCGGCGCGCTGCGCCTGAGCCACCACCGCGTGCATCGCCGCACTTTTGAACACCAACTCGGGAAATACTTTTGCTCGTAGCTGCCGATTTTCTGTGCGCAAGCGCCTGACCTCGCGTTCAATCGCGGCGCGCGCCATGCCGTGGCGAAGCACGGCCTCGACGCGCTCGATCGCGAGCGGCTTGGTCAGAAAGTCATGCGCGCCCGCGCGCATCGCGCGCACCGCGTCTTCGATGGAGCCATGCGCTGTGACGACCACGACCACCACGCCTGGCGCACGCACATGAAAGAGGTCCAAAAGCCCGAGTCCATCAAGCCCGGGGAGGCGCACATCGGTCACAAGGACGTCGCAGGGCGCATCCTCCCCGGCGAGGGCGTCCAACACCTGCTCTGCCGTAGCGAACGTGCGGGCGATAAACCCAAGCCCAGCGGCGATTTCGGCGATCGCGTCGGCCGCCGCGCCATGATCGTCGACCACCCAGACAGTGGCGGGCTCAGTGACCGTCATCATCCGACTCAGACTCGTGGTTCTTGGCCTCTTCGTGCACCACGCCCGACGCGTCCATCAGCAGCTCCATGCGTTTTTTATCCTTCGAAAGGAGGACTTCGTAAGTGGTCACGCCACCGGCGATCGCCCGTTCCACGCCGAGCACCGACCAACCGCTATAGCCAGCGACCGTGGTCTGAACCGGCGAGGGAAGCACACCCAGCGTCAGCCGCTCTTCCTCTTCCAGCTGCTTGCCGTCCGCCTGATACTCCAGATCCACGGTTCGCTCCCCGATACGAACCTTCACCTCGTAGGTGGTGACGCCATCCTCGACCTCCACGCTGGCCTCGGACATCGACGCCGTCGGGTAGGACGCTGCGACCGCGGTGCGGATGGGCGCGGGGAGCGCCCCGATCGCAAGGACGCGCTCCTTGGCGAACGCCGTGCAAGGCAGGATCGGCGTTGCTAACACCGCAGCGGTCCACAAAAAGGTGAGCGCAGAAACACAAAAATCACGCATGAAAACTCCAGGGGTTCGCAGCTCGCCATCAGCAAGATGCGTGCCTCTGGGCGTTCTCCCCCTCACGTGAGCCAATGTGTCTCAAGCCACTCCAGCGCCACCGGCGCCGCGCGCACCGCGCGATCGATGGCCATCGCAGGGTCATCCGCGACCGCAGGACCGCCATAAGCCCGGGCGTAAAGCACCCAGTTCGAGACTTCGTAGTGGTGGAGCAAGCCGATGAAGCGGTGACCGGCAAAGCGGTCCAGCGCGATCACCGCCGCGTCCAGATCGTCACAGGCGACGAGCGCCAACGCCGCGTCGAACAAAAGCTGTCGTAGATCCTCGAAGGCGCGGTTCGGATCCGCCGCCACCGAGGACAAAAGCTCGCCCAGCGCGGCCTCGCTGAAGCCCGCGTCGAGCATCGCCGCCGACATCGCCGGGACCTGACTGCTCAGAAACGCGGAGCGCTTGGGCTGGCGGAGCATGTGCCCCACCAGGAACAGGTCAAACGCGCTCGCGACCGATTCGCCGAGGAACAACGCCGCGGGCGTAGCCGGCAGCGGCGACGCCAGCGCCTTGCGCGCCGCGTGATGCCACGCGGTGTGGGCGAGCACGTCGGCGTCGATGGATTCGTCGATCAGGACATCGCTGGCGACCGCGGCGTTCCAGAACGTAAGGTTGAGGAACAACACCCGATCCGCGTGCGCGTGCTTCGAGTCCGCGCTTGGCACACGAAAGCCGAATTGGTCGGCGACGAGCATACGCTTCAGAGCGCCGTACACGCCCAGCTGCTGAAGGGCTCGCTCTCCGCGAACGGAGATGCGCTCGATGCCGACGGTGCCGACGGTGTGTAAGGTCATGGCACCCCGCTAACTCCCAAGCGGCGGCTCCGAGTTAGCGCACCGCATGACTGAGACCCCGAACCTAAAGAACCGCCGGCGCGTTGTGCGCGTCGTACAGGTGCTTGCCGCGCTGCTGATCGTCGGCGCGGGCGCGTTCTGGGCGTACCGCGGGCGCGCGGCTGGGACGGACACCTATCGCACCGTGGCGATTGAGCGCACCGACGTGCGCCGCACGGTCAGCGCCACCGGCCGGATCGACGCCGAGCAGACCGTTGAGGTCGGCACCCAAGTCAGCGGCATCCTCGCTGAGGTGCTCGTGGACTTCAACGACAAGGTCACACAAGGACAGGTGCTCGCGCGCATCGACACCGCGCTGCTCGACGCCGACGTAGCATCCGCGTCCGCGAAGGTCGCTGAAGCCACCGCGAACCGTGACCGGCTCGCGTTGGAGGCCAAGCGGGTGAGCACGCTGCGCACGCGCGAGGCGGCCACCGATCAAGAAGCCGAGGTCGCTGCTGCCGAGCTGGCCGTAGCAGAAGCCCAGCTGCGCACCGCGCAGGTCTCGCTCACCCGCGCACGTCGCAACCTTGGCTACGCCACGATCAGCGCCCCCATCGCCGGCACGATCATTCGGCGCGACCTCGACCCCGGCCAGACGGTGAACGCCGGGCTCTCCGCGCCGACGCTGTTCCTGATCTCCGGCGATCTCGCCCAGATGCAGATCCTCGTCGCGGTAGACGAGTCCGACATCGGCCAGATCCACGAGTCGCAAAGCGCAGAGTTCACCGTGCAGACCTGGCCCGACCGCGTGTTCAAGGGCACGGTGCGTCAGGTGCGCTTGCAATCGGCGACCGCCGAGAGCGTGGTCACTTACACCGTGGTCGTCGACGTCGACAACAGCGACGGCGCCTTGCTCCCCGGCATGACCGCCACGGTGGAATTCATCGTAGGCGAGGCCAAAGATGTGCTGTGCGTCGCCAATGCCGCGCTGCGCTACGTGCCGGACGTCCCCGACGCGGGCGAGTCCAAGGGGGCCGGCAAGGCCGGCGCAGGACCCAACACGTCCGGCGGAGGTCCTGGTGGACGCCCTCCGGGCAAGCGCCGCGGCCCCGAAGCGACCGAAGGCACGCTTTGGACCTCCACCGGGGAAAAGCTGACCGCGCTCCCGGTGAAGATCGGCTTGCGAGGCGCAGCGTGCACCGAGGTGTCGGGGGACGGCATCGCGCAAGACATGGAGGTGGTCGTCGGCGTCGACCACGCGGCGGGAGCCGGAACCACGAGTCCGCTGCAGCAGACCGCGGCCCCCCGTCGCCCGGGCGGGTTCTGAGCGTGGCGGTCGTTGAAATTCACGGGCTCACGCGCGAGTTCCAGAGCGGCGGCGGCGAGGTCGTACGCGCGCTCGACGGCGTCGATCTGGTGGTCGAACCCGGAGAGATGGTCGCGATCATGGGCACGTCGGGTTCGGGAAAGTCCACGCTGCTCAACATCCTCGGCTGCCTGGACCGCCCCAGCAGCGGCACCTACCGCTTGTCGGGTGTCGCGGTAGAGACCCTCGATGAAAACGCGCTCGCCGACCTCCGAAACCAGCGACTCGGCTTCGTGTTTCAGGGGTTCAACCTGCTGCACCGCACCTCGGCGTTAGAGAACGTGATGCTGCCGATGCTCTACGACCGGCAGGGACGCTTCAAAGACCCAGAGGCGCTGGCCCGGGCCGTGTTGACGCGCGTCGGACTCGGCAATCGGCTCGACCACACCCCGAACGAGCTGTCGGGAGGGCAGCAACAGCGCGTCGCCGTCGCCCGCGCGCTGGTCACCGGCCCGGATCTGCTGCTCGCCGACGAGCCCACCGGAAACCTCGACAGCCACACCACCCTCGACGTGATGGCGCTGTTCCAAGCGCTCCACGACGAAGGCATGACCCAGCTCATCGTCACCCATGAAGACGAAGTCGCCAGCTACTGCACGCGCGCCATCGTGCTTCGCGACGGCCGCATCGTACAGGACCAGGCGATCACGCCGCGATCTGCCGCCGACGACCTCGCGCACAAAGCGAGCGCCTCATGAACAAACTAGCGCTGGTGCGCATCGCGCTGGGCAGCATCCGCCGCAACGCTGGTCGATCGCTGCTGACCATCCTTGGGGTGGTCATCGGCGTAGGCTCGGTCGTCGTGATGGTCGCGATCGGCCAGGGCGCCCGCGCCGAGATCGCCGCCCGCGTCGCCAGCCTTGGGACCAACCTCGTCGTCGTGACCCCGGGGGCGCTGAACCGCTCAGGGGTGAGCGCCGGAGCCGGGAGCACCGACACGCTGACGCTCGACGACGTCGAGGTGATCGAGCGCGAGGTGTACGGTGCGATGGCGGTCAGCCCCGTCGTCGCCAGCGGCACGCTCGCGGTCGCGGGCAACGCGAACTGGCGCACCGCGATCCAGGGCGTGAACGACGATTGGTTCAACATCCGCAGCTGGTCGGTCAGCTCAGGGCGCACCTTCGACGCCAACGAGGTGCGCGCCGCGCGCAAAGTGTGCCTGTTGGGCGTCACCGTGGCGGAGGCGCTGTTCGGCGCCGACGATCCGGTGGGGCGCGAGGTGCGCTTGCGCGGCATCCCCGTCGAGGTGATCGGCCTGCTGGCGCGAAAAGGACCGACCGCCGAAGGCAACGATCAGGACGACATCGCGATCCTGCCCTACACCACGGTGCGGCAGCGCATGGCGGGGAGGCAGTACATCGCGCAAATCCTGCTGCGCGCGAACAGCGAAGACGACGTCTCCGACGTGATGGTCGACACCGCGCAGATCCTCCGCGAGACGCACCGTCTTGGGGCGCGAGGCGAAGCCGACTTCACCATCCGTGACCAGCGCCAGATCGCCGAGGCGTCCCGAGGCACGACCGACGTGATGACCACGCTGCTCTCGGCGGTCGCGAGCGTCTCCTTGGTCGTCGGCGGCATCGGCATCATGAACATCATGCTGGTGTCGGTGACCGAGCGCACCCGCGAGATCGGCATCCGCCGCGCGGTCGGGGCGCGTCGCTCCGATGTGCTGGCGCAGTTTCTGGTCGAAGCGGTGGTGCTGTCCGGGCTCGGCGGCGTCCTCGGCGCGATCGGCGGCGCAGCGATGGCCTCTGCGGTGGGCGCGCTGACCGGATGGTCGACGCCGGTGACCGCGAGCAGCTTGTCGATCGCGATGGGGTTCTCAGGCTTTATCGGCGTGTTCTTCGGATGGTACCCCGCGCGCCGCGCCGCAGCCCTCGATCCCATCGACGCGCTGAGGCACGCATGATGCTGCTCCTCGCGTTGTTCCAGCTCACGTCCCTCTCCCCCACCTACGCGGCGGATGCCGAAGACCGCACCGCGGGATCAGACAGCGCTGCGCGCGCCGAAGCCGACCCGCACACCATCGACCTCGAGCGCGCCGTCGCCATCGCTGCCCGCAGCGCGGTGGACGTCGAGGCCGCACGGATTCAGGTAGAGCGCGCCGCGACGCTGCTACGCAGCAGTCGACAAGCCTTTCTGCCCGATCTGAATCTGACGGTGTCCGGCACGGCGAGCGTCGCCCGCACCTTCAGCGAAGGACTATCCCAGAGCGTGACGAGCCCCGGCGTAGGCGGGACGGCGCGGGTGATGTCTACCGTCCCGCTGTACAACGGGGGCGCGCTGCACGCGAACGTAAGCAGCGCACGACTCGCGCTGCGCAGCCGCGAAGCCACGCTGGAGCGGACGCGGCAAGACCTGCAGTACGTGCTGGCCGGCGGTCTGCTGGACGTCGCGGAGGCCCGCGGGAGCGTCGCGCTGGCCGAAGCGGTGCTCGAGGCGGAACAGACGCTGCGCGCGCGCGTGGCCGCGTACGTGGACGCCGGGAGCCGCACCCGCGCCGATCTGCTGCAAGAGGACGCCGCCATCGCCAAAGCGGAGCAGGATCTCGTCAGCGCCCGCAGTCAGGTCGCCCGCTCCGAGCTGGCGTTGGTGCAGGTGCTGCGGCTCGATCCGGCGGAAGCATGGACGTTCGTCCCCCCGAATGGCGTCCCCGACAGCACATCCACGAGCGCCGAAGCGGTCCGAGCCGACGTGCAAGCGTCCGAAGCCGCGGTCCAAGCCGCGTCCGCCGATGTACAGGTCGCTCGCGCCGCCGCGTTGCCGTCCGCAGGGGTCGCGCTTGGAGCATCGACGTCGTGGCTCTCGACCGAGAGCGCTTCGGTGTCGTCCCAGCTCCGCGACCAAGCCCAGACCTGGGCGACCGTCGAGATAGATGTCCCGATCTTTGACCGCGGCTTGGCTCGCAACGCCGTCGCGAACGCCCACACCAGCGAGCGCGCCGCTCGGCTCGACCTCACCGTGCGGCAAGAAGCCGCAGCGACCGATCAAGCCGCGGCGCGCATCAGCGTCGAAGCAGCCCGAGCCGCAGTTGCTGCCGCCGCGCGACACCGGGACGCCGCTGTCGCTGCGTCCGCGGTGATCGAACAACGCTACGAGGCCGGTGCCGCCTCGCTCTCCGAGCTCTCCGCCGCACACGCCGAGGCCGCTGCCGCCGAGCGAGATGTGCTGACCGCGAGCATCGCCGTGCGTCGGGCCGCGTTTGAAAGGGTCTGGGCGATGGGCGACTGATTTTAGGATAGCTGCCGCGGATGATCTCCCCTGCCCACCTGCCCCTGCTGCTCGCGCTCCTCATCCCCACGACCGCTGCAGCGACGACGCTGTCGCTGCAATCCGAGGAGACCATTGAGGACGGCGTCGTTCTGCAAACCTACCGGGCAAGCTCGCCTTCTACCGACGTGCGGGTGCTGCGCGTCGACCTCTGCGCAGACGGCGTGTACTTTGACGCCACCCGCGCCTCGGACAGCGCACAATCCACCGGCGGTTGGGCGGACGACGTCGACGCCACCGCCGCGACCAACGGCGACTTCTACAAAACCGGCCCGCTACGCGTCTACGGGGACGCCGTAGGGGGCGGCGTGCGCTGGCCCACCGACCAGACCGGACTCGACAGCGCCTACGCATCCGAGTGGTACTACGAGCACGCCGGCTGGATCGCCTTTGTGCATGACGGCATCGAATTCTCCCACACCGGCTACGTCAAAGAGCACACCTCCGGCCTCGTCGAAGGCTGGGAGAACAGCGACCTACGCCCCGATCCGCCCGCGGACACGATCGCGCTGGTGAGCGGATTTCCCGAGCTGGTGATCGAAGGCAAGCGAGTGACCTGCTCGGATCCCGAAGCGGACTCGTGTTTTCCCGACCGCAGCGACATGCGGGACCGCAATCCGCGCACTGCGATGGGCTTTACCGAGGATCGCAGTACCTTCCTACTCGTCGTCGCCGACGGCCGAACCTCGAGCAACGCTGGCCTCTACGGCAGCGAGCTGGCGGACATCCTCGAGCAGCTGGGCGCATGGGAGGCGTTCAACCTCGATGGCGGGGGCTCGTCCCAGCTCTGGACCGCAGGAGACGGCTACGTCAACGATCTGGACGGCAACAACAACGGCTCCGGAACCCGCTCGGTAGCGAACCATTGGGGCGTGTTCGCAGGGGGACGCGACTGGCTCCCGTCGCGCCCCGGCCACTGCGAATCGGCGCCAAGCTGCGGGACGATCAGCGCTGCGGGCGGCGAGATCGACGACTCCAGCGGGTGCTTCCGGACCTTCGGCCCCCGCGAATACTGGCGCGAAGAGGCCGATGGACGCGGCGGCCACTTGTACTGGACCAACGCCTATCAAGCCTCCAGCCCCGACAATTGGGCGTGGTGGCGCACCGAGATGGCGGAGGCAGGGAGCTACGAAGTCTCGGTCTGGGCCGACGCGACGTGGTCGGTGTTCGACAGCGTGGAGTACGAGATCGTCGCTGGAGGCACGTCCAAAACCGTGCGGGTAGACCCCAGCGGGACGGACGGTTGGGTCACCCTCGGCACCTATGATTTTTCCGCGGGCGGCGATCAGTGGGTGGCGATGTACGACGATCAGTCGAGCAACCCAGGTTCCAACCAGCACATCATCGCCGACGCGCTGCGCCTGACGCGCACCGGCACGTGGTGTGGAGACGGCACCTGCGATCCGGGCGAGACCTGCGGGTGCGCCGATTGCCCGGTGGAGACCGAGATCCCCGACAACGGCACCGATGACGACTGCGACGGCGCGATCGATGAGGGCGGTCAGGATTCGAACGGCGGGTCCGGGGATACGGCGGACACCGCCCCCGACTCCAACCCGAGCGGGTCACCCGACCTGCCGGGCGAGATGAAGTCGGGGACCGCGGGCTGCGGATGCGCCGCGGGCGCCGCGCCCGTCAGCGGGATCGCGCTGGTGTTGGGGATCGCGATGAGCCGGCGCCGGAAGCTCAGCGCGCCGGCATGAGGCGATCCATCAAGCCGATGAGCTCGACCGCGCGGTACGGCTTCTGCAGAAACTCCACCGCGCCACGCCCCAGCAAACGACGCGTGGCCTCCACCTGATTGTAGCCGCTGGACAACACGACCGGGGTCCGCGCCGACATCTTTCGAATCTGCGCGAGGGCCTCCTCGCCCCCCATGCGCGGCATGGTGAGGTCCAGCAGCACGACGTCAATCTCGGCCGCGTGGCGCTGGAACGCCGCGACGCCCTCCACGCCGTCTGCAGCCTCGAAGACCCGGTGCCCGTGTTGCTCCAACACGGCGCGCGCGAAAGTCCGCACCATCGACTCGTCATCGACCACCAACACCGTGCCCTTGCGGGTCTCCGCGCGCGACACCGGCGGCAGCGAGTTCGGGGACAAGCCGTCGACCGCGGGCAAAAAAACCTTGAAGATCGTGCCACGTCCGAGCTCACTGTAAACCCGGATCGTGCCTTTGTGCCCCCGGATGATGCCCTGCACCGCCGCAAGTCCGAGCCCACGACCGCTCACCTTGGTGGTGAAGAAGGGATCGAAGATTCGCGCGATGGTCTCGGCGCTCATTCCGTGCCCGGTGTCGGAGACCTCGATGCAGACGAAGCGGTGGATCGGAGCCGGAGTACGTGGCGCCTTGGCGTCCGCACGCTGGGGGCTGACCACCAACGATCCGTCCGGCAGCACGACGATCGCCGAATACGGTCCGTTCAAATCCTTGGCGCTGAGGCGCTCTACGCTGGTGCGCACCGCGACGGTACCCCCTTGTTCGTCCAACGCCTCGGCGGCGTTGATCACGAGGTTCATCAGCACCTGATTGAGCTGCGAGACGTCGGCTTCGATCATAGGCAAGGCTTCTTGGGCCTCCAACCTCAAACACACCTTCTTGGACACGCTGGCTTCAAGCAGTACCATCAGCTCGCGGAGCTGGAGGTTGACGTCCACCGCCTGTAGCTTGAAGTGGCCGCGGCCCGAAAACGCCAGCAGCTGCCGCGTGAGGTCACTCGCGCGCGCCGAAGCGGCGATCAGCGCGCCGACCGCGCGCCGGGCCGGGTGCCCCGACTCCAGCTGCATCTCCGCGAGCGACGCGTTGCCGAGGATCGCCGTCAGCAGGTTGTTGAAGTCATGCGCGACGCCCCCGGCCAGCGTCCCGAGGCTCTCCAGCCTCTGAACGTTCAGCAGCTGTCCCTGCAACCGATCGCGCTCCTGCTGGTGCATCACGCGCTCGGTCACATCTTGCGTCAAGCCCCATAGCAACGGGCAAAGCGCGCCCGGGTCACGTTGGACCTGACCGGACTCGGCGAACCAGCGCCAGCCCTCGCTCTCGGAGCCCAGCCGGTATTCGACCCGATAGTTCTCGCCCGGCTCGGGGAGCAGGGCCCGAGCGAGCCGAACACGCTCGAGATCGGCGGGGTGTACCCGGTCCAGCCAGGCTCGGGGGTCCGTACCCTCATCGGCCGTGCCCAAAACCTCCTGCACCTTGCCGCGCACCCACTCCGGCCGCCAATCGGTCGGATCCACGCACCAAACGACCACCCCCAACGCATCCACCAAACCAGCGTAGCGCTGCTTGGCCTGATCGGTCTCGCGCAGGGCCCGGACGTGCTCGGTCACCTCGAAAGCAAAGGAGGTGACGCCATCCACACGCCCGTCATCGTCGATGGTCGGTTGAAAAGTAAGATTCCAATATCGCTCTTCGGGAACTCCTCCGGGGATTCGCGGCGTGTCAGCCCGCGTACCGTTCGCGACGAACGGCGTTCCCGTGGCGTACACCGAGTCGAGCAGCGCCAGAAACCCCTGCTCGACGAATTCCGGGAACGCATCGGCGTACGTGCGCCCCACGAGCGGGCGCCCGTCGCCTGCCTCCCGGAACCGCCGGTTGACGTAGACGAAGGTGTGCTCGGGGCCGCGGTGCACGGCGATGACCGCGGGCGCGTCCTCGAATGCCCGCGCGATGCGGCGGTCAGCGGCGCCGTCGGGCAGCAAAGGAGGCCGTGTTGTTTCCATTGAAGCCACGATAACACGCATCGCGGACCGCGAGGCTACGCCTCGGCTTCGGAATCACACCGCGGCGCGGCGCGCCTCGGCCAACACGGTCTCGGTGGGCGGCATGTCACCGGGCACCTCGGACGCGTAGCCGTACACGGCGCGGCCGCCGGCGCGCACGACCAGCACGCCCCCTTGCTGGTTCGGATCGCCCTGGGTCGCGCCCTGCCGGAACCCCTTGCTCCATGCGCGCCGACCGTTCGCGAGGGTGCGGAGGTCAAAAAGTACCCGCCAAGAATTGACAAAGCCAAGGTGCCGGTAGGTCTGGCGCGTGGGATCGACCCAAACGGTCGCGGTGAGCGTCTGCGTCTGCTGAAAATCCAGCGCCATCGCCGGTAGGCCGCAGCCTACGTACACCAACCGGATGCCCGCCTCGGCGAGCGCTACTTCATGGGGCCGAAACTCGGCCACGTGCTCGCGGCACAGCAGTCAGCCAAAATGGCGTAAGAACAAAAACAGCGCCGGTTGCGACTCCCACGCGCTGCCAAAACGTACCGCTTGTCCGTGCACATCCTGCACGATCATCTCGGCTAACGCTGCGGTGTCGGGGGTTGCCATGCAGGATACATATCGCTGCGCTCCCGCAAGAGCCACCGGGTGACTGCGCCCACCCGCGTGCGTGCTTTGGCACGGCAGCGCGTCCTGTGCCCGGCCACCCAAAGGATAAACCGATACTTTTCATCGGCACAGACGTTGCTTTGCTCGCCGGCCGGAGAGCTCCACATGTCGTTCTGCACCCGATTTGAAAACCTTGGCCTCGCCGATGTGCGCACCGTAGGCGGCAAGAACGCATCGCTCGGAGAGCTGATCTGCGCGCTGACCCCGCTCGGCGTGAGCGTTCCGCCGGGGTTCGCGGTCACCGCCGAGGCCTACAGCGCCATTCTCGCGCAAGGGTTCGGGAGCGGGCTCGGGAGCGGCCTCGGGCAAGAGCTAGTCGCCGATCGCCTGCGCGGGGCGCTCGCCGGCGTCGATCCCGATGATGTCGCCGGCCTCACCGCCGCGGCCGAAGCGGCCCGAGCGGTGATCCGAGAAGCGGGCATCCCGAAGGCGGTCGCGGACGACATCCGCGTCGCCTATCGTGCGCTCTGCGCGGGAGGCGCGGGCAGCGCAGGCGGCGCGGGAGCCACCACCGGAACCGTAGAGATCGACGTCGCGGTGCGCAGCAGCGCGACCGCCGAAGATCTGCCCGACGCCTCGTTCGCCGGTCAACAAGAGACCTTCCTGAACATTCGCGGCGAGGACGCGCTGTTGGAGGCATGCCTCGGATGCTTCGCCTCGCTGTTCACCGCCCGCGCGATCAGCTACCGCGCGTCCAAGGGCTACGATCACCTCGCGGTGCGGCTCTCCGTCGGCGTTCAGCGCATGGTGCGATCCGACGTGGGCTCCGCGGGCGTGGTGTTCACGCTCGACCCGGAGAGCGGGTTCCGGGACGTCGTGCTGGTGACCGGCGCGTGGGGCTTAGGCGAGTCCGTGGTCGCCGGCAGAGTCGACCCCGACGAGATCGTGGTGTTCAAGCCCACGCTCGCCACCGCAGCGCGGCCCGTGCTTCGGCGTCGCTTGGGATCCAAGCAGGAGAAGGTGATCTACGGGCGCGGAGGGGCGCACGCGACCCGCACCGTACGCGTCAGCGCCGCCGATCGGGACCGCTACTGCTTTTCCGACGACGACGCGCTGCTGCTCGCGCGCTGGGCCGTGCTCATCGAAGACCACTACTCCGCGCATCACGGGCGTCCAACCCCGATGGACATCGAGTGGGCCAAGGACGGCCGCACCGGCGAGCTCTACATCGTACAAGCCCGCCCGGAGACCGTGCAATCCCAACGCACGGCGGGCACGCTCGACCATTGGAGCCTGCCCAAAGCCGGGGAGCTGCTGCTCAGCGGCCGGGCGATCGGCAGCGCCATCGGCACCGGCGTGGTGCGCATCATCCGCGACGTCTCCGAGCTTGCGCGGTTTCAACCCGGCGACGTGCTCGTGACCGAGATGACCGACCCCGACTGGGTTCCGGTCATGCGCAAAGCCGCCGCGATCATCACCAACGAGGGAGGTCGAACCTGCCACGCCGCGATTGTCAGCCGAGAGCTTGGGGTTCCGTGCATCGTCGGGACCGGCAACGGCACGACGGTATTGACCAATGGTCAGGAGGTCACCGTGAGCTGTGCAGAAGGCAGCGACGCCCACGTCTACCGGGGCGTTTTGCCGTACACCCGCGAGGCCATCGAAGTCGCGACGCTCCCGCGGCCGCACACCCACGTGAACGTCAACCTCGCCGATCCCGAGACCGCGTTCTCGATCGGCTTGCTCCCCGTCGACGGCGTCGGCCTCGCCCGCGAGGAGTTCATCATCGCCAATGAGATCGGCGTTCATCCCATGGCCCTGGTGTTCCCCGACCGCGTGGACCGCGCGACGCGCGCCGCGATCGCCCACCGCGCACGAAACCACGCGTCGCCAACCGAGTGGTTCGTCTCCACGCTCGCCGAAGGGATCGGCACTATCGCCGCGGCGTTCTACCCACGGCCGGTCATCGTCCGGCTCTCCGACTTCAAGACCAACGAGTACGCGGGCCTGTTGGGCGGCAAGGCGTTCGAGCCCGCCGAGGAGAACCCGATGATCGGCTTCCGCGGCGCGTGCCGCTATGCGGACGACCGCTACCGGGACGGCTTCGCGCTCGAGTGCCGGGCGCTGCTCCGGGTGCGCAAGGACATGGGCCTGCACAACGTGAAGTTGATGGTGCCTTTTTGCCGCACGCCCACCGAAGGACGCCGCGTGATCGCCGAGCTGGGGCGCCATGGGCTGGTTCAAGGCAAAGACGGCCTCGAGGTGTGGGTGATGTGCGAGCTTCCCGCGAATGTGATGGCGATCGACGCCTTCGCGGAAGTTTTTGACGGCTTCAGCATCGGATCCAACGACCTCACGCAGCTCGTGCTCGGCGTGGATCGCGACTCCGCGACGCTCTCCGGCATCTTCGATGAGCGCGACCCCGCGGTCACCCGCACCATCGCCGCGGCGATCGAAGGCGCGCACGCTGCACGTCGCCCCATCGGTATCTGCGGTCAGGCGCCCAGCGACTGGCCGGAGATCGCCGACTTCTTGGTACACGAAGGCATCGACAGCATCTCGTTGAACCCCGACGCCGTGCTGCGCATCCTGCCCGTGCTGGTCAAAGCGGAGCAGGCCCGGGAGGCCCGAGAGGCACGGGCGACGCGTCGGACGGCGTGACGGTCTCTTCGTAGATGTGGAGCAGCGCGAGCAACAGCGCCATCAGCACCGGACCCACGAGGATGCCGATGACGCCAAACGCGAGCAGCCCGCCAAACACCCCGAGGAACACCAGTAAGGCGGGCATATCGCTGCGTCCCCGAACGATCAGCGGCTTGATGATGTTGTCCACCGTGCCGGTCACCGTGACCGACCAGATCACCACAAAAAGCGCAGCCCCTCGGTGTCCCTGAAGAAACAGCAGGAGCGCCACCGGTCCCCACGCCGCCGCGGTGCCGATCAACGGCACAAACGCCAATACGCCCGTAAGCACGGCGAACAACACCGGTCGTTCTACACCGGCGAGCCCGTAGCCAACCCCAGCGACCACGCCCTGCACCATCGCGGTCACGATGCCCGCGAGCACCACATTGCGGGCGAACTCGGCGAACACGTCAAAGAGCCGCTTGGTGTGCTCCGCCGACAGCGGGCTCATGCGTTGACTCCACGCGCCGAGCTCTGATCCACGGTGGAAGAAGCTGCTTAACGCCACGTAGAAGATCGCGACCTTGACCACGACCCGTGCGGTGCCGCCGACGAGCCCGGGGACGTACTGGCCAAGCTGCTTTGCGGCGTTCAGCAGCCCGTCACGCGCGGCGGAGTGCAGCCCGTCGGTCAGCGGCACCGCGCCGCCGGCTTGCTCGAGCGCCCACGCGATGAGCGGCACCCGTAGCACCGAGTCCAAGACTGCGCTCAGGTCCGCGCCGTCCAGCTCCGCGGCGAGCTGCCTTGCCAGCGCGGACAGCTGCGTGCTCACCAGCCAGATAAGCCCCCCTACCGGGACGACGACGCACACCGAGACCAGCAGCAACGTCAACGCGGTCGCGACGGCCTTCGGGCCCCGCACGACCCGCCCCACCCAAAGCCGCAGCGGCCAAGCCAGCACCGCCGCCACAGCCGCGACCAGCAGCGCATCCGCGAACGGCGACACCAGCCATGCGACGACGGCGAGCGTGCCCAACAGCAGGACGCGCAGCGCCAGAGCAGGCGGCGGCTGGCTCATCCGCGCCGCGCTTCAGCGCTGCGTGCGTGGGCCTCCAAGCCCTCCAAGCGCGCCAGCGCGGCGGCGTCGTCGATGAGCGCTTCGAGCACCGGCGAGCCGGCGTCCATGCGCAACCAGGTCCGAACGCGGAGGAAATGCAGCACGTTCAACCCACCGGAGAACCGCGCCGCGGTTCCGGTCGGCAACACATGGTTGGGTCCTACGCCGTAGTCGCCGAACACCTCGGCCGAGCCCGCACCGACGAAAAGTCCGCCGTAGTGCCGCAAGCGCGCCGACACGGTTTCCGCGTCTACCGTGAGCACTTCGAGGTGCTCGGGGGCGAGTCGATCGCACACCGCGATGGCCTCGTTGACATCTGCACAGAGCACGGAAAACCCGTTCGCGACCGCTTGCCGGGCGACCAGCGCCGTCGGCAAGGTCTCCAACGCCCGCGCGAGCGCCGCGTCGACGCGACCGGGCAAGGAGGGATCCCAGGTGACGAGGATCGGCCGAGCGTCGGGATCGTGCTCGGCTTGCCCCAGCAGATCCGCGGCGATGCGCGCCGGATCGGCCGACGCATCGGCGAGGACGACGAGCTCGCTCGGACCGGCGAGCATGTCGATGCCGACTTGCCCGGCGACGAGCTGCTTGGCCGCGGTGACCCAGCGGTTGCCCGGCCCGACGATGACGTCCACGCGGGGGACGCTCCCCGCGCCGTAGGCCAGCGCGCCTACCGCATGCGCGCCGCCGACGGTCAGCAGCGCATCAGCGCCCGCGACCCACGCCGCCGCGAGGGTCACCAACGCAGGCCGCGGGCTCGCGACCCACACCTCAGACACACCCGCAGCGCGCGCGGTGACTGCGGTCATCAACACGCTGGACGGCAACGGGTACCGCCCGCCAGGGGCGTAGCAGCCGGCCCGATCTACCGGCGACAGCGCATGACCGGCGCGTCCGCCCGGCACCGCGACGTCGATGTCGGCGAACGCTGCCCGCTGGGCATCGGCGAACGCGCGAATCCGCGACGCGGTGCGCTCGAGCAGCGCTAGATCGCCCGCCGGGAGCGCACGCGCCGCAGCGGCGAGATCGTCCCTGCCCAGGACCAGCGGCGCGTCCGGCTGCACGTCCCCGAGCCGCACCGCATGAGCACGTAGCGCAGGCTCACCGTGATCCCGAACATCGTCGAGGATCGCCTTCGCCGCAGCGAGCGTGGGGGCATCGACCGGCGAGATGTTGGCGGCTTCAACCGCGTGCGGGCGTACGCGAGGCAACATGGTCAGGACTCCTGCTTGGCGTTGCCGGGGCGACGCGAGACGCGCAGCGCGCGCCGGTCGAGCGCCTTGTCGACGTCGGACAGCGCGCCCCCCGACTGCGCGAGCGCGACGAGCGCAAAGTAGACGAGGTCCGCGGCTTCTTCCACCACGTGCGCCGGGGCAGTCGCATCGGCGAGCTCACCGGCCTCTTCGATCAGCTTGGCGCGCAACAAGGTGCGGTCATCGAGCAACCTGCGGCTGTAGCTGCCCGCCGGCGCGTCGAGCACGCGCTGGCGCAGCGTCACCGCGAGCGCGTCCATGCCGCGCGCAGGACCCCAGCAGGTCGTGCAGCCGGTGTGACAGAACCCGCTGCCGTGCTGACGCACGGTGAAGCGCAGCGCGTCGCGATCGCAGTCGACGTCCACGCGCACGAGCTCCTGAACGGCGCTGCTCTCTTTGCCTTTCTCCCAGAGCCCACGACGCCGTGACCAGTACACCCCGCGCCCCGTCTCCAGCGCGAGCGCGAGGCTCTCGGCGTTCGACCAGCACAAGCCGAGCGCAACACCGCGCTCGTCGACCACGACGGTCGCCCACAGCCCATCGGCGCGGTCGGACACCAGCGGCGCAGCAAAGGCATCACCCAGCTTCAACCTGCCGGTGTAAAGCGCCATACCCACCTGAGCGTCCGCACCCAGACGATCCAGCTCGGCGATCTCGTCCGGGGTGGTCACGCCCCCCGCGACGGTCACCCGCGCCTTTCCGGCCGCCGCCACCAGCGGCTGCACGCGGTCCATCGCCGTGCCGCCCAGCCGCCCTTCACGCTCTACGAAGGTGACCAGAAATCCAGACACGTAGGGTTCAAGCTCGCGAATGCGGTCTTCGATCCGCGCGCCGGTGCGGGTGGTCCACCCATGGGTGACGACCTCGCCGTCGCGGGCGTCTAACGCCGCGATCAGACGTTCCTTCGGCAAGCGACCCAGCAGCTCCGGCGTCGCCGCAGTACCGAGGATGATCCGCGCCGCGCCCGCGTGTAGCCAACGGCGAGCGGTCGCTTCATCGCGGATCCCGCCACCGACGCGGCAGTCATGTCGCGAGCAAAGATCGGCGATCATCGATGTGTGATTGCCACGGCCGAGGGCCGCGTCAAGGTCGATCACCGCGATCTCCCCGACCCGGCCGAAGCGCGCGGCGATGGGGCGCGGATCCCCCGCTTCGATCGCGAGCGTCTCGCCGCCTACAAGCTGCACCGTCTGGCCGCCCTGAAGGTCAATGGAAGGAACAATCATTGCCGCACCACCACGCCAGCCGCTGCCAGCGCACGCTTGAGGGAGTCGGGGGTCGTCTCCCCGTCATGAAAAATACTCGCGGCGAGCAGCGCGTCTGCGCCCGCACGCACCGCTTCCACCATGTGCCCCGCGTGCGCGGCCCCGCCTGAGGCGATGATCGGCACCGAAACGGCGTCACGCACCGCCGCGATGAGCTCCAGATCGTAGCCCGAGCGCGTGCCATCGCGATCCCAGCTGGTGAGCAGGATCTCTCCGGCGCCACGGCGAGCGGCTTCGGCCGCCCAACCTGCAGCGTCGATGCCGGTGCGGTGCTTGCCCGCCCGCGTGACGACCTCCCAACCGGCGCCGTCCAAACGCCGCGCCGCGTCCAGCGCGAGCACGGTGCACTGCGCGCCGTAGCGCGTCGCGATGGTGGTGAGCAGCGCGGGGTTGTCCACGGCGGCCGTGTTCACGCCGACCTTGTCGGCGCCGGCGTCCAACAAGCGAGCGGCGTCGTCCACCACACGCACGCCACCGCCGACGGTGAGCGGGATGCCGAGCGCACGACGCACCGCGCGGGTGGTCTCCATCGCGTGGCCGCGCCCTTCGGTGGTCGCGGAGACGTCGAGGATGACGATCTCATCGCCGCCGCCGGCTTCGTAGGCCGCGGCGCGCTCCACCGGATCACCGGCGTCGCGCAAGCCCTGAAACTGCACGCCTTTGACCACGCGACCGTCCCGGACGTCGAGGCAAGGTACGATGCGTACGGTCAACATGCTGCCGTCCCCGCGACCCAACGCCGCAGCAGGGCCGCGCCCCACGCGCCTGAAAGCTCAGGATGAAACTGACAAGCGAGCACATCGCCACGCTCGATCGCCGCGACGAACGCGCCGCCATGATCGGCGGTAGCGCCCTGCCAGCCCGACGGGATGGCGCCAAGCTTGAAGGTGTTGGCAAAGTACGCAAAACCCGGGGTCACCCATCGCGCGCCGGGCGTCGGCTCGACGCGATTCCAGCCCATCTGCGGCACACGCACCGGGCCGTTGAACCGCGTGACCGCCGCGTCGATGACGCCGAGCCCAACTGCGCCCGGGGTCTCTTCACTACTGCGCGCGAGCAGCTGCAAGCCGAGGCAGATCGTCAGCGTCGGCGCACCGGCGGCGACCCGCGCGCACAGCGCATCGACGATGCCCAGCCGGTGCAGCTCGTCCATCGCGGCGCCGAAGGCTCCGACGCCGGGGAGCAGCAGCCGCGGAGCCTGGGCGACCTCCTCAGCGCGCTCGATCAGCACCGGACGCGCGCCGATCCGCTCGACTGCAGCGATCACCGACGCGAGGTTGGCGACGCCGGTGCGGACGATGTGAACGGTGCTGTTCGCCTCAACCAGCTCGGGTTCGGCTGCGTTCACGTCAGCACACCCTTGGTGCTGGGGACGTCTCCGTGACCGTCGCGCGCGACCGCCTGACGCAGCGCGAGCGCGAGCGCCTTGAACGCAGCTTCGGCACGGTGGTGGTCGTTTTCTCCCTTCAGCACGTCTACGTGCAGCGTCATGCGCGCGGCGATCGCGAACGAGCGCATCGCGTGCCCGAGGTTCTCGGTCGCGACGTCGCCGATCTTTTCACGACGAAGGCCGAGATTCACCTCGGTCCACGGCCGCCCCGAGAGGTCGACCACGGCGCGAGCGAGCGCTTCATCGAGCGGCGCGTAGGCCGACCCAAAGCGACGCACGCCGCGCTTGTCCCCCACCGCCGTCCCGAAGGCCTCGCCGATCGCGATGGCGACGTCTTCGACGGTGTGATGGTCGTCGATGTGCAGATCGCCTTTGCAGCTGACGGCGAGGTCGAAGCGTGCGTGCTTGGCGAGCGCGCCGAGCATGTGATCGTAGAAGCCAAGGCCGGTGGCGATCGTAGAGACGCCGGTGCCGTCAAGGTCGAGCACCACCGAGATGTCGGTCTCGCTCGTGGTGCGACGGAGGGTTGCGGTGCGGGTACTCATGGCAACAAACGCTCCAAATCAAGGGAAGATTCAACGATGCGCGCGGCTCCAGCGGCGAGCAACGCCGGACCAGCGCGCGCGGCGTCCTCCCCCGGCGCGACCATGCCCAGCGGCACGACGCCGGCGGCGCGCGCGGCGCGCACGTCGTCGACAGTGTCGCCGATCATCCAAGCGGAGCGCACGCCCAAGCGCTGCAACGCGGCGTGCACCGGCGCAGGATCGGGCTTGGGCGCGGTCTCGCCCATCACGACCACCGCGTCGAAGAGATCGGACCAGCCCTCGCGCTCGAGCAGCTCCATCGCGTCGCCTCGGGGACGCCCAGTGACCACCGCGAGCGGCAAACGACCCCGGAGGCGCTCCAGATCGGCGCGGCTGAACCGGGCGCGCTCGGTGAGCTTCAGACCCGCGACCGAGTCCGTGCCCTGATACAGAGCTTCAAAGCGCGCAGTCACCTCGGCGAGCGGTACATCCACGCCCTTGGCGGCGAGCAAGCTACGCGTCAACACCCAGTCGTTGTTCGCGTTGCCCAGCGCCTTGGCGGCGGCGATGTCGGCCCCGGTGATCGCAACGCCAAAGGCCGCTGCGGTCAGCCGGATCGCCTCGCGGTAGCTGGCCGAGACGTCGACGAGCACGCCGTCCGCGTCAAAAAGTAGCGCCTCGGGGGCGAGCACCGCGTGCATCGCTGCGTGCAAGCGCGCCGTGGTCGCGGAGTCCCCGGGGATGTTGATGCGCACTGCATCGGCGAGGGTCGGGTGCCCGGGCCATGCGCGAACGCCAATGCCCAGCCCGGCGAGGCCGTCCCGCAGCCAGTCGGCCCGCGGGCTCCGCGCAAACACAAAGTTGGCTTGCGAGCGCTGGGCGTCGACGCCAAGCGCGCGCAGCGCGTTGGTCAGCCCATCCCGCTCGGCGCGCACCTCGGCCACGTAGGCACGGGAGGCCTCGCCGTCGTGGTCAAGGCGCTTGCCCGCGAGGTGCAAGCTGGGGCCAGACACCGGGTACGGATTTCCGGCGACACGCAGCGCCGCGATCGCCGCCGCCGATCCCATCGCATACCCGACGCGCAGGCCAGCGAGCCCCCACGCCTTGCTCATCGTGCGGAACGCGACCGCGTTTTCAAGCTGCTCCACGACCGCGGTCAGGTCTTCATCGGCGAATTCCACATACGCGAGGTCGACGAGCAGCAGCACGTTCGGGAGCGCCGCGGAGAGCGCTCGCAGCATGGCGGCGTCAATCACCTGTCCCGTGGGATTGTTCGGGCTGACCACCGCGACGAGGCTGGTCGATTCGTCCACCGCGTCCAACACCGCCTGCAACGGCCACTCTCCCCCTGGCCACGGCACTTCCCGCACCGTCGCGCCGGTCCAGCGGGCGTAGCGCGGGATCATCTCAAACGTAGGAACCGGCAGCACCAGCGAGCGTCCCGGCGCCAGAAAAGCACGACAGGCGCGGTCCAGCGCGTCGTCCCCGCCGGCGGTGACCAACACCCGATCCGCGGCGACACCGAGGTCTGTCGCAAGCCTCGCCGCGAGCGCGCGCGTGTCCGGGTAGCCACGCACCAGCGTCTCGGGATCCGCGTCGGCGAGGCGGTTGAACAGATCCGGCGGGCTCGCCAACCCGCCGATGCCGTCCAGCAGCAGATCAAGGGGGGCCGGGTGACGGGGCACCGAATACGGAACCATGCCCACGATCGCGGGCGAGAGCGGAGGGAGCGCCATCAGGCGATGATCTGGGTAGGAGCGGTGACGAGGATGTCCGAGCCGCCGAGGCGACGTACCACCGGGATCAGCTCAGGCACTAGCTTTCGGGACACCGCGACCTTGACCGCAAAGCCTTGGCCCCCATGCAGCGGCGAGACCGTGGGATGCTTCATGCACGGGAGCACGGCGATCACGCGATCGAGATCGTCGGCGCCGACGTTCAGCTCCAACACGACGCGGGAGCGCGCGTCCATCACCGACCGCAGCAGCATCGCGAGGTGCTCGATGCGCTCGCGACGGCCCGGATCCGCCCACGCCGCGGGGTTGGCCCACAAGCGCGTGCTGCTGTGCATCACGGTGTCGAAGATCTCCAGACCGTTGGCGACCAGCGTGGCGCCGGTGGCGGTGTTGTCGACGATGCAGTCGGCGTCTTCGGGAGGGAACACCTCAGTAGCGCCGTGGCTCCGTACGAAGTCAGCGTCGATCCCTGTCTTCTTGATCCACGCTTCGGTCAGACGCTGGTACTCGCTGGCGACGACCCAGCGTCTCCCCGTCGGCAGCTGGCCCGACACCAGCAGCTCGCGCGGGGCTGCGGCGACAAGGCGCACGGGATCAAGGCCGAGATCGAGCACCTCCACGAGGTCTGCGTTCTTTTCTGCCACCCAGTCCGCGCCTGCAAAACCAAGGTCCCGGCTGCCATGTTGCAGCATATCGACGATGGTCTGCGGCTTGAGCATTTTGGTCTCAAATCCGGCGAGCGAGAGCGCGGGGCGGTAGGCCCGTGCGCCAACCTTCAGGTCCACGCCTGCGTCGTGCAGAAGGCGCACGACCTGTTCATACATACGACCTTTGGGAATGGCGAGGTGCAGCGACGGGATCAAGTCAAACTCGGTGAGGGAGCGCGCCTATCTCGCCACCGCGGTGTTCGGCATCCCGGAACGACAGCGGGGGTATCCACTGGCACGCGATCTGCGTTCAAACGTCGTTGAACGAGGTCCCTCATGTCGCTACACGCTCCCGCCCAACACAGTGAACTACGTACATCCCTCCTTCACTTCCGAGCGACCGCTACCGACTGGGCTGGCTCCGGTCCCGCGCCGCACCGTGTGCGAATTCACCTCTCACACCGTGTGAACCGCCCCACTGAGCGTGCCGACGACGCGCTCCCCGGCGCGGACAAACCGGTCACCGTATCGTTGGAGCGGCAAGGCCAGCTGGCCCGAATTCGATTGATGCGGGCTGGCAATGTGCTCGACGCCGAGCGGGTGGACGCGCTACGGCGCGCCGTGCATTCGCTATATGGATCACCGGCGTTGAAGCTCGTCGTGTTCGAGGGAGCCGAAGCGCACTTCTCGGCGGGTGCGAGCCTGACCGAGCAGCTCCCAGCCACGGTGCGCAGCACGATCGCAGGCTTGCACGCCCTGTTCGACGATATCGACGATCTTGGAGTCGCGACCGCCGCGATCGTACGCGGGAGTTGCCTCGGCCCCGGGTTTGAGCTCGCGACGGCCTGCAACCACGTCGTGTGTGACCCTACCGCGCGCTTCGGCATCCCCGAGGTAGGAGCTGGACAACCGGCGCCGCTCGCCCACGCGACGCTGTGCGCGCGCTATCCGGGGCGCGACGCCACGCAGCGCTTGCTGACCGGCCATCCCATCGAAGGGATAGAAGCCGCGCAGCTTGGGCTGGCCGACGACTGCTCGGAGGACCCCGAATCGGCGTTGCAACGATGGTTTGAGCGCTCGCTCGCGGCTCCGTCGGCGGCGTCGCTGCGTTTTGCGCTGCGCGCCGCGAAGCGGCCGATTCAACGCCCGCTCGCTGTGGCGCTCGATGGTGTGCAAGCCCAATACCTTGATGCGCTCATGACGTTCCGGCACCCGCAGTTGGGCCTTCCCGAGCTGCTGACCCGCGCGCCGGAGCGCAGCGCGCACCGCAGGGACTGACGCGCCGTCGAGATGCTATGTTCGGCCCATGCTCTTGCTGTTGGCGATCGCTTGTCTGCCTACCTCAACGCCGCAAGAGCGCTGCCAACGATGTGCGCCGGACGCTGCTGCCGCCTGCGCGCCGGACGACGCCGCCGCCTGCCGGGAGCTCGCCGAGGTGGCACGAATCGCCGATCCCGTAGACGCGAGCGCGTC
>CAIUMM010000117.1 GCA_903900265.1 uncultured Pseudomonadota bacterium
CCCTCCCTGGCGTTGCGCCCAACCTTCTTCGGTGTGACGCGCGCGGACTACCGTGCCCATGCCGCCGACCCCAAGCAACCCGAGTACACGGTAACTACCCAAACGTTCCGGCAGCGCAGAGGGAGCGTCGACGCGGGTACGGCCTACAGGTTCAAAGCGCGTCGCGCCGGAGAGCGGGGCTGGAGTCGGAGCTTCAAAGCGCGTAGCGCCAGAGAGCGGGGCTGGAGTCGGCGCCTCAAAACGCGTAGCCCCAGAGAGCGGGGCTGGAGTCGGTGATTCAATACGCGTAGCGCCGGAGAGCGGGGCCGCTTCACCGAACATCGACGCGCCGGTCAGGCCAGCGACCGCGGCTTTGAAGCGCTTGCGGTCTTGGAACGCTGCAATGCCAAAGTCATCTCTAAGATCATCTTCAGACATAGACTGCAAGTCGGACATCACCACGCGCCGCGCCTCAAACGCATCGGCGTAGGCGCTGAGACCGTTCTGGGTCAGGAATTCACGGACAGTCATCGCGTTCCACCGGAGGAGTGACCCGCGGCCTAACACACGAGAGCGAGGGAACATCGGGGCTGCCGACCCGAACCCGGCACAGATCCTCACTCTACCGCAGCGCCCACCCTACCGCCCCGTTCCCTTCGTGTCGTAGGGGGGTGAGCGGGGGAGCGGAAACTCGTTCAGATCGTGAGGGAGCCGCGTGGGCGAATGAGTTGCCGGTAGCGGCCTATCAGCAGCTTCGGGACACAGAGGTGGGGTAGGTCAAGGGCTCATCCTCGCGAGGCGCAAGCCGAGGTCGCTGCTGCGATTCGTGGGGTCATCCCCATTGCGGTCCGCCACACGGGCGTACCGCGCGGAAAGGCTCCAGCCGCCGCCCCGACCGACCCGATTGGAGGCTGTAGCAGCGCCGGTGGGGTCAGCCGCGCTGCCGGCGTAGTCGCCATACCGATCCGCGGTCCACTCCCACACGTTGCCGGTCATGTCACACAGGCCGTACCCGTTGCGGGCCTTGCCACACACCGCATGCGTCGTGCTGCCGCTGTTGGGGTCAACCCAGCCTACCGCCTCGGTTTCGTTCGAGCCGGCGTAAAGAGTCAGCTGCCCGGTTGCTTGACCGCCGCGAGCCGCGAATTCCCACTGCGCCTCCGTGGGCAACGTGTAGGTCACGCCGTCGCGAGCAGAAGCTTTTCGAGCAAACGCCACAGCAGCGTCCCAAGACACCTGCTCCACCGGGCATGTCGGACCGCACGCCGCAAAGTTCGACGGGTTCGAGCCCATCACCGCCTGCCACGCCCCCTGTGTCACCTCATGCTCCATCAACCAGTAGCCTTTGGTCAGCGTCACGCTGTGCTGCGTTTCGTCGTTGGAGCGGCCTGACTCGCTGGTTGGGCTACCCATCAGGAACGTACCCGCAGGGATCCACTTCATTATACCGAGCGTCGGGCTGACAAACTGCTGCAACTCCTGCTCGGCAACCACCGCAGCCGCCCTCGCAGCTTCTGCCAAACGTTGATCCTCTGCAGCCTTGACCGCTGCCACCCGCGCCGCCTCCGCAGCTTGGGCCTGTGCAACCCGCTGCGCCTCAGCAGCCTCAGCAGCTTCAGCTTTTGCCAACCGCGCCGCCTCATCAGACTCGGCCCAAGCCACCCGCTCCCGCTCCGCAGCGCGGTCTACCAAAATCATCAGCCCAATACCCAAAAGCGCAATCAACCCGACCGTCGTCCCAATCACCACGATCTGCCTACCACCCGCCGCACCCGCCTGCTGATACTTCACAACAGCCGCCTCATCGTACGGCGGGAGCGGACTCACCCCTCCGAGACCCGCACCTTTCACCCGCACGTGCCACGCGATCTGCCGGCCGACCTCGTCCTTCAAAACACCCACCTTTTCGGCGTCCATCGGAAAAACCGGAGCCGGTGGCGCCCAAGTCGTCTTCGCGGTGCACCCAGCCCGAAGCGCGTCCACGGCTACCTTGAACCCCTGCTGCTCGGTAACGATCCGCCGAAAAGACGCAATCCCGGCAACATCGGTCAGCAGCGGCAACCCCGGCGCCCAACCCAGCCCCGCACTACACGACGCGCAAAGCGCTTCAAGCTCAGCGCTCAACGCCTCAAAGGGCTTCAGATCCGAGCGGGCGTCCTGCACCGCCGACTCAGTGATCGGCCGCACCCACGTGCGTCCGTCCAGCCCCAAACGCGCATAGCTCGCATCCAGCTCCTGCGCGGCGCGGTCCAGCGCCTCCTGCGCTTCGACCTGCTGCTTGCGCTGGCCCAACGCCGCCGCGCTGTAAGGCCGCACCCAAGGGCCCATCGTCGCCAACGACAACCCAACCTTCTGGGCGCGTACATCCAGCGCCAACGCCGCCCGATGCCAGGACTCTTGAGCCTCGACCTCTGCCGTCAGCGTGCGCAGCCCCTCGGGGGTCAACACAGCATCCGGCCGAACACTAACTACCCCCACCGCAGCGAGCCGCTCGACCAGAAACCCCTGTTGCTGAAGAACGACCGCTGGCGTCGGGGCATAAGCGATGCGCGCGATGACCTGACCGATCGCCACCTCATCGCCTTCCGCCACCAGCAGCGCCTCAACAACGCCCGCGACCGGCGACCCAAGCTCAGCCGTCGCCTTGTCGCTGTCCAACACGACCAGCGCCTCATCGAGCTTGATGCTGTCTCCCGGCTGCTTGAGCCAGCGATCGATGATCGCGGATTTGACAGATTCGCCCATACTCGGAACGGTAAAATCTAAGTTTATCCTTCGGATGTCTGCTGTACGCACCGGTGCGTGAGCCGGTGCCGGCGCTGCGTGAGCAATAACCGCAGCGCCGCCTACATAGATATCCACTAACGGAGAGTGAACCTTGACGACGTCGCCCGGGCTTCCATGGGTTTTTGCGACCCGCCCGGACTTCGGCGAGGATATCTCTACCGTTGCTTTGTCGGTCATGATCTCGCATAGCGGCTGGTCGGTGGCGACCGTGTCCCCTACGTTCACCAGCCAGCGAACGATCTCGCCTTCAACTACACCTTCGCCGATTTCTGGCAGGGGAAAGACAAGCATCGCCCCTGGCTTGGCCTTAGCCTCCGCAGCCACCCGCGCCGCGCCGCCATCATCCTTCAACGCCCCCACAAACGCCACACACGTCGCGTACCGCCCCCCCGCATCCAACGACACCATCTTCATCACCGCCGCAGTCACATGCCCCGGCAACCCAGACCGCACCTGCTCAAGGGAGGATAGTTTGCCGTAAAGCTTGGCGGCCAGCACCCGAGCCTCGCTCGTCCCCTCCTCCCACGGCAATCGGCCCGACAACAATACATACGCGATCATGCCGAACGCATAGCGGTCCGCTGCACCATCCACATGCTTGGCGTCCGCTTGCTCCGGCGCCATCCACGCGCTCGTGCCCATCGCCGTCATCGTCCGCGTGTGATTCTCCAAGGCTTGCGTGTCCTTGGCGATCCCTAGGTCCAACACCACCGGACGACCGTCAGCACGAACCATGATGTTCGCTGGCTTCAAGTCCCGGTGTACGATCCCCTGCCCGTGCAGATAATCCAACGCCTCGGCGACCGGCTGCAACAACGTCACGACCTGAGACACCGGAAGCCCGCCCGGAACCACTTGGGTCGTCAACGGCTCGCCGATCACCAACGACATCACCGTTCCCAGCCACGCACCCTCCGCGATGACGTCGAACGTAGGAACCAGGCCGGGATGCTGCACCCGTCGCCCAAGCTCGGCCTCAGAGAAAAACCGGTCGCGAAAGGTAGCGTCCGACGCGATCTGTGGATGGATCAGCTTGATCGCGACATCCCCTCCCTGGCGTTGCGCCCAACCTTCTTCGGTGTGACGCGCGCGGACTACCGTGCCCATGCCGCCGACCCCAAGCAACCCGAGTACACGGTAACTACCCAAACGTTCCGGCAGCGCAGAGGGGGCGTCGACGCGGGTAGGGCCTACAGGTTCAAAACGCGTAGCGCCGGAGAGCGGAGCTGGAGTCGGAGCTTCAAAGCGCGTAGCGCCAGAGAGCGGGGCTGGAGTCGGAGCTTCAAAGCGCGTAGCGCCGGAGAGCGGGGCTGCTTCACCGAACATCGACGCGCCGGTCAGGCCAGCGACGGCGGCTTTGAAGCGCTTGCGGTCGAGGTACGGCCCCATTCCAAAGTCGGCTCGCAGGTCGTCATCCGACAAATGCCCAAGACCGTCGAGTCCCACCTGCTGCGCCTCAAACGCATCGGCGTAGGCGCTGAGACCGTTATGGGTAAGGAATTCACGGACAGTCATCGCGGTCCACCGGAGGAGTGACGCGCGGCTTAACACACGAGAGCGAGGGAACATCGGGGCTGCCGCCCCGAACCGGGCACAGATCCTCACTCTACCGCAGCGCCCACCCTACCGCCCCGTTCCCTTCGTGTCGTAGGGGGGCGGATATCGCACGCCCCGCCTACCCGCCACGCCGGGCGGGGCTACCCCAGCGATGCCGCGCTGCGCCGCAAAATACAGACAAGGGACAAGGGATCAAGCGTCAAGTGCCAGTCATCGAAAGACGAAAGCCGATGTGGCCGTAGGCGTCGGCGGGATCGTAGCCGCTGCGGATGGCGAACCGCCCGTAACACGCGGCGCCGTCCCAGCTGCCGCCGCGAACGACCCGGTAGGAGCCAGTAGATGCGCCCGTGGGGTCGGTGGCGTTGCCGCCGTAGTCGCCGTACCAGTCCGAGGTCCACTCCCACACGTTCCCAGTCATGTCGCACAGGCCGTACGCGTTGCGCGCCAGACCGCACACCGCGTGCGTGGTGCTGCCGCTGTTGTCCAAAATCCAGCCCACCGACGTCGCCTCGTTCGAGCCGGCGTAAAGGGTCTCCTGACCCGATTGCTGGCTGCCCCGCACCGCGAATTCCCACTGCGC
The DNA here is from genome assembly GCA_903900265.1 of uncultured Pseudomonadota bacterium. Classification (GTDB taxonomy): domain Bacteria; phylum Myxococcota_A; class UBA796; order UBA796; family SXON01; genus CAIUMM01. Next base: position 4,904 of record CAIUMM010000117.1, read on the forward strand.
CTCCGTCGGCAGCGCGTACGTCACGCCGTCACGCGCCGAGGCCTGCCGCGCAAACGCCACCGCGTCGTTCCACGAGACCTGCTCCACCGGGCACGTCGGCCCGCACGCCGTAAAGCTCGACGGGTTCGAGCCCATCACCGCCTGCCACTCCCCCTGTGTCACCTCGTGCTCCATCAGGTAGTAGCCTTTCGTCAACGTCACGCTGTGTTGTGTCTCGTCGGGGGAACGGCCGGCTTCTGTCTCTGGGCTTCCCATCATGAACGTACCCGGAGGAATCCACTTCATTGTGCCGAGGGTGGGGCTTTGGTACTTGAAGCCGGCGAATATTGTAGTTCGTCGAAAATCAACCCCTACTTTGGGGCTGCTGACGGCAGCGGGCGTCAATGAGTCACTTTCGGTTAATTGGGAATCAACTTGCCGAAAGACAACCACCCCCTTGCAACCAAGGAAGCCCAATCCGAGCACCGTACCAACCGCCATGAGCGAGAAATCCGCTTTCTTGGGCGCGGGTTGGGAAGGTGGAGCATCCTGCGCCTTCAGCACAGCCGCAGCTTCCGCCTCCTGCTTCGCCTTCAACACCGCCGCAGCTTCAGCCTCCTGCTTCGCTTGCAACACCGCGGTAGCTTCCGCCTCTGCCTTGGCCTTGGCAGCCACCCTCGCCGCGCCTCCGTCATCCTTCAGCGCTCCCACAAACGCCGCACACGTCGCGTACCGCATGCCCGCGTCCACCGACACCATCTTCATCACCGCATCCACCACATGCCCCGGCAACCCCGCTCGAACCTGCGCCAGCGGCACAAGCTGCCCAGTCAGCTTCGACACCAACACCCCAACCTCGCTCGTCCCCTCGTCCCAAGGCAATCGGCCCGACAACAGCGCATACGCGATCATGCCGAACGCATAGCGATCCACAGCACCATCGACGTTCTTGGCATCGGCTTGCTCCGGCGCCATCCACGCGCTTGTGCCCATCGTCGTCATTGTTCGCGTGTGGTTTTCCAACGCCGCAGCGTCCTTCGCGATGCCGAGATCCAACACCACCGGCTGCGCATCGGGACGAACCACGATGTTCGCCGGCTTCAAGTCCCGATGCACGATCCCAAGACCATGCAAGTAATCCAAGGCCTCCGCGATCGGCGTCAGCAGCCGGATCACATCGGCTACCGGAAGCCCGCCCGGAACCACCTTGTTCGTCAACGACTCGCCGACGACCAGCGACATCACCGTGCCCAACCACGCGCCCTCGGACAGCACATCCCAGGTCGTCAAAAAGCCCCGGTGCTGAACCTTCCTGCCCATCGCCGCCTCGGACATGAAACGCGAGCGAAAGGCCGGATCGGTCGCGATGTGCGGGTGGATCAGCTTGATCGCGACGTCCCCGCCCTGCTGCCGCGCCCAACCTTCTTCAGTGTGGCGCGCGCGCACCACCGTGCCCATCCCGCCGGAGCCCACGAGGCCGAGGATCCGGTAGTTGCCGAGGCGTTCGGGGAACGCGGAGGGTGCGTCCATGCGGGTCGGGCCGGAGAGAGAAGGAGTCGGGGTTGGAGTCGGAGTCGGTGCCATCCGGGTTGGCCCGGAGAGCGAGGGGGCGGGGGCGCCAGTCAGGCCCGCGACGGCAGCCTTGAAACGCTTGCGGTCGCCAAAGACCGTGATTCCAAATTCGCTCTTCAGCTCATCGTCGGTCATCGCAGACAAGTCGGCGAGTTCTACACACTGCGCCTCAAACGCATCGGCGTAGGCGCTGAGACCGTTCTGGGTCAGGAATTCACGGACAGTCATCGCGGTCCACCGGAGGAGTGACCGGCGCCTTAACACACGAGACCGGGAGAACATCGGGGCTGCCGCCCCGAACCCCGCTCAGATCGCGAAGGGGCCGCCCTGCCGAATACACGCCGCAAGCCTCCTCGTCGGTGCGGCGGGCGGCTAGCGCACGCCCCGCCTACCCGCCGCTCCGGCCCGCGGCTGGGTCATGCCAGCGGAGGACTTTCAAATGCGATCAAGGGTTCAAGGGAACAAGCGTCAAGGGTTCGACCTCGAAAGGCGAAAGCCGATGAAGTTGATGGCGAAGGCGGGGCCGTTGTAGTTGCGGACGGCGACCCGCGCGAGGGACGCGTCGCTGCCCCAGCTGCCGCCGCGAGAGACCCGGGCGGAGCCAGTAGATGCACCCGTGGGGTCGGTGGCGTTGCCGCCGTAGTCGCCGTACCAATCCGAGGTCCACTCCCATACGTTGCCGCTCATGTCGCACAAGCCGTACGCGTTGCGCGCCAGACCGCACACCGCGTGCGTGGTGCTGCCGCTGTTGTCGCCAATCCAGCCCGTGGCAGTCGCCTCATTCGAGCCAGCGTAGAGGGTGTCCTGCCCACCTCGCGCCGCATACTCCCACTGTGCCTCAGTCGGCAGCGCGTACGTCACGCCGTCACGCGCCGAGGCTTGCTGCGCAAACGCCACCGCGTCGTTCCACGAGACCTGCTCCACCGGGCACGTCGGACCGCACGCCGTAAAGTTGGACGGGTTCGAGCCCATCACCGCCTGCCACTCTCCCTGCGTCACCTCATGCTCCATCAACCAGTAGCCCTTCGTCAACGTCACGCTGTGCTGAGTCTCGTCGGGGGAACGCCCGGCTTCTGTCTCTGGGCTTCCCATCATGAACGTGCCCGGAGGAATCCACTTCATTGTGCCGAGGGTGGGGCTGACAAACTGCTGCGACTCCAATGCGGCAGTTAGCGCAGCAGCCCTCGCAGTTTCCGCCAAACGTTGATCCTCTGCAGCTTCAACCCGAGCCACCCGCGCCGCCTCCGCAGCGCGGTCTACCCAAATCACAAACCCAACACCCAAAAGCGCGACCAATCCGAGCGCCGCCCCTAGCAGCTTGACCTGCCTTCTGTACGCCGCACACGCCTGCTCATACTTCGCAACCGCCGCCTCATCGTACGGCGGGAACGGACGTCTACCCCCGAGACCCGCACCTTTCACCCGCACGTGCCACGCGATCTGCCGGCCGACCTCGTCCTTCAAAACACCCACTTTTTCGGCGTCCATCGGAAAAACCGGAGCCGGTGGAGCCCACGTCATCTTCGCGGTGCACCCAGCCCGAAGCGCGTCCACGGCCACCTTGAACCCCTGCTGCTCGGCAACGACTCGCCGAAAGGCCTCAATCCCGGAAGCGTCGGTCAGCGAAGCTCGCGCGAAAGCTCCGGCCATCAGCGGCACAGCCGGCGCCCAACCCAACTCCGCACTACACGACGCGCAAAGCGCTTCAAGCTCAACAATCAACGCTTCAAAGGGCTCCAGATCCGAGCGGGCGTCCTGTACCGCCGACTCAGTGATCGGCCGCACCCACGTGCGTCCGTCCAGCCCCAAACGCGCATAGCTGGCATCCAGCTCCTGCGCGGCGCGGTCCAGCGCCTCCTGCACTTCGACCTGCTGCTTGCGCTGGCCCAACGCCGCCGCGCTGAAAGGCCGCACCCAAGGGCCCATCGTCGCCAACGACAACCCAACCTTCTGGGCGCGTACATCCAGCGCCAACGCCGCCCGATGCCAGGACTCTTGGGCCTCGACCTCTGCCGACAGCGTGCGCAGCCCCTCGGGCGTCAACGCAGCGCTGGGCCGAACACGGGCTACCCCCACCGCAGCGAGCCGCTCGACCAGCAACCCGAATTGATGGTCGAGGCTGTGCGTCCGCGCAGAGGCGCTGCGCGCCGCTGACCCAGCATCCCCCAACGCGCTCCACGCGCTGCGCGCACCCTCCAGCTTCTCCGCATCCGCGCCCGCCTCCTGCTCCAGACGCTCCGCCCACGCCCGCAGCGCCGGCTGCGCGCCCAACACTTCGGCCGCCAAAACCAGCGCCGCAGCGCTGTGCCCGCTCGCTTCGGCGTACCGAGCCAGCGCCGCCGACACCGCCCGCGCGTCTCCCGCCAGCGAGAGCTGGGCCTGCGCCACCGCGAAATGATCCTCAGCGCGCGTCGCCAACCGCTCCGCCGCCAGCAACGCCCGCGCACAGCCCTGCCGATCGCCAAAAACCCAACGCGCTGACGCCGCGACCGCAAGCTGATCTTCGACGGACTTGGCGGCCCGCTCCGCCCGCCCACGCGCCTCCCGCTCCGCATCCGCAGCCCCACCCAACGCCCGGAGCGCGAGCGCGACCGACAGCTGCTGCTCGGTGGTCTTGGCCCCCGCCTCCGCAAAGGCAAGACGCCGCAGCGCGAGGTTGGCGTCCCCGCCGATGGACGCCGCCAGCGCCAGCGCCGCCTCGGTCACCACATCCTCTTCCTTCAACGCCGCCAGCGCCTCGAAAGCGCCCCCAAGCGCCGCCGAGCCGGCCTGAAGCGCTGCACCGGAAGCCCCCACCTTCGCGCCGCCGAAAAGCGCTGCAAGAGGATGCGCGCTCAGCACGACCTGGCCCGCCGCGGTCTCCCAGCCGGGCAGCGCTGCTCCGCGATCTAACAGGGCCTGCCCCAACGACACCGTGCCTTTAGCGCCAAGCAGCCGAACCTGATCGGCGACCTTTCCGCGCAGCGAAACCGCAGTGCCCTCGGCCAGCGGGTACCAGCTGCGCTGCGTCAGCGCGCCGCCCAGCGCGGTGCGCAATTCTTCGGCGCTGCGGTAGCGCGCGTCGGCCTCTGGAGCCGTGGCCTTCGCCAACACCTGCGCCACGCCCGGCGCCAACAGCGGAAAGCTGCGGCTCCCCGAGGCGTGCCAACGCCGCGCATCGGCCACGGTGTGGCCGTCAAAAGGCAGCCGGCCCGTCAACAACACGTGCGCCAGCATCCCCGCCGCGTACACATCGGCCCGCGCATCGCAGGGGTCGCCGCGCAGCTGCTCGGGAGGCGCGTATTCGGGGGTACCCGCGCCGGCACCGCCTTGACGTTGGTCGCGCATCCGACTCGAGATGCCAAAATCAGCGAGCTTGACGCGGCCATCCCGCCCCAACAGCACATTCGAAGGCTTTACGTCGAGGTGCGCCACCCGCGCCGCGTGCAAGCCCGCCAACCCCGACAGCACCCCATCGAGGATGCGCTTGGCTTCAGCCTCTTCCAGCTTGCCGCCCGCGCTCGCAAGGTGCTCCGCCAGATCTCCGCCGTCCATCAGCTCCATCACCAGATACGGAGCTTCACCCCGCGTCTCCAAGTGCCGGACCCCAAGCAAGTTGGCATGATTCAGCTCCTGAGCCAGCGCGACCTCTCGCGCCAGCGCGTCCAACAGCACCGGATCATTCGACGGGAGCGTCTTGAGCGCCACCGTCTGCTTTACACGCGTGTCGACCGCTTGATAGACCGCGCCCATGCCGCCGCGCCCCAGCAGATCCACAATGGTGTACCGGCCATCAAAAGACGTGCCGGGCTGCAGCGCGCCCAGATCCACCGAGGTGACCGACACCGCCTTGCCCATCATCGTCAAGCCACGCACGCTCGGAGGCGTGTCGGCGCGGGTAGCACCCGACAACGGCGCGGGGGGCACCGACTCAAAACGCGTGGCGCCCGAGAGCGGCGCGGGGGGCACCGACTCAAAACGCGTGGCGCCCGAGAGCGGTGCGGGAGTCAATAACGACGCCACCGCGGCTTTAAAGCGCTTGCGGTCTACATACGCCAGCATCCCAAAGTCGGCCTGCAAATCCTCATCCGACAAGTGTACCAAGTCCGCAACACCCACATGCTGCGCCTCAAAGGCATCCGCGTAGGCACTAAGACCGTGCTGGGTAAGGAATTCACGGACAGTCATCGCAATCCACGGGAAAGGTTAGTTGAGCATTAACACACCGCACTCGCGAGACGTCTCACCAACTCCTAAACCACTTTGCAAACCTGGATAGTCCAAGGCTCCTCGTATTTGTCAAGCAGGCTCACGACGTCGCCTTGCTGCAGCAGATGAAGTTCGTCGGGCTCTACTGGAATCTCGTTGCAGGTCCACGCCTTATCGGATCGCAAATGGACGCCCTGCTCATCCGCCACAAGGTACGCCGAACGCCCCTCAGCGCCCTCCCCAGTACAGACAGTGACCTCGCCTTCCCAATGGAACAGGCCGATCGCGCGAGCTCCGAACAAGTAGGACAGCTCAGGGAGGTTTTCGCGACGCTTGATGTGGAAAGCCCCGCCTCCTTCGGCAAGTTGCATCTCCATGGTCAGCACCTTCGCTACGCATATAACGTCAGCGGGCTTAACGACAAAGGGAAGGTTTTGAGCCGCCTTGACGTCGTTGCACGTCGTGCCTCCGGACCCTACAGGAACACACACGATGGCATCTGCGTGTCGCTCAAGCCGGAGATGGACTCGGCTAATCAAATAACTAAGTCTGTGATTTTCCGGATATTGCTCAGCCGGCTCAAAGGGCTCTAGAGCAATCTGGATATCCGCACCATCCTGCAGCGACCGGCCGAGCTGCAGGGTGTCGAGCAACCACCAATCCAGCTGGACCGCGCCGAACTGTAACAGCACTTGCTGCGGCCCCGGAGGTATGACTTTCGGCTTTGCGACACGTTGCATTTGCACAATCCGTGGCGGCTGGCCTGCGCCCATGGGCGGAACCACCGTATTTCCTCCAACGCTGCCGCTGCCCCCACCCAGCGAACGGCGCAGACGCGCGCGATCACCGATCCGCGCGACTCCCAAGCTCGCGAGGTCAGCGTCCGTGAGAGACAGCGCAGCCGCTACATCCACGCCTTCTCTCTCGAAACTATCCGCTAGATTTTCAAGATCTACCGACCTAAGCACTTCTCGAATAGTCAACTTCACTCCACACAGCGGCGGTATCTAACAAATCGCCCGTCAAATTCACTGGCCGCCATGACCGGGATAGCGCTCCGCGGTGTACAGGTCCCCCTGCCAGGATGGGGCCGGTTTGGCAGAAGGAAGAGTAAGGGACTGCCCAATCTCAATATGGCTGGCATCCGCGAGGTTGTTCAAACGCATGCATTCCTCCACCCATCCGGAGATCTCCGCCAGACCGGTCAACCCGGCCTGCTGGGCCAAATTCGATAGCGAATCGCCCATGGAGACAGCGTGGCTTCCGGAAGCCCCCATCTTCGGCGCGGGCGCACGCGGTGCTGGGGCCGCCGGAGGAGGGACAACAGGAGTCACCGCAACTGTAGGAGGAGGGCTTTTCGGCATAGCGCCAGCCACCGCTGCGGACGGCGCACCGACGGCTGACGAAGACCCGGTCGTGGAGGGTACCGGTGCAGGAACGCTGGGAGCAACCGGAGTGGCACCCGCAACCGGAGTGGCACCCGCAACCGGAGTGGCACCCGCAACCGGAGTGGCACCCGCAACCGGAGTGGCACCCGCAACGGAAACTGCACCTCCAGGCGCGGGCGAGCCAGCTACGCCGGAAGGGTTTGCCGCCGAAGCGGGCTTCGTGGTGTCGGGCTCACGCCCCTCACCTCCCATCATAAAGAACGCACCACCCGCGAGAAGGAGCACAGCGACGACGGCTGCGATCATCATCGGGCGCCCCATGCCGGAGTTGGTTCCTGGACCACTGCTTTCGGCATCAGCCGCCTCATGGACATCAATGCGCGGCGGAGCAGGCTGTGCAACTACAACGCCGGCACGTCCGAGCAGCTCCGACCACTTGGCTCCCTGATGCACGGGGTGCACGAGCACGCATCCGTTCACTCCGCAGCCATATCGATCCAACGCCATTTCCGCGCCCCCATCGAGCTTCAGCGTAATGGCGCTACGTCCAACCTGTACTCCACCCAAGCGAGCACCGTCGGATCCGATCAGCGCCCCCTTCTGTATGGAGCAGCCGGAGAGCGAGCGGGAACCGACCTGCAAAGGTTGCGAAATGCGAACAGTACCGTGACGCGCGGCAAACTGGAGCAGGGCAACATCACGTGCGAGAGCGGAAACAGGGGTCATAGGTAGCCTCGAGACAAGGGTCGTAAATCAGCGTGTAGTAACTAATCAGCCTACGGTCAGCCTACAGTGGCGCGGAACGCGAGCGCCACAGTTTCACCGGAATCGCCATCTCCGTAGTTCAAGCTGAACGTTAGCTCTGGCGGCATGGTGGGGAACACCACGTGCAGGGATACCGTGACGGGCAGTCCACCTTCCCAAGTCACCATTCCGCCATCATTCCACTCGTTCGTATATCCATCACAGATCATTTGAGGACCACCGGCGCCGCCGGCCACCTCGAGATAAGGATTCTCAGCGTTTAAACGTACAGACTGTCGAAGCTCATCCAAAATCATCTCAATGTTTCCCTGCACGGAGTCTGCACGGTTGTGCTGCACACAATCAATAAAGCCAGGGTACTTTTCCGCCAGTTCGTTATCCAGGCTATCCAGAAACTGAAGCCCCTTCGAGCCTTCTCGCCCGACTCCTGTGAAGTGAAAGCGGATCCCGAACGGCTCTTCTTTGGAATTATATCGATTGCCGTACAGAATTATTGCAGCTTCAACCTCGCGTTCGTCGTTGAACTCACCATCAGTGACGACCTCGATGAATACGCGATTCGAACCCTTCTCGACCTTCAACCGGTTCACGATGTCATGAATTACCGGAGCACAAATGGTGCGTTGCCCCATAAGTTTGGAGGCAGAGCCCGCCTCCATGTAGTGCCCAAAATGGGGAGTTACCGTATCCCCCTCAGAGTGAGCTCCAAGGTGAAGGAAGGGCACGGCTTTGAGCGAGTGCAGATACACATCGATGCCGTCATCATCATACGGATTCATGAACTTGATCATTCCATCCACGAAATCAAGCACCCGACCGTTGCGGTACGCACCTACGAACATGCTGAAGCTGGCATCAAGCACGAGCACAACGTCGGTACCGGACGACAAGCCAGCTTCGGCCCCCCCACCAGGCTCGAACGTTACGCTGACCATGACCCGGCCGTCAGGCGTAGTCTCAGCGGTGCCTTTACAATTGCCGATCTGAGGCGGCACATCATGAAATACGAGATCAGCCATGAGACTACACCTTCGGAATGGCGAGCTGGAGCGGGTCGAGTCCGCCGACCGAGATGTCGATCTCTACGGCTCCGGGTTCCCCTTCAAACTCAAAATCAAGGAAGAAATCTAAAGGAAGTTGCTCGAACGCAGAGGCAAACGCTCCGCTGCCGTCGTCCTCCATCTGTTGGCCGAGGACAGCCACGGACTTGATGCGATCACCGCGCACATCCAGAAGTCCCACCTCCCCGCCTGTCATGTAGGCCTGCATCTCCTTAAAGATCTCGGCCGCAATATCGGTAACATCTGCCGCTATGGAGCTTGCGACGATGTCGACCGGTGCGACATCACCGATGCCATCGTCCCATCGCGCGACCCGATCGCGGTCCACATCACCGAGGCCAAGCACGTGAATCCGGTACCGCGCCTCGTCACGGGAGACGCGGCAATCTGTGGACATCGCGGCGATCTCACGAACGAATGCGTCGTCGTCAACAAGGCGAGCGTCGGTGATCAGCTGTACAAAAAGCCTACCGTCAGGCTTACGTTTGCCACGGGCAGCCCGAAGAGCGGGCGTGAGAACGCCAGCTAATCCACCATTGGCAGCTTCCGAAGCAAGAATGCCCTGAATGTCAGTTAGCGTAGCGCACTGACCCACGGAGACGACGCCATGGGCGTTTGCGAGCTCGGAGTCCGTGGGGGACCGCCCGGCAGCCAAAGCCGCAAGCACGACAGCGGCGCCGGCGCTGTCAGCCGAGAGCGTGGACGCGAGAAAGAAATCAATACCATCGTCATCGAACTGGCTGACGTACTGCAGCAGACTCCACATCGTGGAGGCGAGGCTGCCATCTTCGATCACCGCCTGCATAGTAGCGGAAACGTCGACCACGAAGACGAAGTCGGTGCGTTCCGAAGGCCGAACCGAACCATCGAGGCGTATTGCCACGCGGGTAGTGGTTGCCCCGGTACGGGTGACATCGGCCTTTACTACGCCGGCGGGAAGCGACGCGACCGGAACCATCGAAGCAGCAGACATTAACACCTCAGGCCGGCTCGATAACTGACGACCGCACCGTCCGCAAGAAAAAGGTACTACAGACGAACGATTTGAGATGGGGGCCCCCGCACCCTGCGTTCCCGGCGCCGGACCGTTGCCCCGCAAATCCGACTTGGCCCTCCCTAGCATGCACCGCCATCGCCACGCCAGCCGAACCTCAGCCGACCAGAACTCCGGCCTGCCGAATCACCTTTCGACCGACGACCAGCCCGCAAACTCGCTGGGCGCGCGCGTTCGTTCCATCTCCAGGAAGACGCCCAATCACGCGCATCCGAGCGACATCGACCGGAGTTGGGTCCAAAATCAACACCAATGCAACGCGCGTCTGGTGTTCAATAGGCAGCAGCACTGTGTCAAACAACTCGCGCAAGAGCGCGAGCACTGCGCGCGGGCCAGGTTCACCCTGCCGACCAGACTGAGCGACATCTGCCAGGTAACCACACACACTGTCCAGCCAGAATACAGCGAGAGTATCCGCCCATGTCTGCATATCAGGAATAGGAACAATATCTCCGAACTTAGTGGTGTACGAACCTTCTTGTTCAGCGCACACCTGGTCCAAAGATGCGACAAAGAGTCCCAACTCTTTAAGCACGCGTTCGATTTCAGGGGCGACCGTGAGCCTAGCGGCAGTGGAAGCCAAGCGCAAAAGCGCAATACCAAGTGCGCTGCTTGGCGACGCTTCAATTGGCTCCGCTGGCGACGACACGGGCGACGCGGCCGACGAAGCAAGAAACTCTAGAAGCGGAGGCGTTTGTGCGACCGGAGGCGGAGGCGTTTGTGCGACCGGCGGAGGCGTTTTCGCGACCGGAGGCGGAGGCGTTTGTGCGACCGGAGGCGGAGGCGTTTGTGCGACCGGAGGCGGAGGCGTTTTCGCGACCGGAGGCGGAGGCGTTTGTGCGACCGGAGGCGGAGGCGTTTGTGCGACCGGCGGAGGCGCGACCGGACGCGGAGTGGGAGGCGTACGCGTTTGTGCGACCGGAGGCGGAGGCGTTTGTGCGACCGGAGG
>CAIUMM010000118.1 GCA_903900265.1 uncultured Pseudomonadota bacterium
GCGCACCGGTCGCAGCTCGCCGCCCAGCGTCAGCTCGCCGACCAAGAGGTAGCGGGCGCACCGCTCGGGATCGAGCCGCCCCGCCGCGAGCAGGATGCCTGCGGCGATCGGCAGGTCAAAACCGGTGCCGTCCTTGCGCAGATCCGCAGGGGCGAGGCTCACGACCACCCGCTGACGGGGAAAATCGAAGCCCGAAGCCAGCATCGCCGAGCGCACGCGGTCTGCGCTCTCCCGCACCGACAGCGACGGCAACCCAACGATCGCGACGCTGGGGAGCCGTCGCAAAAAGTCAACTTCGACGGTGACCTTCAGACCATCGACGCCAAGGAGCGTGGCGCCGTACACGTGACTGGACATCTGCTTCTGCCTCCGCCGGCGGGGTTGCTGGCTGCGGGGCCCTGACGCAAGCCGCATGCCCCCATGCCAGGCCGAGCACATTCGAGCTTCGATAGAGACAATCCGACATCTGCGTGACGCGCACGCGGCTGACCGTCGTCAGCGCTCGTCGACTTTCCGGCGCGCGCGGATCGTCAAGGGGCAGACGTCGGAACCGAGGCGCATCCGCGCCGTACGCGGCTTCCCCGCGCTCGCCGGGATAGATCCTTTCCCATGTCCTTCGACGCTTCCACCCTGTTCGCCGGTCTGGTCTTCTCGACCATCGGCGGCTCCGTATGGATGTACGGGAAGCGGCAACAATCGATGCGACCGATGCTCCTTGGCGCGGCCCTCGTGGGCGTACCGTTCCTGCTCGACGGACTTCCCCTCTGGCTCAGCGGCGCAGCGCTGACCGCACTGGTGTTTTTTCCTCGATGAGCACGCTCTCCCCCCGTCTTTTGCTTGCAGCCTACGAGATCAGCTTCCGCGAGCGTCTCGTTGTTCCCCCCGAACGCGCGGAGGATCCCGAAGCGCTGGCCGAGGCGATCACCAACCTCCCGCCCAAGGCCGCCGGGCTGCTCGAGCTGCTCCGCCTCGTCACGCCCGTCGGTGAGCCGCTCCCCGAGCGCCTCCGCGCCGCGATCGACCGCGACGGCGGGCCGCTCTGGGCGGCGGCGCTGCTGTTGCCGCGCCCCGGCCAGATCGCCATCGAGATTCACCCGCAGCACTACGCAGCCGCTTGCCGATTGAACCCCACGATCGCGCAGCTTCCACGTCGGGTCCCGATCCTGCAAACGGCGTTTGTCCCGACGCTGCCGCCCACCGACGCCCGCTGGGACGCGACGGTGATCGCCGCGCACCTCGAGACCACGCCGGTGCTGTTGAACCAAGACGGCACGCTGCGCCGCGACCACGAACGTCGCCTCGCGACCGTGTTCGGAGGCGACGCCGAGCGCGCCTCCCTCGCGCTGCGCGTGGCGCGGCTCTTGGGGATCGTGCGCGGAACCCGCGACCGCCTGCTCGGCATGCCCGAGGCCACCCAACGCGCGATGCACGACCCGCGGCCGCTCTTTGAGCGCGCTGACCTGCGCGCCGCCGACATCGTGCTGCGCACCATCCAGGACACCCGAAACAGCGGCGCTGTCGACGCCCGCGCGTGGCTCGAACAGCTGCAAGCCTCGCCGGAATTGCTCAACACCCCCGCCGATCCGCTGGGTTGGGAGCGCGGCGAAGGCCTCGTGCTCCGTCGCGTGCTCGACAGCCTGCATCGCCTCGGCGCGATCGACGCGATGCGCGACGCCGAGGGCGTCAGCGCCTTCCGCGCCGCGACCGGCGTAAGCGTGCCGACCACCGGCTTCTTGCTGATGCCCGACCTCGATCTGCTGGTTCATCCCGGCGAGATCTCCATCGCCGCCTACGGGCGCCTTTGCCGGCTGGCTCCGTACGTCGACGGCGCAGGCCTGCATCGCCATCGGCTCACCCGCGAAGGCGCGGCGGGCGAGGTCGGCGCCGGTCACACCGACACCCTCGAATTCCTCGCGGCAAACTCCCGCACCGGCGTGCCCTCCAACGTCGCGGACACGCTCCGGGAGTGGCAGCGCGCCGCGAGCCGCGTCACCGTGCTCATGGGCCTCGACGTGATCGAGTCCATCGACGGCACGCTGCGCGTGCGCGTCGGCCCGCCGCCCGCCGATGCGCGCACCTTCGACTACGCCCAACCGCTCCGCGCGCGCTTCTGCATGGAGGGCTCCAACATCACCGTCCCTGACGGCTGGGACGCGCTGACCGTGCGCGCCACCGTCGCGCGGGTCGCGCGGTTGATCGGCCACGAACGCGGCATGTGGGTGTATCAACCCGAGGTGCGCACCCACGCCGATCCCGACCGCATGGTCGCCAGCTTGAACGAGGCGTACGGCGGCTTGATCCCCGGCGAGCTGGAGGTGCTGATCCGCGCAGGCAGCGGACTCCCGGCGATCACCGCCGAGCCCGCTTGGGTGCTGTGCTTGCCCGACGGGATCGCCGCGGCGCTGCGGCGGGATCCGACGCTCGCGCCGTTCCTGCGACGCCCGACCAGCGCCAACGAGGTCGTCGTACGACAAGCCGATCTCGAGGCCATTCGCGCCCGCTTGGCCCAGCTTGGCGTCGCCTTATCGATGGATACCGAGGCGACGTGAAGCCCCGCTTCGTGCTGGCCGGTGTGCTGCTCGGGATGCTCGGGGCCTCGCTTGGCTGCGGCCTGCTGTCCCCAACAAAGCCAGCGTATTCCGGCACCGCCTCCGGACGCGTGACCCTGCGCGCCCCGGACCTGACCGGCGAGTCCGAGGCCAGCGTGCTCATCGAGCGCCTCGAGCGCATCGGTGTACACGCCGCGATCGTCGACGCCCAACGCGACCGCGCGGTGGTGGACATTTCAGGCGCTTCGGATGCGCGGACGGCGGCAACTGCGGTCATCCAAACCTGCAAGCTCGCGATCTACCGGGAAGCCCCGTTGGCAAGTGCCGGCGAGCCTGCGCCCGCCGAGATCCGCACGCGTCTGTTGAGCGCCTGCGCCTCTGCTCCCTGCGATCCGGTGCGCGTCGACCTCCCCGCCGCCCTTGTCAACCGGGACCTCGCGACCGCGCGCATCGAAACCGACACATCCAGCGGCACACAGATCCACGTGGACCTCACGCCCGACGGCGCGCTGCAGCTCGAAGCGCTCACCCAGCGCCAAGTCGGCCGCCGCATCGTCGTCGCCATCGACGATCGCATCTACGCCGCCCCCATCGTACAAGCGCGAAGCATCCAAGGCGGGATCGCGTTTCCTGCGGGTGAGGATGCCGACGGCGGTAGGGCCGCAGGAGAGGCGCTGATCGCGTGCTTGACCGGCAAACCGCTGACCGGACGCTGGGAGATCGAAGGGGTGGAGGCTCGGGAGAGCGCGCCTTGACGAAGGCGCGGAACGGGCAGGTTAGACCCCGTTCATGCTCTGGCTCGCGCTCATCCTTCCTACGTTCGCCGCCGAGACCCCTTCCGCGAGCGCGCTCGCCGAATACCGCGCCGAAAAGCTGACGGTGCAGCGGTACGTGCGCGCGGGCTCCGGCGCGCACCTCAAGTCGGAGTATTACCAAGGCGAGACCCGCCTTTGGGGCTCGAAGGTGTACGAGATCCTCGGCCACCCCGAGCTGATCCAGAAGTACCATCGCCGCAACGCCGCGAACGTAGGCTTTGTGCTCGGCGGGGCGGCCGCGTTCCTCGGCGGATGCGCGCTGCAGCTCTCCAACCACGTCGTGTTCGGGGACGAGGACATGGCGATCGGCGGCGGGCTGATGGCGGTCGGCGCGGTCTCGGTGGGGGTCGTGTTCCTGAACCGCCCGGACCGAGGAGACTGGGACGAGGTGGGCGGGTGGATCGAGAGCTACAACGTCGCGCTGGCCGAACGTCTCGGCGTGCCGCTGACCGTCACGGCGCCGTAAGCGTCCCCGCCGCCGACCGATAGCCCGATCCGCACCCGCGACCGACTGAATCACCGATCGGTGCGGGCGATACGGAAGCCGTTGTTATTTCCATCGGTCTTATGGGCGTTGTGGCGATGCGCGACGCGCGCGCCCCAGTCCGGGCCGTCCCACGTGCCGCCGCGGCCTACGTTGCCGTGGCCAGACGGAGCGCCCACCGGATCGACGCTGAGGCCTTCATCGTAAAGGGCGTACACGTCTTGCGTCCACTCCCAAACGTTGCCCGACATATCGTACAAACCACACGCGTTGGGCTGCAGCTGGGCCACGGGCGCGATGTGTCCGGTGCTGTTCTGGTCGATCCACGCCACATCAAGCACGACGTCCGAACCGCTGTAGCGCAGATCGGTGCCGCAGCGCGCCGCCCCCTCCCACTCGGCTTCGGTCAACAGCCGGTACCCGTCACAGGAATAGGGATCCATCGCGTTGACACACAGCACCGCCACGCCGGAACCCGTGCAGGTGTAACAGGCGCTCCGTCCGGCCTCCGCCGACAGGGCGTTGGCAAACAGCATGCCATGGTGCACCGAAGTCCAATCTACCGGACAGTCGCCGGTGCAGTCTGACGCAAGCGAAGGATTGAAGCCCACCCGTCCCTCAAACTGCGCTTGCGTCACCTCCGTCGTCGCCACCCAATAGTCGTGGGTCAGCGTCACGGTGTGCGCGGTCTCATCGGCATCGCAGCCGGTCTGGCCCGCAGTACAACCCATCTCAAAAGTGCTGGCGCAGACCTTGACGAAATCGATGTCTCCAAAGCTCTCCGTACCACAGACAGGCGAATCCACGGCATCTGCATTCGTGTCCGGAAGCGCGATGTAGTGCACTGCCGAGTCTTGTGCGTATTCAGACCTCGGGGACGGTGATGTTGACCCGACGGGCGCACACGCCACCAGCACTGTGGGAAACGCCCAACGAAGAGTGGCAACTCTCATCCGCCACCTTTTACTCCACGTCACAGGCCGCTAAAAGCAACGATCCTCTTCGAGCGAGGGATAGATCACAAAGTCTGTATGTTTGCTCGAGCCCTTCGACTCCGGCACTCCGGGTGATCCCAATCGAGCCCCGGTAGGCGTGAGCTGTACACGCCCCGATCCCAAGGCCGGCGCGATCGCATCCGTAGACGACGCGTCGGTTCGCGTGCGCCGACTTCCGGTGTTCGGAAGGCGCTCGACAACTTCGTAGCGTACACCCCGTACCGCTCGCGCGCCGCCAAACAACTCCCGCCCCGCCGATCTGTAGTATCGTACCCGTTATGCGCACGTCGATCCGTCTGACCCCCCTGATCATCCTCACCAACTGCACCCTAGCAGCCTGCACCGGCGCACCCAAGCCCGGAGCCGACGGCACCGACTCGGCGACCGACTCGGCGACCGACTCCGCGACCGACTCCGACAGCGCCCCGGACAGCCCCGTCGACTCCGATCCAGACCCCGACACCGGGGGCGACGCCTGCGACCTCAACTACACCTGGCGCACCGATACGCCGACGGTGATCGAAGCGACCCAGGTCACCAGCTGGTCCTACGCAAGCTGGCAGTTGGATGTTTGGCTGTTCGCGAACGGCTTGGGCTGGCTCACGCCCACCTACTACGACGTCAGCACGTGGCGAATCCGCTACACGACTCAGGACCGCGGCCAGCCGGTCGAAGCCACCGCCATCGTCACCGTGCCGATGATCGGGAGCGAAGCCGAGGTCGGGACCGTGCTGTGGCACCATCCGACGGCGGGCTTCGAAGATGCCTGCGCGCCCTCGGTGAACGCGGTGGAGGGGCTCACGCCGGCGATCGTGGCGGCGGCGCGCGGTCATCTCACGGTAGCGCCCGACTACCTCGGGCTGATGGGCGGCGGGGATCCCGCGCCCGATCCGCACCCGTGGATCGTCGGCGAGCCCACCGCGATCGCGTCGTTGGACGCGCTACGGGCGGTCGATGCCTGGCTGCCCTCTTCGGGGCTCAAGGCGCGCATCGACACCTCGCGCATCGTGTATTGGGGCTGGTCCGAGGGCGGCTACGCCGCGCTCCAGTCGGACCGCTACGCGCCGACCTACGCGCCCGACTACGCGCCGATCGGCGTGATCGCCGTCGTGCCCCCGGTGGACATTGTCGGGCAGGTCACCATCGGGCTGGACGAGATGGCAGACTCGACGCGCGCCGGCGCGCTGATCCTGTACTTGCACGCCGCTTGGTACGGCTACGACGATCTCGAAGAGGTGCTGCAGCCCGACATCGCCGCCGCGCTCCCCGGCGAGGCCGCGGCGTCCTGCACCACCTACCCGTCGGTAGAGAACGCCACCTCGGTAGAGGCGATCTACGACGCAGACTTCCTCGCGGCGGTGCGCGCCGGCGAGCGCTTCGACCCCTGGACCTGTTTTCTCGAGCAGTCGTCGCTGCCCAACCCCGACGTGCCCTACGCAAGCACCGCCCCGGTGCTGCTGATCACCGCTGAAAACGACACGCTCGTCCCCTCTCAGGCCGTCCGGGACGCGGTCCCCGGCCTCTGCGCCGAAGGCTACGCCATCGAGCACATCGAGTGCGCGGGGCTAGAGCACGGCGACGCGCCGCTGATGACGCTGATGAACCAGATGGGCTGGCTGGAGGCCCGCCTGCGCGGCGAGCCCGCCGATTCGGGCTGCGGCGTGAGCGCGCCGGTGACCTGCGACGGGTAGGGTCGGGTTTGAGTTACACAATCCCATGTCTACCCACACCGCCTCCATCCAATGGCCCGACCCCGCTGCGCCCATCGCGCCGTTCACTCCGGAGACGTACACCCGGGATCACACGGTGGTCTGGGGAACCGGCCAGTCGGGGCAGGTCTCCGCAGCACCAGAGTACCGGGGAAACCCCACGCTCCCGAACCCCGAGGAGCTGCTGGTCGGCGCGCTGTGTAGCTGCCACATGCTGACCTTTCTGGCGGTCGCGGCTCGAAAGCGCCACGTGGTGGTGTCGTACACCGACCACGCCGTCGGGACGCTCGTAAAAGACGATCGGGGCCTGCTGTGCGTGACCGAAGTAGTGCTGCGTCCGGTGGTGACGTTCGAGACCCCGGTGGACGCCGAGGCGCTCGCGCAGCTTCACGAAGCAGCGCACCGAGGCTGCTTTATCGCCAACTCAGTGCGCACGACGGTGCGGGTCGAAGCGTAGATGCGCACCCGGTACTCCATGGTGCTCACAGGCTTGACGGCCGGCGTGCTGTTGGTGTCGGCGGCCGGGCTCAGCGCTCGTTTGCTGACGACGGCCGCGCTCGACAACGCGAGTCGCTTCGCGCCCGGGGCCGAGCAGCGCTTGCTGAGCGATCTGGAGCGCGTGCACGAGCTCGGTCTGCTCGCCGGCGAGGGCGCCGCTCAGGACGCCGCGCCGGTGCTGAACCGCTTGGTGCAATCGGACGCCCCGGTGGACGGCATGACCCCGGCGTGGTGGGCGCAGCCCAAGGCGTTTGTCGAACTGGAGCCGTACAAAGCGGAGACAAGCTGGCTCGACCACCCCGAGCTCACGTCGTCCCTCGAAGTGTCGATCCTGAAGCAGCTGCAGGCCTACGACCACTGGGCTTGGGAGGCCTCCGATCCGTTCCGAAGCCACTTCGAGACGCACCCCAACGAGCTGGCGGTAAGCTCGCCGATCCCCAACTACCTCCCGTTTCAGTGGCTCGCCAAGGTGCGACTGGCGCAGGGTTATGCGAACGGCGACCTCCCAGCGGCGCTGGCCGAGGTGGAGCACCTTGCGATGCTGATCGAGTCCAGCCACACGCTCGTCGGCACGATGGTCGCGAAGGCGGTGTTGACGGCGGAGCAGAAGGCCTACGACCGCGCGGTGACCGAGGGCAAGATCGCCGCAGATCCTCGCCACCGCTGGACATCTGCGGATCTCGAAGCGCTGAAGCACGCCGCGTTCGCGGCGAGCGCGGTGTTTGTTGGAGGAACATCAGGCCTTTTTGCGACGCAGCTCGCGCAGCGTCCCGAGCTGCCCGGCGTCTGCGCCGGCATCGCCGAGGGCGTGACGATGACCGCCATGACGCGCGACGTCATCGCGTCCCCGTGGCCGCTCGAGGCAGACCTCTCCGGGCCGGTCACCACGCTGACGCAGGCACTATCGGCCTCGCCCTGCGCGATCCCGC
>CAIUMM010000119.1 GCA_903900265.1 uncultured Pseudomonadota bacterium
GAACCAGCGACCGCACTCGGAACATGGACGCTTGTCAGCCACAGAGACCTCACGGGCACACCTGTCGCCCGTCTACGGGGCGGCCGCCGGTGGATCAGTTCTCACCGGCACACCCGGGTCAGTTCTGGGCAGCGGTGAAGTTGGACTGCCGTCATCGGTGGCATTCTGGCGGCAGCTGGTATCGGTGGTTTCCTCGATGACCGCGACGCGTTCCGGGATGAGGGAGATACCGAGAACCAGCAGTGGGCGGAGTTCACGATCGCGTGGTGGACCAAGTTCGGGTCCAAGGCACTTCGCGTTTCTGAACTTGTAGAATTTGCGGATGATGCCAACGTGATGTCGGAGACGCTCTCCGAGAACAGCGAAAGGGCGAATCAGACCCGGCTCGGGAAGGCGCTCAACGGCATGCGGGACCGCCCGTTCGGCGACTTGAAGATTCGTTTTCGAATCGACCCTACGTCGAAACGCCCGCTGTACTGGCTTGAGCTCGTAGGCGGCGAGTCGAATGGTTCCACCAGCTCCTGTGGTTCGGAGACTTCGTCATGACCCCGACTTCTTGCGACGCTTTGCTCTCGGCTCAAACCTCGATTTTGTCACCGCCCCCCATGTCTGATTCCGGAGAACTCCCCATGAACACCGCCTGGGAACTGATCGCTGACGTGCGAGGTCTCGCCGCATTGGCGAGCACCATCCGTACTGCCGACATCGTGGCGCTCGACTTGGAGACTGCAGGACCCGACACTGCACCTGACCTTCCCGGACCCAGCCGGTCTCGCGCGGTTCGACCGGAGGCGCTTGACCCGCTTCTGGGGCGCCCTCGCCTCCTCCAGCTCGGATTCGCCTCCGGCTACACCGCCGTCGTCGACCTGTTCCAGCTTCCCGAGTTGGGCCCCGTCGCCGACGCCCTCCGCAACGCCGTCGTGCTCGGGCACAATCTGCAATTCGATCTCTCCTTCCTCGCGCACCACTTTGACATTCGTCCGCGCGCAGCGGTCGACACCATGCTTGCGTCGAGGGTCTTGGACGGTGGTATGCCGCGGGAGCGCGGATACCACTCCCTCGCCGGGGTGTGCCAGCGCTGGCTGGGAATCACCCTCGAAAAGGAGGAGCAGACGTCCGACTGGTCGGGTGCTCTTTCGGATGCCCAGTACAGCTACGCAGCCCATGACGCCGCGGTTCTGCACCCGCTGTGGGCTTGTCTGGCTCCCGCGATTCGTCAGGCTGAGCTCACTCGCGTATTCGACTTGGAATGCGGGGTTCTGCCCGTGATCGTGGACATGGGCTTGGCTGGTGTGGGGATCGACACCACGCTGTGGGAGGCGCTTCTGGTCCGGCGTACCCGCGCCGCGGTAGCGGAGAGGGTGGGCGCAGTCACGGGGCTCGGCGTGGACAGCCCCGACTCGGTGTCCGAGGTCTTGAGCGTATTGCAGGGCCGAGGCCTTGCGATCACTTCGACGTCAGCCGAGGTGCTCGCCTTGCACCGCGGCCTGCCCGGAGTCACCGAGCTGCTTGAGTACCGTACGTCTGCGGCCTTCGTTCGCGGGGCAGGGAAGCGCATTGGGGAGGCCGCGGGCCGACACCCGGACGCACGTATCCATGCGTCTCTGAAACAGCTCGCCGCCCCGACCGGCCGGCAGTCCTGTAGCCAGCCAAACCTGATGGGCTTGGATAAAAAACCTGGTGCGCGTGAGTGCGTGGTGCCGGCCGCAGGCTTCTTGCTGATCGTCGCGGATTACGCCACAATCGAGCTCCGCGTGCTCGCCGCGCACGCTCGGGATGAACGTCTCCTGGCCGTTTTCCGGGAGGGGGGGGACCCCCACCGCGCGACGGCGTCGCTGTTGTTGCACAAGCCCCCCGAGGACGTCACCTCCGATGAGCGGAGCAGGGCTAAGGCTGTCAACTTCGGGTTCGCTTATGGCATGGGCGTCACGCGCTTTATCGCCTACGCCCTCAAAAACTTCCGCGTGACGCTCACTTCGTCTGAGGCCATGCGCTTCCGCGAGGGGTACCTCCGCGCTTACCGCGGGATCGCCCGGTGGCAGGAGAGGGAGGGACGGGCCATGCGGAGCGAAGTGCGGACTGGGAGCGGTCGCGTTCGCTATTTCCCCCATCGTAGCGAGGGCTATAGCGATCGGTTGAACACCCCCATTCAAGGAACTGCGGCGGACGGACTCAAGGCTGCTATGATCCTGCTCCACCGCCGCCTGCCCGCATTTGGAGCCCGGCTCGTGCTCACTGTGCACGACGAGGTGCTGGTGGAGGCGCCCGAAGGGGTCGCCGAAGCCGTGCTGAGCCTTGTAGAGGCCTGCATGATCGAGGGGATGGAGGAATTCGTGAAGGGCGTCCCGATTGTGGTCGAAGCGGAGGTCCGGACGTCATGGGCCAAGGGGAGCAAAGTGGTGCCATCCGATCGCGGGGGCGACCCCTCCACCGGTGGCGGGAAGCCATGAGCTACGAAATCGTGCACACCGACGACGACGGCGTTCCCTGGTCGACCAGCGACGACCCCGCGGTGCTGATGGAGTGCGAGCGAGGGCCGATCGAGATGGACGACGGATGCTGGGTCCGCCCGAGGATGGTGCGGCTCCGAGCCGGCTACGTTCTGGAGGATGTCGCGCATGGCCCGGGCTCGGGAATTCCGCTCGTCTGTCGCCCGGACCACTACGAGAGGTCGATGCAGGTCGCCCAGCTCTGGGCGGTGCGCCGTCTGGCTGCCGCAGCGGAGCGGAGCTGCGCCCTCGGCTTGGCCCCGCCGGTCAGCGCGATCAGTGCCGTGGCCCCGCCGATTGCAGTACCGCAGGCAGCCGCATCGCGACCCCCTGAGAGTCGCCCTCTGAAGTCCAACGAGGTCGCGGGTCTGCTGGACATCGGTAGAGAGAAGCTCGACGAAGCGGCGACCCGCGTCCGGCCGGATGCGTTCGGCGCGGCCGTGAACAAGGGGACGGAACGGCGCAAGGAGTGGATCTGGCACAGCGATGTTGAGGCGCGCGCCTGGTGGAAGCACTACGGCGACGTCGTGGCTCCTCGTCCCACGGCGGCAGTTGTCGCGCCGCGGGCGTCGTCGCCCCGGGCGTCGGGCAAGCGCCCCCGTCAGCCGGCGATCCCTGGCAAGGGACCGATCAAGCTTTCCGAGATCCGGGGCGGCAAGAAGTGATTGTCGGCCGGTCTATAGACATTTCGCTGCCGGGAGCCGCGAGCTCTCCGTGTAAGGAGAGCGAAAGCACCTCGACCCAGTGCCGGGCGGTGGGGCCACCCCGACCCCACCCATTGTCAACCGAGGGGCGCTGCCCCGAGCGCTATTGCGAGCTCTCCGACAACGGGTCCAAGCTCAGGTGCGTTATGCCGAAGCCCAAGACATGACGGTCACGTTCAACGCTGTCATGTAGGATCGTTACCGACGACCCTTCGCGCGGCCCGTAGGAGAAACAACTCGCTGACAGAAACGCGCGGTGCGGCGTGGAGCCACCACCCGACTTCATGTGTTCCGAGGACGCTGGAACAAAGCCGCCTATGGTCCAAAAAATCCCACTCTGCGGTCCTACCGTGGACCAGTCCGTTTCGAACCTCGCATAGATCCTTTAGAACTTGGGAAACCGTGCCGTCAAGAATACTGTCTGGGATCTCGAAAAACTGCGCGCGGCAAAATTCCAGAGTCGCCTTGGGTTCGGCCAGCAGCCCACGCCCGATTGCGTGCACCATGTCTCGTACCACGCCGAGCGTAGGCTTCCCGTTTTTTGTGATGCACAGGTTGAGTGCTGGCGCGTTCAATACTGACGCGACCTGCGCTCCGAGAGCCGGCGGTCCGCTAAACAAGGCCTCAACCAGAACTGCCTCGGTCCTCGCCGATAGCTCCGCAGAAGGCATTCGAAATGATATTTCTACCTCGAATTGCTCCTCCAGGCGTGCGATCGCCTGCCAGTTCTCCCGCCATTCCCCGCACCCGTCTAACACATACGCGCCAGCGATTTTCTGGCTGTCCTCGCCAAGGTTTAACCCTGTGGGCTCGTCCGTCTCTTTGAGCGCTCGTCCCTTCTTGAAAGCCCAGACCCATTGCTGGAGCAATCGGCGTCCTTCCGTGGGGGGCTCGCATCGTTTCAACGATGACTGCCTAATTCCAAATCTTGAAGAACCTGATCGGTTGGACTAGACAAGCGGATCTCCGGAGGGTAGGATGCCGGATGTCGATGATCTTAAAGGTACTTCCCCACCTTTCCGATGAACAGCTTCGCGAGCGCGCGGAGGCCGCTGCCGA
>CAIUMM010000120.1 GCA_903900265.1 uncultured Pseudomonadota bacterium
CGCAGGACGTAGCGGCACAGCCTCTCGAGCCCGCCTCGATCGCTCGCAGCGAACGACACGTCGGCGTGGATGTGCTCGACGTCGCTAGTTCGTCACCAACGTCTCTTGCCAACGCGCGTGGATTCCGGTACGCTCCTGAAGAAATCCGGGGCTCGCTAAGGGATTCGCTCCTGCGGCAATTCTGCACAGGGGGACGGCCATCATGCTCACCGGAGTCAACATCATGCATCGAAACACTCCGATCTCATCCTCCCTCCTCGGCCGCGGGTTCGCGGTCGGCCACCTGATCGCGGCGGCCCTCCTCGGTGCGGCGCTCGTCCCCGGGCAGGCGCACGCGGACTGCCCGGCCACCTACGCCGGCCTAAGCTGCGGTGCGCTGGTTTCGGCCTGCACTGTCTCCGGCCAGACGTGGACATGCAACGTGACCGGAGGGGCGTCCACGGCGTGGATCACCTCGGATAGCGACGCCACCACGCAGTACGAGGCATACGGCACCAACAACGGCACGGCGTTCTGCTGCACCATCGCGACGGGCACGACGATCAACCACATCATCCTCAACGGCAGCGGCGCGGCCGATTCCCTGCGGTTCTTTGACTTCACCAACGGCGGTGGCACCCCGTACAACCTGATCGAGACCTCGGGGACGACGCTGGATGGCGCGATCTACGCCGGGGCCGGAAACGACGCGGTCGATGGCTCCCAGCGCGACAGCGCGAACTACAGCGAGATCCTGTACGGCCAGGACAACGTCGACACCATCCACGGTGGCGACGGTGACGACACCTGCGACGGTGGCGCGGGCGCCGATGTGCTCTACGGAGATGACGGTGACGACACGCTCTACGGGCGGGGCGACGGCGACGCGATGTACGGGGATGACGGGATCGACACGATGTACGGGGGGACGGGGGCGGACATCATGCGCGGTGGCAACGACGACGACGACATGAACGGCGAGGACGGGAACGACTCGATGAGCGGCAACGCCGGGGACGACACCATGGACGGCGGGCTGGACAACGACATCCTGTGTGGGCAGGCCCACGTGGGTGGCGACATCCTGGTGGACGGCGACGCGGATCCAGGCGTGGACGTGCTCTGGGGCAACGGTTCCATCGCTGATGAGTGTTGGGGGAACAACGCCAGCACGCTCATGGACGGTGTGTGTCAGCGCATGTACCTGGGCTCGCGAACTGGCACTGCCCCCACCTGCCCGTGATCCTGCTCGCCGCCCTACTGGCCTGCTCCGAATCCGGCCTCCACGGCAAGGAGGCCGCCCCATTCGACAGCGGGCTCACGTTCGACACCGACACTGGGCTGGTGGACACCGTCGGCCCGGTCGAGGTTTGCAACGGGCTCGACGATGACGGGGACGGGCTCACGGACGAAGGCTTCCCGGACACCGACGGGGACGGCACGGCCGACTGTGTCGACGGGGAATGTGCGATCGCGGTCGCCGCCCTCCCGGCGGAGTGGGACCCGGCGTGTGAGCGACCGCTGACTCCAGCCAGATCACCCTGGGATCTGGAGGTTGCCTGGGAGTTCTCGGTGACCGAGGGAGCAGGGTGCTTCGTGGACGCGGTTGGAGACATCACCGGCGATGGAATCAGTGATGTGGTGTGTACGGGGGTGTACGGGCCCACCTCGGTCCTCGATGGGGCAGACGGCGCTCTGGAAGCCGAGTTCACCGGGACGGCACTGTACGCGTCCGTAGCCTTGGGAGACATCGACGCGGACGGCGGGATGGACGTGATCACGTTCGACGCTGAGGGTGGCGACACCCATGTTGCAGCGCGCACTTGGGACGGCGTTGTTCTTTGGACGAGCGAGGCGGGTTCCGATGCACATGCTTCAGTCCCATCTGTAGAAGTCGTGGCGGACGGCGAGGGAGCGGCGCATGTCCTGATTCGCAGCGCCGTCCTCGACGGTAGGTCCGGGGCCACCCTCGCCGAATGGGACCCCGGCCGCGATGGTGAGGCCGTCTGCGATGTCGGAGCCGCGGACCTTGATGGCGACGGTGTGGACGAGATCCTGTCTCAGGGGGCCGCATGGACACTGGCGGGGCAACCGTTGTGGGCGCTCGACTCCGGGGCCACCTCGCGCTCGTTCGCACTCCTGCAGGCTGATGAGGACCCCGAGCCAGAAGTATTCTGGAACACCGATGACGCAGCAGCACTCGTGGACGGAGACGGCACGATCATGTGGGAGGTGCCAGCGGCGCCCACGACGTACGGGCGCGCTTCGGACCGTCCGTGCGCAGGCGACATCGACGGCGACGGCACGATGGAGATCCTGTTCGGCGATGCGGGCACGTTCTATGCTTACTCTGCAGCGGGCGAACTCCGATGGAGTCGCCCGATCCACGACGAGACTTCCTTCGTCGGCTGCTCCGTGTTTGACTTCGATCTCGACGGCGCGAAAGAAGTGCTCGTCAGCGACGAGGACTCGTTCTACATCCTTGACGGGCGGACGGGCGATGCGCTGTTCGAGGACCCGCTGGACTCCAGCACGCTGGGCGAGGAGCCCATCGTTGCCGATCTCGACGGCGACGGCTCGGTGGAGATCGTGGTCAACCCTCGGGGAGGCCAGGCCTCCGACGTCGCCGTGCGCGTCTACCGCAACGCTCACCGCGACTGGCCTCCAGGCTCGACCTTTTGGGGCTCCTCCACATGGTCCGGCGCGGGCAAATGGCCCGACGGCGAGCTTCGCTTGGACGGCCCTAATCCCTGGGACCCGGAACTGG
Organism: uncultured Pseudomonadota bacterium; assembly: GCA_903900265.1. Taxonomy (GTDB): domain Bacteria; phylum Myxococcota_A; class UBA796; order UBA796; family SXON01; genus CAIUMM01. The sequence goes on from CAIUMM010000120.1 coordinate 2,747, forward strand.
CGATGTGGCGCGGCCAGCCTTCCCAACTGGTCGGCGGCCGGGACCTGCACATCGAGCTGGCGGACTCGTGCGTGGCGTCCTGCGAGGAGGACGGCCTGGTGAGGATCGGCGCGGTGGTGACCAACCTCGGGCCGCAGATGCTACGCGCTGGCAAGGTCGTGATCGCGACGGATTCGACCGGCAACGCGCTCGGCACCTTGACCCTCGGGGAGCTCGCCGTGGGTGCCGCCGAGTCCGTGGAGTTCGACGTGCGCGCGGGCGAAGTGGCCGAGGGGGCGACCATCGCTGTCGAAGACGGGGATTGCGACCCGTCGGATGACGTCGTGACGTGGGTGTCGCCGTGCGGCGCTCCATGAGCCGGGCGGCGGCGGGACGGACGTCGCGCGCGGCGATGCTCGCCGTCGTGGCCATCACGGCGACCCCCGCTTCGTCGGGCTCCGACGCGATCTCGGGCGAAGGACGTCCGTACGACGACATCTTCGGCGAGGTGGGCAACGACACGATCGGCCCCGTCCACGGGGGCGCCTGGGACTACGTCATGTTCGATGCGGGCGCGCCCGAAACCCCTGGACCGGACCGAGCTCGCGGCCGAGTTGGAGACCATTGAGCGCGAACGCGCAGCGCTTCTGAACCGGCTGGAGCTGTCGCAGATGGACGAGAGGATAGTCGGCACGAACGGCCTGTCGGTAAGCACACTCCGGCATCGTACACCCCGTCCGCCCCGGCCGCAAGCGCGTCCCCTCGCCGAAACTCGCCTTTCAGCCCTCCGTTCGGCCTCGTTCTTCCGCTCCGGACGTACCTGGGCCCTCCGGCCCCGCGCGCGCCCATGCGCTACGCCCCCCGGACCTCGACGCCTACGCCGCGGGCGGCCCCGTCGACCGCAACAACCCGCTCACCACCTTCGTCGTAGCAGGCTCGCGGATCACGATCGACCGCAGCGTCATCGGCTTGTTGCAGTGCGGACAGGCCCAGCCGTCCACCTTGAACACCCGCTTGATCAGCTCGGCCCAGCACCGCCGCTCCTCGGCCCGCGCCGTCGTCTCCCGCCTGTCCTCCGCCTTCACCCGCTTGAGCGCGGCGCGCGCGGCGCGCTGGGCCTCCGTCGAGGTGGCCACCCTCGGCACCACGTCGGCCCGCAATGCCGCGTTGCCCGCAAGCACGCCGGCGTAGAGCACCTACTTCGCGCGCGGCGGCGGGATGATCGCCGCGAGCTTCTCAACGAACTCCTGCGCGGAGAGCTCGATCCCAGAGGTCCCGTCTGACCACGCCCGCTTGAACCCCAGCACCACGCGCCCATCGGGCAGCCTCTCCAGACGACCCAGCGCGAGCGGCGGATGCAGGACGTAGCGGCACAGCCTCTCGAGTCCGCCTCGATCGCTCGCAGCGAACGACACGTTCGCTGCGTGTCCTCCCGACCGGTTCGTACCCCTCGAAGGCGGCACACCGCGGGCCGAGGGCAATCTCCCGACCGCCAAACCGCTGCGTCCGGGTCGTCATCGTGCGCCTCGCCGCTGAACCCGCGCGCGGACAGCCACCGCTCACACGCCGAGGCAATGTCCACCGTTAGCGCCTCGATGTCCTCGTTGGTCGGTGTGGCCTGGAAGAACCGGCTGCGCTCTCGGTCTGCGCCTACTCGTACTC
>CAIUMM010000121.1 GCA_903900265.1 uncultured Pseudomonadota bacterium
GATGCCACGCTCGATACGACCGGTGGCGACGGTGCCACGACCGGTGATCGTGAAGACGTCTTCAACGGGCATCAGGAAGGGCTTCTCGATGTCGCGAACGGGGGTCGGGATGGAGGCGTCAACGGCTTCCATCAGCTTGAGGACGGCGGGCTCGCCGATCGCCGACTGGTCGCTGTTCAGCGCCTGGACCGCGGAGCCGCGGATGACAGGCACCGAGTCGCCAGGGAAGTCGTAGGAGGAGAGGAGCTCGCGCACTTCCATCTCCACGAGGTCCTGGAGCTCGACGTCGTCCAGCAGGTCGCACTTGTTCAAGAAGACGACGATGTAGGGAACGTTGACCTGCTTGGCGAGGAGCACGTGCTCCTTCGTCTGGGGCATCGGGCCGTCCGCAGCAGACACCACGAGGATCGCGCCGTCCATCTGGGCCGCGCCGGTGATCATGTTCTTGATGTAGTCGGCATGTCCAGGACAGTCGACGTGAGCGTAGTGACGGTTGAGCGTCTCGTACTCGACGTGCGCGGTGTTGATGGTGATGCCGCGCGCCTTCTCTTCCGGGGCCTTGTCGATCTGGTCGTAGGCCGTGAAGGTTGCGCCGCCGGTCTTCGCCAGCACCTTGGTGATCGCTGCCGTCAACGAGGTCTTGCCATGGTCGACGTGACCGATGGTGCCGATGTTGACGTGGGGCTTGTTACGCTCGAACTTTGCCTTTGCCATGGTGCGCTCCTCGCCCGAATGAGGGCGGACTGTACGTTCAGACGGAATACAGACGTTGACGGACTGTCAGGACTCGACCCAGTGCATGGCCGTGTCCAAAATGGAGCCCTTCTCGGGATTTGAACCCGAGGCCTCCCCCTTACCAAGGGGGTGCTCTACCCCTGAGCTAGAAGGGCTAAATGGAGCGGGCGACGGGACTCGGACCCGCGACCCTCAGCTTGGAAGGCTGATGCTCTACCAACTGAGCTACACCCGCAGTTGACCGGTTTCCCGGCCGTCGGTGCCCCCTGTCGGGGGCTCTGAAAAGAACGAAGATGGTGGGCAGAAGTGGATTTGAACCACTGTAGGCATAAGCCGGCGGGTTTACAGCCCGCTCCCATTGGCCGCTCGGGCATCTGCCCAGAAATTGGAGCTAGTGGTGGGACTTGAACCCGCAACCTGCTGCTTACAAAACAGCTGCTCTACCAGTTGAGCTACACCAGCACGTGCCGGAAGACACGGCCTGGGGCAGACTCCTCCGGCCGGACGTGTCTATCGCGTAGCCAATGCATGTCAAGGCAGCTGCGCGGATCCGCGTCGATTTCGCTCACGATGGCGCCGCGAACACGCCCGCCGCTGCGTGCTCGGTGACGTCCAGCGCCTTCACGCGCAGGGTTTCACGGCGCCCATCTGCCCGGCGAATGTGCAGCTCGGTCGGGATGATCACCCCAGGGGCGGACTCCTTCCATCCGCGTAGGTCCCACTCGATCGGGCCGCCGGTGGTCACGAACCGCGCGCCTCGCAGGTAGTCGGTGGTCGGATCGACGTCGATCCAAGCGAGGCCGGTCGCGCTCTCATCGCCGCCGGTGCCGAGGCGCAGACCATCTTCTGCCCCTTCGAGCAGCGTGAACCGCGAGACCTCGGGCGAGGCCAACAGCGCGTGCGCGCCCAGCGCGATGGTCAGCACCGACTCCGGTGAGAACGAGTCGATCATGCCCACCAGTACGCCGATGTCGCGTGGGGTCACCGTGCCGCCGGACTTGATCCACGCACTCGAGGCCGTTGTCACCGCGACGCTGTCTTTGCCTGCCCCGTAGGTGGAGATGTCCAGTCGACGGTTGGTGCCGTCTCGCCAATACTCCTGGCGCACCGTCACTTCTTTCTCTCCGACCCGAAGAGCACGCTCGACGACGAAGTGCACCGCCCCCGCGCGCGCCAAGGCATCCGCCCCGCCGGTCTCGCCGCCCACGGCCTTCGCTGCCCGCGCTACCCACTCCGCCGCGGTCCGCGCTTGGTCCGGCGCTTTGGCAGGCGCTGCGGGCGCCTCGGGCGCGAAGATCACCGCGTGCTGGGATGTCGCTTTTTCGAGGGCCGCCGCGGTAGCGGTGGCCGAAGCGGCGTCCTTCAACCCCTCCACCAGCACGACGAACTCGAAGCCGTGGTTCAACTCGAAGCGCTTGACGACGCGCGGGGTCAAGCCGGCTTTTCGAGCCGCGGCGGCGGCTGCCGACGCGTCCTCTCGGGTCGTGAAGCTGCCCGCTTCCACGTAGTAGTCTGCGGCGTGCACCGAAGGGACGCACAACGCCAGGAGGCCAGCAAGGAGCAATACCATTTGCTCGCCTAACCGGAACCTCGGGTACAGGCTTTGCCGGACGTCCGGGACGCAGCTGAGCTACTCCCTCGTCGCCCCGTCTCCCGTAGGCGGGGGCGCGCTCTCCAGCGACGCCGCGTCCGTAGCGCCTTGGGACGCCGCGTCCGGGGTGGTCTCGATCTCAATGGGGATCGGCATGAACGTCAGCGCGAACACCACCGCGACGGCCGCAGCGACCAGCCACGCGCGCAGCGGCAGGGGCGGGGACTCCGGCACGGGCAACGGACGCCAAGCCCCGAGGGCCACCACAAACCCGGCCCACACCCACCAGCTGTGCGACCACCACCCCAACACCACCATCACCGCGAGCACAACGAAGGTGCGCACGCGCGCCGACCGGGGATGAATGGCGTTGAGCACATGCCCACCATCAAACTGTCCGACGGGGATGAGGTTCACGGCGGTGAGCAAGCAGCCTGCCCAGGCTCCGAAGGTCGCGGGGTGGTAGCTGTCGTAGCGTCCGGGCACGTGCCCCATGCGCCACAGGCCCAACAGTCGGAGGATCGGAGGGTCATTGAACACCGCGATCTCGGTGCCCGGCGGCAAGGCCGCGCCGGCGCGCATCCACGGGACCGAGACCGCCGCGATCAAAAACGCCAGCAACGCGCCCGCGAGCGGCCCGGCCGCGCCCATCTCCAGCAGCGCCTGTCGGCTGTTCGGCGCCGAGCGCAGTCGAATCACCGCGCCGAGCGTGCCAAAGCCCGTAGGCAACGGGATGAAAAGCGGCGGTGAAAGCTCAAAGCCATGCATCCGCGCGACGATGTAGTGGCCGGCCTCGTGCACCGCGAGGATGCCCAGAAACGACAGCGCGAACCACAACGGATCCAGCGGCGATCGCAGATCCGCCTGATTCTGATACGCATAAACGCCGGTCACGCACGCGAACGTAGCGATGAACCAGAAGCCCGCGCGGCGCCATTCCCGCGCCGCGACAGGCGTTTCTTCCACGTTCAGCGACGCTTAGTGAAGGGTCTGGCGTACGTTGATCTCGTAGGTGCCGGTCTCGCCGTTGCCACCGACGATCAGCAGATACTGGGCGCCGCCAGGGAGGTCGGCGTGCACGTAGCCTTCTTCGCCGTCTGCGCCCGAACGCCCACCGGTGTTGTTCACGTAGTCGTGCGAAGGACGCTCATCGTCGTCCTGCTCGTCCGCGTCCATCCAGTCGGTGTCGTAGTGCGAGACGAAGGTCTCGTTGGTCGCGCCATCGGCGGTGCACTCGGCGACGAGGATCTGCTGCTCGAGGCTCTCAGGCAGCGGCTCGTTGTCGTCGGCGACGCCGTCGAGGTCCCAGTCTTCGGCGCAGGTGGGCGTGGATGTCGCGGAGTCCGCGCCATCGGCCGTGGAGCTGCAGGCGTCAAACTCGCCATCGGTCATCATCGTAGAGGACAAGAACTGCTGCGCGTTCAAGTACACCAGCATCGAGACCGGGAAGCCGAACTCAGGCGCGCCGTCGCAGGTCGCGTTGGTCGCCGTGCCGGTGACCGTAGGCTCGGGGATGAGCTCTTTCGGCACGATCGCTACCCAGGGATCCGCGGGGCCGAGCGAGCCGGTGCTGTCCGAGAAGTGTCGCTTCAACCAGACGGTCACCGGGACCGTCGACGTGGACGGACGGTCGGTCAAGTCGAGCAGCCAGCGATCGGTGTCGTCGACGTCGTCGGAGCCTGCGTCCCCGTCGGAGTCCACGAGCAGCACCGACTGGGACTCGCTGATGTTGCCCTCGCCGGTGATGATGGAACCATCGGTGGGGAGCGCCGGGAGGTCGATGGGGTTGACGTCGCGGGACGAATAGGCGTCTTCGACCGTGTAGTTGACGTTGGCCGGGTCATTCCAGCGGACAACGGCGCCGACGATGCCGGTGCCCGAGGCCTGCAGCTCCAACAGCGCGGCGTCGTAGGTGATGCCGGTCAAGCGCACGATGCTCGCGCCATAGCCGCCCTCCGCGTAGCCGAAGAACTCGAAGCCGGGCGTGTACAGGTAGCCGTACTGGTTGCTGGCCGCGACGAGATCGTCGGTGATCTCGCTCGGGGAGTTCGTGGTGCCGCCCTGGAAGGAGTGGTTCTCCCCGTGAACGTTGATGCCGCTCTGGTAGCCGTTGGCACCGTAGAAGTCGCCGGGGCTAGACGGGGGCGCGGAGATGGTCGTCGCGTCGGCCATCGGCGCGAACGTCGCAGGATCCACCAGCGGGGTGCCGTCTTCTGCGACCACGCCGGTGGTCAACATGCCGACCTGCCAGGCGAGCGCGAGGTCCGACATCGTCTCGCCGGTGCCGTCTTCGATCGCGGAAGTGCCGGTCTCCGTGGACTGCATGATGCTGGTCAACACGACCGTACCGGTGCCGGGGCTGCTCGCCTCGGCGCGGTCGTACAGCCAACGCGCGAACAAGTACTGCGAGCCGTAGCTCAGCGTCTCCAAGCTGCCGTCGGAGGGCTCGGTCACCAACGGGCCAAGGTGCGGCGCGTCGAGGTAGTCCCACACGTCGTCGTAGTAGGACGCGCCGAAGCCGCAGTAGTCACCGCCCACGGTGCCGAGGGCGTCCACAACCCAGTCCTCTTCCTGGTCGCCTTCGTTGACGATCACGTGCTGGTTGTAGGAGATCAGCTTGGTGAACGAGCGCGCGAACTCGCCGGCCAGCTGGTAGCCAGTGTAGGAATCGACGCTGGGCGTGACGCTCCCGTTGTAGAAACCATAGGGATCCGGCGCATACACGTAGATCGCCTCTTGGCCGTCGCTTCCCGGGTTGGAGGTGCTGTTGAACGGCTCGAGGTCCACCTCGGGCTCGGCATACGAAGGCAGCACCGAGGTGAAGTCGTCGTCGTCGCTGGACGTGAGGGTGATCGCGTTCAGAACCGGGGTGATGACGATGCTGACGCGGCCGTCGCCGTTGATGTCCGACTCGTCGCCGAAGATGCCGCGCAGGTTCGGGACGATGTTCTCGTCGATGATCGCGGCGACATCGGCGAGATCGCAGTTATCGAAGCCGTAGGCGTCGTTGCGGGCGGGCTCGTCGACCACGCCGTCGCAGTCGTAGTCCCAATCCACCGCGACGTCGTCGTCTACCCAGATCGCGACGTTGTCGCCCAGACCCCAAAGGGTGGCCGACGCGGTCGCGAAGGAGCGCTTGTTCGTGAGGTCGTCCCGGATCCGGAACTCGTGGCTTGCGGTGCCGATGTCCGCTTCGACGAGGATGTCGTCCGGAGGCGCGACCGGGTCCATGTGGGTGACGTGCGGCTTGGTGGCGCGTGGCTTCGGCATGGCGCGGGCTGGGGGGCGCGGTCCCGGCGCAGTGTCTGCGTCGTACCGGACTTGATAGCCGACGGCGTCATCCGCGGTGTTGACGACGACGAGGTAGAACTCCTGCCCGCTGTTGGACTCGCCGGAGGCATCGGTGAGCGGCACCTCGACCACGCCGGAGCCGTCATCCTCGTAGGTCATGACGTCGCCCGGATTGTCGAACGCGTCGACATCCGAGTCGGCGTCGGAGTCCGTATCGGTGTCGGTGTCGGTGTCCGTATCGGTGTCGGTGTCCGTGTCGGTATCCGCGTCCGAATCCGCATCCGAGTCGGCGTCCGAATCCGCGTCGGTGTCGGCGTCCGCGCCGTCACTGTCGATGGTCGACGGGTGCCAGTCCTTGTCTACGACGTTGGAACAGGCCGTCAGTCCGACGGAGAGGCTCAGGAGGAGGGAAACACGTGTCATCAAGACTCCAGGACCCATAGAGGGCATAGTCTACGATACCATACTGTGCCGGTGCATGCCCAGCGCAGCGGCAACATGGAGCAGAATGTCCCCTCGGTCTTCGATTCTTCACCGGCGCGCCCAGATGATCCGGTCGCTGCGCGCAGTGCTGGATGGGCGCGGCTTCATCGAGGTGCAGACGCCGTTGCTGGTCCCCGGGACTTTTCCGGATCGTGGGATCGAGCCGGTGCGCGCAGGCGCGGACTATCTGGTTTCTTCCACGGAATACCAGCTCAAGCGGCTGTACGCCGAGGGGATCCCGGCGGCGTACACCCTCGGCGCCAACTTCCGGGCGGGCGATCGGGGGCGCTGGCACAACCCGGAATTCACGATGCTGGAGTGGGGTCGGGCCGGAGCGACGATGCCTGAGGTAGAAGCCGAGGCCGAAGCCTTAGTTCAGGCTGCAGGCGCTGCTGCCGGGGTGCCCGTTCCGAAGGTCTGGGCGCGGGTGACGGTGCGCACGCTGATCCGCCAAACCTTCGGCGTCGGCATTGGTGACTGGCGCGAACTTGGTAAGATCCCCGGACCATTATCGCACGACGCCGACGCGCACATGTCGTGGCTGATCGACGCCGCGCTGTCGTCACTGGACCGCGAGGTCCCCACCTGGGTGGTGGGCTGGCCCGCGCAGATGACCGCATCTGCAGGCTTGGATCCTGCCGATCCGACGACGACCCTGCGCAGCGAGATCTTCTGGCGCGGCCTCGAGCTGGCCGACGGCTTCCCGTTCTGCAACGACGCCGATTGGCAGCGCGAGCGGACACGCTCGGAGAACGCCGCCCGCGAGCAGGGCGGACAAGCGAAGGTGATGGAAGACCACCGTTTTCTCGACGCTGTCGCGAACCTGCCGATCGGAGCCGGGATGGCGATGGGCGTGGACCGGCTCTGCGCGGCGCTGTTGAACGCCGGCAGCCTCGCTGAGGTGATGACGTTTGCGTGGGACGATCGCTAGCGACAACCAGCTACCAGAGCGAAACATCGAGGAACGCGCGCCCCCGGAACCCCATCCAGTCGTCAAAGCGCTCGAACTGCAGCGGCACCATCCACGTGGCGTCTAGCCCCACGGTCAACGCGTGCCGCGCGTATACGTGCACGCTCGCGACCGGCGACATGAACGCCGTACGGACGCTCATCCCGGACAACCCGCCGACTTCAACGCCGAAGTTGGGGACAAACCAGGGCCGGACCGGACCGCGCTCACAAGAGAGACCGAGCCCGAGGGCGAGCGCAGCGGTGAGGAGGAGGAACATCGAAGGGGGACCCGCGCGCTTCCCTCTACTACCGAATGCTACCGACCTCCTGCACGACGCGCGAGCGCGCTCCCGACGCCGTCTTCACCGCGGGGCTGAGATCGCGCCCCAGTCCAGGCCCAACCGAAAGAATACCGAAACCCGGGACACTCCGGGGGCACGCGGGATCCACGGCGCATACCCGACCTCGGTGTTGAGGTAGGTCCGGCGCCACGTGAGCGTGCCTCCGCCGCTGAACCCGAGGGCGAGCCGCGGCGCATCGACATCGCCGTAGGGCGCGCCAAGCCACGCGGCCTCGCCGGTCAACGTGCCGCGCCCTCGAACGGTGGCTGCGGGCTTGTCCATGCCGGTAGCCCCTGCTGCGACCCCGACGCGCGCAGCGGCGTAGTCTTCAACCCACCACTCGGCCCAGGCCGCGCCGGGCATCGGCACCCCGTAAGGCGTCAAGCCACCGACCCGCGTGCGGGTGACCGCGGTCTCGCCGTTCGCGACCGCGGCCCAGGCGTTCGCCACGGGCGCGACCACACCGTCCGGATGCCAAGCCACCTCAGCCTGCACATGGGGCTGAACCATCGAAGCAACGGGTGCAGCCTCGACGTGGGCACCCGCGCGCAGCGCGGCGGCAAACTCCGGCCGCCAAATCCCAACGGTGGCGTCGCCGTTCGCGACGAGCTCGCGCGCGCTGTCCCCGTAGGGATCAAAAACGTACTCCCGCGCCCAGCCGGCTGCGCCGAAGTAGGTGCCCGCAGGCCCGTAGCGGTACCCGCCAAAATCGGCCCCGACGTACGCGACCATCATCGCGCGCGAAGGGTCCGGCGCTCCGTTTGCCCACGGAGAAATAAACAGCTCCGCGCTGAAGGCGTTTGCGCGCAACGCCACCCACGCCTTGCCATGCGCCGACTGGGGCTCCCAAGCGAGCTCGATGGTGTCGGTGTAGAGGTCCGCGCGCCACGGTCCACGACGAACGCCGAAGGTGACGTCACCGTGCGAGTCTGCGTCGACCTGACCGCCAACCCATGCGTGAATCTCGGTGACTTCGGACAGGACGCGCCCCCGCGCTTAGGGGTTGTAGCCGCCGCCCGACGTCGTGGCGTAGCTGGTGGTGCCCGACGTTCCGGGGGGCGAGCCGACGGGAGTCGTCTGTGCACCGTACATTCTGGAGAATCCAGCGCGGCTGACCGAGACCTTCCACGCCGAATCCCGCGCCTCGACCACCAGCGCGTGCTTGTCGAAGAAGTTGAAGGTCACCATGCCCATGCTGTCGAAGTCGCCGGGGCCATTCTCAAGAAACCCACGTCCGTCAAAGGTGATGGTCGTGACGTCCGGCTGGCTGAGGCTCACCCAAGGGAGCTCATTCGGCGCGTCGCGGGTGAAGTCGATGGTGCCTTCGCCGTCGTCCGAGACCCCGTCATCGATAGGCAGGATGTCCCAGCTGGTGCTGCCCGACGTCCGGTCGCCGCGCTCGATGTAGTAGGAACCGATGTTCTGGTCGCCGCCTGAGGGGTCCGAGTCCCACGTAGCGACGCGAACGCGGTACTCGACGCCCTCAGAGATGGCCAGATCACGCGCCTTCTGAACGTTGGCCATGAATTCTTGGGCCGCTTGCTTGGTGCGCCACGAGGGAACCATCCCGGACATCGCCTGCGCAGCGAGCGCGCTCATGATGCCGAAGATCGCCACGACGATCGCAATCTCTACCAGCGTTGCGCCTGCACGCGCTCGCACGCGGCGCAGCGCGCCACGGGATGTCGGGGCCAGAGGGAACTGAGCGACCATACACGCCTCACTCCTTGGAGTATACATCAACTTGACGAACGGCGCGTCGCTTCGGGCATGATAGAGCGCGCCCGCGCCAACCGCCCCGCGGCGATTTCCCGGCGCGAGGCCGCATCGCCGGCCAGAGGCTTCCATGCGCATCGGTGTAGTTCGAGAACAATGGCAAGGTGAGCGCCGGGTTGCGGCGACACCCGACACCGTAGGCAAGCTCCGCGCAATGGGCTTTGACGTCGTCATCGAGGCGGGCTGCGGCGCGTCGGCGAGCTTCTCCGACGCCGCGTTCGAAGCGGCCGGAGCCACGGTGGCCGACCCCCTCGACGCCGACATCGTCCTTGGCGTGCGCCCGTTCCCCGTGTCCCTCGCCCAGCGCGCCCGCGCCGGACAGGTCTGGATCGCCCACTTCTGGCCCGCGCAGCGCACCGAAGAGCTCGCCGTCTGGGCAGCGACGGGCGCGACCGTCGTCGCGATGGATCAAGTCCCGCGCATCACCCGCGCCCAGAAGCTCGACGCCCTGTCCTCCCAAGCGAACCTCGTCGGATACCGCGCGATCATCGAGGCCGCGACCCAGTTTGGGCGCTTCTTCCCCGGTCAGGTCACCGCAGCAGGCAAGGTCGTCCCGGCGAAGGTGCTCGTCATCGGCGCAGGCGTCGCAGGATTGGCGGCGATCGGCGCGGCGCGCAGCCTCGGCGCGATCGTTCGCGCCTTCGACACGCGGCCGATCGGCGAGCAGATCCAGAGCATGGGCGCCGAGTTCCTCGAAGTGAAGATCGCCGAAGACGGTGACGGCGGGGGCGGGTACGCCAAAGAGATGTCCCCGGCGTTCATCGCCGCCGAGATGGCGCTGTTCTTGGAGCAGGCCCGGGAGGTCGACGTCATCGTGACGACGGCGCTGATCCCCGGAAAGCGCGCCCCGATCCTCGTCACGGAAGAGGCCGTCCGCGCGATGCGGCCGGGCTCGGTGGTCGTGGATCTCGCCGCCGAGATGGGCGGAAACTGCGCGTTGACCACGCCCGGAGGGGTCGCGGATGTAGGCGGCGTAAAGATCGTTGGCTACACCGACATGGCCAGCCGCATGGCGGAGCAAGCGAGCCAACTGTACGGGGTCAACCTGTGTCATCTGATAGACGACATGGGCAAGGCCGAGAAGTTCTCGGTGGACATGGGCGACGAGGTCGTGCGCCCGATGACCGTCTGTCACGACGGAGCGGTCACCTGGCCGCCGCCGCCCTCCGCGGTAAAACCGGCGGCGCCGGTCGCGAAGCCCGCGCCTGCACCCGCAGCCGCGCCGGCCCCGACGAGCAAGCCGAAGGCCAAGAAGAAGTCGGGCGGGCACGGGCACTCCAGCGCCCCCGCTGCGCCTCGTTCGACCATGGCGATGATGACCTTGCCCGCCGCCGGCTTGATGCTGCTCGCGCTCGGGCCGTTTGCGCCCGCTGCGTTCCTGTCGCACCTGCTGGTGTTCGTGCTCGCGGTGTTCATCGGATGGCAGGTGGTGTGGAACGTCACCCCGGCGCTGCACACCCCGTTGATGAGCGTCACCAACGCGATCTCCGGCATCATCCTCGTCGGTGGCATGGCGGCGATGGCCGCGACCACCGGCCCGGAAGGCTACCAACCGTTTAGCCCCACGAACATCGTGGCATCGATCGCGATCCTGCTGGCGATGATCAACGTCGGCGGTGGATTTCTGGTCACAAAGCGCATGCTCGGCATGTTTCGCAGGGAGGCGTAGATGGACGCAGTCAACGGGATGGTCACGGCTGCATATATCGCAGCTTCTGCCTTGTTCATTCGCAGCCTCGGCGGCCTTGCAAACCCCGAGACCGCCCGAGAAGGCAACTTCCAAGGCATGGTCGGCATGGGGCTGGCGGTCGGCGCGACCGCGCTGCTGCTCCCGCGCGAGGCGCTCCCCGTCCTTGGCGTCGTCGTCGTCGCGGGTCTGGCGATCGGCTCGACGCTCGCGCAACGCGTGGCGATGACATCCATGCCGCAGCTGGTCGCGATCCTGCACAGTTTTGTGGGGCTCGCCGCTGCGCTGGTCGGCTACGCGAGCCAGCTGGGCGGCGAAGTCCCGGCCGGCGCCGAGGGCGTGATCCACGCTGTCGCGCTCTACGTCGGCGTGTTCGTCGGCGCGGTCACGTTCACCGGCTCGGTGGTCGCGTGGGGCAAGCTCGAAGGCAAGATCGGCTCGAAGCCGCTGATGTTGCCGGGCCGGCACGCGTTGAACGCGGCGTTGGTGCTGGTCGTCCTCGGGATGCTGGTCCCCTACGCGATGAACCCCGCCGCGGGCTTGGCGTATCTGGTGGCGATGACGGTGATCGGCTGCTTCATCGGCTGGCACATGGTCATGGCCATCGGCGGCGCGGACATGCCGGTCGTGGTGTCGATGCTCAACAGCTACTCGGGCTGGGCCGCCGCGGCGGACGGCTTCCTGCTCCAGAATGACCTGCTGATCGTGACCGGCGCGCTGGTCGGCAGCTCGGGCGCGATCCTGTCGTACATCATGTGCAAGGCGATGGCGCGGAGCTTCTGGAGCGTCATCCTTGGCGGCTTCGGCACTGAAGAGGGCGCGGCCCCGGCAGCGGCGACCGGCCCGGTCGGAGACCCCATCGCCACCGACATCGAGACCTTGGTCAACGAGCTGAAGGAAGCGCAGAGCGTCGTCATCGTCCCCGGCTACGGCATGGCGGTCGCGCAGGCCCAGCACCCGGTCTGCACGCTCACCAAGAAGCTGCGCGCGCGCGGCTGCGAGGTCCGGTTCGCGATCCATCCCGTCGCCGGTCGCCTGCCCGGGCACATGAACGTGCTGCTCGCCGAAGCGAACCTGCCCTACGACCTCGTGCTCGAGATGGACGAGATCAACGACGACTTCCCTGAGACGGACGTCGTGCTGGTCATCGGCGCGAACGACATCGTGAACCCCGGCGCCATCGACGATCCGTCATCCCCGATCTACGGCATGCCCGTGCTCCATGCGTGGGAGGCCGCTCGTGTGGTCGTGTTCAAGCGCGGCAAGGGAGCCGGCTACGCGGGCGTCGAAAACCCGCTGTTCTTGCGCGATTGCACCCGCATGCTGTACGGCGACGCGAAGAAGAGCGTCGACGCGCTGCTCGCCGGGCTCGGGGAGTAGGCCCCGACCGCCCCCACCGGAACTAGAAGCGCACCCGCAGATCGAGGGTGTGCACGTTGTTCCTTGGCTGATCGACGCGGACGCGCATGCCGTAGTCGAGATCGGCCTTCTCGGAGGTGAGGCCGAGTCCGCCGGTCACCCAAGACCGGGTGTGGTTGTTGGCATACCCTGCGTGCAGGCTTAGGAATTTGGCGACGCCTACGTTGGACCCCAGGCGCCAGTCTACGTCCTGCCAGCTCCACGTTGGGGCCACCGGCGCGAGGGCGTTGCCCTCGATGCTGAAGTAGGTGCCGGCATCCCAGCGGGCGCCGACGCGAAGCTCACGTTGGGTGTCGCGAAAGTCGGTCTCCAGCAGATTGTCGATGGCGCCCGCGAGGGTCAGCACCGAAGCAACCTTGAACGCAGCGGACACGCCGAAGTTGAAGGCGCCGTCTTTGCCGACCAGCTCGGAGTCATACCAGTCGTAGCGCGCGTTGACCGCGACGGCGCCCTTTCCGGGAAGGAACGGATAGGCGATACCGCCGAACAACCCTTGATGTTCGGTCCGATTTTCGAAGGACTGCCCTTCGGTCTTCCAGCCTGGGCGCTCGGCGCCGGTGAGCGACTCGGCGTCGGTCAGGCGTCGATAGCCCAACGCCAAGGCGACCGTGCTGGTGCGCGAGTCCATCGCCCCGCCGCGCAGGGAAAAATGGCCATCTGGGCCCAATTCTGCGCCGGTGTAGAGCTCGTAGCGCTCGGTCAGGCTCGCGGTCGCCAGCGAGAGGCGGATCGCCCCGATGTCATTGGGGTTGGCGACCCCGGTCATGCCCGAGCCCGTGGCGCGCGCGCCGATGTCTTCGAGGTCTTCGTCCGCGGTCGCGCCCGCCGCCGCTGTGGATTTGGCGGCGGCCGGAGAAGGCCAGCCCGCGACGACCAACCCCAGCATGGTCAAGATTCCGGTACCGATACGCAACGGGTTGGCGAGGAAACAGGCGTATGGGTTGCCGGAGTGCATGAGGGGGACTACTATACCGCTCCGCCATCGAAGCAACTCGTCATTTTGTGCCTTGAAAGGAGGTTCCCATGGAGAAGGATCGTATTGAGTTCTTCCGCAACCTGCTCAATGAGCGACTCCGTGCTTTGTTGGCCGAAGCTGGCGCAACGCTCGGGGATCTCACGGATGAAAAGGAGAACCTCGCCGATGCCATCGACCTCGCTTCGATGGAGTCCAACCGAGACTTCCAGCTCCGGATCCGGGACCGCGAACGCGTGCTGATCCACAAGATCCAAGAGGCGCTGATCCGCCTCGATGACGGCGAATACGGCATCTGCACTGCGTGTGGCAACGAGATCGCGCACAAGCGGCTGATGGCGCGCCCGGTGGCCACGCACTGCATCGACTGCAAGACCGAGTTCGAGCAGCTCGAGCGCTCGTCTCGGGACCTGTAAGGGGTCAGCTTGAGCGTGGCTGTGCGCACGGCGGTCCTTCCCGTAGCGGGCTGGGGCACGCGCTTCCTTCCGGTCACCAAAGCGGTGCCGAAGGAGATGCTGCCCATCGTGGACCGTCCTTGTCTGGCGTATGTGGTCGCGGAGGCGGTAGCGTCGGGCGTAGACCAGATCGTGCTGGTGACGGCGCGGGGTAAAACCGCGATGGAGGACTACTTCGACCGGTCGCCGGCCTTAGAGCAGGTGCTGGAGGCCGGGGGCAAGCGCGAGCTGCTCGCCGAAGTGCAGGCGGTGGCGCGGCACGCCACGGTGATCAGCGTGCGTCAGCAAGAGCAGCGCGGTCTGGGCCATGCGGTGCTGATGGCGGCGCCGGTGATCGGGGACAATGACTTCGCGGTGATGCTCCCCGACGACATCGTCGACGGGCGCGACTTTGGCCAAGGCGGCGTCGACGATCCTGCGCTCGCGCAGATCCTCCGCGTTCACGCACAGACCGGCGGCGTGGTGGTGACCTTGAAAGAGGTCCCGCGCGCAGACACGCGGCGATACGGGATCTGCGCAGGTTCCTTCGTGCAACCGAACCGCATGAACATCGACCGCATGGTCGAAAAGCCGAAGCCTGAAGAGGCGCCGAGCAACTTCTCGATCGTCGGGCGCTACGTGCTTCCTGCCTCGATTTTCGACCTGCTCCGCGCCCAAGCCCCCGGCGCGATCGGCGAGATCCAGCTCACCGACGCGCTGGCGGTCTACGCCGCGCGCGGTCAGGCCACGGGAGTCGTGTTTACCGGCACGCACTTCGACACCGGCAATCCGGTAGGCCTGCTCGACGCCAACCTGCACTTTGCGCTCCACCACCCCACGCTTGGCGCAGCCGCCCAAGCGGTGGTGGCGAAGTATCGGTAGCCCAGCCCGTGCTGTTGCTCGCGCTTCTGGCCTGCGCGGCGGAGGTGGAGACCCCAAACCCGCCCCGACGGGACCCCACCGCGAGCTATGAGGCGCTCCTCGGGCATATCGTCACCGACGAAGGTCTGGTCCGCTACGACGTACTCCGGAAGGACGCTTCGGCGCTGGAGTCGTTCGTCGGCTGGATCGCGGTGCACGGCCCCGAGACCGACAACATCCGCTTGCTCGACGACAACCGCCGCCTCGCCTGGCACCTCAACGCCTACAACGCGCTGGTGATGTGGGGCGTGCTCCAAGCCGAGCAGGATCGCGGCGCCCCGCTCGCGTCGGTGCGCGACGTCAATGGCTTCTTCTGGCGGCAGTATTTCGGCATCGACGGGGAGCGGATCTCGCTGGGGTTGTACGAAACCCGCGTGATTTTACCGACCTATGAGGAGCCACTCAGCCACGCCGCGCTGAATTGCGCCTCGCGGTCCTGCCCTCCCCTGCGCAACGAGCTGTACACCTCGTCGCGCTTGCAGAGCCAACTCGAAGACCAAATGCGCAGGTGGATGTCCACCGAGGATGCCACGCGCACCGCGATGGACTGGGATCCTGCCGCAAAGCAGTTCGTGTTTAGCCCGATCTTCGACTGGTACGGCCGGGATTTTTCGGACTGGGGCGGCGCGCAAACCCCCTGCGAGGCGGTCAGCCGCTACGCAAACCTCCGTCAACGCGCGCTGCTCGACGCAAACCGAGATTGCCCGCACCGCTTTTACAGCTACGACTGGAGCTTGAACGCCGCGCCGGCCGAGCCAACAACCGCGGAGCCAAACACCGCGGAGCCAAACGCCGCGCAGACGGCGGTCCCTGCGCCCTGATTCAGCCGGGGCCGATCAGACCTTGTCGATGACGATGGCCTTGATCTTGCCCTTCAACGACCCCGAGCGCCCGAAGGTCCACTCCCCGCTCGCGACCCCTTCTGCGAAGGTATCGGCGTGCGGAAAGCTCTCTTGCATGTCCGGGTCGGTACGGCGAGCGTCTGGACCATCCAGCCACTCAAGGTCGGGGATCCGAACACCCGTCTCGCCCTCTTTCGTACGATAGTGGTGCTTCTTGGTGATGAACACCGCGCGCCACGGGTGATTCTCCCAGTCCTCCGCCACGCTGGTCTTCAAGATGACCCGCGTGCCGATCTCCCCGAGCACCACCAACGACTTCAGGTCTTCCGGCGCGATGTCCGCGCCCTGACGACCGCCCATCGCGTGCACATCGGCGATCCGGCGCTCGCCGGACAGGTTCAGACCGGCGAAGCACACGATGTCGACCCGCATACGCGGCGCGATGGTCCAGTGCATCGACTAACCAGCGAGCATCTGTTCGAGCAGCTCGTCGGTGAGGCGCGCGGGGTGGCCACGCCAGATCACCTTGCCGTCCTTCACCAGCGCGGCTGCGGGGATGCCGCTGACCGCGTAGGCCGCCGAGAGGGGGCCGCCTTCGGCTTCTTTGCCGACGGGGAAGTTCAGCTTGTTGTCCTTGATGAAGGCTTCGACGAGCTCGTCGGTGGCCGACTTGGTGACCTTGGTGAGCGCGATGATCCCCAGACCCTTGGACTTGTACTTCTCCAACTTGGCGGGGAGCAAGGGCACTTCCTTCTTGCAGTGCGGGCACCAGACTTCCCAGAACACCAGCATGGTGACCTTGTTGTCCGCGAGGCTGCCCTGATCCTTGGTGTACCACTTCTGGACTTCGATGGGCTTTGCATCGGAGCCGACGAGGTTGACCTCAGTCGCCATACGCACCGCGGCCTTGCCGGCGCGGGTAGCGCTGTACTTGGCGCTAAGCTCGGCGATCTTGGCCTTGGCGGTGGGGTAATCGCTGGTCTTCAACGCACCCTGCAGCTCTTCCATCAGCTTGGAGGCCGCCGCTTCGTCTTCCGGCGAGGCTGCAGCAGCGCTCGCGGCGCCAGCGCCACCCTTCTTTTCGGAAGCGGCGACGCGCTCTTCCAACTTCGCGACCTGCTCCTTCAGCGCATCCACCTCGGACTTCTGGGCGCAGCCAGCGAGGGCCAACAGCGGGAGGACGGCGAGAAAAGGCACGGTAGCAAGCAGCGGACGGGACATGGGAACTCCGGATTCACACGCGCCTAACCTAGAGTGCCCGTCAACGCCCGCGTCAAGACAACTCGCGACAGCGTCCGATGATCAACTTTCCGAAAGATCCCCGGTGTCCATACCGAATTTCACCAAGCGATAGCGGAACGAACGGAACGTGATCCCCAACAGCTTGGCAGCCTGGGTGCGATTGCCGCCGGTGATGTCGAGGGCTTTTTCGAGATAACGTCGTTCCATCGCCGCGACTCTGGCCTCGAGATCGATGCCGCCAGCGGGGAATTCCAGCTCCTGCGGCTCATCGGGCGCGGGTGCAAACTGCCCCTGCACCCGCTCCGGCAACGACGCTGGCGTGAGCACGTTGCCCGACTCAAGCGCAACCGCGCGCTCCATGATGTTTTGGAGCTCGCGAACGTTGCCGGGGAACGCGTAGGTCTCCAACATCCGCATGCACTCGGGCGTAGCCCCTCGCATCGGTTTGCCGTACTCCTCGGCGAACTTCTCGATGAAGTGCTGCGCCAACGCAGGAATGTCCTCGACGCGCTCCCGCAGCGGCGGCATGTCGATCTGCACGACGTTGAGCCGGTAGTAGAGGTCCTCGCGGAAGCGCCCCTGAGCCACCTCGGCCTGCAGATCGCGGTTGGTGGCCGCGACGATCCGCACGTCGACCGACTCCTCGACCGTCCCGCCCACCGGCGTGATCTTTCGCTCCTGGATCGCGCGCAGCAGCTTCACCTGCGCGGAGAGCGGCATCTCGCCAATCTCATCGAGGAACAGCGTCCCGCCGTGCGCGGCCTTGAACACGCCCACCTTGTTCTGGTTCGCGCCGGTGAACGCCCCTTTCAAGTAGCCGAACAGCTCGCTCTCGATCAGCGTCTCGGAGATCGCTCCACAATTCACCGCGATGAACGCACCTTGAGAGCGATCGCTTCCGTAGTGCACCGCCCGCGCCAGCAGCTCCTTGCCCGTGCCGCTCTCGCCGCAGAGCAAACAGTTGATCCGCGTGCCCATGACCCGACGAACCAGCGCGTACACGGCCTGCATGCTCGGCGAGGTCCCGACGAATTGCCCGAGCTGAAACCGCTCCCCGAGCTCGGCGCGCATCCGCGCGTTGTCCGCTTCAAGCGCGCGCATCGCCAGCGCGCGCCGAACGACGAGGCGCAGCTCATCGTTGTTGAAGGGCTTGGCGACGTAGTCAAACGCGCCCTCTTTGGTGGCTGCGACCGCGTTAGCGACGGTGCCGTAGGCGGTGACGAGGATGAACGGAACGTCGCGGCCCGCCGTGAGGGCGCGCGCTTTGACCTGCCGCAACAGCTCAATCCCGTCGATGCCGGGCATGTTCAGGTCGGAGAGCACGAGATCGGGCGCAAAACCATCGAACAGATCCAGCGCGCGCTCGCCCGAAGGCGCAGCACGCACCACGTAGCCATCGCGCTCGAGCAGGATCGAGAGGAACTCGCGCAGCGAGGACTCGTCGTCCACCACCAGAATGCGTTCACCCGACATGAGGCTCCTTGGGTAGCCAGAGGACGAAGGCGGTACCCCCTTCAGCGGGCGCCCGCACGGTAATTCTACCGGAATGACTGCGAATGATCTGATCGACGGTCGCTAGTCCGAGTCCGCTGCCGCCGGAGCGGGTCGTGAAGAACGGATCGAAGATTCGCCCGCGATCGGCCTCGGAGATGCCCGGCCCCTGATCGCTGATCACCACCTCAACCCCCTCGGGGCCCTGCTCGTATTCCGCACGCTCGCCAGCTTGAACCGTGATCTCTCCCCCGCGCGGCATGGCCTGAGCGCCGTTGAGCACAAGGTTCCACACCACCTGACGCAAGCGATCCGGATCGACGGTGGCGACCGCGACGCTGCCTCGAACGGTGATGCGCACGGTCTCGGAAAACCGAGGGTCGCGGGCGAACGCGGCGGCGACGTCGCTGACCAGCGCGTACAGGTCCGTAGGACGAGGATGAAGCCGCTGTTGACGGGAGATCGAGAGAAAATCCTCGACGAGGCGATTGAGCCGTTGCGCCTCTTGCAGCGCGATCTCGACGAGGCGCTCCGGTCGATCTTCATGGATCAGCTGCAGGCTGCCGGTCAGGCTGGCCAGCGGGTTTCGAATCTCGTGGGCCATGCTCGCTGCGAGCTTTCCAACCCCGACGAGGCGCTCATCCCGCGTCGAGACCTCGCGCAGCCGGTGCAGCTCCGTCACGTCTTCAATGACGATCACGCGCCCGCCTAAGGGCATCGGGTCCGAGCAGCACAGCCACCGCCGTCCCCCGTCCCGCGACTCCTCCCACGCGCCATCGGCGCCGTCGCCGTTGAGCACCTTGCGGATCTCCACGCCGGCGACGTCTCCCAACAGCCGCAGCGCCGACGGGTTCATCGAGACGATGCGCCCCTCCAAGTCGGTCGTGACCACCGCAGCGCGCACGCGGTCCAGCACCATCTCGTGCTCGCTCGCGAGCATGTTGGAGCTACGCTCCACGGCGAGCAAAGCGCTGGCGGTGCGCGCCGCCGCCTCGGAGAGCTGCCCGGTGAGCGTGCCGACGAGGAAGAACGCGAAGACGCGAACGACGGTATCGGTGAACAGCGGCACGCTGGCGGCGTCGATCGGCAACGTCTGTGGATCCGAGAGCACCACGCTGATCCACCCCACGCTGGCGAGCGTCGCGGCGACGAACGCGCCCCGCTGCCGTAGCTGAAACGCTCCAGCGGCGATGGAGGGAAAGTAGAGCAGCACGAGCTGCGCGCGCGCTCCCCCGGTGACGCCGCAGATGACCGAAACCAGCACCGAATCCAGCGCCAGCTGCGCGTACAGAAATTGCATCCCCAGCGGACCACGCCGCTGCGACCACCAGCTGGACGCCGCCACGACGACGAGCGAGGCGGAGCACGTCGCCAAAACCCGGGCGGTGTTGGACAGGCTCGACCCACCGAGCAGCGCCACCGACGCCGCCCCGACGAGCACGGTCAGCGCAAACCCGAAGCGGATGACCGCAAACCGGCCAAGCCGGGGATCAGTGGCTGCCAAACACCCTCCGGCGCCGAATCAGTTGATGTGCGAAGCCATCTCGAAGATCGGCATGTACATCGCGATGACCAGACCGCCGATGACGACGCCCATGCCCGCCATGATCAACGGCTCCATCATGCTGGTGAGCGCCTCGACCGCGACGTCGACCTCTTCATCGTAGAAGTCAGCGATCTTGCCCAACATCGTGTCCAACGCGCCGGTGGCCTCGCCGACGCTGATCATCTGGCAGACCATCTGGGGGAACACCTTGGACTCGGTGAGCGGCTCGGCGATGGTTCGACCTTCGCTGATGCTGATGGTCACCGCCGAGATGGCGTTTTCAACGACCTTGTTGCCCGCGGTTCGGCCGCAGATCCCGAGCGCTTCAATGATCGGCACGCCCGAAGAGAGCATGGTCGAGAGCGTACGGCAGAAGCGAGCGACAGCGACCTTGCGAAGAAGATCGCCGAACACCGGTAGACCGAGCGACAACTTGTCGAGCACCAAGCGCCCGTTCGCGGTGCCATACCACCACTTGACCGCGTAGACGAAACCGGCGATGCCCACCACCGCGTAGAAGAAATTGTTCTGCAACCACTTGGACAATCCAAGCACGATCAGCGTCGGCGCCGGGAGCGCAGCGCCGAAGTCCGCGAACATGTCTTCAAAGGTCGGAACGACCTTCAACAAAAGGAGGGTGACGACGATGCCCGCCACGATGATGACGATGACCGGGTAGGTCATCGCGCCCTTGACCTGACGGATCAGCTTCTGGCTCTTTTCCAGATAGGCGGCCAGACGATTCATGATCGTGTCGAGCATACCGCCGACCTCGCCGGCGGCCACAAGGTTGACGAACAGGTCGTCAAAGGTGCCGGGGTAGGTCTTGAGCGCCTCCGCGAAGGTGGATCCAGATTCTACCTTGTCTTTCACCACCTTCAACTGGTTACGGAGCGTCGGATTTTCCGCCTGAGTCGATAGAATGTCCAGACACTGAACCAGCGGGAGACCGGAGTCGATCATCGTCGCGAACTGACGCGTGAAGATGACGAGGTCGCGGGTGCCGATGCTGGGGGCAAAGAACGCCGGCATCTTGATGTCGACGTCAAAGCGGCCCTTCGCCTCAGTGATCGTCTGCGCGGTGATGCGCTGGTCTCGCAGAGTCGCGCGCGCGGCGGCAGGATCACGGGCTTCGATCGTGCCCGATTTGACTTCGCCGCTCGAGGTGCGCCCTTCGTATTTGAACATTGCCATGCGCTGACTCCATGCCGATTGCGGGAGCACAGAGCGCTCCCAACTTTAGTGTACCAGAAATGGGGACACTGTGCGAGTCAGCGCGGCACCCGCATCAGGCCCGAAGCGCGTCCAACACCGCGCTGCCCGCATCCTGCGTGGTCAGCGTTCCGCCCAGCTCGCGGGTGACCTGCCCCGCGATGAGGCAGCGTCCCACTGCATCGCCGATCCGACGCTCGTCGCTCGGACGGCCAAGCTGCCCGAGCATCATGCCGGCGGTGAGGATGGCCGCGAACGGATTGGCGATGCCCTTGCCAGCGATGTCCGGCGCGCTGCCGTGGACCGGCTCGTACAAGCCGACCTTTCCAGGGTGCAAGTTGCCGCTCGCGGCGAGGCCGATGCCGCCCTGAATCGCGGCGCCGAGGTCGGTGACGATGTCGCCGAACAGGTTGTTGGTGACGATGACCTCGAAGATCTCGGGGTTCTGCACCATGCGCATCGTCAACACATCGACGTAGAGGTGGGAGGTCTCGATGTTCGGGTACTCGCTGCCGACGAGCTTGAACACGCGCTGCCAGAGGTCGTGGCCGTGGCGCATCGCGTTGGCCTTGTCGCTCATGCAGACTTTGGTTTTGCCGTTTGCGGTGGCCCACTCGAACGCGGCGCGGATGATGCGCTCTACGCCCTTGCGGGTGTTGATCTCCTGCTCAATCGCGATCTCGTCGGCGGTGTCGCGCTTGAACTGCCCGCCGATGCCGGTGTAAAGCCCCTCGGTGTTCTCGCGGAACACGACGAAGTCGACATCCTCCGGGCGCTTGTCCTTGAGCGGGCAGTAGCGCGCATCCAACAAGCGCACAGGGCGGAAGTTGATGTACAGATCCAGCTTGAAGCGCGAACCCAGCAGGATGTCCTTGGCGTGTACGTTGGACGGAACCCGAGGGTCACCCAACGCGCCGAGGTAGATGCAGTCGAACTCGTTGCGAAAGCGCTCGAGGGCGCTGTCGGGGAGCGTGGTGCCGTCGCGGAGATACCGCTCGGCGCCAAAGTCAAAGTGCTCGGTTTGCACGTCAGGAGCCAACGCGCTCAGCACGCGCAGGCCCTGCTCCAGCACCTCAGTGCCGATGCCATCTCCGGGGAGAACGGCGATCTTCGGGGGACGGGACGAGACGGCAGACGTAGACATGAGCAGCTCCGGAGAGCAAGCCGACTATCGCACGCGCCCCGCATCGGGAACCCCGGAGCGCTACACGCCCGAAAACTGCACGCCGTCGAACACCAACGACGGGGAGCGCACGCTCGAGTAAAGATACGGGTCGTTCGCCGATTCTTCGAACTGGTGGAAGATCTCCAGCACGTTCCCGGAGATGTTCATCTCCGACAAGTTCGCGGTGGCCTCGCCGTTCTCGTAGAGCATCCCCTGGATGCCGTAGCTGAAGTCGCCCGTCACGCCGTTCCCGTTTCCGCCCAGAAAGCCGGTGACGACGATGCACTTCGGCATGTCCTTCAAGATCGCCGCGACGCTGCGTTGGCCCGGAGGAACAACCCAGTTTGAACGACCACCGCTCGTGGGATCCATGCCGAGCTTGCGCGCGTAGTAGAGCGACAAGTAGTAGTTCTGGAGCACGCCACTCTCCACCACCGGCATCGGACGCGCGCGGAACGCGTCGCCGTCCCAGGGGCGAGAGCCGATGCCGCGCGGGATGGTGGGGTCGTCGTACAACGAGAACTTGGAGCTGCCGATCACCGCGCCTTTCTTGCCGGCGAGACAGCTCCGGCCCTGATGCAGCTCGCTGCCGGACAGCGGCCCGCCGATCACGCCGAGGATGCGCCCGGCAGCGTGGTTTTCGAGCAACATCGGGTAACGGCCGCTGGCGATCGGCCCGGACGCGAGGCGCTGCTCGGCGCGCTTCCACGCTTCATCGGCGAGAAACGCCACGTTCGGCAAGTCCGAC
Organism: uncultured Pseudomonadota bacterium; assembly: GCA_903900265.1. Lineage (GTDB taxonomy): Bacteria > Myxococcota_A > UBA796 > UBA796 > SXON01 > CAIUMM01. Next base: position 22,849 of record CAIUMM010000121.1, read on the forward strand.
TGATGGTTCGCGCCGTAGTGGCTCCAGGCCTCAGGACGCCGACCGCCGGGCTCTTCGAGGGTCATCTCGACGCTCATCCCGAAGGCAGTTCCACGATGTTCGCCGACAAAACCGTTGGTCATCACCCGCACGCTCTCGCTGGAGGAGTCGCCCAACGCGACGGTAGCGGAGATGATGCGGTTGCGGTGCGGGAGCGCATCCACGGCGGCTTCGAGCTCTCGAGCTTTCTCGCCGCGATCCGACGCGCTCAGCGCCGACCAGGTGCTGTCGTTCTGGTCCAGGACCTCGTCGGGGGTGCCCCGACCACACAGCGCGCCGTCGGCTTGGCGACGCTCCGCCTCAGGCTCCAACGCGCGCGTCGCGTCGACCGCGCGCTCCAAGAACGCACGAAGCGCCTCGGGGCGAAGATCCGACGTAGAGTGGCTGCTGAAGCGATCTCCGACCAGCAGCGAGACCGAGAGGCCCAAGCTCGTCGCGCGCTGAGACTGCTCCAGCTTCCCAGCCCGGCGCTGCAAGCTGATCTCGCTCGACCGCGACACGCTCACGCTGACCTCGTCCGCACCCAGCGTGCGCGCCAGATCATGCGCCTCGACCGCGGCGTTCATCAACGACGAGGATCCTGCACCCGAAGCGCCGCTCATGCCGCACCTCCAACCGACAGCTTCTCGACCTTGACCGTCGGCATCCCCTGGCTGACCGGCACGCTCTGCCCGTCTTTTCCACAGGTCCAACCACCGATGTCGATCTCGAGGTCGTTTCCGACCATCTGCACCGTCTCCAGCACCTTGGGGCCGTTGCCGATGATGTTCACGTCCTTGATCGGGCGCGTGAGCTTGCCGTTCTCGATCAGGTAGCCGTGGCGTACGTAGAACGCAAAATCACCTGCTCCAATCTGGACTTGCCCGTTGCTGAAGGTGGAGCAGTAAATGCCGTTCTGCACCGACGCGATGATCTCTTCGGGGCTGTAGCTGCCATTTTCCATGTAGGTGGCGCGCATCCGGGGGAGGACCGGGGAGCGGAAGCTCTCGCGACGCCCCGAGCCGGTGGGCGCGACCTTATAGTGGCGCGCCGAGATCTCATCATGCAGGTAGGACCGAAGGATTCCGTCCTCGATCATCACCGTCTTTTCGGCCGGGTTCGCCTCGTCATCGGTGTTGATCGACCCGCGCGCCCACGGGAGCGTGCCGTCGTCCACAACGGTGACGCCCTTCGGCGCGATGCGCTGACCGATCTTATCCGCGTAAATGCTGATGTTCTTGCGGTTGAAGTCCGCTTCGAGGCCGTGCCCGATCGCTTCGTGAAGCAGGATGCCCGACGATCCGGCGCCCAACACCACCGTCATCTCTCCAGCGGGCGGCTTTCCAGCTTCAAACAAGATCATCGTGTGATCGATCGCCTTCTTGACCATCGCCTGGACCTGATCATCGCTGTAGAGCTCGATGCCCTGACGCTGGGCGATGTTGGCCATCGCGCTCTCTTTCTTGCCGTGGCTCTCGGCGGTGACCGACACAAACGCGCGCGTCATCGGCTGGTAGTCATACACCATGCGACCGTCAGGACGCACGATCAGCACGTGCTTCTGGGTGTCGGCGAGCATGGTCTCGACCTTCTTCACGCGCGGATCAGCGGCGAAGGTCATCTGCTCCCACGACCGCACGAGCCCGACGCGCGTGGCCATATCGACCTTCTCCCAAGGCTTGGTGACCGGGTACCGGTCGGCCATGCGACGGGAGGTGATGGCCGCGACCGGCCGGGGAGACCCGCCCGCGGCGATCTCAGCGGCGACCTGAGCGGCCTCGCGCATCGACGCCAACGAGAGGTCTTCGGTGTAGGCGTACCCTACCGAATCCCCGACGACGACGCGCACGCCGAGCCCCAGATCGACGTTGGTGCTGGCCCGGTTGACCTTGCCATCGGAGAGCGCGACCGACGTGCTGTTCAGGTGCTCAAAGTAGACATCGGCGTCATCGGCGCCGCGCGCGAGGGCGTCATTGAGGACTTGCCGAATCGCGGCTTCGGTGAGACCGAATTGAGAGAACCAGGGCATCGCTGCCTCCTTAGGGGCGTAAGACGAGAACGTAGACGCGCTCTAACCGACGGGAAGCTGACCGTTCGGGTAGGGAGGAGTCAGGTTGTTACCATTACACTTTCCGGAAAGTGTAATGGTAACAACCTGACACCTACTAAAAAGCAGCCCCAAAGACATTATCCGCCCCCACCTCGAGGTCCGCGGAGAGGTCCTCCACCACGATCAGCAGGTGCCCCTCCGTCAGATCATCCACGTGCATGCTGTCGACTTCCACGCCGTTCACCGACGCGTACAGCCAGTCACGGGAGTGGTACAGACGCAGACGGTTCGTGACTCCGGCGCCTTGGTAGCCCGCCGACGTCGGGCGCCAGCTGTGCGGCGAGGAGCGCACGCCGCCGTCGATCCGACCGAGCTGCAGCCGGAACCCCTCGCGCTCGGAGATCCACGCATACACGCCATCGGCGCACGACAACGTCCGACAAACCTCGATCCCCAGCGCGGCCTCCTCCGACCCGGCCGTCCGCGAGAGATCGACCTCGACTCTCCACGGGGCCATCCACGTCGTGTCCTCCCAGAACAGACCGTGAAATTGACCATCGCCGACGCCGTAAAAGTGCATCGCGCCCGCTTCCGCCCGCCAACCGCTGTCCGCGCTCCACCCTCCAGCGCCGTCCGCGAAGTCGAACCCACCGGGGAGGCTCTGCGCGCAGTCATCGCTCACGCCGTCGCAGTCGTTGTCCAAGCCATCGCAGATCTCCGGCGCGCCGACGCCTACATTCGGCAAGCTGTCGTTGCAGTCCCCGCCCCCGCACGCGAGCGCGGCCGCGCCGTCCCCGTCGAGATCGGCGTCGTCGGTCGCGATGTCACAGTCCGCGTCGATCGCGTCACATTGCTCCGGTAGGCTGCCGTGGCGGTTGGGATCGGCGTCGTCACAGTCATCGCCCCCGCAGGCGACGTCGATGGACACGTCGTTGTCGTCATCTTTGTCGTCGATGATCCCGTCACAGTCATTGTCGATGCCGTCGCCGCACACATCGGAGCTGCCGATCCGCGTGGTCGCGTCGTGGTCGTCGCAGTCCCCGCCCCCGCATTCGTAGGGTTGGGAGTTGTCGTGGTCGTCGTCTTGAACATCGACGTCGCCGTCACAGTTGTTGTCGATGCCGTCGTCGCACCAATCGGTGGAGGACGGCCCGATGTGCGGATCGCCGTCATCGCAGTCATCGCCGCCACAATCCGGCGAAAAATCTCCGTCGCCGTCCACATCGACGTCGTCGGTCAGGCCATCGCAGTCCTGGTCGATCGCGTCGCAAAACTCGGCCTCGCCGGGATGGATGTACGGGTCCGCGTCATCGCAGTCTGCCCCGCCGGCACACTCGTCAGACGCGTAGCCATCCCCGTCTGCGTCGGCCCCATCGATGGTGCCGTTGCAGTTGTTGTCGATGCCGTCGCCACAGTATTCGGAGACGCCCGGACCGATCCACGCGTCCGCGTCGTCGCAGTCGAGTCCGCCACACGCGATGTCGATGGATCCATCGTGATCGTCGTCTTTGTCGTCGGGTTGTCCGTCGCAGTCCTCGTCGACGCCGTCGCAGCGCTCCGGCGCACCGGGGTGCACGTCGGCGCGGGTGTCATCGCAGTCATCGCCCCCCAAACATCCTGCAGACACAAAACCGTCACCATCGAGGTCTTCCGCCGCGTTGTCGATGATCCGGTCGCAGTCATTGTCGACGCCGTCGCAGACCTCCACCGCCGCGGGGTTGACGTTGGGCCGCGTGTCGTCACAGTCTGTGCCAGCTTCGCAGGTATAAAGCGGGAAGTAGCCGTCCCCGTCATGGTCTGCCGGACACTGATCCTGACACCCTACTGTCGCCGAAAATAGCAGCCCCAGGCTCAAAACCTGCGCCGATCGAACCCACCGACCGAGCGTCAACGGATCCGCCGCGAGATCGCTTTGAACAGCGGCGTGCCGGCGCGCTCGATCAAGCCAAACAGCGCGGTCTCCGAAGACACGATCCGGGCCCCCGCCGCGCGACACAGCTCCAACCCGCGCTGCCGATCGGCCGGCCGGCGCGACATACAGCCATCGGCGACGATCGTGACGCCCACACCCCGCTCCAACAAATCCAGCGCGGTCAACGCCACGCAGATGTGGGTCTCCATTCCGACGAGCAGCACGTTGGAGCGCGTCCGCGCCGGAAAACCTGACTCCCGGAGCGCCGAGAACGCCAGCTTCTCAAAGCGGGTGGTGTGCTCGGGGAGCGCCGCCAACACCTCAGATACGGTAGGGCCGAGCCCGCGCGGATACTGCTCGGTCAGCGTGACCGGCATGGCCAGCGCCCCGGCGACGTAGAGCAGGTTGTCGATGGCGCGCAGCACGCTGCTGCGCTCGCCGTCGCCGTCCCCTTCGGGCATCGCCGAGCACAGCCGCTCCTGGACGTCGATGACCAGCAATTCGGTGTGGAGCGGGTTGAACATCCGCCCACACTAACCGCTGCAGGCGCCCTACTTGGGCGTACGCCGCGCACGCCGATCGGTGCGCTTGACGGCGGCGCGCTGCTCGCCGCGCTGACGCGCTTCGGCCTTGGAGGGACGCGCCCGCTGGGCGTGGAGCGCCTCGCCGGTGTCGAGCCGCCCGCCCTGCGCGAGCCGCTCGATCTCTTTCAACTTCATCTCGTCATTGGGCGTGATGAAGTTGTAAACCGTGCCGGTCGTGGTCTTGCCATCCGGCCCCAATCGTCCGATACGGCCGATACGATGCAGGTATTCGCTCGGGCGCTCCGGCAGGTCGTAGTTCAATACGAAGGTCAAGCCGGGGATGTGCAGGCCACGGCCGCCGAGCTCAGTCGTCAGCAACAACCGACCTTCTCCCGAGCGAAAGCGCTTCAGCGCCGCGGCACGCTCGCGGGGGAGCCAGGCGCCGTGCACCACGATGACGGAGTGCCCGCGCTCAGTGAGCGCCGCCGCCACTTCGTCCGCGGTCTCGCGTCGGTTGGTGAACCCGATGCCGCGGGAGGTCGGATCCTTGATCGCGACCAGAATATCGCTGGCGACGTCCGCTTTTTCGGTCCAGCGCAAGCGCACATTCTTGATCTGGATCGTCGACGGCGCCTTGTGGGTGTCCTTCGCTTCCAGCAGACTGGGACGCTCGGGGCGGTTCAGCGCCCAGTGGCGGATCGGCTCGGGCAACGTCGCGCTGACCAGCACCAGCTGACGCGCGGCCGGCGTGGCGTCGATGCACGAGACGGTGTCTTCGCGCTGGCCAAAGTCCAGCAGCGTGTCGGCCTCATCGACGATGACGATGCGCACATCGGAAGGATCGACGGTGCCAGCGGCGATCAGCGTGCGGAGCCGCTGCGGGTTCGCGACCAGCACCTCGCAGGGGGTCGAGAGCTGCTTGCGGGTGTCGGACGCGGTCTGACCGCCGGAAACCGAGCGCACACGCTGCTTCACGCCGTGCCCCATGCTCTTGAGCACCCGCTCGGTCTGCAGCACCAGCTCGCGCGTGGCGGTGAGGATGATCGCGCGCGGACGGGCGATCGCGGAGACCATGCCCTCGGCGTCTTCGATGCCGCGCAGGCGCTGAAGCACCGGCAAGCCGTAGGCGAGGGTTTTTCCCGAGCCGGTGGGGGCGAGGCAAAGGCAGCTTGCTCCGCCGAGGATCGCATGAATGCACAGACGCTGTACGGGGGAAGGCTCGGTCAGATGGGCTTCATCGAGACAACGAACCAGACCGGGCAGGAGGCCAAGGGCCGAAAAGGAGCTGGAGGACATGCGCGGCGAATAACTCCGGGCACCGCCCATCTACAGAACTTTTTACGGGGGAGACCGCGTTCAGCCCAACGGCGAGCCGGAATCCGCCGGGCTACGGTGGGGTTCCTCACTCGGGTCCATCATGGGCGGCATCGCCGGCCTCTTCCACCCTGCTCCCGCCGCGCAGCCCGCCGCCGAAGAGCGCGACGCGCTGTTCACCGGCTCCAGCTTTCTCGGAGATCACGCGTTCCTCGTCGCGCAGGCCCGATCGACGCTGGCGCGAAACGACCGCTATGTCGTGATGGTCTCCGGCCACTTCGACCGCGCGCCGGCCACCGGACAATCCGCAGCGGAGGTGCTGTTGGAGTATTGGGAGAAGTTGGGCGCTGAGGCGCTCTCCCAGTTTGATGGCGCGTTTATCGCCGCGGTGTTCGAGCGGAACGGGCGGGACGGCCCGACCTTGAACCTCATCCGCGATGCCTTCGGCATTCGCCGCCTGTATTGGGCGGCGAAGGGCGGGCGCTTCGCGTTCGCGAGCGGCGTTCGCCCGCTGCTGGACCTGCCGTGGGTCAGCCGCGATCTCGCACGCGAGAACCTGGCCGAATACTTGTCTTTTCGGTACAACCACGCGCCTCGCACGCTGCTGCGGGATGTGTCCGTGCTGCCCGCCGGGCACGTGCTGGTGCACAACGCCCGCGGGACGCGCGTCGAGCCTTGGTTCAAGCTCCGCTACAGCCCACCGTACGCCGATGTCCCTCCCGACGCGCCGACGCTGCGCGAGCTGGAGCAACGCCTGAACCGCGCGGTCGCGTCCCGGTCGTCGGGCAAAGAGCGCGTCGGCGTGTTCTTGTCCGGCGGACTGGACTCCAGCGCGCTCACGCTGTTCGCGTCCCGCCTTGGCCCGGTCAGCACCTTCACCGTCGGCATGGAGGACAGCGAGGGCGACGAGACCCCCTACGCCGGCCGCGTGGCCAACCTCCTCCACACCCGTCACGAGGTGCTGCGCGTCTCCGCCGACGCGTTCGCCGACGCGATGGACGTCGTCATCGGGCGAAGCGACCAGCCGCCGCCCGACCCCGCCGCGATGCCCCAGTACCTGTTGGCGAAGGCCGCAAAGCCACACGTGGACGTGATCCTGTCCGGAGACGGCGGAGATGAAGTGTTCGGCGGGCGCATGGTCGGGCTGTTGGCGCAAGAGATGCGCGTCTCGGCGCTGCTCGCGCGCTTGCCGGGCGGCGGCCTGATCGGACGCAGCCTAAAGGGGCGACCGGAGCTCAAATATGCGTCCTCGCCCTTCGGGCTTTCGCGGCTGATCGGCGGCGTACACGCGTTCAACAGCGGCGCGCGCGCCGCCACGCTGCGCGACCCCGGATGGGTGCGGAAAGGCATCCGTCGCGTGTGCCTCGAGCCGCTGTACCGCGAGGTCGCCAGCGATCCGATCAACGAGATCCTCCACGTCTACTTGCGCGGGAGGATGGCCGAAGACGCGCTGCCCCGCGCTGGGACCGCCGCCGCGCTCGCCGGGATCGGACTCCGCGAGCCGCTGCTGGATCGCAACCTCGTCGGCTTCATGGCGGCGATCCCCGGACCCTGGAAGGTGCGCACCCGGATCGGCGGGCCGATCACCAAGTGGCCGTTGCGCGAGATGTTACGCCCCATCCTCGGGAAACAGCTGGTTCAGCGTCCGAAGCGCGTGCTCCCCGGGCCTTGGCGTCGCTGGTTGACGGGCGGCCAGCCGTTCATCAACGAGCGCATCGCCGCGTTGAAAGAAGACAAGTTCAAGCTCTTCGCGTCGGGAGCGGTGGGGTCGCTGGTGCAGAACATCGAGGCGCCCGGCAGCGAGGGCCAGCTGTGGACCTTGCTCCTGCTGGATGCGTGGCTTCGGGACCTGAAGGTGGTCTGAGCATGAACCACCCTGCCCTCGACGTGCTTTTTCGGCAACGGGATGCCTGGAACCGCGGCGATCGCGCGGGCTACCTCGCGGAGTGTGCGCCGGACATCGTCTACGTCAGCGCCCGCGGGGTCGCGTTCGGCCGCGAAGCGGTCGCGCAAAGCCTGACCGACGCGTATCCGGACCCGCGGTCCATGGGGACGCTCGCGCTGGACATCCTGAACGTCGAGGTCGCGCCCGCGCAGGTACGGGTGGTGCTGAACTGGCGGGTGCAGCGCGACGAGGTCCCGACCGGCGGCGCGGCGCTGTTGATCCTCGCGGAGCGCGCCGGCGTCTGGCAGGTGACCCACGACGCCACGGTGTCTACGCCCGCTCCAACCACGCGTCCGTCTCCTCCCGCGGGCGCGTGAGCAGCAGGAACGCGCGCGTCCACGCATAGTCGTGGACCGCCAGCGCGATCGGGCTGGTGACCAAGCTGCCGACGCAGAGCAGGCAGAACCCCGCGAACGTAGCGATCATCCGCGCCAACCACAGCGTCACGCCGAAGACCACGATCTGCAGCCGCTTGCCGCGGGCCATCGCCCAACTCTCCCCGAGCGCGTCCACCGCGCTGCGCTGGTCGAACACCACCATGTACTCCCCGAACACCAGCCCCAAACCGACGTAGACGCCGACCGGCACGGCGAGCAGCACGGAGAGCGCCACGCCAAACAGTCCCACCGCGCTCTGGTCGTGGGCGTAGGCCCAATACGCCAAGGCCAAGCCCGGCACCGCAGGCAACGTCACCGCACCGACGCCGATAAAGCTCCGCAGCAGCGACCACACCAGCATGGGTACAAAGCGGTCCGCGCCCGAGAACAACGTGCTCCAGTCACTCGCGCCGGTGCGCAAAACCTGCTCCTGCACGCGCAGCCAGCCCGGGATGAACCACGCCCGCAACGCGTACACCGCGGCCACGACCACGACGATCAGCACCACCACGGCCACCGCAACAGCCGCGGTGATGCCGAGCGTGCGCGGGTCCCAGTCCCAGCGCGGCATCGCACCGCCGGAGCCGGCGTCCCCAAGCTGCGTCGCGCCGCCGGGGTTTCCGGTGGCGCCGCCCTCGGTGCACCCCTTGATGCAGCCCCCGACGAACAGGATCGGCCACGCGCGCCGGAACCCCTCCATCCCGGATCGAATGCCCGCCACGGCGTCAAAGGCTTCGCTGCGCGGCGGCGTGAGGGTCGCGGGGTCGTCGGCCAAGGCTGCTCCTTGGAATGGCCCGTTGGAGCCACGTCCTCCTCGACACTATGCACGCCCAAGCTCGAAGCGATCGGGTGCTGAAATCACCCGCTGTGATCTCCAACAACCCGCCCCGCGTCCACGTTACTCACTGGGTATGGACTCCCGCCCCTCGCTCACCGCCGAAGCCGTCTGCTTCATGCGCGCGGTCGACCAGCTGAGCGCGCCGGCAGACCGCGTGATCGATGACCCCTACGCGCGGCACTTCCTCACGCCGCCCTGGCGCGCGCTGCTCAGCGTCCCGCCGCTGGCCTGGCGCACGCTGCCCGAGCTGACCACCTACATTCGGGCGCGCCACCGCTACATGGACGATCGCCTGCGGGACGCGCTCGACCCCGCTCACGCCGCGGCGCTGCGCGGCCCGATCGAGCAGCTGGTGATCCTCGGCGCCGGCTACGACATGCGTGGGGTGCGGCTCGCGCCGGAGCTGTCTGGACGCCCGGTGTTCGAGGTCGACTACCCGACGACCGCCGCGCGCAAGCAACGCATCCTCGCCAGCCTCGCCGCAGCCCTCGTGGGCGGCTCGGCTCGCCCCGACCTAAAGTACGTCACGCTCGACTTCCAGACCGAATCGGTCGAAGACGTGCTGCTCGCCGCCGGCTTCGACCCCCGAAAGCGCACGTTCTTCACGTGGGAGGGCGTGTCGATGTACCTGTCGCGCGCCGCGGTCCACGCCACGCTCGGCGCGCTGCGCAGGCTCGCCGCGCCGGGATCCGCGCTGACGATGGACTACTTCCGCTATTTGGACGCCCCGACGCTCGGCGCTTCCGCACGGCGATTTGGCGCAGGGCTGCTCGCGTTTGTCGCCGAGCCGGTCACGTTTCCGATGCATCCTGAGGACGTCGGCGACTTCATGGCCCGCGACGGCTGGCGGGTGACCGACATCGCCGACTCCGAGGAGCTACAACGGCGCTACATCCGGGATGGTCGCGTCGTCTACCCTGCCAACTTCGTGGTTCACGCCGTAGTCTAAATTCCCGGCCCACTCTTGACACGTCAGCACTCTGCCCATTGTAAACCGACCAGTCAGTCGGCAAATAATCAGGAAGATCGGCCTTGTGGAGCAGGGTCACATCAAGTAGAACGCCGGCACGTCCCGGAGAGCGAATGCGTAAAGGTCCTGAGCTGGTGCGCGCCTCGAACCCGTATGCGGTCGAGGACCGCAAACGTACGTGGCAGCTGCTCCTCGTCGCGCTGGTCGTGTTCTTCTCGGCGTTGGGCGCCACCGTCGCCACGCCGTTTGAAGCGGGCGCCGTCTTCGGCCTCACCGGAGCCGCCAGCATCGCGGTCGGCGTCGCCGTCAAAGTGCTGTTCGCGACGCTCGCCGGCCTGACGCTGATCCGCCTGTTCATCTTCTACCATGACTACCTGCACGGCGCGATCCTGACGGGTTCAAAGGCCGGAAAGTGGGTGATGTACCTCGTCGGCTACTGGGTGCTCTCCGGCCCCAGCGTCTGGAAGCAGACCCACGACTACCACCACAAGCACACCGCCAAGATGGTCGGCGCGTCCATCGGCAGCTACCCGATCGTGACTGTCGACATGTGGGGCGTGATGACCCCGGCGCAGCGCCGCGATTACAAGCTCGTGCGCCACCCGCTCACGATGGTCCTCGGCTACTTCACCGTGTTCATCCTCGGGATGTGCATCTCCCCCTTCCGTCGCAACCCGGCGCAGCACAAAGACGGCCTGTACGCCCTGATCGGCCACGCCGCGCTGGTCGGCGGCCTCGCGCTGGCGTTTGGCCCGGCCAACGCGTTCTTCGCGGGCATGCTGCCGGTGATGGTCGCTACCGGCCTCGGCAGCTACCTGTTCTACGCGCAGCACAACTTCCCGGACATGGCGATCCGCGGGCGCCACGAGTGGGAGTACACCTTCGCTGCGCTGCACAGCAGCTCGATGATGGACATGCCCGAGTGGCTGCACTGGTTCACCGGCAACATCGGCTACCACCACATCCATCACCTCAACCACCGCATCCCGTTCTACCGCTTGCCCGAAGCGATGGCCGGCCTGCCCGAGCTGCAGAACCCGCACCGCACCTCTTGGGCGCCGTCGGAGATCCGCAAGTGCCTGATGCTGAAGGTGTGGGACCCGGGTCAGGGCCGCATGGTCAGCTACGAAGAGGCCAGCGCGCTGGCGCTCGCCGCGAAGTAAAGCCCGAGGGCCGCGAACGGGCTAAGACCACCTATGCTCACCGACGCCCTGATTCGTGCTCTCCCCAAGGCCGACCTCCACGTCCACTTGGACGGATCCCTGCGGGTTTCTACGCTGATCGAGCTGGCCCGCGAGCGCGGCGTCAAGCTGCCCAGCACCACCGAGGAGGGCATGAACGCCTTGGTGTTCAAGCCCACCTACGCCGATCTCGGCGAGTACCTCGCGGGTTTCGCATGGACCTGCTCGGTCATGCAGGACCGCGAGTCGCTGGAGCGCATCGCGTATGAATTCGCGTGGGACAACTGGGACGAAGGCGTTCGCTACGTCGAGCTGCGCTTCGCCCCGCAGCTGCACCAGCACGACGACATGGACGGCCGCGAGGTGCTCGTCGCCGTCAACAACGGCATGGCGCGCGCGCAGGCCGAGATCAACGCGATCGTGCAGGCGCGCATCCTCGCGACCAACCAGCCCGAGCCGGGGTTCCGCTACGGCATCATCGTCTGCGCGCTGCGGGCGTTCAACGACCAACTGTCCACGTACTACGGGCAGTTGATGCGGGCGCTCGCCAAAGCGCCGCGCAAGAAGGTGTTTGGGCTCGCCAGCTTGGAGCTCGCGCGCGAGGCCGTTTGGGCGCGGGACGAAGCAGGGATCCCGGTCGTCGGTTTTGACCTCGCCGGCCAAGAAGACGGCTATCCGGCCATCGATCACCTCGACGCCTACGACTTTGCGCATGAGCACTTCATGCACAAGACCGTGCACGCGGGCGAGGCCTACGGCGCCGAGAGCATCTTCCAGGCGATCACCAAGCTGCACGCCGACCGCATCGGCCACGGCTACTTGCTGTTCTCGCCCGAGCGCGTCACCGACCCCAAGGTGTCCGACCGGGACGCCTACACCCGCACGCTCGCCAACTACATCGCCGACAGTCGCGTGACGATGGAGGTCTGCATCACCTCCAACCTGCAGACCAACCCCAACATCCGCAGCGCCGGCGAGCACGCGCTGCGCAAGATGGTCGATGCGCGGCTCTCAGTGGCCATCTGCACCGACAACCGCCTCGTGTCGCACACCACGGTCAGCAACGAGATCCGCCAAGCGGTGGACCACTGCGGTGTCAACGAGCGCGAGCTGCGCGACATCGTGATCCACGGCTTCAAGCGCAGCTTCTTCGCGGGCTCTTACGCCGAGAAGCGCCAGTATGTACGCAGCGTCATCGACTACTACGACCGCATCGTGCGCGAGCACAAGGCCGCCGAGGCTACCGCGGGTCTCTGAGCTGAGTTTCGCTGACACGCTCGTCGCTGACATGCGCGTCGCAGGCCCGGTAATCGCCGATCCGCGTCCGGCGCAGCGCGAGCAGTAAGCCGCCGCATCCGAGGCGCTCGCCCAAGCTGTGCGCCAGCGCGCGCACAAAGGTGCCGCTGCTGACCGTCAGCGTGGCGCGCACCACGAACAACGCGGGATCCTCCGCGGCCCGAGCGAGCCAGTCCGCGCGGGCTTGATCCTGCCGAAACTGTCCCTGCACGCGATCGATGCGCGCCAGCACGTCATCGAGCAGCGCATCGGCCCGAACCGGCGCGCCGCTGACCTGACCCACCGCGGTCACCTGCATCCGGCGCACCGGGAGCACGATCTCGTGCAAGCGCCCCTCGTGCGCCCAGGCGTGCAGCGGGCGTCTCTGGACCTTGTAGGCGGACCAAGCTGGCAACGGCAAGTCGTGGGCGCCGGTCAGCCCGGCCACCGCCGCGACGCACGCGCTCGGATCCGGAGCCACAGGCGCGACCGGCGCGACCGGCGCGAGCCGGCCGAGGGCGTCGAAGGTGTCGCTGCAGACCCCGAAAAGAAAGGTGGCGTCGTAGTCCTTGTCGTGACCGAGGTGGGCGGGCAACGCGTAGCGGTCGTCCCCGGTCAACACCAGCAGCAGCCCTTCGGCCATCGGATCCAGCCGCCCGGCGTAGACCATCGGCTCCCCGGTCAGCGCCGGCGTCCGCGCGCGCAGCGCCTCCATCGCCTCGAGCGGCGTCCACCCCGGCGGTTTGTGCAACGTGAGGATCATCGACCGCGCCCTATCGCTGCTGCTCCTCAGAACAACGTGGCGCATACAGAATCGCCAGTACGAGGCCGCCCCGAATTGACCGCGCGCCCGCTTTGGGACACGATGCAGAGTGAGGTCGTCCCCATGCGCGTCATGCTCATCCGTCCCCCCGCCAAGCACACCGTCGAGAGCGAGGTGCCCGAGGCTGTGTCTGCCGAGAACCTGAGCTACCCCCCGCTCGCGCTGATGGCGATCGCGCAGTTCCTCAAGTCCGAGTCGAAGCACGAGGTCACCCTGCTCGACGCGCAGCTCGATGACCTCGACTACGACGAGCTCGAGCGCCGCGTTCGCGCTTTTGCGCCCGACGTGGTCGGCGTCACCGCGTTCACCGTGCAGCTCGTGGACGTGCTGAAGACGGTGCAGACCGCAAAAAAGGCCGGCGCCAAGTACGCGGTCGTCGGTGGTCCGCACGTCTCGGACTTCCCGCGGGAGTGCGTGGCGCTGCCAGGCGTCGACGCGGTCGTGAAGGGCGAAGGCCAGAAGCCGATGTTGGACCTCTGCGATGCGTGGGAGCGGGGGGAGGTCCCGAAGGGCATCCCCGGCACGATGTGCCACCCCGACGATCCGGTGCCCGAGCAAGACGTCTACTTCTCGAACAACCTCGATGACTACCCGATCATCGACCGCACCATGGTCGACTACAAGCGCTACTACGACGTCATGGGGCAAGGCGGCATCTTCACGACGCTGATCTCCTCGCGCGGCTGCCCGTACCGCTGCACCTTCTGCAATACCCCGCGCCACCGCTACCGCGTGATGAGCCCGGCGCGCGTCTGCGAAGAGATCAAAGCCTGCTTGGACCTGGGCATCAAAGAATTCTACTTCGTCGACGACACCTTCAACATCACCAACCAGCGGGTGATCGACCTCTGCGACGCGATCATCGAGCGCGGCCTCAAGCTCCAGTGGACGGTGCGCTTCCGCGTGAAGGGCATGAACCGCGAGCTGCTCACCAAGATGAAGGCGGCTGGCTGCCACCGCATCCAATTTGGCGTCGAGCAAGGCACCGAAGAAGGCCTGCTGCGCTTGAAGAAAGACGTCACGGTGCGCGAGATCGAGAACGCCTTCAAGCTCTGCCGCGAGATCGGCATTCACACGGTCGCGTACTTCATGATCGGCACGCCGACCGAGCGCTCGCGCGACGACGTGATGGACACCATCGCGTACTCGATCGCGCTGGACCCGGACTTTGTGATGTTCAACGTGCTCACGCCTTTCCCCGGCACCACGCTGTACGACGAAGGCGAGCGGGACGGCGTGCTCGATCTGGGCGCGTGGATGGACTTCATGCGCAACCCGCGCGAGGACTTCAAGGCCCAGGTGTGGGACGAGTACTTCACCCGCGCCGAGCTGCGCGAGATGCTCAACCACGCGTATCGGCGGTTCTACTGGCGCCCGAAGTTCGTCGCGCGCAACCTCGCCCAGATCCGCTCGCCGCAAGACTTCATGCGCAAAGCGACCGCCGGCGTCCGGATGTTGACCGGCTGAGGTGAGATAGACTCCCGACCATGCCCCCCAAGCTGCGCCCTTGTAAAGCCCGCTCCGGTGCCCGATGACGCCGGATCGGACCCCGGTCAAGGTCGTCGTGCTCGCCGGGGGGCTGGGCACCCGCTTGTCGGAAGAGACCGACGCGCGCCCAAAACCGATGGTCGAGATCGGCGGAAAGCCGATCCTGTGGCACATCATGAGTCACTACGCGGCGGCGGGCTTCGGCGAGTTTGTGCTGGCGCTTGGGTATAAGCAGGAGACCATCAAAGACTGGTTCCTCAACTTCTACGCCAGAAACAACGAGCTTTCCATAGACCTGGGCACAGGTCAAGTCGAGGTACAACAGGTACAAGCGCCGCAGTGGAAGGTGCACCTCATCGACACCGGGCTGCACACCCACACCGGCGGGCGCTTGCGCCGCCTGAAGAGCCGCTTGGACTCGACGTTCATGATGACCTACGGTGACGGGGTCGGGAACATCGACGTCAACGCGCTGCTCGCGTTTCACCGCGCCCACGGAAAGTTGGTGACGGTCACCGCCGTTCGCCCCCCGGCGCGCTTTGGCGGCTTGGAGCTGAACGGCGACCAGGTCACGAACTTCGTCGAGAAGCCTCAGACCGGCGAAGGATGGATCAACGGTGGCTTTTTTGTCATTGAGCCGGCGGCGCTCGCGTATGTGCGCGAGGACTCGACGCCCTGGGAGCAGGAGCCGATGGAGCGCCTCGCTGCCGATGGTCAACTAATGGCGTTTCGCCATGAAGGATTCTGGATGCCGATGGACACCCTGCGAGACAAGCGACAGCTGGAGAGCCTGTGGCAATCGGGAGAGGCGCCGTGGAAAACGTGGTAAATCCAGCAGTAAAACCTGCAAACCCCGCGCAGCGGTCTTGGCAGGATCGAACGGCGTTTGTCACCGGCGCCACCGGCCTCGTGGGGTCGTGGTTGGTGCCGGCGCTGCTCGAGCGTGGCGCGCGCGTCGTCGTGCTGGTGCGCGACCACGATCCGCACAGCCACTTGATCCGCAGCGGCACCATCGCCCGCACCACCGTCGTCAACGGCAAGCTCGAGGACCTCGCCGATCTGGAGCGCGCCATCGCCGGTCACGGCGTCGACACCGTGTTCCACCTCGGCGCGCAGACCCTCGTCGGGCCGGCGCTGCGCGATCCATTGGGCACGATGGAGTCGAACGTGCGCGGAACGTGGAACTTGCTCGAGGCGTGCAGGAGGCAAGCCTCTCAGGTGCAGGCCGTGGTGATCGCGTCCAGCGACAAAGCCTACGGCGACGTCCCCACCTTGCCGTACACCGAAGACACGCCGCTGCGCGGACAGCACCCCTACGACGTCTCCAAGTCCTGCACCGATCTGATCGCCCAAGCGTGGCACCACAGCTACGGCACCCCGGTGGTGATCGCGCGCTGCGGCAACATCTACGGCGGCGGCGACCTCAACTGGAGCCGCATCATCCCCGGCACCATCCGCAGCCTGCACCGCGGCGAGCGCCCCGGCCTGCGCAGCGACGGCACCTTCCTGCGCGACTATGTGTACGTCGAAGACGCCGTCTCCGCCTACATCGCGATGGCCGACGCGCTGGACGGCGGGTCTGCACAAGCCGGGCAGCCCGCACCGGCTTCGGTCGCGGGTCAAGCCTTCAACTTCGGCCCCGGCGCCCCGCTGTCGGTGCTCGACGTCGTGGCGGCGATCACCCGGCTGATGGGACGAGAGGACCTGCAGCCCATCGTCCGCAACGAAGCCCGCGCCGAGATCCACGATCAGTACCTCGACTCCACGCTCGCGACCGCGCGGCTGGGATGGAAGCCCGCGTGGGATCTGGACGCTGGACTCGCGCCGACGATCGCGTGGTACCGCGAATATTGGGGCGCGCGTGGCTGATCAGCCCGACGCACCCGGAGGCCCGCAACGCAGCGCCGCCGAACTACGCGCGCAGATCCTCGATCTGACGCGCGAATACCACGCCGCAAAGTGGCCCGATCGCGGGTTTGAGCCCGGCCGCACGCCGATCCCGCCCTCGGGCAAGGTGATCGGCCCCGAAGACCTCGCGCACCTCGTGGATGCCTCGCTGGACGGCTGGTTGACCACAGGCCGCTACGCACGGCAATTCGAGAAGGAATTCGCCGCGTTTTTTGCAACTACTGAACCGAGCCAAAAGCGCACCGCCTTGCTGGTCAACTCGGGCTCCAGCGCGAACCTGCTCGCGATCAGCACGCTGACCTCGCCGGCGCTGGGCGAGCGGCGCTTGAAGCCCGGCGACGAAGTGCTGACCGTCGCCGCCGGGTTCCCGACCACCGTGAACCCGATCCTCCAGAACCAGCTGGTACCGGTGTTCTTGGACTCTGAGATGGGCACCTACAACGTGCGCCCGGAGCTGCTCGAAGGCGCGGTCGGGCCCCGCACACGCGCCATCATGCTCGCGCACACGCTGGGCAACCCCTTCGACGTCGACGCGGTGATGGCGGTCGCTGAGAAGCACAAGCTGTGGGTGATCGAAGACTGCTGCGACGCGCTGGGATCGACCTGGAACGGGCACAAGCACGGCAAGGTCGGCACCTTCGGGCACCTCGCCACCGCCAGCTTCTACCCGGCGCACCACATCACCATGGGCGAAGGCGGCGCGCTGATCATCAACGATCCCGAGCTCGCGACCATCGCCGAGTCCTTCCGGGACTGGGGCCGCGACTGCTGGTGTGAGCCCGGCCGCGACAACACCTGCGGCAAGCGCTTTGGCTGGCAGTTGGGCGACCTCCCCTGTGGATACGACCACAAATACACCTACAGCCACATCGGCTACAACCTGAAAGCGACCGACATGCAGGCCGCCCTCGGCGTCGCCCAGCTCGCCAAGCTCCCCAGGTTCATCGAGGCCCGGCGCCGCAACTACACGCTGCTCCGCGAGCGCCTCGCCGCATGCGCCGACGTGCTGGTGCTCCCCGAAGCGAGGCCCGAAGCGGATCCCAGCTGGTTTGGCTTCCCCATCGCCGTCCGTCCCGGCGCGCCGTTCACCCGCGATGACCTCACCCACCATCTCGAGGCCCATCGCATCGGCACGCGCTTGCTGTTCGGCGGCAACCTGCTGCGGCAGCCGGCCTACGCGGACATCCCCCATCGCGTGTACGGCACGCTCGACACCGCCGACGCGATCATGAGCGACGTCTTCTGGATCGGCGTCTGGCCCGGGATCACCGACGCGATGCGTGACGCGATGGCCGATCTCATCTGCACGTTCTGCGCACAACGGAGGGCCCCATGAAAAGCTTGATCCTCACAGTGCTCCTCGCAGGGCTCCTGACCCTCGCGGCCTGCGGAGGCGCGACCGACACCGCCGCCGAGGGGTGTGGCCCCGACGCGCTGTCTACGTGCAGCGCGCCCGCCCAACCCGCCGAGCACTACGCCGATCAAGGCATGAAGTACTTTGACTCGCTCGACGAGAGCGCCGATCCGGAGAGCAAGCCCGACTACGCCGAAGGCGTCGCGCGGTGGGAGTGGCCGCCGTGGCTGTTGCTGACCGGCTACGGCGCCGACCTGATCGCCGCCATCGACGTCGCGGTGCTCGCGGCGCAGCCCGGGACCACCGTGCCGACCCGAGACTGCCGCGGCTTTGACGTGCAGCCGTTTGGACGCTGCAAGGTGGTGTTCGACTTCGAAGGCAAGCCCTGCCCGATCTTCGAGGAGTTCACCTTCAACGACGAAGGCCTGATCACCTTCGTCGAGGCGTGGTCGGACCTTCCCGGCTTGGGCCCCACCGCCGATGCCGACGACACCTGGGCCGAAGGCGAAGGCGTGCATCGCTTGTCGACGCGCATCCCCGGTTTGGGCAGCCCTACCGGGGCCATTGACCCCACCGGCGAGGCGATGACCGCAGCCGGCGCCAGCGACCCGGAGGTCGCTGATTTTGCAGCCCGCACGCAGGACTTCTGGGGATACTGGTCCGAGACCTACGCCGCAGCCGGCGACGACCTCTACACCAGAGGTTGCGGCTGGTAGCCGAACCGTCTCAAAGCAGCGCTACGCCGCTGCGCGCGCCTCATTAGACTCTCCGTCCGCCGGGATTGGAAGCCATGAAGGTCACTACGCTCAACGCCAACGGACTCCGCTCCGCCGAACGCCGCGGGTTCTCGAGCTGGCTGCAAAAGTCATCCCCCGACGTGCTTTGTTTGCAGGAGATCCGCTGCGACGAAGACAGCCTCGGGCCCGAGCTGTGGTCGCCCGCGGGATGGAAGGCGGGATGGAACCCCGCCGCGCAGAAGGGCTACGCGGGCACGGCGGTCTGGGGCAAGGCCGAGATCGCGCAGAACTCCAGCTTCTCCAAGGGGATCGGCCTGGAGCGCGCCGACGCCGAAGGCCGGGCGACCGGGCTTCACCTGCCCGATCTCGACATCTGGAGCCTCTACCTGCCTTCCGGCTCCTCCGGCCCCGACCGTCAAGAATGGAAGTTCGCCTTTCTGGACTATGTTTTTCCGTGGTTTGAGCAGCTCGCGCGCTCGGGCCGGCCCACGCTGGTGTGCGGCGATCTCAACATCGCGCACCAGCCGATCGACCTAAAAAACTGGAAGGGAAACCAGAAGAACAGCGGCTTCTTGCCCGAGGAGCGCGAGTGGTTCACGCGGCTGTTGGCGTCGGGGTGGCGGGACAGCTTTCGGCACCTGAACCCCGACGCGCCGCACTACTCGTGGTGGTCCAACCGCGGAAGAGCGCGTGAAAACGACGTCGGGTGGCGCATCGACTACGTGCTGGCCACCCCGAACGTGCCGATCACCGCGGCGTGGATCGAGCGCGAGGCGGGCCTGTCCGACCACGCGCCGGTCTCCGTGGAGATCGACCTCGGAGCGTTGCGATGAGCAAACGCATCGCCGTCGCTGGCGGAGGGGTCGCCGGGCTGTCCGCGGTCCTGCATCTGCTCGAGATCGAGCAGCAGGTCGCGGCCGAGCCGGGCACGCCCGAGCCGCTGGAGATCGTCTACGTCGCGCCGTTGGTGCCGCACGCAGGCAGCGAAGGCAGCGGCCTCGGCGGCAAGGCGATGAGCCGCAGTTTTGTAGGACGCTACGACACCGCGCACGGCGGCATGGACCGCCATCCGTTCTACGGCCCAGCGATGCCCGAGCGGGGCACCGTCCCGCACGGCTACCACGTGCTCTGGGGCTACCCCAACGTGCGGCGCATGCTGATGCGCGCCGGCGAAGGCCCCGACATCTCCGGGATGCTGCGCCCGCCCGGCGGGTCCCCGGTGATCGCAAGCTTTCAAGCACTGTTGGATGACCCAACCCCCGGCGGGCCCGGCATCGGACTGATGGGCTTGTGCGACCCGGAACACCCGGAGACCGCCACCCGCGAGGTCTCGAAGGCGCTGTTCCGGCTGCGCGAGACGGCGCTGTTCCGGCCGGCGATGCGGTTGTTTGAGCTGCTGTTCGGCGCGCTGACCGACCAAGCGACGCCCTTGGTGTTCGCCGATCTGCTGTTCGCCAAGGAGATCGACCTCGAGATGCGCATCACGCTCATCGCCGCGGCGATTGAAGCGCGAACCTTGAACCCCGAGACGGCGACCATGCCGGTGAACGGCGTCGAGACGCCGCTCTGGAAGGTGGAGTACGACGTCTGGGCCGAGCACCTGATGGTGAGCCACTCCACCGCGCTGCTGACGAAGCTGTCCGCGACGCCGGACGTAACGACCGCGGTGTTCGCCAACCCCGCGGCGCCGCTCGTGGACGGCTTCCTCGACCTGCTCAAGAACGCCGCCACCGGAGCGAGCGCCATCGCCGCGCTGTTGGGCGTGCTCGCCGACGCCGGAGACCAACCGCCGACGCCCTCCGACGGGATGCTCGGGGACTGGGGCACCGTCTCCAGCGCGGTGCACGACCTGCTCGCCGACCTGCCCGGCGCGCTCCACAACCTCGCAACCCGACAATACCCGGTATGGCGCACCCTGCACTTTCGCTTCGCGCCCGACGCCACCTTCGCGTCGCCGTACAGCTTCGACGCCGCGCAGGCGGTGCGATCGCTGGCGTTCTGCTTTCAGGACGCCGCATCCTCGCGGATGTGGTCGGCGGACGGCGCGCGCATCCAGAGCCTGTGGCTGCGCCTTTGGGAGAACATTCAAGACCTCGCGTCGCGCACCCCGCATGTCACGCTCGTCGTGCGCGAGGGACGGATCGCGTCGGTCCAGGCCGAGCCCGACGGTCGCGTCCGGCTGCAGGCGGGCGAGACCATCGGTCACGGCCCGCGCACCGCTGGCCATGATCTCGGCTACCCGCACCAGCCCGATCTCCGACCGCCGATCGCCCCTCAAAACGTCGTCGACTTCGGTGTGTTCGACGTTTTCATCCCCTGCATGCCGCCCGCGCTGCTCGCAGACCTGCTGCGCGCGGCGCCCTACGCCGCCGCCCGCGCCCAGCTCGCGCCGCTCGAGAGCCTCGCCACCGTCTCCACCGAGCTGCTGATCTGGACCCGCGACGCGATCCAGTACGCTCCCGCCGCCGCGGAGGGCTTGAGGAGCGCCGCGATCACCGGTCTTGAAGGTCCGTTCTGCCTGCTCGCGGACTACCGCTGCGGCCTGTGGTCGCAGGCGGCGCTCGACCGCGAAGATCCGTTCGGCGACGGCCAATTCACCGGCTCCATCCTCGAGAGCTGCGGCGGGTACCACGATCTGTACGCTGCCGCCGATCGCGCCGACGCCTATGGATGGCCCGCAGAAGCCAAGCAAGCCATCGCCGATCTGCTCGATAAACCCGCACAGTTCCAGAGCGCCGACGGCCGTCTCTGGCCCCACGAAACCTCCCCGCACTGGCACGCGCAGGTGCGGGACGGCACCTGGAGCGACGCGCGCTTGGCCGACCCGGCGGCGATCGAAGATTGGTTCGTCGCCTCCCGGTGGTTGGCGTGGGGCTTCTTGCAGCAGCTCTCCCAATGCCAAGCGCTCGGCCCGCGCGCGGTCCGGCAATTCGCCTACTACGCGGACCTGCTCGACCCGCGCAACGTGCCACGCAGCGAGCTGATCGCCCCGTCGGCCACGCTGCTGTCGGAGGTGCGCTTTGTCGTGATGCGCAACGCCAACCGCCGAA
Source organism: uncultured Pseudomonadota bacterium (assembly GCA_903900265.1). GTDB lineage: Bacteria > Myxococcota_A > UBA796 > UBA796 > SXON01 > CAIUMM01. Next base: position 44,613 of record CAIUMM010000121.1, read on the forward strand.
ACCGCTTCTTCAACCCCGGGGTCGGCGATTGGATCCGGCGGCCGGTCTCGGGACTGCCGCTGGACAGCGCGGCGCGGATCTTCCCCGCCGGCGACTGGACCCGAAACGGCCTCGACGTGATCTGCATGGAGGGCGCGTGCTTGTCGGCGATGCGCGCCGCAAAAGCCTCGTGGAAGGTGGCGCAGCAGCGCGCGTTGCCCACCGGCGTCCCGGAGACGATCCAGGTCCTCCCCAACGCCAGCTGGTACGCCGGCGATGATCCGATGGAGCGCGGTTGAGCGAGGCGCCTACCGGTCCCCACACGCACCGGGCCGCGATCCAGGCCGGCACACGCGCGGCGCGTTGGGAGATGGTGCGCCCCTTAGGTGAGGGCGGCGGCGGTTGGGTTTGGCTGGGCGTCGACCCTCAAACCGGCGATCAGGCGGCGCTCAAGTTCTTCCCTACGCTGCGCACCTCCCGCGAGGAGTTCCGCAAAGAAGCCGCGGCCGCGCTTCGGAATCGACACCCGAGCCTGCTGCGGCTGCTCGACGCAGGCTTGCTCCCCGACGACACCCCGTGGTTGGCGATGGAGTTCGTCGAGGGCGAAGACCTGCGGGCGCGGTTCACCCACACCCCACCCACGCCTCAAGAGGCGGCGCGCCTGCTGATCCAGGTGTTCGCGGCGCTCGACGCCCTGCACCGCGCCGGGCTCGCGCACGGGGACATCAAGCCCGAGAACGTCCTCGTCGACGGCGGACTGGTGCGGGTGGTGGACTTCGGCCGCGCGCAGCTGCACCATATGTACAGCCAAGGCGGCGTGTTCCCTGGAACGCCGCCGTACATGCACCCCGCGCTGTTCCACGGCGGCGCGCCGACCCCGCTCACCGACTGCTTCGCCGCGTGGGTGATGCTGCACGAGAGCGCATCGGGAACACGGCCGTTCACCCCCGCACAGTTAGCGAGCGCCGGCGCAACCCAACCCCCGCAGCGCCTTCCGCGGCGCGCGTTGACCGATCCGGTGCTCGACCGCTTGATCGAAGCCGGACTGAGCGGCCGGCTCCCCAACGCCCGCGCCGGATGGCTCGCGCTGACCCGCTACCTGCGCAACCGCGAGGATGTGCCCCGGCCGTCGCCGCCGCCGATAGAGCCCGACCCGGACTTGCTCGAACGCGCCTTGGGCTACGCCACCCGCGGCACCAACGTCGCGCTGGTCGGTGATCACGCGGTCGGCAGCCGCATCCTGACCGCGCTGCACCGGAGCTGGGCGCTGGACGGAGGAACGGTGCTCTGGGCCCGCGCCGACTGGGGCAGCGCCGAGGAGCCGATGTCCGGCGCGCTCTCGCTCGCGAGTCACGCGGCCGACGGCATCCCCGACGAGGAGCTGAGCGGCGTCGCCGAAGCGATGGCGGGCCATGGGCGCGTGCTCGCCGAAGCGTCCCCGTCCACGCGCACATGGCTCTCGGCGGCCGCGCCCGCCCCGCTGCCATCCCAACCGCCCTCCGGCACGCTCAGCGAGGCGCTCCGCGCGTTCTGCGACGCCTGCCCCCGCCCGCTGCTGCTGATCGCCGAAGGCGTCGACCGAATGGATGGGTCGAGCCGACGCTTTTTAGCCGGGCTCTCGCTCGCCGACGTCGTGGTCGTCGGCACCGCACGCGAGGGCGCGCCCCACGGGTTGAGCGAGGAGCTGGCGCTGCCCGAGGTCGCGCTGGAGCCCGTCGATCTCGATTGGCTGGACCGGACCGGCGCCGAGCTGCTCCGCCGCGCCGATGTGCTCGGGCTGCCCTACGGACCCCGGCTCGCGACCGCCGCTGGCCTGACCGTGGATGTGGTCGAAGACTGCGCGCTCGAAGCTGAGGCCGTCGGCGCCGCGCGATGGACCGGCGTGGAGCTGCTCCCGCGGTCCCCCGGCCCCACCGATCCGGCCGAAGCGCAGCGCTTCGCGCGAGAGGCCGCGCGACGCCTCGACGCGCGCACCGAGCCGCTGATCGTGGCGCGGTATGCGCGTATAGCCGGCGACACCGATCGCCTCGCTACGGTGCTGGACGCCGCGGTGACCGAAGCGCTGCGCCGCGACCCGGTGGTCGCGCTGGATCTGCTGCGCGCCGCGCACGACTACGGCGCGCCGGCGCGCCTGTTGCAGACCTTCCATGTCGCCGTGCAGGCGCGCAACATGGAGGTCGCCGCGGATCTCGTCGCGCGCATGAAGCGCGAGCCCACGTTCTCCAAGGCTGACCGCGCCGAGGCGGAAGGAGAATTCGCCTTCCGAACCGGAAAGATCACCGAGGCGCTCAGCGCATACCGGGAGGTGGTCTCCGCCTTAGGCCGGCCGATTCATAAAGGCGTACGCGGGTTCTTTCAGGACTTTGTCGCCATCTGGCGCCTGTGGCGCGACAAGCCGAAGCGCCCCAGCCCCAACCCGCGCCTCGCGCTCGCCTTCGAGCGCCTGTACGACATGCACTTCAACACCGACAACGCGCCGATGTTGCGCATCCACGCGCTGTGGCGCGAGGCCGACCCGCACGCCCCGCGCGTGCGCGCGATGGACGTGGTGTGGAACGTGGCGCTGGGCCGCAAAGAGCGAGCGATGCGCGTGCACAACGTGCTGTGGAGCGAGGTCGCCGAGCACAACGATCCCACCGGGGCCGCCGTCATCCTGCTCCACCGCGCCATCGCGCGGAGCTGGACCGGCGAGATCACCACGTCCTACATCGACGCGCTCGACGCCGCCGAGCGGCTGCTGCGCGTCGGCGATCCCTACCTCGCTTCGCTCGCGGTCGGCACGGTCGCCGTAGGCGCTTTCCACCTCGGCGATCCCGGCCCCCTGCGCCGCATCAACCGTCGGCTCGCGGAGCTGGTGCAGCACACCGGAGACATCCGCTGCGCCGGCTGGGTGATCGGTCACGACGCCGTGGTGCGCTTGCTCGAGGGCAACCACACGCTCGCGATCGAAGCGGCCCGCGCGTGGGTGGCCGACGCGGAGCCCCGACAGGACTGCACGGTGGTGCTGGCCCGGCGCGTGCTCGCCGAGATGCTGTTGGACCAGCGCGCATACGCCGAAGCGGGGCCCATCCTGCTGCGCGCATGGGCTGAGCGCGCGCACTTCCACATGCAGATGGACTACACCGACGCCCTCGCGATCGACTTGTTGATCGCCCATAGTCAGGCGAAGCTCGCCGGGGCTCCGGGCCTGCCGCGCGCGTGGCGCTTTCGGCAGGTGATGACCGTGCTGGGGCGAAAATCCCCTCGATGGCGGGCGCGCAGCAGCGTCGCTGCGGGCTGGCTGGCGCTCGCCGCCGGAAACCGGAAGAAAGCCGAGGCCGCCTTCGAAAACGCCCACACGCTGGCCCTGAACAGCGAGATGTACGCCGACGCGTGGTGGGCGCTGCACCACGCCGCGCTGGCCCTCGGCGGCGACGACCGCGTCGAACGCGCGCAGCTGTACGCCCGCGCCCACGGGCTTCGGCCGGAAGCGCCCGCACCCACCTTCGGAGTACCGCAATGACGATGCTCGCCGCGGCAGAACAAGCCGCCCTTCAGCTCCTTGGCAACACCGCCAACGATCCCACCCCCCGCTCCAAGCGCATCGCCAGCATCTACGCCGGCTGTCACTTGGACGAGCCGCTCTTAGGATCGTGGTTCGGCCTCGCCTCCTACGTCGCGCGGCACGTGCACTACGCGCTCGCCAGCCCGACAGGCCCGTGGCGCACGATGATGGGAGACGGCAACTACGAGATTTACATGGGCATCGTGCCGTCCTGGCTGCTGTACCGGGCCGGGCGGCCGGTCGCCGGCCCGCTGTCCACGGCGTTCAACCAGACCCAGCGCGCCGACGCGGCGATGCGCCGCCGGCCGATGGACCCCAACGCCAGCGCGCTCGCAGAAGAAGCGCTGCTGACGATGTGCGACGTCGAGCAGCGGGTCATCCTCCAACCGACGTACGACGTTCTGAATCCGATCTTGCGGCCCCCCTTGGACGTGCTGTTCAGCTTTCGCCTCGGGCTCGCGCCAAGCTCCCCGGTCCTCGCGTGGGACACCGCCTACGGACATCCTTGGAACGCTGCGGATCGGTGCCGCTGGATGAACGCCGTCGTGCTCCCGGCGTGGCAGGTGGCCCAAGCCCAGCAAGGCCACGTTGTTCGCGCCGAGGTGGACCGCACCCGTCGCTGGGGCGAGTTCACCCTCGACGCGCTGAACGCCGCGGTAGACGGACTGCGGTAGGCCCGCTCCGACCGAGCGGCCGCCGAAACGCTACGGCAAAACCTCGGTGAGCGTCAGGCCATCGATGCGCTCGGCGGTGATGTTCTCGGCGACGATGTACAAGCAGTACGGCTCGCCGTCAGCGCACTCGGTGCAATTGACCCCGAGAGAGGCCGCGAGATCACAGACCGCGCTGAGGTCGTCCGCGGGCTTGCCGACCAGCGTCGCCATGTAGCGGCTGTCCCCGATCCCCGTCACGTAGCCTTCTTCGATCGCCGAACCATCGGCCGCGAACGTGCCGGACAGGTTGAACTGCTCGATGGGGATGGCGGTGGTGCCGTACATGATGGTGATCAGCGGGCTCTGCGCGTGGAAGAACGGCTGGGTGGTGAAGTCCGCGACCGGAAAATCCCAGCTTGGGAGCGTTGTATCCTGCGCGTAGCTGTCAGTGGTCTCGTAGCCGAGGCCGCCCAGCATGTCGATCGAGGTGCTGTCGGCGCTGTCCACGCCGATGAGGATCGGCACGGTCAGGTAGGTCCCGGCGATGAGGTCCAAGAACGCAGGCTCGGTGATGTCCGCGTCCGACAAGCGGAACTCGTAGGTCGCACCGATGAGATCGGCGGGGTCCATATCCAGCGGGCTGCCCAGAGCGTTGGTGGTGAAGCTCGACGACGCCTCGCTACCGCACACCGAGGTGGTCAGCGTGTACGCGGTGACGGGCGCCAAGTCGGCGGTCAACACCGCCTGCACGTTGCCTTCGGTGAACGTCGCGGTGACCGGCACGTCTACGCCGGAGGCGTCCAGCAGCGAGAACTCCGCCGATCCGCCGTCGCCGTCGAAGCTGACGGTGATGGTGTCGTGGTAGTAGACGTCTGCCGCGCCGTCGGCGGGCTCCACGCTCATGACCTGCGTGGTGCACGGGCCGACGTTGGAGTCGCCCGTCTCCGAGTCGTGCCCGATCGAACTATCGTCGTTCGTTGAAGCCTTGTCGGTTCCACAGGCCGTCAGGATCATCAGGAACGAGGTCAGGAAAGGTGCGCTGCGGGTCATGAGTCTCCTTGGGGTCGGCGTATCCATCATGCCGTTCACTCGGCTGGAACGCCAACGATTTTCAGGGTGTACCAGTTGAAGGCCGAGCCGGAATCGAACTCGTCTTCCACGAGCACGGTCCATTCGGTGGCGGCGGTGACCTTCTGCTCGTAGTCCGGGTCGAGATCGTAGTCGATGACGCCGTGGTAAGACGCGAACTTTCGGGCGCCGGTCGCCGCGTCGTAGACGGTGATCTGGATGTTGGCGGGCGAGCCGGATCCGTACGCTTCGACGTTGAAGTGTACGCTCTGCAAGCCATCGGGGACGACCACCCGGTACCAGTCGCGATCGGCGGTGCGGTCCATCTTGCCGAACACGACCTCGCCCAGCTCAAAAGCGTTGGCCTCCGCCGAGCTGTCGTTGTCTTCGGTCTCCTGGAAGTCCCAGACCACCGGAGGCTTGACCAACGACGCCATGAACGCCCAGTCGTAGCCCTCGCCGGTCAGGTAGCCGGTCTCGGCGACGACGACGGTGTAGTTGCCAAGCTGATCCGCGGGGACCACCATGCTGGGATCGCTGGACGCGGCGCCCGAGCTGACACCGTCGTAGACGAACACGGCGTGGCCGTTGTCGTCGCTCAACAAGATCTGCGCGTCCGCCAACGAGCCCCGGGAGGATGCCTCCACCGCGACCGACAACCAGCCGGTTTGTAGCGGGGAAAAGTTCAGGAACTCAGTGTCTCCCAACGCGCCGTCCCCCGCGAACCCGCCGCACCACCACTCTTCCATGGTGATCGGCTCGGAGAGGTCGAGCGAGTTGTTGGACTCGACCTCCATGTGATCGCAGCGCGGCGGCAAAGGCGGGCTGGTGTCTCCGCTATCGGCGCTGTCTGCGCTGTCCCCGCTGTCGGGGGGCGGCGAGGTGTCCACGCGGGTGTCGGCGTCATCGCTGCTGGGAAGCTGCGGCCTGCAGCTCTGGCAGCCGGACAGCAGCAGCAGCGCGGCGACCGTCGGAGCGCTGCGAAGAGCGCTGCGAAGAGCGCTGCGAAGCGCGCGGCGCAGCAGGCGCGGTACATGCAGCGGAAGCGGTGAGAGCGGTGACATCAATGCGAGCAGGATAGCCGGTTCCTTTGTAACTGTGACCGGGTATGGTGGTCACGCGGAGATTTCCATGCGGAACCTAAATCGGATCGTAGGCTGCGCTGCGATGGTGGGCCTGACGCTCACTGGCTGCACGAACGGGCAAGACACCCAGTTGAATCAGGTGTTCCCCTCCGCCGCGGTCACGCCCGAGGTGCTCGCGTTCGGCGATCAACCTGTCGATTACTCCACGCAATCGTTTGTGACCGTGATCAACAGCGGGCAGGTGGATCTGAACATCGGAGATCTGGAGATCGATGATCCCTTCAGCGTCATCGGCGAGTTTGAACCTGTGGTGCCGCCCGACGGCGAGGTCAACATCGCGCTCGCGTTCTCCCCGACCAACTTTGAGAGCTACGCCGGCGCGCTCTCCATCCCGACGGATGATCCCGAGCACCCCAGCCTGACCGTCGTGCTCACCGGGAATGGCGTGCACGCGCCGACCCCGGACATCGAAGTCGACCCGTTGGCGCTGGACTTTGGCGTAGCCCCGGCAGGCGTGCCGATGACCCGGTACTTCACCATCGCCAACCCCGGCGATGCGACGCTGAACGTGTCTTCGCTCGACCAGAGCGGCAGCGGCGCGTTCACGGTGGTCGGGGACGTGACAGGCTTCCAGCTTCCCCCTGGACAATCGACGCTCATCGTCGTGAACTACCTGCCGGTGTCCTCCAACGGGGACAACGGCGCGCTGGTGATCCACTCCGACGATCCCGACGAGGCCGATGTGACGGTCACGCTCATCGGAAACGGCGGTGGAGACTTCGAATATCCGCAGCCGGTGGTGGTCTGCCCGGAGGACGTCGCGCCGCGCGACACGGTGGTGCTGGACGGCACCGGCTCCTATGACCCCGGCGGCCACGAGCCGCTGACCTACGCGTGGACCTTGCTCGAAGTACCGGACCGCTCGCAGGCGCTGCTGACCAACACCACCAACGACACCGCGTACCTCGCGACCGATATTGCCGGCGACTACTCGGTACAGTTGGCGGTCACCAACACCATCGGTGTCTCGTCCGCGCCGACGACGTGCACGTTCACCGCCATCCCCGAAGAGAACCTGCACGTCGAGCTGACCTGGAGCACCGCCGCCGCCGATCTCGACATGCACCTGCTCAACGGCGGCGCGCAGTTCTTTGTCAGCCCCGGCGACTGCAACTGGTGCAACCAGAGCCCGAACTGGGGTGCGAGCGGCAGCACCGACAACCCGAGCCTCGACCTCGATGATCGCCAAGGCTACGGCCCCGAGAACATCAACATCGACGCCCCGGCGAACGACACCTACTCCATCAAGGTGCACTACTTCACCGACAACGGCGACACGACGACCACCGCGACGGTCAAGGTCTACCTGTACGGCGCGCTCGCGGGCGAGGCCAGCGCGGCGATGACCCGCGACACCGTCTGGGACGCCGGCCAGATCAAGTGGCCCGACGCGGTGTACGTCACCCAGTCCACCCCGAACTACACGTCTCCTTCCCGGCTCTGCGAGTAGCACAGCAACGCGAGGAGCAGCGCTCCCAAGCCCGGTCGCAGCGTGTCCAGCAGGATCACCGCGACGGTCACGATCGCCAACGGGCCCGAGCGCCACGCGCGGGCCCCAGCCGGCGCCGCGAGCACGCAGCCTACGGCGATGCCGAAGGCCAATGACGTCGCCACGGGGGTGACCACCCCGCCCAGCACGTCCGGCACCGCCTCGCCGAGATGAAACCAGCCGCCGGACCCGCGCACCCACGCGCTGGGCGCGCCCTGCGCAGGCACCGTCAACACCAGCGCGCCGACCACCGCACCCGCGATCGCCGTGGCCCCCCGCAGCGGGGTCGCCGACTGACCGAAGGTCGCCAGCGCGAGCCGCGCCTTGTGCATCCGCGACCACGCCAACGCCGTCCCCAACAGCGTGAGCGCCGGCGCGAGCCGCGCCCAGAGCACCACCGCCTCGCGCCACTCCACAGCATGGATCGAGCCCGCCGACATCGCCGCGCGCTCGATCGAGGTCACAAACGCCAACAGGCCCAGCGCGGTCCCGTGCACCAGCAGGTTGCCGCGCAGCAGCGGAGGCCCGAGCACCCGCGCCCGGAGCGTCGCCGTCGCGATCCAACGCGCGTGGCTCACCGGTCCCGCCATGTCGCCCAGCCTATCGCCACCGCGACTACGGTCGGCACAAACAGCGTCGCCAGCGCCCAACCGGCCCCCTGCGACTGGGCCACCGCGTCCGAGACCCGCAGCAACGCCCAGAACACCGTCCCAAGTGCGCCCGCCCCGATCCCCGGACCGACTCGCGCCCCCAACGGCAAGCCCAGCGCCGCGACGATCAGCAAGATGCAGGGGATCGCCGTTCGTTTCCACCAGATCCACCGCTCATAGGGGTTCAGGCGCCCGGCCTGAACCCGCTCCCACAGGTCGAAGCTGCTGCGCTCGGCGATGTCGACGCGGCCCGCAGACGCCGCCCCGCCCACGTTCAGGGTCGTCGAGAGCCCGTCGTAGGTCAACGCCCACGCGCCGCTCGCCGCGTGCGCCTCGCCGGCGCCCAACGTGACCGCCAAACCCGACCGCGACGGCTCCAGCTGCACCGAATCGGCCGCGCCCACGGCCATGTCCTCCCCCAGCGCGCCGGCAAAGCGGACGACCCCGCCATCGTCCGTCAGCGCCCATGGCCCGACCACGGTGGCGCGGCCCTCGTAGAGCCGCAAGCCCACCGCCGCTTCTACCCGAGCCGTACGCAGCTGCGCGCGGGCCAGCGGCTCCAGCACATGCCCGGAGAGCAGCGCCGACCCGCCCAGCGCGCACGCCCACAGCGCGGCGCTCCCCAACAGCGCACGCCCGCGCACGCCGACGCTGCGCAGCCCCAGCCACGCGCCGCTCTCGCGCAGCGACGCCACCGCGGCGATCGGCCCAGCGACCATCGCGACCAGCAAGGCCACCGTCAGCGCGCTCCCAAGCACGCCGACCGCGATCAAGCCCGCGCACCGCCAGCTCGGGATGGTCAGCAGCGCGAGCACCTGAGCCAACGCTGCTGCAGCGAGGATCCCCCACACCCACAGGCCCGCCCGCCCCGCGGTTCGCGCCATCGCGCGGAGACAAAGCCGATTGATCGCGGTCACGGGTGGAAAAGCCCACACAAACGGGTTAGCTGGAGCAGTCTGTTTACAATCCGTCTCGGGCGGAACGAGGTTTTCATGGAATTCAATGTCGGCGACAAAGCCGTATACCCTGCCCACGGCGTCGGAATCATCCGGGATGTCATCTCGGTTGAGGTAGACGGCCTGAAGGGGACCTTCTACGTCCTAAAAATCCTCGACAACGGCATCACCATCAAGGTGCCGGTCAACAACGCCCGTACCATCGGCATGCGCCCGGTGATCCACCCCGACCACATCGACAAGGTGCGGGAGATCCTTCAGGACCGCAACGTCCCGACCGATAACCAGACGTGGAACCGTCGGTATCGCGAGTACATGAGCAAGATCAAGACCGGCGATCCGATCGAGGTCGCTAAGGTGCTGCGGGATCTGGCGCTGCTCAAGTCCGAGAAGGCGCTGTCCTTCGGCGAGCGCAAGATGTTCGATCAAGCGCGCCGTCTGCTCGTCCAGGAGATCGCCGTCGCGCGCGACGTCGATGAGAAGGGCGTGGGCGAAGAGATCGACGGACTGTTCAACGCCATGGCCACCAAGCCGGCCGTCTGATGCACACGTCCCCCGCGGCCGAAGGCGGCGCTGAAAACCTCGCGCCCATCCATGTCTACAACACGTTGAGCCGGGAGATCGAGCCGCTGCGTACGCAGGTGCCCGGACACATCGGCATCTACGTGTGCGGCATGACGGTCTACGACTACTGCCACATCGGCCACGCCCGCGCGATGATGGCGTTTGACGTCGTCGCCCGGCACTTGCGCCACCGCGGCTACAAGGTGCGCTTCGTGCGCAACCACACCGACGTCGACGACAAGATCATCACCCGCGCCCGTGAAAACGGCGAGTCTCCGCTGGACCTCTCCGCGCGCTTCATCCAGGCGCTCGAAGAGGATCTGTCCGGCATCGGGATCCGCGCGCCGGACTTCGCGCCCAAGGTCAGCGATCACATCGGGGACATCGTCACGTTGATCGGAGAGATCGTCGCTAAAGGCCACGGCTACCGCGCCGACAACGGCGATGTGTACTTCTCGGTGTTGAGCGATCCCAACTACGGCAAGCTCTCTGGCAAGAAGCTCGATGATCTGCGCGCCGGCGAGCGCGTGGCTGTCGACACCGCCAAGCGCCACCCCGGCGACTTTGCGCTGTGGAAGGCCTGGGGCGGCGAGGACACCGAGCCCCACTGGCCCAGCCCTTGGGGCGAAGGCCGTCCGGGCTGGCACATCGAATGCTCGGCGATGGCGCGCCACTATCTGGGTGACACCTTCGACATTCACGGCGGCGGCATCGATCTGGTGTTCCCGCACCACGAAAATGAGATCGCCCAATCCGAGTGCGGCACGGGTCACCCCTACGCCACGCACTGGATGCACAACGGCCACCTGACGCTCGACAACGAAAAGATGTCGAAGTCCCTCGGGAACATCAAGCGCATCCGGGACATCCTGCGCGAAGTTCCGGGCGAGGCGCTGCGGCTCTTGTACCTCGAGTCGCACTACCGCTCGCCGTTGCCGTACAACTCCGAGCGCTTGGGCAGCGCGCTGGTCGCGCTCGATCGCCTGTACTGCGCCAAAGAAGTGGCGTTCTCAGCGACCGGAGACGCAGAGCCCAAAGCGATGGGCGAGCCCGGACTCGACGCCGCCGACATCGGGCGGGTGTTTGAGCAGCGCTTTCACGCGGCGATGGACAACGACTTCAACACCGCCGAAGCGATGGGCATCGTGTTCGACCTCGTCCGCGCCGTGAACCGACTCGGGAATGACCGCAGCACCCGCGCCAAAGGCGGCAAGATCCTCGCGCCTGCGCGCGCGGCCTTCGCGCTGATGGCCGAAGTGCTGGGCATCGGTACGATGGAGCCGCAGGCGTTCTTCGACGAGGTCAAGACCAAGCGCCTGCTCGCACAGGGCCGTTCGGTCGAAGAGATCGAAGCCAAGATCGCCGCTCGTGGCGCCGCGCGCGCCGCCAAGAACTGGGCCGAGGCCGATCGCCTGCGCGTCGAGCTCGACGCCGACAACATCGTCGTGATGGACAGCCCCGCAGGGTCGACCTGGCGCATGCGGGTCGGCGAGTAGCAGCGACCCGTCGGCTACCCGCCTGAAAAGCGGGGGATCCGGTGAAACGGGTCCGTCACCCTCAAGGCGTCCGCGGGGGCGACGTTCTGCGCCGCCGCGCTCGTCGCGTCGATCCCCAGCGCGCGCAGCGGGGCCGGATCGCGCACGCCGCACACCACGAGGCGGAAGCGACGGAGCAGCAGCGCGAGCACCACCGCGCGCTGCGTGCCGGCGCCCGTCGGTGCAGGACCGTCCAGCAGCGCGCCCCACGGCGCAGGCATCCCGGCGAGCACCGCCGCGAACGCCTGCTCCCCCGAGCCTTCGCCCAGCCCCTCGGGGCACGCAGCGTCCAGATACAGCACCGCGCCGGGGTTCAGCGGCGGATCGAAGGACAAGCCCACGTAGGTCGCGGCGCGGCTGGCTTGGTAGAAGTTCACCGCTTTGGTCTTGGGCACCGTCAGGATCGCCGCGTCGTAGCGCCGAGGCACGTCCTCCCAGCAGTGGATCTGGTCGGCGGCCCGACGCAGCGCCGTCACCGGCTCGCCGGCCTCCCATCGTCCCGGGCCAAACTGCAGCAGCGTCCAGGAGCAGCGCGCCGCCTCTCCAAGCCTGTCGACGGCTCCCCGAAACGGGTTTCCATCGAGGCGACCGATCTCGACCCCAGCGGCAATCACACGATCGCGGTGATGCAGCGCGTCCAGCGTCTTGCGCGCGCCACAGCCCACCGCCACCGCCTTGTGCCCGCCCGAGAACCCCGCGTACTGGTGCGGCTCCACAACGCCGACGCCAAGCACATAGTCGGCCTCAGCGATGTGGCGGGAGACGCCGCCTGGGATGCCGTCCACCACCGCCGTGTCCACGGTGTCGTCCGGGTCGTGCTGCACGAGCCGAAACGGGCTGGCCGGCAGCTCCTCCGCGCGCATCGCCCGGTGCAGCCCCAAGCCCACCACCGCGACGACATCGGCGCCCGCCGGCAAAAACGGCGCGATGGCGGTCAGCGCCCCGGGCACATCGACGGGGCGCGTGCCATCGGGGATCGCGATCGCGACGCGGCCCGGCCCGACCTGCGGCGGGTTTCGCGTCAGCGCTTCAGCGAGCGTAGACAGCGGAGTCTCCAGCCGATCCAGCGCCGGCAGGTCCCTTTTCTGCATCGTCCCGGCGCGGCGGCATCGCCACGCCATCCACCACCACATCGTAGGTAAACGAGGAGTACCGGTGGCCGTCGACGTACCGGGCCAGCGCGTTTTCGCCCACCCACCCGAGCCCCTTGCAGTAGTGCTCGGAGATCACCACCGCAGAGCTCTCAAACTCCGAGTAGCATCGCGACTCTAGGCCATCGTCACAGTAAGAGGTGTCGGCGAGCAGCTGGCATTGCCTACGGCTCCACTTGCCGCGTTTGAAGTGCGCTTGCTCCCAACGCGCGCCGATGACGGGCTGGGCGGGAACGATCACCTGCGGCGGCGACCACCAGTCCCATTGCCGCGGCGAGACACCGGGGATCGGGCTGGCGGCGTTTCCGAAGCCATCTACGCCCAGAAAAACCAGCACGCAGTCGACCCGGTCTGCGCCGCTCAGGCCCTTGCCGCCCAGCCGGGACTCGCAGCGCTCCCAAAGACGGCGGTTCTGCTCGAGGATCTCGGGCCCGAAGGTCACGCGAAACTTGCCAATATCGACCGGCAACGAATCATACTGCTCCTGCCGGCTGAACCGCGCTTCGTGGAACGGGCCCACCCACTCGGACAGCGCGGGCTCGGCGGACGCCGCGCCGTCCTCGGCCCGCGCGAGCGACGAGAGCAACGGCGGCGTGCAACCCAACAGCAGCGGGGTGAGCAACAACGGCGAGCACAGCAGCGGAGAGAGAGAGAACGAGCGCATGCCCGTCAGGATAGCCCGCGCGGCGATAGTTTCGCAGATGCCCGGCAACAGCTTCGGAACTCATTTTCGCGTGACCACCTTCGGGGAGTCGCACGGCGCGGCGTTGGGCGTGGTGATCGACGGCTGTCCGGCCAACATCGCGCTGGATTTGGACGGGATCCGCGCCGATCTTGCGCGCCGCCGACCCGGGCAATCGGCGCTGGTCTCCCCGCGCAAAGAAGCCGACGAATTCGAGATCGTCAGCGGATTTTTCGAAGGGCGCACCCTCGGAACCCCGCTCACCTTCCTGTTCCGCAACGTCGACGCCGACGATCGCACCTACAGACCCTTGAAGGACGTTTATCGTCCGTCTCACGCGGAATACACCTACGAGGCGCGCTACGGACACCGGGATTGGCGCGGCGGCGGACGCGCCAGCGCACGCGAGACGATAGGTCGCGTGGCGGCCGGCGCGGTCGCGCGACAGCTGCTCGAGGAGCTTGGCGTCACCATCGTCGCGTGGGTGTCGGCGGTCGGCGACGTCGAAGCCGCGCATCCTGAGACAGTAGACCGCGACACCGTCGACGCCAGCCCGGTGCGCTGTCCCGATCCGAGCGCGGCGGCCCAGATGGAGGCGCTGATCCGCTCGGTGCGCAGCGAAGGCGACACCATCGGCGGCGTCGTCCGGGCGCGGGCCAACGGGGTCCCCGCGGGCTGGGGCGAGCCGGTTTTCGACAAGATGGACGCGCTTTTGGGGATGGCGATGCTCAGCATCCCCGCCGCCAAGGGCTTTGAGAGCGGCAGCGGGTTCGCCGGGGCCCGAATGCGCGGCTCGGCCCACAACGACGCCTTCATCAACGTCGCTGCGCCCGGCGAGGATCCCCAGATCCGCACCCAGACCAACCACTCCGGCGGCGTTCAGGGCGGCATCTCCAACGGCATGCCGGTCGAGATCGCCGTCGCGTTCAAGCCGGTGGCGACGATCTTTCAACCGCAGCAGACCGTAGACCGCAGCGGAGAAGCCGCGACCATTGAGCCCCGCGGCCGGCATGATCCCTGCGTGGTTCCGCGCGCCGTGCCGATCGTCGAGGCGATGATGGCGCTGGTGCTGATCGATCTGGCCCTGCAGGCGGGCCACGGCCCGGGCGGTCACAGCCCCGGCGGTCACAGAACGTCGCGAGGCGTCTGAAACCCTCACGCGCGCTTGTGCCGGAGCGAACCCGGCACCATGCTGATGCGTAGGCGAGGTCTTCGATGTTTGAGCTTTACGCGGCGTGGGGCCAAGGGTGCGTGGCGTGCAGCACGCCCGTCGAGACGCGCCGTCCGGGGCTCGAAGGGCGGCTCTGCCTCGCGTGCCGGCAGCAGCTCCCGACGGCGCTGACCGAGCTGCGGCGCCTGCCGCCATGGATCGCCGCTGGCTGGTCAGCCGGCGGATACTCGGGTCTGTTAGGCGGCCTGGTTCGCGCTGCCAAATACGGCGGGCAGGAGGGCGTGCTTGCAGAGGTCGGCGCCTTTCTGGCCGAGCAGGCCGCCCACTATGATTGGCCCCAGGACTTCGACGCGATCGCGCCGGTCCCCGGGACGGTCGCCCGACGCCTCGCGCGCGGTTTTGACCCGGTGATGGTGCTGGCGCGCCATCTTCCGGGCGCGGTGGGCGCCCCTCTGGACTGCGCGATTTCGCGACGCGGCGGAGCCCCTCAGGCCGGCCAATCCCACGCGGGACGGCTCGCCAACGTACGCGGCGCGTACACCGCCAAAAAGAGGGTCTCGGGTCACTGGCTGCTCGTCGACGACGTGCTGACCACCGGCGCCACTGCGAGCGCGTGCGCGCTGGCGCTGCGCGAGGCGGGCGCCGAGTCCGTGTGCTTGCTGGTGCTGGCCTCGTCCTCAGCGAGCGTACAAACCTTGTGACACCGTCCGAACCGTCGGCGGTCCCGCGCCCCAAACCCCCGCGAAATCCTCCGGCACCGTTCTTGCTTTCCCTCCCAACAGCCCACACTTCCCAAAGGAGCCCGCGATGACCACGACCCTCGGCGACCTGATCTCCACCCTGTACGAACAGTTCCTCGCCGAGTACGGCGACCCGGATCTGGCGAGCGTCGCGACCGCGGCGGTGGTCAACGACCTGCTCACCCGCCCGGGACCCGCAAAGGAAGAGGCCGCCTGAGGCCTGTCCCAAGGCAAAGCCTTTGCCGTATCGACACAGGGTGAGTACGCCAGTCCGCGCGACGACGCCGGAATTCCGGCTATGCTCCTACTTGCTGAGGTTCTCGTGATCGCACTGCTCTCCCTCACCCTCTCGTTGTCGAACTCCAACGCGTTCGCGGCCCCGCCGCCCCCGCCGATCGTGAACGGGTCAGCCACTTCGCTATACCCGCAAGTTGTCACGTTGTACGCCGCCAACTCGCGCGGTCAAGGCTACAACTTCTGCTCCGGTACGCTCATCGCCCCCAGCTGGGTGGTCACCGCCGCGCACTGCGTGGTCGCGATGGAAGACGAGCTGCCCGCCGCGGGCATGCCCTACTTCTACGTGGTGGTCGGCTCCGACCTCAACAGCAGCAGCGGCGTACAAGAGACCGTAGAGCTGGTGAGCTGGGAGGCCAACGCCCGCTATGATGACCGGAACCTGATCAACGACATCGGCATCGTCGAGCTGAAGACCCCGATCACCGACATCGACTTCATGGCGGTGAACAAAGACCCGGTGACCAACTCCCAGATCGGCGATGACATCCGCTACATCGGCTGGGGTATCACCACCGACAATGGGCAAGACTCCTCCAAGAAGCGCACCGCCGACATCCCGATGGACAGCTACGACAACAACCTGATCTACGGCTACGACGAAGCCGATCAGCAGAATGTGTGCTCGGGCGACTCTGGCGGCGCGGGCCTGCAGATCCTCGGCGGCACCGACTACGAGCTGATGTTGGTGAACAGCTTCGTGTATTCGCCCAACGGCGACTCCACGCCCTGCCAGGGAGGAGCCACCGGCGGAACCCGCGTGGACAAGCAGATCGCGTGGCTGGAGGGCTTCACCCCGGTGTACTCGCTGAGCGAGATGGGGTCGGCCGACGCGGACACCGACACCGACGCCGATTCGGACACCGACACGGACAGCGACACCGACACCGACACCGATACGGACACCGACGCGGACACCGACACCGACGCCGATCCTCCGAGCATCGACGGGGACCCCAAGCGTCCCAACGCGGTGGGTGAGAACTACGAGTCGACCGGCCTGTGCGCGACCGCTTCTGGCAGCACCGGACTGGGTCTCATGGCAATCGCCGCGGCCTTCGCCGTTCGCCGTCGTCGCGTCAGCGCTGAGTAGTCCAAACGCCGAGCGGTCGGGGGCGTAGCCGCACCGGGGTGTGCGAGCGCGCCCACAGGCCCGCGCCGCGCTGAACTACCGATCCGGGTTCGGGGGAGCCGGCGCCGGCATCGGCTTGCCGGAGCGCGCCGCAGCGAGGATGGTGTTGATCGCGTCCTTGCCGCCGATCACCCGCACCCAGCCATCGCCGACCGCGCCCTTCAGGAAGATCGACGGCGTCCCGTTGATCTGAGCGGCACCGCCCCCTTCGACGTCGGCCACCACCGCCTGAGCGGTCGCGGGGTCGTGCATGCAGGTCTCAAAAGCCTTCGGGTCCAGTCCGACCTGCTCCACCATGAAGCGGAGGTCGTCTTTGCCGAGGTACTCTTGGTTCTTGAACATCTGGCCGGAGAGCTCCCAGAAGCGCCCCTGCAAGCGTGCACACTCCGCCGCGGCCGCCGCTTGGCAGGCGTTCTCGTGGCGCAACCCTTCAACAAACCGGTTGCAGGCTTGGGAGATCGGGTAGTGACGGAAGTAGAGCTTTACATCCTTGTTTTCGACGAGGATCTCCTCCATCAACGGGAACATCACCGCGCAGTGGGGGCACTGGAAGTCCGCCCACTCGACGAGGGTGAACTTGGCGTTCGGATCCCCCTTCATCGGCTCGGTGCCGTCCAGCGTGATCTGGCCCGCAGGCTGCTCGTAGAGCGTGGCCAGATCGGGCGGAGCGGCGTCCGCGGTCTTCGAGCCGTCGGAGCCCCCGGCGACCGGAGCCGCGCTGCCTGACTGGTACACGAGGTTGGCGACGATCACCGCGCCGAGGAAGGTGATCACCGCACCTCCGCCTTCTTCGGAGATCGCCCGGCCCGGAGTCACACCCTTCGCAGACAAGGTGCTTCCGACGAGCAACAGCACGTTCACGGCCCACGTCGACGTGCAGAAGATGCAGATAGCACCCAGGCTGTAGCTGGCGTAGGCCAAGTACAGGTCGTAGCCCACCGCGAGCACCGACAAGCCGGCGATCATCCCGGCTGCGGCGCTCTTGCTCTCCCCGCCGCGCAAGAACTTGAAGGAGAGCCAGCCCACCGCCGCGTAGAAGCCGAGGCCCAGCAGCGCGATGGGGATGCCCGCGACCTCCGCGTAGCGCGAGGTGTTGACCGCGTCACAATTGATCACGCTTGAGATGTTGCAGATCGAGCTGCCGCCGTGGAGCGCCTCTTGGTGCTGGTGCGCGAGGTACGCGGACATCGCCGCGCCAAAAATCGACGCCACGAGCAGCCCCACCGGCCGACGCCAGACCATCGCCGCCACGCACACCAGCACGCCGACGGACACGCCGCCGATCACCACCGCAGGAGGCAATTCACCGCTTTCACCGGCAAAAGCTGCGCCTGGGATCAGGGTTGCGAGCGCGACGAGCGCGCACAAAGCACCATAGCGGGCAGTGGTTCGAGAAACCTGCGTCATTCCAACTCCGGACAGGCTCGGCTAACCCTTTCCGGGCGATACGTCGCCGGATGCGCACCCGCTCTGCCGTCTCCATCGCCATGTTGGCCCTCTCCTGCGCGGCGTGCTCCACGCACCGCATGGGCCTGATCATCGCCGATCCCCGAGCGAACGCGCCCACCGTCGTGCGCGATCAAGCCGGCGTCGTCACGCGTCTCGGCACACAGGGTGAAGCAGGGCCGGTGGCCTACCTCAACGGCTGCATCGTCGAGGTCGACGGGCCGATGGTGTTCGGCACCCTTCAGGTTCACGACTGGCGCGTGCTCGACGCCGGCGACGGCTCGGGCAACTTCGTGGGTTTGCTGCGCACATACGGAGCCCGCATCGTGCTCGATGACCGCAACTCGGGCTCGACGGTGATCCTCGATGACCTGAGCGCGGCGCCGCTACGGCCCTACGTGGGGCTGAACGTGCTGGTCATCGGCCACCTGACCGCGACCGGGTACGTCGTCCCAGTCGCGTTCCGCGTGCTCGCCCCGGTCACTCGTAGTACATCCACAGCGGGCCAGGGAACAGCCAAGTGAGCGCTTCCCGAAGCCGGTCGCGCCAGTTGATCCAGTTGTGGCCGTCGGGGACCTCGGTGAACCGAACCCCCTGCGCCACGCGCTGAAACACAGGGACAAGGCTGCGATTGTAGTAGATCAGCGACTCAAAGGTGCCGCAGGACAAATACACCTGCGCGTCGATGGGCGGCGGATTTTCCCGGAGGTTGTTCACGAAGCTGACGATCGGGTCCCACATCGGGCCGCGCGTGTGCTCGCCGATGTCGGTGAACGCAAAACTGCCGCTTTGAAGCAGCAAGCGGCCCCAGGTGCCCGGGTGCCGGATCGCCGCGTGCAAGGCGCTGACGCCGCCGAAGCTGGCGCCCATGATGCCCCGAAACTGCGGCCCCTCCAACACCGGCTGCGTCGCGGCCAGATGCGCGAGCAGATCGTGCTTCAGGAAGTCGGCCTGCGCCGAATTCGCGGCGTACTCCCAATTGCGACGTACGCCCGAGGTAAAGCACACCAACAGCGGCGCCACCTCATGGCGATGGATCAGGTTGTCCAGCAGCGTGCGCATCTGCGCGTAGTGCAAAAAGTCCGTACCGTCGTGCACGATCAGCAACGGATACTCTTTGCCGGGCCGCGCCTCGGCGGGAACGTAGAGCTGGTATTCGCGCTCATCGCCCCAGCTCTGACTGTAGAAGCGGTGCGTCTGCATCGTGCCCTGACGCGCACCGGGATCGTGGCGACACCATTCCGGCTCCTCGTAGCTGCCGGCGGGACACACGGAGTTCGAGCCGAACGGATCAAAGGCCCGCCGCGGGTTGCGCGGATCGTGCATCCAACGGCCGTTGGGCCCGCGCATGACCTCAAACTTGTACTCGACGCGCGCGCCGCGTGGCAGATCGAGGGGGAGGTAGAAGGCGTCGGTGTTTCCGATGCGCCGGAACTCTTGCCGCGACGGCAAGCCGAACACCCAGTGCTGCAAGAACACCGCGTCGGTGGGCTGGCCGTCCCAGTAGAAAAACGTCGCGTTGTCCCCGTCATCCATGAGCGGGAACTCCCAGCGACTGACAAACTCGTTCAGCAGTCGATTCGCCTCTCGGGGATTGCGCTCGATGCGCGCGGCGAGATCAAGTACGCGCTGCATGTCTTCCTCCGGACGCGTCAAGGCCAGATGCGTCAAGGCCAGCCGCGTCGAGAATCGGGCGTACAACGCCGTCGACGCCCAGCTCAGTCACCGCGCCCTCGCGACCGAACACGCGGCCTTCGGGACCGATGCCGCCGCCGTTCTGCAAGCCGATGGCCCGCATCGGCGCCAACCGCGACGCAAGGATGGCAATATTATCTTTGCTTTTCAGGTCAAGGCGCTGCTCAGCGTGGGGCAGGAACACGACGCCGGGGATCAGCCCAAAGCCGCGGTCGAGGTACTCGGCGAGGCCGACGCCGTGCGTGGTGTAGTCATGGTAGAGCAGGATGCGGTCGGCGAGCACCATCGCTCCGCCCGACCATGCAAAAATCCGCTTTCCTCGAAGGGCTTGGTCCAGCCCAAAGAACGCCATGCGGTTGCGCAGCACGCCGACATGGCCGCCTGCGACCAGCACCGCAGAGCAGGTCGCCAACGCGTTCTCAATGTTGTCGCGGATGGAACGCACCTTCGGATGTTGAAAAGGACGCTCCGTCGCCGCGAACTCTTCGTGTAGCCGGTCGGCTTCGGCGAGGAACAGCGCGTCGACCTCTTGGAGGTGCCGGATCGCCTGCTGAAACCACGGGCACGACGGATCCCGTCGGTCCGCCCAAAGCTTTTGCACCCCGGCGAGCCCAGACACGATCGCGTCCCGGTAGACCGTCTTGACCGCCTTCAACGCAGCTTGTTTGCGCGCGTGCGCCGTCACTAGCTCGGGGGCGTCGCGCTCGATGTCCCGAAAAGCCCCGTAGAGCTTCAGGTTGATCACCGGCAGGCCGATCGCGTCCCGCAGCGGCTCATCGCGCTCCTCGTCGTAACGCCAGCCGGCTGAGATCAACGCCACCGGACCCTGCACGCCAGAAAGCGCAGCAGGGAGGATGGGATTTGGACGCTCTGGCCCGAGTACAGTGACAGACAGCGTGGACTCCTTTCCCGGTCGGGCGGCCTTGCGCACGCAACGTAGCGCGGCCCCCCGGGAACCGACACCCAAAGATCAGCTTCCAGCCTTTCCCTTGACGTCGACCTTCGAGCGCCAGACCTCCCAGTGCGGCCCGACACCTTCCAAAGAATCTTCTTGGATGTTCAGAAACTCCCGAAGTGCGTGGCGACCGACGCCGCGGTTGTAGTGGTATTGGTACTGGAGCGGCCCGTAGCGATGCTCCGCGCCAACCGGACAAGCCGCCCGGGCATCGCAGCTGGACGCACATACGGTAGAAGTCTGGTGAAACGCCGCACAGGGGTCGACCGCCCACTTGCCGGCGGCGAACGCCCCGCCTGGACAGGCCGAAGCGCAGGGCGCCGCGCAACCCTCGCAAGAGCCGGGGACCGGCGTAGAAACCGGCAAGTCCGCGTCGATGAAGCACGCCGCGCGTAAGCCGATCCACGGTCCGTACTCCGGATGCAGCAGCAGCCCGAGTCGGGAGTCCGCGCCGAGGCCGGCCAGCTGCGCCAGCACCCGAAAATCAATGTGAACGTCGGCTTCTGCCGCGGCAAAAAACCACCGATGCCGGTGACCGACCAGCAGCGGCGCCAGCGCGTCGATGCGACGGCGGACGAAGGCGTCGAGGGGATGGACGTGCTCGGTCAGGTGGCGCGGCTCGCCGCGTAGATCCTCGATCAGCGCGTCCCAGAGCGCGGTGCCGCCGTTTCCGACGACGACGACCGAGCGCGCCCCTGGGCAAAGCGCGGCCGATCGGCGCGCTTCGGGCTGCAAAGCATCCCAATCTGCAACCGAAGCGACGCCGATCAGATTCAGACCCGCAGGGGAGAGCGCCGCTTGGAACACGTTCAACATGCTGCGCTCTAACCCGATCGCCCCGCAGGCCCGATCGACCCGCGAGACGCGCCTGCGAGGCTCAACCGCGCGCCAAAACCCCCGTCAAACAGCCGATCCCGCCCGCCGCGCGCAGGTACTGGGCGACGGCCTGTTCGTGCACCTCGACGCCCGCGTCTTCGAGGCGACGGCGCGTCTGTGGGCTCCCCGCGGGCATCAGGATTTGCCGCGGCGCCAGCGTCACGAAGTTCAGCGCGCGCCCCGCGACCACCTCGGCGGTGCTCTCGAAGTCCAGCACCTTGATGCCCACCCGCGCGAGCAGCGCCCGCATCGACGGCGAGGCGCCCCAGGCCACGGCGAGGTCGTGATCCACGAGGTTGACCGACCCCAGCAGGTGCTGAACCGTAGCCGGGATCTCCACGGAGACGCAGTCCACGCCTTGATCGGCGAGCACCCGGGCCACGGTGCGGAAGCCTTCTTCATTCGTGCGCCGCCCCACGCCGACCGCCACCAGATCAGGGCGGATCCACATGGCGTCGGCGCCTTCAAAAGTCGCGTTGCCACGCGGCGTCGCGAGGATCGGCACCCCAGCCTCCGCCAAGGCCACCGCGACGATGCGCTCCTCGCCGGCGCGTTGCTCGGCGGCCATGCGCGCCAGCACCGCCCCCTCGGGGGTCATGAAGAAAAGATCGCAGGCAAAAATAATATTGGGAGGCGCAGAGTTCGGCGCAGCGACCAACGAGGCTGTCCCCGGCCCGCGAATCCAGCGGACCTCGGCTCCGCACCGCTGGTAAGCCTCGGCGAGGCCTAGCGCCTCGGCGCGCATGCGCTCCAGATCGGGGCGTTCGTTCATCAACCAATCGGCCGGCGCGCCCGAAAAGCCAAGCCCGTCGTCGGGCCACGCGAGCATCACCGCCCGGAGCAGACCGTAGTGGCTGCGTACGCCGAAGCCGGCCCACACCGCACCGGCCGCGACCTCGGCCGCGTGGGAGCGTGTACGCCCACGCCAGCCCGCGCCCATCAGCGTAGATGGCGAGTTATCCCCAGTTTTATTCCCAGTTTTATTCCCAGTTTTCAGGGTCGACGCCATAGCCCAGCTCCTTCATGATCGACAGGTTGGCAGGGTCGGCGAGCACCGGCGACAGCAGCCCGATCCGCGCAAACCAGCGACGCTGCCGGGGCTGCGCGGTCGCCATCACCAACGGCAACGCCCCCGAGAGCACCGCCGAGAGCTCCGAAGCCACCGGCAACCCGAGCCACTGTTCGAGTGCGTCCAGAGCGGGCCGTTGACGATCCGAGGGACCTAGCGCGTCCTCAAAACGGAGCCGAAATGGAGCTTCCCGACCAGGCACACGCGCGTCGGCGAGCAAGGCGGCGTGCGCCGAGCGCCACTGAAACGCGCACACCTGCTCGAGCGGCGCCGAGGCGTACGCCTGCCAGTCCACCGGACGATCGAACTTCCACCACCGATCCGCACCGGGGACGACGCCGGTGTACCCGGCGATGTTGAGCCCGCCTACCTCGTGGGAGTGGAACCCCGGGTGACGCCAGCCATCGTAGAGGCCGTTCACGCTGCCGCCGACGTTCCGCGTCAAATGCAGCACCCGCAGCCGAGCGCTGGCAAACACCCGACGCAGCCAATCGAGTCGGTAGGCGTTGCTCGGCGTCTTGATCACCAGCGGATGCGCAGCGAGGCGCTCTTCATCCGCGACCTCCCAAGGCCCGGTGAGCACGAACGGGGGCTCCTCGAGGATGCCGCGAGGGACAAAATCCACCCCGCACGAATCTGGCCCAGAGCCCAGCGCCGCCATCCGTCGCTGATCGAGGTCGTACGCGGCAGGTTGAATCTCCGGCCAATACACGCGCAGCGCGCTGATGAGCCGCGCGTGGAAGTGCGGCGGATCGGCGAACAGGCCTGGCGGCCAGCCATGGTTCTCGCGAAGCTCGCGCAGCACGCCCTGCACGCAGCGATGCACGGTGTCTGCGTCGAAGCTCAGGCTGGGCCACTGCAGGGTGAGGCGAACGGCGATCTCGACGGCAAAGCGCCATTCATCGCGTTCGCCGTGCAGCGTGTTGGTCGGCCACCCACAGTCCCAACCCAGCTCCTGCCCCAGCCCCGCGGGCACAGGCGTGTCGGCGGCGAGCGCGTCGGAGTGCGGATCATCGACGCCGTGCAGCCGGAAGAACGGGTTGATCTCGGCGCGCAGGTGCAGCATCCGCCGGCTGTTGCGCAGCACCTCGGCAAAAATCGAGCTGCCCCCTCGGGAGCTTGAACCGATGACGATCACCTGCGAGGCGCAGCGCGTCACATCCGGAGGCGCAGCCGCGCCGCTCTGGGCACGCAGCGCCGCCATCCGCGCGCGGATCCCCGAAAGCTCGCCTTCTCCCAGCCTCGAATCAGACACCGAGCACCAGCCGCGACCGGATCCGCGTCAGCAAAACCGACCGACTCCAGCGCTTCCAGAAGTTCTTGTCCCGCCGGAACGAGCGCGCCTCGACCTTCAACCACGCAGCTTCATCCTCGATCCACCACCCCGCGCGCTGCACCGGGCCGGGGTGAAACGCCGCGCGGGCCTCGGCGGTGTTCACTGGGGTGTAGCCCAGCGCCTCCATCGTCGACCCGGCGATGCTCTCCAGCGCGAGCACCTCGGGGGTCGAGAGGTCGCCGCGCCAGCGCTCCAAGCCTTCGGTGCGGATAGGCGCGGCGGTGTTCTTCCAGGACTCGGACAACGACGCCGACTTGCGAGCTTCGGCGCCCTTGAAAAACTCCAGCATTGGAGGGTGGAAGTCCTCTCCCAAGTAGTCGCAGATGCGGCGGACCTCGCCCGCGGCATCGCCGATCAGCGACTCGTACTTGACGCGCAGCAAGGGCACACCGGCGCGCTCGAGCGCGAGGCCCTGATCTTGCTGCTCCTTCCATAGAGCGGCGGTGTTCGCCGGGTGAAACGCTGAAAAAACAGACTCTCGGGACGACGCCGCGACGTCGCGCGGGTCTCGGTACAACCAGAGCAGCTTGGCGTCCGGCCACTCAGCGACGATGCGCTCGCCGTGGGCGATCATGAAGGTGCTCTTGCACCCCCAACGCCGCTTGTGCTCATGATCGCGCACCGCATCATGAAAAGCCGCGTAGACCGAGAACAGATCCGGAGGACCGCCCGGCCCCGGCCGGCGCCCGACGCGCTCGATGATCTCGGCGACCTCGGGCACCCACGGCCAAGGCTGAATGTGCGCGCAGACCAGCAGACGCACGTCCTCGATCAGACGGCGCAGGCGCGCCGGATCGGAAAGATCACCGTACTTCGCGGCGAGCGGCGTGAAGTACTTCATCACATGCGGGGGATGCGGGATGACGATGCTGGGGTGGCTGCCGAGGATCACCCGCAGCAGGTTGGAGCCCGAGCGCTCGGTACCAAGAATGAAGAGGGGCGACGCAGTCATGGTTCCGGAGAGTCTACCCCAAAAACCTCGGCGAGCAGGCAACGCGCGCTGCCGCCACCGACGGTCTCCACCGTGTCGATGTCCACGACCACCGTCCTTCCCAACATCGCCCGCTGCGAAGCGGTGAGCGCAGCAAAGGCGCGCCGCGACAGCACCGCGACCGGCCCCGCAGGGGAGCTCAGATAAAGAAGGTTCGCGGCGTAGTCCCGAATCTGGGCGGCTTCGAGCACGAGCTGCCGACGATCGCCCAGCGCGCTTAGCAACGCGGCGCGCGCCGCCCCCGGCGCCACCAGATCAGGCGCGAACACCACCAGCTCCGGGCCCAGCGCCAGCATCACGTTGGTGTGGTAGACCGGCGCGCCGTCTAAAGCTGCGTCAAACGCCACGATTCGGTAGCCCGTAGCCTCTGAAAACGCCGATAGACCCGCGGTCGTTGTGCGCGGAGAGCGCGCCGCAAACGCCACGCGCGCCGCATGGTCAAGGATGAGGCTGCCCGTACCTTCGAGGTAGGCGCCATCGGCCTCCAGCGCGCTCAGGTCTACGACGCGCCGGGTGCCATGAAAAGCACGCACCTGCTCCAAGAGCTCCGGTCGCCGCTCTGCGCGCCGGGAGGCGACCGCCATCGGGTACAGCACCGCGGTGCCATCGGGGTGAAAACTCACCCAGTTGTTGGGAAAACACGCGTCCGGCTTCGGCGGCTCTATCGCGTCTGCGGCGAGAAAAACCCGCACGCCCGCCGACTGCAACGCCTCCGCCGCGCGCTCCACCTCGAAACGCGCGCGCGCGCGCTCGCTCGGCGGGACGCAAGCCGCGCCGGCGTCCTCCGGGCCCGACACGCCCTCCTGAGCGAACACGTTGGTCACCGCCGCTTCCGGGTTGAAGCCGAAGCGCTCGGGGCGAACCATCAACACGGCAGGGGCGAGCCACATACAAGCCTCGGGAGAAGATCGCCCGGTATCAAACAAACTCCACCGCGCCCCTCCCGGGAACAACGCCGGTTCGCTACCTTGCGAACATGCTCTGGATGTACTGCTTTTGGCTCCTCGGATGCGCTTCGCCGGCGCTACGGGCGCCCGCAGCGCCCCTCTCGGTGGTGATGGTCTCCTTCGACACCACCCGCGCCGACCGAATCGGCACGTACGGAGGCCCTTCTGGGCTGACGCCCAACCTCGATCGATTCGCTGAAGGGGCCGTGGTGTTCGAGCACGCCTACGCGCAGACCAACACCACCGGCCCCTCTCATGCGAGCCTGTTCACCAGCCGCTACCCCACTGAGGTCCACGGAGGCGGCCCCGTCGCGGCGCCCGGCGCGGAGACCCCGCTGCTCGCGCAGGTGCTGCACGCCTACGGCTACGCCACCGCCGCGTTCGTGTCGGGCGGCGCGATGAACCCGCAAGGCGGGCTGGCCCCGGGCTTCGACGTCTACAAGTCCGCCAGCAACTTTGGCTCGATGTCCAAGACCATCCCGCTCGCGCTCAGCTGGCTTGAAAAACTACCCGCATCCAAGCCAAGCTTTACCTTCGTACACGGCTACGACGCGCACTCTCCCACGTCCAAGCCCGCGCCCTTTGCCGGCAAACCCCCGACCGGGCTGGCGGCCGAGGTGCTGCGCACCCGATCCGAGCGCGTCATGGACGGCGCGATGCACGCCACCGATCTCGATATTCCCGTGATCGACAGCACGTTTCTCCGCATGCGGTCTCCCGAAGCCCGCGCGGCGCTCACCGCGCTGGAGCCCGACGCCCCGCAGCTCACCGAAGCGGACATCGCCCGGATCCGGCAGTCCTACGACGACGCGCTGGGGTGGGCGGACACCTGGTTCGGGATGCTGATGGCCGGCCTCGAGGCCCAACATCGCCTCGAAAACACCGTGATCATCGTGCTCGCCGACCATGGGGAGCAGCTCGGTGAAGACGGCCTGTTCGGTCACTGCTGCGGGGCGGAGGATGAAGAGACCCACGTGCCGCTGATCATCGCTGGCCCCGGGCTCAAGCCCCACCGCGAAGCCGGCCTCGTCGAGCTGATCGACGTCCTGCCGACGATCACCGATCTGGTGCAGGCCGTCACGCCCACCGGCGCGCACGGACGCTCGCTCGCGCCCGCGCTGCACGGAGAGCCTTGGGAGGGGCGCGGAGTCGCGTGGACCCAAGCCACGCAGCGCTACACGCTGGTTTCTGGCCGCACCGGCACCGGCAGGCTCTCGTACACCGGCGTACAAGCCAAGTCCTCGGCGCTGGCGGACCTGATCGAAGTGGCCCGACTCGACGGTCCCGGCTTCACGTCGTCCGGCACCGTCGACCGCGCCGCGCTCCGGACCGAAATGGTGAGCTGGCTGCGCTCCCTCGGTCCCGCCGCCGCAGAAAAAAAGCTCGCGACGCCACCCGAGCTGCTCCGGACGATGCGGTCGCATGGCTACTTCGAGGCCAACAAACCATGATCTTCTTGCTGCTGGCCTGTAGCGGCCCCACGTGGACGGCATCCGCGGTGCTCGAAGGAGCGCGCGCGCACGCCGACCTCGATCACGACGGCACGATCACCGCCAAGGAGATGCCCGGGGATGCCGACAACGACGGCATCGTCACCGAAGCCGAGCTGCGCGCGTTCATCGAAAAACAAGGCGCCAAGTGGCACTCTCCCGGCTGGGACCCACCTCGGCGCGCCCTCGTCCAACCGCATGACGTCGGCTGGGAGGTGGTCGCCACGGTGCGCGAAGAGATCCTATCGGTCGATCCCAACGCTGAAGTTCCGACCTTGGAAGCCATGGAATCCGCGGCCTACGCCGCTATCACCGACCCGAAGGTGCAGGCGCTGCTGACCCAGATGGAGCCCGCAGCCGCCAAAACTGGGGTGGTCATCCCCGCGGCGGTGCACCCGCCCGTGGCCGCCGCTCAGGCTGGCTTGAAGCAGGAGTAGACGACCCAACGCCAACAGTCCCGGATCTCTCCGGTGGGCGAGATCTCGAAGGGATGCACGGCGCGCACCTCAGCGGGACACTGGTGGTACAGATCCTTGATCTGATGCCGGTGCAACGCCGGGGTCTCCCACGTGGCGATCCAGTTGTCGATGTCTTCCCACTGCAGGAACTCTTCGGTGGTCAGACCGACAAAGCCGGCGCCGGCGAGCAGGCTGCGCATGTCTTCGTCGTACAGGTTGTTCACAAACAACGGCTGCTTTTTCTTGACGACCTGGAACATCCACGGACCATCGATCGCCGAGAACGGCACCCACTGGCCGACCACAAACTGGCCGCCGGGCTTGATGACGCGGAAGATCTCGGAGAGCGGGCGCTCGGGCTGCGGCAACAGGTGCAGCACCTCGCGGTTGCACACGCCGTCGAAGCTGTTGTCCGGGAACGGGATGTCGTACACATCGCCTTGAACCACTTCATCCAGACGGGTGCGCGCGAGCGCCGCCATCTCAGGGGTCAGGTCCAAACCGATGATCTTGCCGACCTTGCCGCGGAACGAGTTTCCGACCACGCCGCTGCCGCAGCAGACGTCGAGGATGACGGCGTCCTTCGACATCACCGAGGATCCACCGTGCAAGCCGAGCAGCCCGGCGTTGGTGATCCAATCGGCCGAAGCGTGCCAGTTCTTGGAGCGGATGCCGAACTGTTGGCGGTAAATGTCCTTGTCGACGAGGTGCTCGACACGCTCGTAGCGCGCGCGCTCGCTCGCCCGACGAGAGGCGAGCCGGGCCCGACCGGCTTCGATCGCCCGACCGACGATCGCCGAGGCTTCCACCGGGTTGGAGCGCAGCCAGCTGGCGAGGCCGCCGGCCAACACATGCTCGACCGCGGCGCCCGCAGCGTCATCCAACAAGCGGGTCTTGGTCTGGCCTTCGAAGTGCGGATCGCGCATCCGAACCGAGAGCACCGCGACGAGGCCCTCCATCGCGTCGGTGCTGCCGAGCGGCTCGGTGGGGTCGATGAGCTTCTGCTCCAACGCGAAGCGCGCGAGCTGGTGCCCGACCGCGGCGCGCAGGCCGTCCAGATGAGCGCCGCCGAGCGCGGTGTGCACGTGGTTGACGTAGCACTGCACGTCTTCAGCGAACGCGCGGGTCCAGAGCAGCGCGGCCTCGACGGTCACGCCGGACTCTTCGCCCTGAATGACCAGCGCCTGAGCGTGAACCAGCTCTTCGTCGTCGGCCATCCAGCGCACAAAGCCGCCGATGCCTTCATCCGAGGAGAAGCGCACGGTCTGACCCGCGCGGGACAACGCACACTGCAGCCCGCCGGTGAGCCAGCTCTGCGCGCGGAGCCAGGCCTCAACGGCGTCGACATCGACGCGCGCGGCGCCAAAGATCGTGGGATCGGGCGTAAACCGCACCGTCGTGCCCGAGCCGCTCGCGTCGGCGACGCGATGGAAGGCTTCGGACTGCTCGCCGCGCACCCAAGCGCCGCGCCAGCGTCCGCCGTCCCGGGACACTTCAAGCTCAAAGCGCTCGGAGAGCGCGTTGACACAGGTGAGTCCGACGCCGTGCATGCCGCCGGGCAGGCGGTAGGCGCCGTCGCGGAACTTGCCGCCGGCGTGCAAGGTGGTCACGACCACCTCGGCCGCGGGGCGACCATCGGCCAAGGGTTCCACGGGGATGCCGCCGCCGTCGTCCGCGATCGTCCAGGTGCCGTCTGCGTCGACGGTGACGTCGATGCGGTGGGCACGACCGGAGAGCGCCTCGTCGAGCGAGTTCTGCAGCACTTCAACGACGAGCTGCATCACACCGGCGGCGCCGGTAGAGCCGACGTACATCGCCGGGCGGAGGCGCACGGCCTGCAGCCCTTCGAGGACGACGATGCTGCTGGCGTTGTAGGTAGAACCAGAATTCTGAGTCGTATCGCTCACTTGCTTCCTCCGTCGCTTTCTGCCGAACGGAGCCCCGCGAGCAAGCTCGAGAGCCGCGCCGCGTGCGCAGCCCGCAGCCGGCCCTGACTGGCGAACCAGCTGGAAATATCCGCAAAACCTTCGTTCATCGCCGTGCGCGAGCGAGACTGCTCGGCCTCGGCATCCCGGGCGTAGAACGCCGCGAGCGCCGTGACGTTCAATCGTGAGTCGCCGATCGCCTTGCCGGTCAGCGGCTCCCGTGCCCGCATCAGCAGGTCGAGCGTGCCGCGCGCGTTGATCGCGTGCTGCTCGCCGATCTCGCGAAGCGCCCGGGCAAGCTCGGGCTCTCCTTCGATCTCGGCGATGCGCGCGAAGTACCCGCACTCCACACCGGCGACGGACTCGTCGCGCAGCGCAGTCTCAAGCTGCTCACACGTGAGCGTCTCCTGAAGCGCAGGTTGAACATACCGACCTGCAGCTCGTTCGATTTTTTGGCTCATTAGATTTCAGCGCGCCCTTTCAGACCTGAACCATGAATTCGCCGGAGCGCACGCGGGTCAAGGTGACCCCCGGGCCCGCAGGCTTCAGACCGCGGAACGCTTCGGTGCCCGGAGCAGGCACGCCACCGGCAGACGCGAACTCCGCGCGCCACGCAGTGGTGGGTTCGGGATCGTAGTACGCGAAGTGCTCGGGGAAGTGCTTGAAGTCCATGACCGGGCCTTCCTGGTAGCTGTCGTACAGGCGCTTGTAGGCGCTGCGCATGACATGGTCCGGGAGCTCGTTGTAGTTCAGGTACTCGTCACGCTCCAGCGCCTGCTCGACGGAGAGCCAACGGAGATGCTGGACTTCGTCCTGGATGCGGCCGGACGCCACGCCCTGGTGGTACACGGTGGTGCCGGGCATCGCGGACAGGTACTTCACGCGGGTGATGTGGCGATTCTCTTCGGCCCACTTGCACATGTGGTCGAGGCTCTCCTCGGTCTCGCCGGGGAGGCCGACGATGGTGAGGCCGCCGTAGCGGATGCCGCCTTCCGCCGAGTGCTTCATCGCCTTCATGACGATGTTCTCGGTGCTGCCCTTGCGGGCTTCCTTCAACGCGGCGGGCGTGAGCGACTCCACGCCGTAGAGCGCGATGTCGCAGCCGGCTTCGCCCATCGCTTTGGTGATCTCAAGATCGACGTCGGCGTTGCGGGTCAGGCAGGTCCAGCCGATGTCGAACTCCTTGATGACGTCGAGGTATTCGAGGGTCTGCTTCTTGTGCGCGGTGAACGTGAGGTCGACGAAGAACGCGAACTCGATGTTGTACTGCGACTTGAGCCAGGTGAGCTCGCTGTGCAGCTTCTGGGGCGACTTGACCCGCTCCTGAGGCGTGGTGCGGTAGCAGAAGGAGCAGTCCATCTTGCAGCCACGCGAGTAGCTGGTGATGATCTGAGGCTGCAAACCACGGGGATCTTTGGACTGGGGCCAAAGGTCGAGCCGCATGTTCGGCAAGGAGTTCAAGTTGGGCATCTGGCCGCGCGGCGGCGTGCTGTGTACGCCGCCCTTGGCGTCTTTGTACCAGATGCCGTTGATCTGCGGCAGGCGGGTGTCCCACGCGCCTGTGGCGTAGGCTTCCATCACCTCGAGGATGGTCAGCTCGCCTTCGGAGATGACCGCGACGTCGGCGCGCGTCTCGCGCATGAACACGTGCGGCACGGAGGTGACGAGCGAGCCGCCGAGGATGACCGGCATGTTCGGGCGCGCGTTCTTGCACTCGCGGATGAGGTCTTCTACGAACGGGTAGTTGTCCTCAAAGGTAGCGATACCGAGCACGTCGGTACCTTCCATGATCTGGTCGTAGGCCGACTGCAGCGGCGTGGGGTCGTAGCGCACGTCGATGATGCGCACCGGGAACCCGGCGTTGATCAGCACGGTGGCGATGTAGGTGAGGCCCTCGTACGGGGAGGTCAGGAAGAACTCCCAGCCACGCGGCATCGTGAACGGAGACGGTCCGCAGACCAACGTGACGCGAGGAAGCCCCGAATTCGTGGCCGAGACCGGCGTGACCGACTGCTGAGCCATCTGATCCATCAGCTGCTGATCGGTGTTCGTGCCGGCAGTGATGTAAAGGCTGGGGTCCAGAGAGGGTGTGTACGCCATGACGACTCCTAAGGGATGGGGACGGTAACCGAGACGCGCGCGCAGCTCAGACACGTAGAGACGCTACACTACCGGAAGCCACCGCGATGGTCAACGGGGAACACACAGACAGACTGAGAGAAATTGGGCCCAAGCGCGCGACGGCGCCGTCTTTCACGCAAACGTCACCGAACGACGAAGCAGCCCGGCGAGAAGAACGCAGAGGAAGCCTACCCTGCGACGCCAAGGCGCTGGCCGATGAGCGTCGCCATCGCCATCGTCGTCAGCGACGGATTGACGCCCAGCGACGTCGGAAAAATCGAGCTGTCCGCGACAAACAGTCCGCCGAGACCGTGACACTCTCCCGTCGGCCCTAGCACACTCTGAAGCGGATCCCGCCCCATCCGGCACGAGGACATCGGATGCGAGGAATAAAGCACAAAGTCCTGAATCGTAAGCGGCGCCAACGCGTCCCGCAGCTGCTCTGCGGACGTGTAGCTGCCTGTCCCGTGCACTGGCGCGAAAACCTCGCGCGCGCCGCCCTCCAGCAACACACGCGCGGTGTGAAACATCCCCGTCTTGATGCGTTCTACGTCCGAGTACGCGAAGTCATAGGCGATCCGAGCCCGTCCATCCCCCCACGCGCGCACCGAGCCCGAGCCTGTGTCACTCACCATCACCACACAGCCACACAGGTGCTTCAACCTTGACAACGCAGCCTTTGTGTCCTGGCCGGTCACCATCAACATCGCCAACAACGCTTCCGGTGGCGCCGAGAACGTGTGTGGCAGCACGCCGTGCATGTCAGGTGGGTGAAAGTATGCCGCTTGCGTAGCGCCTTTCCACAGCATGACCTCGTGATCGCACCAGCCCAACACCGCGTTTCCCGGATGCAGGTGCAGGCCCTCTCCAAGCGCAGGACCCAGCGTGTCCGCCAACCCTGCATGGTGCAGCAACCTCGGCGTGCCAATGCCGCCCGCTGCGATGATCACCCG
Organism: uncultured Pseudomonadota bacterium; assembly: GCA_903900265.1. Classification (GTDB taxonomy): domain Bacteria; phylum Myxococcota_A; class UBA796; order UBA796; family SXON01; genus CAIUMM01. Next base: position 77,628 of record CAIUMM010000121.1, read on the forward strand.
GTCCGCTTTGCAGGTGTACCGACCGCCCGGTTCGTTGGTGTCCGGGTGGGACATCAACCCCGAAACTCCACAAGCGCGGCCATTTTCGACGAGGATCCGATCGACGCGGACCTCGGCTTGGATGCGGGTGCCTCGGCCCGCGGCATCGGCGAGCAGGTTGGTGTCTACGCTCGCTTTCCCGCCCGACGGACACCCGTAGTAGCAGACACCGCAGCCGGTACAGCCCGGCGTGGCGCGCTCCAAATACCCGCCTTCATAGCCCAGAGCGTTCGCGCCACGGACGATCAGCGTGTTGTTCTCACCGGCGATGTCGAGGCGCGGCGTCGCGATGCCGAGCATCGCCCACAGCATGTCGTAGGCGGGGGACATCGCCGCGGAGGAGAACGCGTCGGAGCCGATCGCCTCGGTCCACCCATCGAGCACCGACGCGGGCGCGCGCCACGCGATCGCGCTGTTGATGATCGAGCCGCCACCGAGCCCCCGGCCGGCGGCGATGGGGATCGGCGGCGAGGTCAGCGCGACCATCGCGCCCCCCTCTTGCTGGTGGTAGCGCATCGCCGGACCAAAGTGCCGCTCGTAGCGACGACGCGACGGCCCTTCTTCCACCACCACGACGCTGGCCCCGGCGAGCGCGAGCGCGCGCGCTGCAGCCGCTCCCCCAGGACCCGCGCCCACAATCACCACATCCGCGCGCTCTTCGCGATCCGCGGTGGAGAAGCCAGCGGCCTCGGGAGGCGCAAGGCGCAGCGGCCCGCTCGAAGCATCCCAATCACCCGGCATGGCCAAAACCTCCGGGCTCGCTACCGAACCCACATCCAAACTGTGCGGCAATGACCGGAGAGACCTCCGGGTGCGCGAGGTACGCCATGCTCACGAACACATGCAGCGATTGGGCGATGCCGCGGAGGTTGGTGTCGCTGGAGACGAGCCAGCCACGCAGCAACGCGCCCACGCCCTCCGGCCCAAGCTCCGACAGGGTCGCACCGGCCTGAGCATAGGCAAGGGTGTTCAAGCCATGCAGCGAGAGGCGAAAAAGATCGCGTTGGGTAGGGATCATTCCCCCCAACAACGCATCGAGGTACCGCCCGACCTTGGCCTCGCGCCCCGAGAGCGCGGGCTCGCCGCCGGCCGGAAAGACCGCTTCGGCGATCGCGTCGAACACGGCGACCTCGTCCACCGACAGATGCCGCAGCGGGGCGTCCGGTGGTTGCTCCCACCAGCTGTAGACGACGCCCGCCGCGGACGCTGCGCCCGCCAGGGCCACAATGGCCCCGACAGCGAGCAGATGCCTACGGCGTAGCATCATCGTCACCGCCCTCCGCTCCGCTCACTCCTCCGCGGAGGATTCCTCGCGACGGTAGATCTCGACGCGCTTCTCCGGGCCTTCGCCCAGCGAGCGCGACGCAACGCCGCTGACGTTGGCCACCTCGGTGTGCACGAGACGACGCTCGTAGCTGTTCAGCTCGCGGCGGATCACTTCGGGTTCGCCGGTGTCCGCCACCTTGTTTGCGAGCTTGAGAGCGAGCTCCTTCAGGCGCTGCTCGTTGGAGCCACGATCCCCACGGTCGTCCCGACGCGGGCCGCGATCATCGCGACGCGGGCCACGGTCATCCCGACGCGGGCCACGATCATCGCGACGCGGGCCGTCGTTCCGGTAACCGCCGCGGTCGCCGCCGCGATCGCTACCGCGATCACCGCCGCGATCATCGCCGCGATCATCGCCGCGGGGACGGTCGTCGCCGTCCCCTTCGGGACGCGCCACATCGATGCGGAATTGAATGCCGGGGTGCTTCGGACCGATCGCGGTCTCCATCAGGTACTGCACGGCGCGCAGGGTGCTGCCGCCGCGACCCACCAGATGCCGACCGGCCTCCCCCACGTCGACCCAGGTCAGCACGGTGTCATCGCGCCGCTCGGCGCGCACGGTGCCCTGGCGACCCATGGTGCTCAAAAGGCCCGACATCCACGCTTCCGCGTCCATCGACGCCGCGATGTCCCCAGGATCCTTGGCCCACGCGAAGATCTTGACGGTCTCCGCGCCGGTGGTGCCGGCGTTGCGAAAGTGGGCCATGTCCAGCTTGTGCTGCACGAGGTTGACCGGAACGCCGAGCGAAGCCGCAGCGGCCTCAATGGCAAGCTTCAAGCTCCGCCCTTCGGCGACGACATGGGAATCAGGGATGCTCATTAGACAACTCCGTGGGAGGGGAAACAGGAGGAGTGGCGGCCGCGTTTCCGCGCGTGTTGTACCACTGCTGAAGGATGCTTAGGAACGTGTTGATCACGTAGTATACCGACAAACCCGAAGGGTAGCTGAACATCAGGAACCCGAAGAACAGCGGCATGAATTTCAGCATCTGGGCTTGATTCGGGTCCATGCCGGTGGTGGGCATGAACTGCTGCTGTACGTACATGCCGGCGATGATCAACACCGCGAGGACGCCGTACGGATCCTGCATGGACAGGTCCTGCAAATACAGGAAGTGCGCGCCGAACAGATCGGGGCTCGCGTTCAAACCGGCGACGAGCGCGAAGAACACGGGGATCTGGAACACCATCGGAAGGCAGCCGCCAAGCGGGTTGACGCCGGCTTCCTGAAAGAGCTTCATCGTCTCTTGCGACTGACGCTCTTTGTCGTCCTTGTACTTCTCCTGCAGCTCTTTGACGCGAGGCTGCACCGCCTGCATCGCTTTGCCGCTGCGGAAGGCCCGCGCCGCGAGCGGGTACAAGGAAGCGCGCACGAGGAAGGTGAGCGCGATGATCGAAAGGCCCCAGCTGGGGATCACGCTGCGGAACAGCTGCAACGTGAACAGGATGATCCGAGCAAAGAACCCGAATACACCGAGGCTCACGGCCTGATCCAGCCCGCCGCCGACCTCCGAAACCCGCTCGAACTTCTTGGCGCCGACGTACAAGCGAAAATTCGCGACGAGGGGCGCGGACGGATCGATGTTCTGGACATCGCTCACGTAGTAGACGCCCGCACGATGCTTGCCGGCCGCGGCTTCCTCAGCCGACGTGACGCCGGGCGCGAACCGAAGGCGCCCCGGTGAATCGTCCGCGGCGAGCAAGGCCGCGAGGAAGTAGCGATCCCCGATGCCAAACCATTGAGCTTTGCCGTCCGCTTCGGTGCCGCCGAACCATCCGGTGTTCCCTTCATTCAGGGGCTTCGCAGCGAGCAGCTTGTCCGGCGCGGTAAGGCTGTTCAGCTTTCCGCCCGCGCTCCCTTCAAGGCGCGGGTGCATGTCATAGGCACCGACCACCGGCGCGAGGCTGTCTTCTACGCCCACCCAGAACGGGCCGACGAGCGGGCGATCCGCTGACCACGTGACGGTGACCGTCGCGAGGTCCGGATCCTCGGTGGGACGTACGGTCTGCACCGTGGTCAAGCCGTCCTGCGTACGCGTCCATGTCAACGCGTCCCCGGAGCGGGTGACCACCGCTTGCTCAGCAGAGGCCGCCGAAAACTCGCCGCGACCAGCCGCCAAAAACGCACCGGTAGGGCTCAAGAGCCCCTCATGGTCGGCGGTTTTTACGTAGGGCTGCCAAGGCCCGGGATCGGCCCGACCCACCAGCGTAGCGGCCTTACCAAACGCCCAGGTCCACCACGGCGTAACGGTTACTGGAGCCGGCAAATCCGGAAGATCCACGGTGCGAATCGCGCCGCAGTCTGACACGGACAGGGCGTACAACGCACTCTTCAGATCCTGACGGGAATCCGTGCACGGCACGCTGGGCGGGGGCGCCGCGACGACCGCAGGTTGAGCGGGCACCGCGCCGGCTTCCGTTCCCGAAGCGGCCGTCACCGGCGCGCCGTCCGTGGCGGCAGCGTCTACCGCAGGATCGGGTTTGGGAGCGAAGAACTCACTCCACACAAAAAACACCGCCATGCACAACGCGAGCGCTACGAGCGTACGCTGCTCACTGTTGTCCTTCGGCTTGGATTCGCTCATTCGCCCACCAGTTCATGACAGCCACAGCGCTCAAACCCGTCCGGAGCATGTCCGGGCGGCAACGGTACCGGGTCAAACCCACCCGCAAAAAACGGCTGGCAACGCAGCACACGCTTGCCTCCGAGCCACAAGCCGCGCCACGGCCCCCACAAAGCCACGGCCTCAGCCGTATATTTGCTGCACGAAGGATAAAACCGGCAAACCGGAGGCATCCACCAGGAGATCGCGCGCTGGTAGGTGCGAATGCACGAAAGCACCAAGGTCTTCACGTGACCCTTCGGAAAAGGTCACCGACCTCGGAGCAGATGCGCGCATAGCCAGCGTCGCCCGCACCCGGACGCGCCAAAAACACCAGATCGACGCTGCGTTCCACTGGAACGAGCGACCACAAGCTCCGCGTAGCCTCACGCAACCAGCGCTTGACGCGGTTGCGAACGACGGCGTTTCCCACCTTGCGGCTCACCGCGAACCCACAGCGGGACTCCGCACCACCACCTGGCGCCCAGGCCAGCTGAAGGTGCGTGCCACGCGTACGACGGCCAACCGATTGCACCCGTGTGAAATCGGAGGATCGACGAAGCCGAACCCGCGTTGGCGGTTTCGGATTCAACGCTGCCATGGGACCGCCGTGGGAAGGATCAGGTACGCTTGTCGGCGATGGTGACGACGAGACGCTTCCTGCCCTTGGCCCGACGGCGGGCGAGGACAGCCCGACCGGAGGTGGTGGACATGCGCTCACGGAACCCGTGGGTACGCTTACGGCGCTTGTTGTGCGGCTGAAAAGTGCGCTTCGACATGTGTGAACTCCGACCTGATGAACACTCGACGTCAAGACCGACGGCAAGCGGATATGGAAAAAGGCGCCGCGGGATATCTCTCCAGCAGCAGCTCGGCAAGTGACAACGTGTCGAATATTCTCAGTTAGTAGACGAATTAGCTAAAGAATTCGAAATCTCCCGTTCGGCGTAGCTGCTAGTTGCGGTACACGTCTCCCTTGAGGAAATACGCCGTTTCTGGTACACGTTTGCCCGAACAGCTGCCTCGAGCTTTCGCCATCCGATTCGCATCTGCGAAGCCCGGTGGCAAAGCGCAGGGGCAAGACGTGGATGTAGACAAAGCATGGAACACTTCTGGTCGAACTTTTGTACGATCCTCGAATCGAAGATCGGCGATCGCGACATGGAGGCCTGGGTGCGCCCTGGTCTCTTCCTCGTGTCGTTGTTGCCGAACGTGGATGCGCCTGTGCGCGTGGTCTTTCGCACCAGCTCGCGCTGGCATCACGACTGGATCGCCGAAAACCTCTACGCGGAGATCGTCGGAACCTGCACCGAGGTGCTCGGCCACACGGTAACGGTGGAGCTTCAAGGCGAAGGAACAGCGGCGGCAAGCCCCGTACCCACGTTGCAGCCCGCGCCGGCTCGTAAGCCCATCCCGACCGTGGACCGAGGGCTCGTTTTTGAAAACTTCGTCGTTGGAAAGTGCAACGAGTTCGCTCATGCTGCGTCCATCGGCGTCGCGGAAAATCCGGGTCACGTCTACAACCCGCTGTTCATCTACGGATCCACAGGTCTGGGCAAGACCCACCTCTCGCACGCCATCGGCAACCGGGTGGAGCAGCTCCACCCGCACTTGACCGTCTGCTACCTCGCTGCTCAGCAATTCTTCGAGCAGATGGTGCGCGCGATCCAGAACCGCGCCAACCTCGAGTTTCAAGAGCGCTTCCGCACCGACGTCGACGTGCTCATCCTCGATGACATCCAGTTTGTCGAAGGTCGAGAGCGCACCGAAGAGGAGCTGTTCCACATCTTCGAAGCGATGAGTTCCAACGGCAAGCAGATCATCATCACATCGGACGAGCCGCCCCGGAACCTCGGGAAGCTCGCGCCCCGCCTGCGCACGCGCTTCGAGCAAGGGCTGCTCGTCGACGTTCAACCCCCGGATGTAGAGACGATGATGGCCATCCTCGCCCGCAAAGCGGAAGCGATGCGCCTCGACATCCCCAGCGACGTCCAGTACACCATCGCCCAGCGCGTCCGTTCGAGCGTTCGCGAGCTTGAAGGCGTGCTCAAGCGTTTGTCAGCGCTGCATGCGTTCTACCGCACGCCGATCACCCTCGCGTTCTTGCACGAGCGGATGTCCGATCTGATCCCGCCGCCGGCCCCGCCGCCCACCGCCGATCGCATCGTCAACCGCGTGGCCGAGCACTACCATGTGCGCGTCAGCGACATCCTCGGCAATCGCCGCCCCGCCAACATCGCGTGGCCACGGCAGATGGCGATGTACCTGACCCGCAAGATCACGGCGCTGTCGTTCCCCGAGATCGGCCGAGCGTTCGGCAGGGACAACTCTACCGTTCAATATGCATGTAACAAAGTAGAAGAAAGCGCCGATCGCGATCCGAACATCCGCGCTGAAATCGACCTCCTCGAGCGTCTTTGTCGGGGTCCCGTCGCCTGAGCCATCCGAGCGGTCCTCCTATGTACAACCCTGTGCATCGGTGGATGATGAGTAGTGGAAAGCCAGTGGATAGACCCCGGGTTACCCACAGCCTCCTTGAACGCCCCCCGGAGCTTAGGTACAAGGCGCTCGTTCGAACGCCCTCGCTCCCCTGCTTCTCCCTAATGAAACTTCCATAGAATCGAGTTTAGACCAAATCTTCTAAAGTTGTACCCTGCTCCTTAGGAGCACTACTACAACAACCTGATCTCTAACTCCTTCTATACTTTCTCTTCTTTTGTTTCCCTCTGCGCTCTCGTCTCGATTCCCTGGTGCCGTTGATTCTGCACCCAGCCTGCTACCGGAGTACCTCGATGGAATTCATCATCGCCCGTGACAGTTTCATCCAGGCCTTGTCCCGTGTCTCCGGGTTCGTAGACAAGAAAGGCGGCAACAGCAGCATCTTGAGCTCCGTGTTGTTGCAGGCCGACAGCTCCGGCCTCCGCTACACTGGCACCGACAAGACCCTCACGGTGCTCGGTCAAGTCGCCGCCACGGTCAGCCGGCCAGGCGAGGCCGCGGTGGACGCGAGCAACCTGCTCACCATCGTGAAGGCGATCTCCGGCGATACCGTCCACTGCGCTTCCGTAGACGGGCAGCGGCTCGAAGTGCGCGCGGGCGCTTCGACCTTCCGGCTGACCTCGCAGCCCGGTGGGGAGTTTCCGGTCACGCCGCCGCTCGACCAGAGCCGGTCGCTGCGGATCGCCCCGGATGCGCTGGCGCGCATCCTCGATCAGACCCTGTTCTCGGTGGCGGGGGACGACAATCGCTACGGCCTGAACGGCGCGCATTTTGAGCAGGTGACCGCTGCGGATGGCAGCACGATGCTGCGCGTCGTCGCGACCGACGGCAACCGCCTCTCGTGGAGCCAGGCTCCGTTCACCGGCGAGCTTGCGATCGGCAGGAAGTCGCTGGTCCCTCGCAAGGGGCTCGTAGAAGTGCGCCGCCTGCTGGAAGGCGTGAAGTCCGATGTGGAGATCGCCTTTGGCGAGCGGGCCGCGGTGGTGCGGCTCGACGATTGCACCATCCACATGCGCCTCCTGGAAGCCGATTTTCCCGATTACCGGCAGGTGCTGCCCAACGCCTTCAAGCGCAAGGCCGTCGTGACCCGCGTGGAGCTGTCCGAAGCGTTGAAGCGCGTGTTGATCTTCGCGCAGGACAGCTCGCGTTCGGTGAAGTTTGCCTGTGCAGATGAGACGATCACCTTGTCGTCGCGCAAGCTTGACGCGGGCGAATCCAAAGAGGAGGTTCGTATGGACCTTCAGGGCGAGCCGATCACCATGGGCTTCAACGGGCGCTTCTTGCAAGAGGTGCTCTCCGTCATCTCCAGCGAGCGCGTGCTGCTGGAGCTCGGCGATACGCTCTCGCCTTGCATCGTGAAGAGCACGGACTCCGCGGATGCCTTGTTCGTAGTGATGCCCGTTCGGTTGGACTGAAGCGCCATGCGCGTCGTGCGGTTTCAGGCGCGGTCCTTCCGGAACCTCGGAGGGGCTGTCGTCGACGTCGATGCGCCGATGGTCGTATTCCACGGCATGAACGGCCAGGGCAAGACCAACGCGCTGGAGGCGTTGGGTCTGCTGGGGAGCTTGCGCAGCTTTCGAACTCCGCGGCTCGCAGACGCAATTCCGCGCGCCGGCGGAGCGTTTTTGCCAGAAGACGCCGCTGCGGGGGAGATGCGCGCTGCGTTGGACGTGCGTGCGCTGGTGCGCTCCGAGGGGCAATCCCGACAGTTTGTGTTTTTGGGAGGCGATGGCGCTCGCCGGCTACAACGCGAAGAACGCACGGTCGATGCCGTCACTTGGCTAACTTCCCTTCGCGCAAGCTGGTTTTCACCTGCAGACGTCGGCGTGGTGCGCGAAGAACCCTTGGCGCGTCGTGCGCTGCTGGATCGGACGATCCTGACGCTCGATCCGACGTATCTGGCGCTCGCTCGGGATCATCGACGGGTGCTCGACCAAAAAGCAGCGTTGTACCGAAGTGGTAGGGCCTCGGACGCCGAGCTGGATGTACTCGATGCGCAGCTCGTGCCGCTCGGTGCGCGGGTCACCGATGCGCGGCGCAAAGGCGTCGATCGCATTCGCAGCGGTTTCGGAACCATGTACGCGGAGATCGCTGGGGGAGAAACCGCCGGGGTGCGGTTGCGCTCGGCGTTGGGCGATGGAGACCTGCCCGAGCTGATCGAGCGCTACGCAGGGATGGTCGCGGCGCAGCGCCCCATGGAGCGGGAACGCCGGCGTGTGCTGGGGGGTAGCCAGCGCGATGACCTCGTGTTTGAGGTCGCGGGGCGGCCAGCGCGCACCGATGCTTCCCAGGGCCAAGCGCGCTCGGTGGTCCTCGCGTGGAAGTTGGCGGAGATTCAAGCGGCTGCGGAAGGCGGAGAGGTGCCGCTCTTTTTGGTCGACGATCTGGGGAGTGAGCTCGACGCTACCCGCACCAGCGCGTTCGTTCGGCGCCTGCATGAGCTTGGGGCTCAGGTTTTTGTCAGCACCACCGATGTTCGGGTCGTGCCTCGGGCGGCGTTGTCTAGCGGAGAAGTCTGCGTAGTTCGTGTAGAAGCTGGACAAATGCTGCCAAACGCAGAGGCTCGCTGACGCAACGGCCTCCCTGTCGGACGGGGGGGGGACGGGTTATCCGAACGGGTCGTCCATGCGGAGTTTTTAGAACATGTCCAGCGTAGAAACCGAGTCCGTAGCCACCCCGAGCGAGGGTACGGACGCGGCTGTCCCGGCTGCCATCGCCGAACCCAGCCGGTATGACGGTCAGAGCATCTCGGTCCTCAAGGGTCTGGAAGCCGTTCGTGTGCGTCCTTCGATGTACATCGGAGACACCGGTGCCCGGGGCATGCACCATCTCGTTTGGGAGGTGGTCGACAACTCCATCGATGAGTCGCTCGCGGGCTACTGCAAGCGCATCATCGTTGAAGTGCACGCGGACGGCTCGGTTTCAGTAGAGGACGACGGCCGCGGCATCCCCACGGACATGATCGTTGAAGAAGGCCGCTCCGCGGCGGAGGTCGTGCTCACCGAGCTGCATGCGGGCGGCAAGTTCGACCGGGACAGCTACGAGGTGTCCGGCGGTCTGCATGGCGTAGGCGTTAGCTGCGTCAACGCCCTCTCCGACACCTTGTGGCTGGACATCTGGCGCGATGGCTTCCACTGGCAGCAGGTGTACCACCGCGGCGTTCCGGTGGCGCCGCTCGCCCGCAAGGAGCCGAGCGAGAAGCGCGGCACGCGGGTGCACTTCCTGCCCGATCTCACGATCTTCCCGGAAGCGGGCGAGTACCAGTACGACACGCTGCGCAACCGCATCCAGGAGCTCGCGTTCCTGAGCCCGCAGCTCACCATCTCGTTGGCCGATCACCGCGATGGCCGTCGCGATGAATTCCACTACGAAGGTGGGCTTGTCAGCTACGTCGAGCATCTCGATGAAGGCCGAGAGGCTGTTCACAAGCCGGCGATCTACCTGCGCGGCAACAAGAAGGGGCTCGACGTCGAGCTCGCGTTCCAATGGAACACCTCGTACAACGAGACGCTGACCAGCTTCGTCAACAACATCAAGACCATCGACGGCGGCACGCACGTCACCGGTCTGCGCGGCGCGCTGACCCGCACGGTCAACGCATACGGCACCTCCAACGGCCTGTTCAAGAGCGCCAAGATCGAAGCGGTCAGCGGGGACGACATCCGAGAGGGCTTCACCTGCGTGCTCTCGGTGAAGATCGCCGAGCCTCAGTTCGAGGGTCAGACCAAGGGTAAGCTGAACAATTCGGAGGCCAAGACCTTCACCGAAGCGATGGTGAACGAGCGCCTCGCCGTTTGGTTCGAAGAGCACCCGGCGCTCGCCAAGATCATCGTCAATCGCTCCATTCAGTCGGCCAACGCACGGGAAGCGGCGCGAAAGGCCCGCGATATGGCGCGTCGCAAGACGGTGATGGACGGCGGCGGACTTCCGGGCAAGCTCGCCGACTGTCAGGAGCGCGATCCCAAGAAGTGCGAGATCTACATCGTCGAAGGAGACTCCGCAGGTGGCTCGGCCAAACAAGGCCGCGATCGCGCATTTCAGGCGATCCTCCCGCTGCGCGGCAAGATCCTCAACGTCGAAAAAGCTGCTTTTGAGCAGATGCTGAAGAGCGAGCAGATCAACATCCTCACCGCCGCGCTGGGCTCCGGCATCGGCGAGGACTTTGCGATCGACCGCCTTCGGTACCACCGTGTCATCATCATGACCGACGCCGACGTCGACGGCTCGCACATTCGCACGTTGTTGCTGACGTTCTTCTGGCGCCAGATGAAAGAGCTCGTTCGCGCCGGGTTTGTCTACATCGCGCAGCCGCCGCTGTACAAGGCGCGGAAGGGTAAGACCGAGATCTACCTCAAAGACGACGCGATGAAGGAGACGTTTTTCCTGACGCGGGCCGCCAACAGCCTGCGCTTGCTGTCCGGGGAGCTTGGCGCCGATCCGGTCGCGGTGTTGACCGGGAAAGACGTCGAGGACTTCGTCGCGGTGCTGGGAAGCTATGTGATTCGCCTCACGCGCCTCACCCGCAAGTACCACCCGGACGTGCTCGACGCGTTCCTCTCGCAAGGCGGCGCTGTGCCTGAGTCCCGCGACGCTTGGGCCGCGCGCGCCGCTGATCTGCGGCAGCGCCTCACCGTCAGCGTGCCCGAGCTGGACGTGCTCTCGCTCGCGGTGTCGGATGATGGCGAGAGCATCGAGGTGCGCACCCTCGCTGACAGCCTGGAGCGCGTGACGCGCCTCGGCGCGGCGGATCTCGTTGAGCTGCAAGTGCTGCTCGCGGCGCGGGAGTCGCTGAGCGCCACGTTCGCGTTGCCGGCGCGCGTGGAAGATGGCGAGCTGCGCCACACCTGGCGCGAGCTGCGGTCTGACATCCTCGCCGCCGCTGAAAAGGGCTGGGAGCTCCAGCGCTACAAGGGTCTGGGCGAGATGAACGCGGAGCAGCTGTGGGACACCACGCTGGATCCGAAGAATCGCACCTTGCTTCAGGTACAAGTCGATGACGCTGAGCTAGCCGACAGCTGGTTCTCGAAGCTCATGGGCGATGAAGTCGAACCCCGCCGCGTGTTTATTGAAACGGAAGCGCTCAACGTCCGCAACCTCGACGTGTGAGCCTGCCATCGCCGGCGCGCACCCTTGATCTTACCGGAGGCTAAAAATGGCAGGAAGCACCGTACTTGGCATGGGACACTACGTCCCGCCCCGCACCGTCACCAACGACGACCTCGCGGTGTTGATGGAGACCACCGACGAGTGGATCACCCAGCGCACCGGCATCAAAGAGCGTCACTGGATCGAAGGCGACGTCGGGGCGAGCGAGCTCGCCGAGCACGCCAGCCGCGAGGCCTTGGCCGAAGCCGGCCTGACCGCCGCGGACATCGATCTCGTGTTGTTCGCGACGCTCTCGCCGGACTTGAACTTCCCGGGCAGCGGCTGTTTGCTTCAGGCTCGGTTGGGGATCCCCGGCGTTCCCGCCATGGACATCCGCAACCAGTGCACCGGCTTCCTGTATGGCTTGAAGACCGCGGACGCCTACATCCGCTCGGGTATGGCGCGAAATGTCCTCGTTGTCGGTAGCGAAGTCCATTCCACCGGGTTGGACATCTCCACCCGCGGTCGGGATGTGGCGGTGCTGTTCGGCGATGGCGCCGGCGCGGCCGTTGTGGGCGCCGCCTCCGACGACTCGCGGGTGATCGACACCGAGCTGCACGCCGATGGCCGCTTCGCCGAGATCCTCATGGTCGAGGTGCCCGCCAGCCGGTTGAACCCGCGGCTGACCGTAGAGATGATGGAGGCCGGCCGGCACTATCCCAAGATGGATGGGCGCAGCGTGTTCAAGCACGCGTGCGAGCGGCTGCCCGAGGTGATTCAGAGCATCCTCCAGCGCAACGGCTACACCCTCGCCGACGTCGACGTGATGGTTCCCCATCAGGCCAACCTTCGCATCAACGAAATGGTCGCACGGCAGCTTGGTTTTCCCGCTGACAAAGTGGTCCACAACATCCAGCGCTACGGGAACACCACCGCGGCGAGCATCCCCATCGCGCTGCACGAAGCGGTGCAGCAGGGGCGCATCCAGAAGGGCCAGCTGGTGCTGCTCGCCGGGTTCGGTGCGGGTCTCACCTGGGGTGCGTCGCTGGTGCGCTGGTAACGAATGGCAGAGCCCGCAGCAGCGTTGAACCCAGGCGTAGCGTCTGGGGTAGGGTCCGCAGACTCCAGTCTGCTTTTTCGGTCCCGGGTGCTGTTGCTGACCGGTAAGGGCGGGACTGGAAAAACCACCCTCGCTGCCGCTACGGCGCGGTTCGCCGCTGCGCAGGGGCGCAAGACGCTGTTGTGCGAGCTCGACAACCAACGCCCGTCGCTCACGGCGATCTTCGGCAAGGTTCCGACCTATGAGCCGCAGCGCGTAGAGTCCGGCGCTCCGACCGGCGCCGGCAGCCGGGCCGCAGCTGCGCTCTCCATCTGCAACATCGAGTGGATGCCCGCGCTCGACGACTGGCTCGCTGATCTGGTGGGGGTCGGTCGAATCGTTCGGATGATCATGAAGAACCGCATGATCAGCATCTTCCTCGAAGCCGCGCCGGGTGCGCGCGACTTGATGCTGCTGCACCGCGTCGTGCGCCTCGCCGAGCAGTTTGATCTGGTCGTCGTGGACATGCCCGCGTCGGGCAACGCCGCCGGGATGCTGTCGGTGGTTTCCACTGCGCGGCGCTTGTTCGACAGCGGTCCGATTCGGCGTTGCGCCGAGGAGATCGACGCGATGCTGCGGCGGCCCGACACCAACCTCGTCGTCGTCTCGCTGCCGGAGGAGATGGTGGTCAACGAGACGATGGAGACGCGTGCGCGCATCGCGGCGGAGGTGCCGGGGCTGCGTCAGCCGTTGGTGCTGCTCAATCGCGCCACTCCGGCCTCGCTCACTCCGGGTGAACAAGAGCTGCTCTCGCGGTTGGACCAAGCGGATGTGGGGTCCGAAGCGCGCGAGCTGGTCGAGGCTGGGCTTTGGGAGGAGCGCCTCGAGCGCGCCACGGCCGAAGCGCTCACCCGCTTGCGCGGCGATGCCGGCCGATCCGGCCCAAGCGTCGTGGTGTTGCCGGTGCTGGGGCGTGGGGAAGGCGCGGCGAAGGTGGTCGGACAGCTGACCGCCGCGCTCGCGCGTCAGAGCCGCGCCCGGGTCGATCTGGTCGGCGAAGTGGTACGATGAAGCCGCCAAGTCCGTTGATCGCGCTGGCCAACGGGCAGCGCCTTTTGGTGTGTGTAGGCTCGGGCGGGGTCGGCAAGACCACGACGGCTGCGTCGATCGGGCTCTGGGCGGCGCTCTCCGGCCGGCGCGTGCTGGTGCTCACCATCGATCCGGCGCGGCGACTGGCGAATTCGCTGGGGCTCTCGGAGATCGGCAACACCGAGGTGCGCATCCCGCTGGAGCGCTTGTTGGGCGATGGCGCGGCGCAGACCAAAGGGGAGCTGTGGGCGATGATGCTCGATCCCAAGAGCACGCTGGACGATGTGATCTCCAAGGTCGCCAAAGACGCCCGCACCCGCGACGCGATCTTCCAGAACCGCATCTACCGATCCATCGCCGGGAGCTTCTCGGGGAGCCAAGAATACATGGCGACCGAGCGGCTTTATGACGTGTACGGTTCAGGGCGCTACGACCTGATCGTCCTCGACACGCCTCCGGTCAAGAACGCGCTGGACTTTCTGGAGGCGCCGGGACGGCTCGCCCGCTTCCTCGATCGGCAGGTCATGAAGTGGTTCCTGACCTCTGAAGAGGACGGCCCCTTCGGAAAGCGGCTGATGTTGAGCACCTCCGCGGTGGTCTACCGCTTGCTCGGCCACATCTTCGGCAAGGACTTCCTCGCTGAGCTGTCCGTGTTCTTCACCTTGTTTCGGGATCTCTACGACGGCATGCGCGAGCGTCACGAGGCAGTCTCGCGGATCTTCGGCGATGCCGCCACCACGTTCGTGGTGGTGAGCGCGCCCAACGAGCCCTCGGTAGACGTCGCCAACTTTTTCCTTCAAGAGCTGCGCTCGCGGAAATTGCGCATCGGCGCGGTGGTGGTGAACCAGCTGCACCGCGCGCGCTTGCTGAACCCCGACGTGGACGCGCTGCTGGGTCGCAAGGCCCGAGAGATCATGCCGGATCTCGCCCCGCAGATGCTCGCCCGGCTTGGCGCCGCGCATCGTCGTTTGCGCGAGCTTACGGCGTTGGAGGCTCACTGGGTTCGACACCTCGCCAACGAGGCGGCCGGGGTCCCGATGGTCGAGATCGACCGGCAGTCCGGAGAGGTGCATGACCTCGCTGGGCTGCTATCGCTGCATGATTGGCTGTTCGCCAAAGGTACTGATGTCTGATCGCAAATTCCTACTCGACAGCGCGGAGGGTCTGCTATAGTGCCCCCAAGGTTCGGAGTCCGGTTGCTATCGCTCGCGTTGGTGTTTTTCGCCTGGGTGGTTCCAGCCAAAGCGTCTTCTGTCTTGGAACCGCAGAATCGTGTGCACGTGGGCGTAAGCTACGTTGACGCTCCTTCTCCGTTCGGCATCACCGGCGGCTTTGACTCGCGGTTGACGCGCATCATCGCGATGGACATCGGTGGTTTTGCCTCGGTGGCGCCGATGGCCCGCGGCATCGCTGCAGAGGACCTCGAATACTCTTCGTATTTTGAGCTGCGCCACGGCGTGTACTTGATGCCGGGGATCCGCATCCCGCACCCCCAGCCGCGCACGTGGGCCTTTGACTTCTTCATCCGCGCCGGCGGCGGCGCCGTTTGGTTCGCCAACACCGACCCCACGCACCCCGGCTTTGAACACAGCAATTACGTGGTCAGCCCCGGTCCTGCGGCGATGGCGGGCGGCGATGCACAGGTGCGCTTTGGCAGCCTCGGCCTACGTTTGTCAGGAAAAGCCGTCGGTTTCGGCGCATCTCGGGATGCCCTCGCAGAGTCTTGGTTCCTCGTGCGGAGTCAGTGGGCTGCCGAAGGCTTCTTTCAATGGTAGCGCTACCGGCTCCGAATTCTGATACACTTTGGTACTCGTGATCGGTTCTTTGTTTGTTGTTCCTTTCCTCGTCGGTCCGTGCACGTTCATCGTGTCTGGCTCGAATCCCGTCAACCACTCGCTAGTCAGGCCGAATGTCTCGTAACGTATACGTGGGAAATCTCCCTTACCGAATCACCGAAGAAGACGTGCGCAACGTCTTCGGTCAGGACGGCCGTGAAGTCGTCTCTGTCAACCTCATCACCGATCGTGAAACGGGCCGGCCGCGTGGCTTCGGCTTCGTTGAGCTCGCCGACGAACAGCAGGCGGAAGCCTCCGTTCAGGCGCTCGACGGGTTCATGATGGAGGGGCGTCCCCTCAAGGTGAACATCGCTCGGCCCCGCGAAGGTGGCGGTGGCGGCGGAATGGGTCCCGGTGGCCCTCCGCGTCGTCCTCGGGATCCCGGTGCTCCGGCGCCGTTTTATCGTGGCCCGCGCCCTGAAGGCGGCGGCGGTGGCAGCTGGGGCGGCGGCGCTCCTGGCGGCGCTCCCGGCGGTGGCTACGGTGGTGACCGTGGCGGCGCTCCCTCTGGTGGCGGCGGCGGTTGGGGCGGCGGTGCTCCCTCTGGCGGTGGCGGCGGTTGGGGCGGCGGCGGCGGCGACCGCGGTGGCGCTCCTGGCGGCGGTTGGGGCGGTGGCGCTCCTTCCGGCGGCGCTCCCCGTCCTTCCGGCGGTGCCGGTTGGGGCGGCGGTGCTCCCAGCGGCGGCGGTGACCGTGGTGGATTTGGTGGCGCTCGTCCGAGTGGCGGCGGCTACGGCGGCGGTGGCGCTCGTCCGAGTGGCGGCGGCTACGGCGGCGGTGGCGGCGGTGGCTACGGCGGCGGTGGCGGCGGCGGCTACGGTGGTGGCGGCGGCGGCTACGGTGGTGGTGGTGGCGGCGGTGGCCGTCGTCGCCCCGAGTCCGACGTGAACGAAGAGCGCAACCGCAAGCAGGCCGAGTGGGAGCGTCGTAAGGGCAACCGCCGTGATCGCGACAGCGAGGACGGCGGCGGTTCTGACGGTGGCGGACCTGACGACGAATAGTCGTCGTTGTCGGTCAAGAAGGCTCGTCGGCAACGGCGGGCCTTCTTTGCTTTTGGTTTCCGGCGTTTCGCTGCGCGCCGTTCCTTCGTAGAAGTTGCGGTACACTGTGGAGATGAACCTTCACATCGGCGCGCTCCTGTTGTCTTTTGCCACCCTCGCGGTGGGTTGTGCCAAGCCACCGCCCGCGGCGCCGATGACGGTCGATGACTTGTCGGTCGCGCTGCTTCGGGATTTTGAGACCACCGGGGACGAAGAGCATGTCACCGCGCAGGCGTTGACCGAGTGGTTGCTCGTGCACGTGGACGAGCAAGACGGCTTTTCACTCGCGGACATCGCGGCCGAGGACGTCGCGGCGATGCCGTACGATGGCGGTGAGGATGGCGACCCGGACTTGAGCATGCAGCAAGGCATCGCGGTCACCCATCGTGTGCCCGGCACCCTCGAACAGCACGTCGCCATCGTGCCCGAGGCCGATCAGAGCTTCGCCGATCCGAGCTATCAGACCTGGGACCGCACCATCGTCGAGGGCGACGCCGAGAGCTTTGCCGCGGGCGAAGGACTGGTCACCGACAACGTCATCGAGAAAGCCAGCGCGTTCAACGTCGTCATTCCCTACGGCATGGGCAAGGATTATCGCTGGATCACGCTGGATATGTCCGATGTCGGAGGGGACGCGGAGACCGACACGTTGATCTTCCGGTCCTGGGTCAAGTCGCCGGGCTGGCAGCAGCTGGACGATCCCAACGCGGAGCCGCAGAACGGCTTGGTCTACGGGTGGACCATCGAGCTGTGGGTTCCGAATCCGGATGGCGAACTGATCTGGTACAACGCCAGTTGGTGTTGGTTGAAGACGGTGATCGACGATGTCGTGGACCCGGACTACCTCGTCCAGGAGGTCATCAAGGGCACCGTGGACTACATGGACGGCACCGGCGCACATGCGACGGGGGCTGACCAAATGTAGGGCAGTCGATTAGACGCCGGGGGTGCAGCCTCCTCCTTACATTCTCGCTATCGCTGGTGGCACCGCCTCCGGCAAGACCACGTTCGCCGAGGTTCTGGTCGCGCGGACCGGCGCGCTGCTGATCTCTCACGATCGGTACTACCGGGATTGCCCGAACGCTGAGGGCGTCAATTTTGACCACCCCGACGCGCTCGAGACCTCGCTGCTGGTCGAACACCTCGACGCGCTGCGCCGGAATGAGCCGGTGCGTTTGCCCGACTACGACTTTGTGACCCACCGCCGCGTCGCAGGAAAAGAGGTGCAGCCGCGCCCGATCGTGGTCGTCGAGGGCATCCTCGTGCTCGCGGATCCTGCGCTGGTCGCGCGCTGCGACCTGACGGTGTTCATGCACTGTCCCGACGATGTGCGCTTGCTGCGTCGCTTGCTGCGGGACTGCGCCGAGCGCGGTCGCACCTTGCGCAGCGTGGCGGAGCAGTACCTGACCACCGTGCGCCCGATGCACGAGCGTTTTGTCGCGCCGTGTGAGGCCGCGGCCGACATGGTGTTGGACGGGCTCATCCCCCCGGAGCCCGAGCTGGTGCGGGTTTTGGACGTGATCGCGCGCGGTGTGCGGCCGACACGGTCGTAACGGTGTCAGGCGCTGTTCGATGACGCGGGTCGCGCTGCTCAGCTTGCATCACGATCCGTCTTGGACCAGCCCCGCCGCGTTCATCGCGGGAGATTTCACCCGGCGCGGCTACGCGCGGGCGCTGGCGGACCGGGGTTTGGACGTGCGCGTGGTGGTCGAGGCGGAGTTTGACGCCGACGCCGTTGATACCCATGGCACCGCCATCCCCTGGCATTTTCGCCGCGCCGATCCTGCCATTCGCGTGGCGCGGCAGCTGGGTCGGGCCTGTGGGGACCGCTGGCCCGCGCTCCGCACGCCCGCGCCGCACGTAGAACGGGTGCTGCGCGCCAATCCGCCAGACCTGATCCACAGCTTTGACCTCGTGTCGTACCCGCACCTGCTGTCGCTTGGACGCCTTGGGGTGCCGCTCCTCGCGCATTTTCACGGCGGGGCGGCGGCGCGTCGCCCGGCGTGGCGGGCCCTCGAAAAACACGCGCTGAGCAAGGTGCAACGGCTGTTGTTTACAACGCGGTCGCACGCCGATGGGTGGATCGCGAACGGGTACCCGGAGGAGCGCGTGCGCGTCGTGCTCGAGACTTCGGTGGATCTGCAGCCGGTTGCGCGGCAGCGCGGCGTAGACCCGGTGCTGCTCTGCGTCGGGCGCCTCGACGCGGTCAAGGATCCGCTCACCACCCTCGCCGGCTTTGAGCGGCTGCTGCGCACGCATCCGAACGCGGTGCTGCACCTGTGCTGGACGGACGCGCCGATGCTTGCGGCGGTGCAGGCTTACGCGCGGCGGCTCGGCGACCGCGTGCGGCTGCATGGGACGCTGCGCCATGACGCGGTGATCGCGTTGATGCGCACCGCCGATGTGCTGGTGCAAAGCTCGCTGCGCGAGGTGTGCGGCGTGGCGGTGCTCGAGGCGATGGCGCTGGGCGTTCCCCCGGTCGTCACCGACATCCCGGCCTTTCAAGCGGTGCTGGGCGACTGTGGCGCTCGGTTCGCGGTCGGCGACGCGGAGGGGCTCGCCCAAGGCGTGCGCAGGGTGCTCGCCGATCCCAACGCCGGGGACGCGTGCCGCGACCGTTTTGAGCGGCACTTGTCCTTTGATGCGCTCTCCGCGCAACTGTGCGCGGTGTACGAGGATCTCCTCAACGAAGCCCCGCGGCGACAGCCCTAAAAGTACCAGCGTCCGCCGAAGGAGACCAGCGGGCGCACAAAGCACGCAGCGCCGGCATATGCGGCGTAGCTGGCGCAGAAGCCGTTGTATCCGCCGGCGAGGCCGAGCTCACCGAACACCTCGGCGGGGACCGCCTCAAACTGCAGCGCGGTTCCTGCGCCGCCGCCCACCGCGACCACCGGCTCTACGTAGGGGGGCACGGTGTACGCACCGACGAGCACGTCGGCGTGCCAGTAGATCGGCAGGCGCCCAAAGCTCCAGTCCTCACCCACGGTGACGAAGTTGCTCTGGAAGGACGCTTTCACGGTGTGGTAGGTGAACGCCGACCCGGCGTAGACCGCGAAGCCGCTCTTGTCGGAGACCCAGTATTTGCCGGTGACCCCGACGTAGGGATCGCCGGTTGTGACGCCTACTCCTAACTTTTTGACGCTGCCTACTTCGGAGCCGGCGTTCGCGAGGTGAGACAGCAGAAGGAGAGAGGTCAACATGGGGAGCACCGTAACAAAGGGGGTTGAAGGGGAAGCATAGTCTAAGCACCTGCCTCGCAGGCGTCACGGCGCGTACTGGAGCGCGATCACTTCGGCGACCACGGCGGTGTACAGCGCGGCGTTGGCGCACTGCGTGGCGTGGAAGGAGCCGGTCACCCCGGCGGGCACTATCTCAAAATCACCGATGAGCTGCTCCTCGTCGGGTTCGTCGAGGGTCACGACGCTCGGCGGCGCCGCCGCCGCGTCCACGTCGACGTCGGTGGGCGTGGTGTTGGAGAAGATGCCGTTGGTCTCGGTCACCTCCGACTCGTTCACCCGCAACCACGCGCCGAAGCCCACCCTCGGGGACGCTTCGAGCAGGCTCAGGTGCTGCTCGAGCGCGTCTTCGGTGAGCGCGTAGTCGCCCGCGCGATCGGCGCTCCAGGTGTAGAGTCCGAGCATCACGACGATCGCGCCCTCGCGTGAAAATGCGCTCGAAACTTGTGCGTTCCAGTATTGCAGCGCGGCGGCTTGCTCGTCGAGGCCGGTCGCTGGGTCATCGGGCGTGTCCTCGGGGGCGCAGGGGAGCGCCGAGTTGGTGATCAGGACCAAGGTCTGGGTTGGACCTTCGGCGGTTTCGGAGAACCACAGCGCGCTGCGGACGCGGTCGGTGCCCTCGTCGGATCGCAGCGTGCCCATGCAGCCGGCGATAGCGAGCAGCGCCCAGATCAAAAGCTGCCGGGGAGCCGGGCTTCTGCGGCGATGCCCACCGCAGCGCAGGCGGCGGCGTGCCAGCGGTCGGCGCTTGCTTGGTCGCCGGTGTTCAAGCGGCGCAGGTAGATCGCGTCCTGATCGAAGGGCGGCCAGTCTCCGGCGACGCGAAATTCGCGTCCCAAAGCACGGAAGCGCTGGGACCAGTGGTCGACGAACGCGGCGGCTTCATGGCGGTTGCCGTCCTGTACGACCAGCGTGAGGTGTACGACCGGAAAACGAGCTTTTCCGCGGACTTCGAGGAAGCGCTCGACGTTGCGGTACACGCGCTCGCCATGGTCCGCGCCTTTGACGAAGCGGTAGGCGGCCGGGGAGTACGCGTCGATGGAGAAGTGGATCGCCTCGAAGGTGCCCGCCGCAGCGCCCGGATGATGGGCGAGGCGCACGAGCAAGCGCGCCCGATCCACCGAGAGGATCACCGCGTTGGTGTGCAGCTTGAACTTAGAGAACAAGCGGTTGTCGCGGTTCACTGCAAAAGCATATTCGACGAACGCGTCAAACTCGGGATGCAGCGTGGGCTCGCCCAGCCAGTGCGGGCACAGGTGCACGTCCGCAAGCCCCGCGAGCCCGTTGAGCCCGCGCCGCCAGGTCTCGAAGTCCATGAACCGCATCGGCGCACCGTGGGCTTCATCCCGCAGGCTTTGGCTGCACATCCGGCAGCGGATGTTGCAGTGGTCGGTGAGCTCGAGGTTGACGTTCATGCAGGCTCGGAGAGCGTAGCCGCCTGACCCGCGCCCTGACCCGCGACTTGGGGAGAATTCGGCAGGCGATCGCGGATCGCGCGCTCGTGCACGAGGATGTTCTCGGAGCACTCGCGGCAGCGCGGCAAGGGCGTTTTTTGGAGCATGGACGTGCGGACAGTCTGCAGAAACGGATCGTGGGTCCAGGCGGCGCCGACTGAGCCGCCTGAGCCGCCTGAGCCGCCTGAGCCGATCGGGCCGCTATCGCGGATCGGGCCGCCCTCCCCGGCGAGCACGCAGCAGGGGGAGACGCGCCCGTCGGCCTGAATGACGAGGTGGTGCCACGCTTTCAGGCACGGAGCCGCGGCGAGCCCCACACCAGGCGCGGGCGGCGGGGTGCTGAGCCCCCGCGGGCGGAGCAGCGCTTCGGCGGTGGTCTCGATCCCGAGCGTTCGGGCCGTCGCGAGCGCTTCAGAGACCGCAGCCTCCAACCTTGGTTGATCGGCGGGCTGCAGCGCGAGCCGGAGCTGCTCGGGCCGGTAGGCGATGAGGTGGTCGAACTCGACGCGCGCGCAGCCCAACGCCGCGCCTAACCGTACGAGGTCGGGCAGCTCTTCGAGGTTCTCGCGGGTTACGACGGTGTGAATTCCGAGCCGGGGCGCGCCGGATAATCCCCGCAGCGCGCACAGCCCGCGCACGCTCTGACGAAACGCGCCCGCTTGACCCCGCAAGCGATCGTGGGTGCTCGCGGTGGCGCCGTCGATCGAGACGTGCACTTCGTCCCAGCCGATCTGCGCGAGCAGCGGCGCGAACCGCGACAGGCGAGTGCCGTTGGTCGTCAGGAACCCGGTCAGCCCGCGCAGCTTGGCGCGGCTGAAGATCGCCGGCGCCGCCTCGGCGAGCAGCGGCTCCCCGCCGCCGAGCACCATGATGCGCTGTGTGCCCAGATCGGCGGCTTCGTCGATGATCTCGGACCATCGCGCGCCGCTCATCTCATTCTGGGGCTTGCGGTGGCGATCGGTGGTGTCGCAGAACTGGCAGCTCAGGTTGCAGCGCAGCGTGGGGTAGACCTCCAAGGTCCACGGCCCGCCGCCGGACGTGGCGGCGTTGTGCACCACGCGCGCGGCGA
The DNA here is from genome assembly GCA_903900265.1 of uncultured Pseudomonadota bacterium. Taxonomy (GTDB): domain Bacteria; phylum Myxococcota_A; class UBA796; order UBA796; family SXON01; genus CAIUMM01. The sequence goes on from CAIUMM010000121.1 coordinate 99,942, forward strand.
TCGCGTCGCGCTCATCCATGCCGGCACGGGGCGGGGTCGGGGTTCAACCGGAGGGAGGGCACGGGCAGAGAATAACGGGCCGTTGTCTGCTCCGTGCAGTTAGACCGCGCCGATGCTCTTGCTCATCACCGCCGCCTACGCACACCCCGACCTTGTCCCCCACTCCCACACCGCCGATGCCTGGACCAGCGCGATCGTGGGCTTCTGGCTCGCGGTCGGCTTCGCTTTTCTGATGGTTGTGCACAAGGGGCTGTCGCGCGCGACCACCCAACAGCGGGCAGCGAGCCTGACCTAAATCGCGACCGTCTCGCCCGTACAGCTCGAATCGTCGGCGGTGCGGGTCTCGACGTTGACGCGCAGCATCGGCCACGAGCACTCAGCGCCGTCGCCGTCGGCGGAGTTCAGCGTCCACGTGCCGTCGCCGTAGTCGGTCCAGTTTCGGTTGCACGCGAGGTTGAAGTTGGAATACCCGATGGTCGGCAACCCTTCTGAGCCCCAAGACACCGCCACCGCGTATTGGCCGGACTCCATGCCGGTGATCGGCGTGAGCTCGCTGAAGTCGAACGACATCCACGCGCGCCGCTGCTCCAGCTCGTCGCGCTGGCCGGCCCAATAGGCGTCGCGGGGGAGCGTGACGGACGTCCAATCCAGCGTGGCGGGGTCGATCGCCTGCTCCACCGACCAGTCGCCTTCGTCGTGCGGACGCCCCGCGTCCCAGATGTCGACGCGCAGCACGTCGCCGCCTTGGTAGCGGTTGAACATCGCTTCGGGGACCATCGCCAGCACGTCTACGCCGGTGATGCGCCAGCTCTCGCCTTCGGCGAGCGCGCTGGCGTCGTACTCGAGGTTCACCGCGTCGCGCGCGCCGGGGTATCCAGCGGCGTCTTGCAGCGTGGAGACCGCTTCGATGTCGAAGGCACCGCCTTCTTCGACGCAGACGTTGGTGACGGCGTAGTCTGAGCACGCGAGCAGAGCGAGGATGAGCATGGAGACTCCTACCCCTCCAGCGTACCTCGGCTACTCGCGCGGTGTTGCTGATAAAGAGTGGGCGGGTCGTTCAGTAATTCTGAACGTTTGCGACGTCCGCCGATCCTGTCGGTGCGCTGATCTCCGGCACCGCGTTGACCAGCGCGAGGGTCAGATCCGCTTCGACGGCGTCGCGAAGCGGGCGATCGAGGCAGAGGATCGCGGCCTCCGGGTTCAGATCGGTGGAATTTTCGTCGAGGTTCCAGCTCCCGACCATCGCGGCGACGCGGTCAAAAAGCCAGATCTTGGTGTGGATGTACTGGAAGTACGTCCAGACTTCGACGTTGGGGTTCTCTGCGAGCGGCAGCGTGACCGCCCGGTTTGCGACCGCGGAGCGCCGGGCGACCAGCTCGTTGAACTGACGAAGAATCCCGTAGAACGCCCACTGCTCTCGACGAAGCGCGTGGTCTCGGCGCGCTCGTAGCCACGTCTGCGACTCGCCCATCCCGCCGCCGACGCCGTTGGTGAGCACCACTACCTTGCGCCCCGGCCGGACGTCCTCGCGCAGCGATCGCATCAAGCGGTGTACGGCGAGCCCAGTATTTCTGGTGTTTATGCTTTCTTTGTAGTCGTAGCGCACCGTCGGCGAGGAGAACACTACCTGCCGCTGGCTCCCATCGAGGTAGCGCTGCACGACCGGCGCGATGGCGTTGGGCGTCGCGTGTACGCCCTGCATCATCACCCGACAGTTGCCGTCCATTCGTGTCGCAGGATCCTGCAACCAATGCGCATAGTTGGCCGCCCCGCGCAGGTGCTCCCGCTCCTGTTGTGCCTTTGCTGCGGTCACCGCTGCGCGCGCCGCGCTCGTCCCTCCCGCGCCGCCGCGCGCGTCCCAGGCATCCAACCACGCCGTCTCGGCGTCCGCCACCGACGGGCCGCGCACCAGCACGTCGTTGTCGCGGTCGAGGAAGTTGAACCCGTCCGAGCTGTTCTCGTAGTTGCCTACGTTTTGACCGCCGATGATCAGCTCCTCGCCGTCGCGGATCCAGACCTTCCAATGCAGCACCGCGCCGAAGCTGGAGGCGCGCAGCGCGTCGCGGTGGTTGACCATCTTCACGCCGGCGGCCTCGAGGCGATCGATGCAGCGGCGGGTGATCGTCTCGCGGTACAGCCCTTCGGTCATCAGCCGCACGTCGACGCCGGCGCGCACACGGGCGCCGAGGGCCTCGGTCAACGCGTCGGCGGTGCTGTCGCAGGCCCAGAACATCACCGCGATGTACAGGTGGTCCTTGGCGTCGGCGATGAGCCGGCTGGTCTGCGTGACGGTGATCGTGCCGGTGACGGTGCGCAGGTCCGGGCCGACCGCGGCGGCGATGGTCACCTGCGTGCCCGCCCAGGCGCGCCACGGCGCGAACATCGTGACGAGGAGGAGGATCCAGAGGCGGCGGTAGCGTGCAGGCACTCAGACAATGTGTGCGCGAACTTGACGCCGGCGACCGGGGCTTTTCACCCGGTGTAGCTCACTCCGGGCAGACGTACTCGGTCACTTGCAGCGCGTCGACGAGATGGAAGTTGGTCAAGGAGCCGGTCGCAGCGGTGAACCCCACGATGGCTGGAAAGCCATAGTAGCCGCTGATGTCCTGGTCGATGTACGCGACGCCGTCGATCTGCACCGTGACGTGTGGATCTTTCACCACGACGGTCATCGTGTGCCAAGCGCCGTCCTCCATCTCGGGCAGCGCCGCCCACGCAGATCCGCTGGCTTGATTGCCGTCAAAGGTGAACATCACGTGGTCGAGCGGCGTGGGGTCCTGCGGCATGCCGTTGTCGTAGGTGTCGACCTCGATCGACCAGCCCGGCAGGCCCGGCGATGCGCCGTCGGAGCCGTAGCCAATACTGCCGCCCGATGCGCCGAGGTAGCCGGTCATCCGGTCGGTATCGAGCGCGGTGAGCGAGAGCCCGTCGGCGCCGCTGCCGCCGCTGACGTAGAACTGGAACTCGATGGCTACGTCGTCGCCGGTCACGACGTCAGCGGTGTTGAACGCTGAAGCCAGCTGACCGGTCACCGGCTTGGTCAGCTCCAGCCAGCCGTCGGTGCCGTTCCAGTTGGCCATGCCCTCGAAGTTCCAGGACTCCAGATCGATGGAGTCTTCGATGTACCCGGCTTGTTGGCACACATCGAGCGCGGCGACCGCGGCGTTACCGCAGTGGTCGGTGGCGGTCAGCGAGACGTCTTGCGCGCCGGAGCTGTGTTCGGCGGAGATCCAGCTCAGCGTCGCTGCGCCGCTGCTGTCGGCCGGATCGGTGCCCAACACCCCGTCGACGCTGCCCGACCATTGCAGCGCGAGGGTCTCCGGAGCATCGAAGTCGTCCGTGACCGTGGCGGTGAACACGGTGTCGCTGACCTCGAGCACCGATCCGGCGCTGGGGCTGATCATCGTGACCGTAGGCGGGAGATCGGCGGTGGCGTCGAGCAGGATCTGCAGATCCGGATCATTGCTCGCGTCGCTGGAGATGGTCAGCGTGGCGGAGCCAGCGGTGCCGGTGAGCTCGATCGCCGCGGTCTCGCCGGGGGCGAGCACCAAGGGCAGATCGGGGCCGGTCATCGTCCAGCCTTCCCCGTCCACAACCACGTCGGCCACGGTCAAATCGGAGGTTCCTGTACTGGCCAGCGTGATCGTTCTGTGCACGCTGCCGCAGACGCCCAGCTCTGCGACGAAGCTGGGATCGGCGGTGATCGCCGGGTCGGCGAACGGCACGGACCCACCGGAGTCGAAGCCGGGGTTTTCCGTCTCCTGCCCGAGCTTGTTGTCGATCTGGCAGCCCCAGAGGCACACGAGCGAGCAGGCAACGAGCGGCAGGAGCAGGAGCGTACGCATCGGAATCCGAGGGTGAGGGTAGACTATACGCTCACAACATGGTGATGTGGTAGGTGACGTCGAGCAAATGCCCGCCCGGCCCGCTGATGCCGCCTTCGATGTGCAGCTCGCGGTGCCCTTTGGACAACGGCGCGAGCAACACCCAGTAGCCGTCCGCCACCGCAGGTCCATACTCTCCGCCGGGGTACTCGGCGCCGTACCAAGCATCCACGAGGTTGTCCTCGGGGATCCACATCGAGAGCGTCGAATCGGCGCGGTAGGCCCTCAGGTTGCGCAGCGCGCGTCCGTCGACGGTGACGTTCAGCGTGTCGACGCGATCGATCCAATCGTTGGCGCCGGCCATCAGCAGCGTCGCGTCCCAACCGTCGCCGGGCTCGCTCCACCACACGGTGTTGTAGACGGGGAAGAACAGTGATTTTCCCGACGAGACCGTGACGGTGCGCTCGTCCTTGTCGCCGCCGGCTAAAAACCACACCCGGACTGGCCCTCGCGGGCAAATTCGCCGGTCCGGTCGGTGCTCGGGTTCCGATCGGAATCGATGGCCATGACCCATTGGGTCCAGACGCTGGCCCAGTCGCTCAACGAGCGCCCGTAGGCGCTGGAGTGCGGCCGTAGCGGCGCTGCTTCTGCGGTGTGGAGGAGCGCGGCGCAAGCGAGCGCGAGCAGGATGTTCATGGGGACTCCGTTGGAGGGGACGTACGACCCGGTGCTTCGCAACGTCCATGCCCGGAGTGACCTTGGTAGAAGATGAATATCTAAGTGATTTTTTACGCGCCCGTCGTCGTCGGGAACCTCGGCGCTTCGGGGCTTTGCAACCGGTGTGGGGCGACCTCGCCCCATGGTTCGGCGAGCGGCGCGCGCTCAGAGCGCGGTGACGCTGAAGCTCACCGCGCCGCCGAAGTTCTGGGCGTACATCGGGTCTCCGACGATCTGGAACAGCGGCAGCTGGCCGCGCAGCATCACGCCCGCGGAGCGTACGTCCTCGCGCCAGAAGGTGTAGGCGAACGCGGCCGCGAGGTCGGTGGCTATCGATCCCGAGTTCTTGTACACCAAGGCGTCTTTGCGGTCCTGACCGGTCCAGCGCTGGATGCCGAACACTGCAAGGTCAACGCGGCCATTTTCACGCGGGGACCAACGCGCGCCGGCGACGAGGCTGGCGTTGGGCGCGACGATGTAGCCGGTCTGGTCCGCGCCGGCGCCGATGCTGGCCGTGGCTTGAGCAGCGACGCCGACGTGGGGGCTCAGCTTGCGGCCGACGTTCGCGGAGACGGTCCCGCCGATCACGCCGCGGCCGGAGCGCACCGCGCTGTTCTCGATCACCGTGCCGGTCGGGAAGGTGACGCCGAGGCCGAAGCCGTAGAAGGTGCGCGTGTCGTGCGACAGGTGGCCCCAACGCCCGGTCAGGTCCACGTCATTGAACGACGATAGGTCGGTGTCCCCGGGCATCTCGGACTCGCCGAGGTTGTCCTTGTACATGTACGGGAGCGACGTCGAGATGGAAAACTGCTGGGGCAGGCCCACCGTCGCTGTCAGCGTGCCCATCTGCACGAGCATCGGCGGCATGTACATCCCCGCCATGCTGTCACCGTAGCGGTCGATCACCTTGAAGCCACGCCAGAGCGCGGGGTCCCCTTCGAGGTTCATGCCGTAGTCGAGGCCGACGATCAGCGCGCCGGAGCGCAGGAGATTGCCGCTTGGAAGCGCCACGTTGCGGGAGCAGCTGCACGCCGCAGCCTCGGCGTTGCCGCTGAACAGCGCGAGCGCCAACGCGACGAGGCCCGTATAAAACCTCATCGCGGCGCCGCGGCGTTGGTAGCCGCTTTGGTCGCTGCTTTGACCGCGGCTTTTACGGAGGTCTCTTCGCCGCAAGCCGGCATCGCCTCGCCCATGTAGGGGTTGGAGATCCCGGGCTTTACTTGAAGCCACCACGAGAAGCCGTCGAACATCGGGCAGAAGTACGCCCATACCTTCGGCGCCCCCGAGGCGCTCCCCAACCGCGCGATCAGCACCTGCGAGAGCGCACCGAAGCCGAGGCGCGCGCTGTGCAGCTCGGTCGCGGCGGTGATCGTCGCTGCGGCGGTGACGACGGGCGTGTCTCCCGGCTGCAGCGCGCTGAGCGCTTGGGCCGCGGATTGTGCGCCCTGCAGTTGGTCATTGCGTAGCGCGATGCGCACCGCGTCGTAGTGCGCGATCAGCTCGGGCGTGACGCTCGTCCAAACGGGCTCACCGGCGCGGGCGGGTAGGGCGGCGAGGACAAGCAGAATCCACAGCATGGAGGTTCCAAGGTGTGGAGCATACCGTCGGCGGAGTAGAGGGGCCATTCTCTTCTCGCTGGGTGCACGGATGTCGGTTCTGAGTCGCTTGTTTTCATGGTCTCCCCTGTGCTTTTTGCTGGCGTGCACGGGCGCGCCCGCGGGTGACTCCGCGCTCCAGGGCGGAGACTCCTGCACGGAGCTGGTGTCCGGCACGTGGACCTTCTCGGGCGCTGCGTTCGGCATGGGCGACGAGACCATGGACGCGCTGCTCACCTTCGACGCCGACGCCTGCGCGTTCACGATCACCGAGTGGAGCATGGCGATGGATGATCTGCCCAACGGCGGCGTGATCGACGGGGATGCCGTGCAGCTCGATGGCTTGAACTACGACTGGCGCACCTGTACGGGCGTCGCGCAGGATGCGCAGAGCGCGTCCGGCACCTGCGCCAACGACGGAGACCCCTGGGCGATCGCGGTCAGCACGCTCGGCGGCTGACGCGCCTCGCGTTCCCGGGTCACCCGTTCAACAACCCCGCGACGACGAGCACCGCGATCAGCACGCCCATCAGGCTCTCGCCGGCGATCAGCCCCGACGAGGCGGCGACGACGCCCTTTTCGGCGATCGCTGGGTGCCGTTTTTCGAGCCACAGCGCGATGCTCGCGCCGATGAACATCGAGATCGAGTTGTAGCCGGGCGTGGTGAACGCGAGCCCGAGCCCGGTCGCGGACGGAATGTAGGCTTTTGCCTTCGGGAATGAGCGCTCGATCAGCACTATCACGATGCCCAAGCCCGCTCCTACAGCGAGCGCGATCTGGGCGCTGGGGTGCAGGGTGTGGAAGCCCTTGGCGAGCAGCTCCGCGACGCCCTTCCAGGTCTGCGCGCCGGGCGCGGGCCACTTGTCGGTGCCCAGCTCGTCGGCGGTCGGGATCAGCAGCCGGTACGCCGGCACCACGAAGATCGAGCCCGCGAGAACACCAAGCAGCTGTCCCCAAAACTGCTGGCGCGGGTCGGCCTTCAGGATCCACCCGCTCTTCAGATCGGTGAGCAGATCCGCGGCGTGCAGCCCCATCCCGCCGGTGACGTTCGCGGTCATCAGGTTGGTGGTCGCGTTTCCGGGGTCCAGCATCCCGAAGGTGATCTGCGTGATCTTCCCGAGCGCGCCGGTGGGCGTGGTGTCGGTCTCGCCGGTCGCGCGACACGCGACGATGGAGATGAAGAACCCGAGGATCACCGAGATCGCGCCCATCCACGGCTGGATGCCGAACAGGAACCACTCGAGGAAGATGATGATTGGCGTCAGGACGGCCAGCCCGATGAAGAACCAGCGCATCGGCACCTCAGCGAGCTCCTCCAGCGTGTCGGGGACGCCAAACGCCGCGCCTACCGACTTCACCGCGCGCACGACGGTGCGCCACTGAAACGCGAAGGACAGCAGCCCGCTGGTCAGGATCATCGCCGATCCGAACCACACGCTCCACGCGACGATCTGCTTGTAGCCGAGCTTGGAGTCGATGATGCCCGCCTCGTAGAGCTGCGGGGCGAGCACGCCGTAGTTGATGAGCGCGCCCAACGCCATGCTCCACGCCGCGCGGAAGCCCATGATCGCGCCGGCGCCGACCATGATCAGGCTGCCTTCGGCGGCGAGCGTGTAGTCGACGAGCGGTCGTCCCTTGAGCGTGAGGAACGGGACCTGGATCTTCTCGGGGAGGTTCCAGGGGATGTAGCTTGATTTTGCGTCGCGCAAAAAACCAACGGTCGCGCCGATGACGCCGCTCCATCCCAGGATCTTTGCTTTGCCTGCGGCGTCCCCTTCTTCGCCGTGCAGCGCGAGCAAGGTCTCTGCAGCGGCGACGCCGGTCGGGAAGCGCAGCTGCTCGACGTTGATCATCTGCTGCTTCATCGGGATCGCCATCACCACGCCCAGCAGCGCGATGGTGGTGATCCACACGAACATCTGCATCCCGCCCATCGGTTGGCCGGTCATCATCATCAGCGCCGGGATCGCCGCGACGGTGCCGCCGCCGGTCATGTAGCCCGCGGCGCTCGCGACCGACTGCATCGCATTGTTTTCAAGGATGCCGAAGGCCTTTCGCACGATGCCTAACCGCAGCAAGGCGCTGAAAATCGCAAAGGCGAGGATGCCGGCGGTGATCGAAACTCCGATGCTCCAACCTGTCTTGAGCGCGACATACAGGTTGGACAGGCTCATGAAGCCGCCAAGGAGCATGCCGGCGACGGCCGCTCGAACGGTGAGTTGGATGCGTTCTACCGGGTGGGTCATGCGTGAAGGGTATCGTCCTCGAGGGCTGTGCGTGCGCTCTCACACCCCCGTCGGTACCGGATCACACGATCGTCAGCCGCTGAAATTCCTCCAGGACCAGCGTGCCTTTCGGCGCAGAGCGGAGCACGGTGGTCAGCGGGCGCGTTGGCAGCTGCAACATGCGCCGCACGGGTCCGGTGAGATCGGCGATCACCACCGTCTTGGCGTTGAACGCGCCACAATGGCGCCCGGTCGCCTTTTCATCGTCGTAGTCGGTGCCCGCGATCAGCACGTCGGCGCCGTGAAAGCGCTGCACGAGGCGGTCCAGATCGCGCCGGGAGGTATAGCGATGCAGCGCTTGCCCGAGCAGCGCGATGGTGCGCCCTTCGCGGGTGAGCGAGAGCACCAGCGGCGGCGTGTGGGGGCGCCGTGCGAGATGGCGCAGGCGCTCGAAGGCGCGAAGCGGGGATCGCACCGCCGACAGCGCTTTTCGCACCGCCTCGCGTGGCGTCGCGTAGGGGATCGGCGCGAACGGCAGCGCGACGATGGTCCAACCTGCAAAGTGCACGGGTTGGGCGCCGAGCGCAGTCCCCGGTCGGGACAGCCAGTCGAGCACGGTTTGCGCGGCTGCAAGCTCGGAAGGCGCGCGCGCGCGGACCCCAGCGACGCGCTCGGTCTCGGTCCACGTCAGCACCGTCGGGCCGTCCGGGGCGCTCTGGGGATCGATGAGCAGGCGAGCGCCGGCGTGGCTGAGCGCCAGTCCGCTGGCTCCGATGTGGGCGATGTGCATGCAGCCCTCCTTGCAGGGGCTGTGCCGCGCGGCTCTCGCGCTCGGTCCTACCCGCGGGCGACCAGCACCGCGCCGGCGCAGAGCAGCAGGATGCCGCTCGCCCGGGCCACCGACATCGCGTGGATCTCCGAGCCCATGAGCCCGAAGTGATCGATGGTGCCGCTCACGGCGAGCTGCGCCGCGACGGTGACCGCGGTGAACGTCGCGACGCCCAGCACGCCGATCGCGCGGTTGGCCATCACGACGAGCATGCTGCCGAACACGCCGCCGAGGAACGACCACCAAGGCGCGGCGCTGATGTTCGCGACCCAGCCGCGGTCCAAGAACGGCAGCACGCAGAGCGCGCCGAACACCGCGCCGGTGCCGTGGACGCTCACCGACGCGGGCACCGGCCCCACCGAGCGGCCAAGCACCTCGTTCATCTTCACGACGATGGGAAGGACGGATCCGAACAGCAGCGCGTACAGCAAGGGGGCCTCGATTTGCGCCCGGCCTATTCCTTCAGCGCCCGCTGTGCGCGCTTGCGCGCTCCGCGTAGCGCGGATCCACGCCGCAGATGCTGCGCCGTCCCTCTACGCCCCCCCGGTAGCGGGCGGCTGGCATACGCTCTGGGAATCATGCGCTCCTACTCCTCCTTGCGCGGCCTCAAGGCCCTCGTGCACGACGCGGTCAGCGCGACCACGAACCTCGTCGGCGAGGGCCATGACTCCACGGGGCGCGCGGTCGAGCGGGTGGCGTCGCTGACAAGCTGGGGTGCGCCGGTGCGGCGCGCCAATCGGCTGCGCGCGGCCGCGACCCACGGCGTGCTGGCGACCGTGCGCGGCGTCAACCGCGCGGTGGAAGCGGTGAGCGATGGCGCTCTGGACTACGGGGTCGGGCGCCCCGTGGAGGAGGATGTCCCGGTGACGTTGCGATCCGACGCGATGGGCTCGGGCGCGTGGGTCGCGGATGCGCTGATCGGCGCGGTGAACGGCGTGGTCGGCGATCATCTGCACCGCCGGGGGAACGCGCTGGGCTTGGGTATGTCGCTGCGGCACGGGGACACCGTGCTCACGCCGGAGAGCCTGCGGGCGATGGCACCCCCGTACCGCCAGGGGCGGGGGGTGGGGCGAAAGATCGCGGTCTGGGTGCATGGTCTGGCGACGACCGAGTGGTCGTGGTGTCTGGATGCTGCGCGCTTTCTCGGCGATCCGGCGGCCACGTTCGGGAGCCTGTTGGAGCGCGACCATGGCTTTGTCCCGGTCTACGCCCGCTACAACACCGGTCGTCGCATCCCCGACAACGGCGCGGAGCTGAGCGCCCAGCTCGAGATGCTGGTGGCCGGATGGCCGGGCGGGGTGCACGAGCTGGTGCTGGTCGGGCACAGCATGGGCGGGCTGGTCATCCGCAGCGCCGTTCCGATCGCGTCGGTCCAAGGCGCGCGCTGGCTTCCGCTCCTGCGTCGTGTGGTGTGCTTGGGGTCGCCGCATCAGGGCGCGGCCTTGGAGCGGCTCGGCGTCGCGGTCGGAGACGCGCTGCACGCCGTGGATCTGCCGGGCACGCGCATCCCCGCGGCGATCCTGCGGGCCCGAAGCGCGGGGATTCAGGATCTCGGTCACGGGGTGATCGCGGACCGCATTCCGGTGGGCGAGGCCGACACGCTGGAGATCCCCGCTCCCTCCAACGTCGCCTGGGCGTTCATCGCCGGGTCGTTGACCGAGGACCCGACGCACCCGGTGTCCCAGGTCTTCGGCGACCTGCTGGTGCAGGTCCCCAGCGCTGAGGGGCCGGTGCACAGCACCTTTCCGGTCCAGACGGCGCGCTTCGGCGGGGTTCGGCATCACGAGCTGCAGGTGCACCCCGATGTGTACGAGCAGGTGCGGCGCTTCTGCGCGGGAGAGTGGGACCGCCCGCGCGCGCAGCTGGGCGATTCGGCCTGAACGGGGGCTACTGAGCGCGCCCGTCGCTTGCGCGCCCGTCGCTTGCGCGCCCGTCGCTTGCGCGCCCGTCAATTAAGATCGACAGCATCATGTCGCTCAGCACGTTGACCGCTGAGCGCCCGCGGGCGATCACCCAATCTACGGTGAGCAGCAGCGGCAGCAGCTCGATCGGCAAGCCGACGGTGTTGAGCACCAGCGCCAGCGAGATGAACCCCGCCTCTGGCACCCCGGCGACCCCCGCCGCCGCCAGCATGCAGCTAGCCGCCGCGGTCAGCTGCTGCGGGATCGTCAGCACGATGCCGCTCGCTTGCGCGACGAACAGCACCGCCATGCCTTCGTAGAGCAGGATGCCGTCGTTGTTGAGGTTGGTGCCGACGCAGGCGCCCAGCGTGGAGGCCGAACGCGAGACGCCCAGCTTTTCGAGCGCGCGCAGCGTGATCGGCAGGGTCGCCAGCGAGCTGTTGGCGCCGAGCGCGTAGACCACCGGCTCGCGGGCCGCAGCCCAGAACCGCCGCAGCGGCATCCGCACCCACAGCACCAGCCACAGTTGGTAGGTCACCACCACATGGATCAGCAGCCCAAGCAGCCCAACCCCAACGTACCAACCCAACCCGACCAGCGGCGCAAAGCCGCTCTCGCCGACGGTTTTTGCGACGACGCCGAACACCGCGAGCGGCACCGCGAGCACCACCCAACCTAAGGCGACCTCGAGCACGCCCAACGCGGCGGCAAATCCGTCTTCGAGGACTTTGTAGCCGGTTTTTCCTTCGAGCATCTGCTCTGCGCGCACGCGGCGCATCGCGAACCCCACCAGCAGCGCCATCCCGACGATGGAGATCACGAGGTTGTCGGCGAAAGGTCCGACCCAACTCGACGGGATGAAGCTGCTGATCGTCTTCATCAGCTCGACCTTCTTGCCGGTGTACGCGGCGAGATCGTCGCCGGACGCTCCGTGGGCTCCGGCGAGGTGCGCCCCGGGATGCAGCAGGTTGCTCAGCAGCAGCCCGGTCCCCAGGGCAAAAAGGGCGTTGAGCATCGCAAAGCCCACCAGTCGTCGGGCGCCGCGGCCTTCGATCTCGGTGGTCAGCACCGCGTGGACGATCACGAAGAAGATCAGCGGCGTCGCGACCGCTTTGATCAGCTGGATGACGAGCTTTCCGAGCTCTCCCAACGGCGCGGCGTTCGGCCCCAGCACCGGTCCCGCGACGAGGCCAAGCACCATGGCCGCGACGATGGCAGCAGAGAGGGGGAGATGCCGAGCGCGCATCCGCCAAGGGTACTCTGATTTTTCAACCCGTGCGCCGGCGGCTCGGGACGTGGAGGCGGGCATCGGGGGGTGACGGGCACGCGGCTTGCACACGCGCCGGAGATGTACCGACGTCCGTCAGCCGCTGTTTCCCCGCTCGTGGATCTCGTTTTTGGGTCGCGGGTTCCGCTGCTGGTGCGGGTCGCGCTCGGCGTGCTCTTCGGCGATCTGGTGTCTCCGTGCATCGCGACGCCGGTGGTCACGCTGCTGCTGTGCGCCCTGCTGCTATCGTTGCTCGCGCTTGTATCGCGACGGACCGCGGGGCTCGCGCTCTTCGCGGCGGGGCTGTGCGCCGGGGCTTCGCTCACCGGCCGGCTCGCGCCGCCGCTTCCCGACGCGGAGCTCGGCGTCAGCAGCGTCACGAGCGTCAGCGTCGGGAGCGGGCCTTCGGGGCCTTCGCGGATCCGCGCCACCGTACAAGGCGCTCCCCGGGGACGCGAAGCCGACGTGCTGGTGAGCGCGGTCGCGGAGTCGGGAGGCGCGTGGACGCCGCGACTTGGGAGGATGCGCGTTGTTTTTCCGAGCGCGGCGCCGCCTTCGGGCGCGATGTTCGTCGCTGCGGGCACCGTGCGCGGGATCCCGCGCCACGCCACAGCCGGCGAGCCCGGCGCGTTTTGGCCGGCCGCTCGCGCGCACGTCACGCGCACCTTGTACGCCAACGACGTGCTAATCGCCGGGCCCGACGTCGCGCCCTCGCCCGCGACGCAGCTCGTACATGCGGGGTTGATCGCGGCCATGGCCGGTCGACCCGGCGAGGTCCCTCCAGAAGAGAAGCTGCTTTTGCAGCGCACCGGGACCTGGCACTTGATCGCCGTCTCGGGCCTGCAGGTCGGCATCGTCGCAGGAGTCGCGTGGTTTCTCGCCCGTTGGCTCTGTGCGCCGCTGGTTTTTGTCTGGCCCTACGGTGGCTTGCGCTGGCCTGCGGCGATCGCGGCTTCGGGCGCGGCGATCGCGTTCACGCTCGCCGCGGGCTCCCCGCCTTCGGCCGTGCGCGCGACGGTGCTCGCGGTCGCGCTCGCGTGTGGTCGGGCGCTTGGCGTGGCCATCGGCGCGTGGGAGGGCCTGTCGATCGCGCTGTGCTGTACCTTGTTGATGGACCCTTGCGCGGTCGATCACATCGGTTTTCAGCTCTCCTTCAGCGCCATCGCCGGGATCCTCCTGTGGTCCTCGCGTGTGACCCGCTGGGTGCCGCTCGACGCTCCTCGGGCGCTGCACCTGCTGGCGAGCAGCCTCGGCGCGACCTTGGGCGCGACCTTCGGCACCTTGCCGATCGTGGCGTGGCATTTTCAGACCTTGTCGCCGCTCTCGCCGCTCACCAACCTGCTGGTGGGGCCGATCCTCGGCACGGTGGGGACCCCGGCCGCGGTCGCGGGTTTTGCGCTCGCGCCCCGCTGGGGGCCCCTCGGCGCGTTTTTGCTGACCGTCGCGGACACCGCGACGGACCTATCGTTGCGCGTGCTGTCGCCGCTCGACGTCGAACCGTGGCACCCGGCGGTGAGCGCGGGTGGCGCGTTTTTACTGGCGTTGGCTGCGCTCTCCCCGCGGCATCCGCTGCGGGTGCTGGTGCTGCTCACGCTCGCGGTAGGGATGCGCTGGCCGTTGCCGCCCGAAGATGGTCGCCTGATCGTACAGTTTCTGGCGATCGGTCAGGGCGACGGCGCGATCATCGACTTTCCCGACGGTCGCGTCTGGTTGGTCGACACCGGTCCTTCCCCCGACGCGATGCTGGAGGCGCTGCGCCGTCAGGGCGTCACCCATTTAGACCGGGTGATCCTGTCGCATCCCCATCCCGACCACGACGGCGGGTTGGAGGAGGTGCTCCGCAACCTCGTGGTGGACACGCTGGTCGTGCCCCGCGCGCCCCATTGGTCGGGCCGCGGGTCCGGGGAGAGCGAGCAGGCGTACGCGCGCTTGCTCGGCTTGGCGCGCCAGGTCGCGTTCGCGCAGGTCCCTGCGCCCGCGACGCTGCTGCACCCGTGGTTAGGCTGGACGAGCGCCGCTCGGGACCCGGTCAACGACGAGAGCCTCGTGTTTCGCCTCGACTTTGGTCGCCGGCGCTTCTTGTTCAGCGGGGACGTCGAGGAGGACGGCGAGGCCGAGCTGGTCGCCCACCACGCCGCCGATCTGCGCGCGGACGTGCTGAAGGTGCCACACCACGGCAGCCGGACCTCGTCGTCCGAGGCCTTTGTCGCGGCGGTGAACCCCGCGGTGGCGGTGATCTCCTGCGGCGAGGACAATCGCTTTCGCCATCCGAACCTCATCACGCTGGCGCGCTACCGCGGGCGTCGGGTGTACCGCACCGACCGTGACGGCACGGTGATCGTCTCGACCGACGGCGCGGACCTGCAGGTAGACCTGCCCGACCCGGATCGCACGGACACGCTGCCGAACAGTAGCCGCGACCACGCACATGGGGTAGACGCGGGCTCGATCGCGTCCCAATTCCGCTTGCCCCCGAACGAGGTTTTCCATGCGCCCCCTGTACAACAGCATCCTTGAGTGTGTAGGCGATACCCCGAACGTGCGCATCAATCGCATCATGGCGGGCCTGCCGGGCGATCTCTACGGGAAGGTCGAGTACCTGAACCCCGCGAACTCGGTCAAGGACCGCATCGCGATGGAGATCATCGACGATCTGGAGAAGACCGGGCAGCTCAAGCCGGGCGGCACGATCATCGAGGCCACCAGCGGCAACACCGGCGCGGGATTGGCGATGGTCGCGGCGGTGCGCGGCTACAAGACCATCTTCGTCATGGCCGACAAGCAGTCGGAAGAAAAGCGCGCCGCGCTGCGCGCGTACGGCGCGCGCGTGGTCGTATGTCCTACCGACGTCGATCCTGAGGACCCGAACTCCTACTACTCGACCGCCAAGCGGCTCGTCGCGGAGACGCCGAACTCGGCGTACTCCAACCAGTACCACAACCCCGCAAACCCGCGCGCCCACTACAAGAGCACCGGTCCGGAGCTGTGGGAGCAGTTCGGTGGTGACCTCGACGTGTTCATCTGCTCGCTCGGCACCGGCGGCACGGTCACCGGGACCGCCAAGTACTTGAAGGAGAAGAACCCCAAGATGCGCGTGGTCGGCGTCGATCCCGTTGGCTCCTTGTACTTCGACTACTTCCACACCGGTCAGCTCACCACGCCCTACAACTACAAGGTCGAGGGCATCGGCGAGGACTTCCTCCCGTCCACCATGGACTTCTCGTTCGTCGATGACGTCGTGCGCGTCAACGACAAGGAGAGCTTCGTGATGACCCGCCGCCTCGTTCGCGAGGAAGGCATCTTCGGAGGTTCTTCCTGCGGAGCCGCGATGGCGGGCGCGCTCAAGTGGTGGAAGCTCAACGGCGTCGCTGGCATGCGCGGCGTGGTGATCTTCCCCGACTCCGGCGCGCGCTACTTGTCCAAGGTCTACAACGACAACTGGATGCGGGAGAACGGCTACCTCGAGCCGGAGATGGGCCTCGGCAGCGTCAAGGAGCTCATCGAGCACAAGGGCGCGCGCAGCATCGTCTCCGTGGGCCCCGAGCACAAGGTCACCGAGGTGATCGGCGTGCTGAAGCTCAACGGCATCTCGCAGGTGCCGGTCATGGAGAATGGCAAGGTGCTCGGCTTGTTGTCCGAGAGCCGGTTGCTCGAGCGCGCCCTCGCCGGCGCGCGCGGCGACAGCCCGGTGCGCGAGATGGTGGAGTCCAACTACAGCACCGCCGACGCCGCCACCGACATCACCGTCCTGACCGAGCTCTTCAAGCGCTCCAAGGCGATTGTCGTCATTGAAGGAGGAAAGGCGGTGGACATCATCACCCGCATCGACCTCATCGACTACATCGCCAAGGTCACCGGCGCGACCCAGCGGACGAGCGCATGAGCACGAACCGCAAAGCGGGCTTCGACACTCGCTCCATCCACGCCGGCCAGGTGCCCGACCCCGCCACGGGCGCGGTCATGACGCCGATCTACCAGGTCAGCACCTACGCGCAGGACGGCGTCGGCAACACCAAGGGCTACGACTACTCGCGGTCGGACAACCCCACGCGAACGCCGCTGCAAGAGTGCCTCGCCGCGCTCGAAGGCGCCAACCACGCGCTGGTGTTCTCGTCTGGGCTCGCCGCCACCGACAACCTCGTGCGCACCATCGTGCGTCCGGGCGACCACGTGGTGTGCGGCGACGACGTGTACGGCGGCACCTACCGCCTGTTCGACAAGGTCGTTCGGCACTGGGGCGTCACGTTTTCGTACGCCGACTTCAGCACGGCCAACCTCGAAGAAGCCATCCCCGCAGGCACAAAACTCGTGTGGCTCGAGACGCCTACCAACCCGCTGCTCAAGGTGAGCGACATCGCGGCGGTCTGCGCGCGCGCTCACGCGGTCGGCGCGGTCGTCGCGGTCGACAACACCTTCGCCACCCCGTACTTCCAGCTGCCGCTCGCGCTCGGAGCCGACTTCGTCGTGCACAGCATGACCAAGTACCTGAACGGTCACAGCGACGTCGTCATGGGCATGGTCGCGCTGAACGACACCGCGACCTATGACCGCTTGAAGTTCCTTCAGAACGCCGCGGGCGCCGTGCCCGGGCCGCAGGACTGCTTCCTCGTGCTGCGCGGCTTGAAGACCCTCGGCGTGCGCATGGATCGTCACCAGCAGAGCGGCAAGGTGATCGCCGCGTGGTTGGCTGCGCACCCCGAGGTCGCGCGCGTTTACACGCCGCTGCTCGCTTCGCACCCCAACTATGACGTGGCCCAGCGCCAGATGTGCGGCTTCGGCGGCATGATCAGCTTCGAGCTGAAGCCCGGCCGCGGCAAGGACGCCCTCGAGCGCGCCCGCGCGTTCGTGGCGGCCACGCGCGTGTTCACGCTCGCGGAGAGCCTCGGCGGCGTGGAGTCGCTGATCGAGGTGCCCGCGCTGATGACGCACGCCAGCATCGAGCCCGCCAAGCGGCGCGCCATCGGCATCGAAGACGGGTTGATCCGGCTCTCGGTCGGGTTGGAGAACGTCGAAGATCTCATCGCCGATCTCGAAGCGGCGTTCGAGGCCTGAACCTCGTGCCGGACGACCCCGCTCGTCCACCACCTGCCGGCGGCTGAGCCTCCGGCGGCCGAGCCCCCCGCCGCTGCGGGTCGGCGGGCTCCGGCGCAGGTAGGACCTACCGCACCGCCTCCCAGATGCGTACGCCCTGACGCAGCCGCGCGAGGTGCGGCGTGGCGCGCTCCACGGGCACGGGAGCGGCGGTGCGGAACCCGGCTTCGGCGAAGAACGAGCGGATCTCCGCCTCGTCCGTGAAGTCCGCGCGTGCGCCGCGCCCCGACGTGGCCAGGAAGATGCCGGCCTTCAGGAAGCGCACTGCCACGCGCATGGCCGCGCCGCCGTCCGCCGCGCGCAGGTCGCACAGGAACCGGCCGCCGGGCGGCAGCTCCGCCGCGATGACCCCGGCCAACCGCGCGCGCTCGTCGGGCTCGAAGTAGCCGAGCACCCCTTCGGCGATGACCACCGGCCGCTCCGCGCCGGCCACCGCCTGCCGCAGCCAACCCGCAAAATCGGGCGCCAGCACGTCCTGCGCCGCGTGCGTGAGCCGCCCGGCCACCGCCGTGCGCAGCGCCGACGGCGCCATCGCCGCGATCCGCTCCTGCTTGGCCGCCACCATGTGCGGCAGGTCGACCTCGACGTACGGCACGCCTCGCGCCGCCCAGGTCAGGCCGCGGCGCGACAGCCCTGCGCCGAGCTCGATCACGCGGTCGGGGCGGGCATCCTCGAGCGCCGCCTCGATGCCGCGGTGCCGGGCCTCGAGGTACTGCAGCATCGACGGCAGGCGTGGGTGCAGCACCACCAGCCACTCGCCCAGCGCGCGCAGCGTCCAGAACAGCCCGGCGCCGGTGGACGTGGCGAACAGCTCCGCGTGCGGCAGGCCGAGCCGATGCCAGGCGTAGGCCGTGTAGTGCGCGGTGGGGCCGATGCGGACGTCACGCGCGGACATGGAGGCTCACGGATGGACCGGGTCTTCGATGAAGCCCTCGGGCTCGAGCTGGAGCGTGATGTGGCCGACGCCGGTGCGGCGCCGAACGCGCTCCGAGAGCCGGTGCAGCACGTCGGGCGCTTCGGCGCAGCGCAGCGTGTCGAGCACGACGTGCGCCGATATCGACACATCCCCCCACGCGATCATCCACACGTGCAGGTCGTGCACTGCGAGCACGCCGGGCTCGGCGAGCAGCGCCTCGCGGACCGCGTCGACGTCGATGTGCGCCGGCGCGCTCTCCATCAGCACCGAGGCGGCGTCCCGCATCAGGCTCCACGCGCTGCGGAGCACTAGCGCCGACACCACGAGCGAGATCGCCGGATCGGCCCACATCCAGCCGAACTTCCACATCATCGCGCCCGCGGCGACGGCGCCCACCGAGCCGAGAGCGTCCGAGATCAAGTGCAGCCACGCGCCGCGGCCGTTCAGGTCGCCGTGGCCCGGCGTGCCGAGTGCGTAGATCCCCGCGATGTTGACGAACAAGCCGCCCAAGGCGATGCCCATCATCGGCACCGCGTCGATCGGCTGCGGGTCGCTGAACCGGGAGAACGCCTCGACGACGATGCCGCCGCCTACCGCGAAGAGCGCGGCGGCGTTGGCGAGCGCCGCGAGCACCTCCGCGCGCCGCCACCCGTAGGTTTGCGTGCGCGTCGCTGGGCGCTGTGCGATCCGCGCCGCGACGAGCACCATCGCCAGCGCGGTCACGTCGGTCGCCATGTGGCCGGCGTCGGCGAGCAGCGCGAGCGAGTCGGTCCACCAGCCGCCGACTAACTCTACCCCCATGTAGGCGAATTGCAGCGCCAGCACGATCGCGAGTCGGCTTGGTGGGACGCGCTTTGCGTGGTCGTGCCCGTGCCCGTGCCCGTGATCATGGCTGTGCCCGTGATCATGGCCGTGCGCGTGTCCTGGCGCGTGTACTGGCGCCGCGCTGGGCGCCGGCGTTGGCTTCGCCGCGTGCGCGTGGTCATGGCCGTGCCCGTGGTCGTGGCCGTGCGTGTGGGCATGGCCGTGGTCTGGTTCGCGGTTCGGCATGCGGCGCTTCTATCCCCCCGTGGCCGCGTCTTCGGCGTCTCCAGACCGAAGCACCCACAGAAAGTCCATCAGCCGCCTGTTGAAGCGGCGGCAAATCCGTTATCGCGGTGCGCAAGGATGTTGGCGCTTTGCTCGATCTGACCACCCTCGTGAGCCTGACCGCCGGGTCCCTGATGACAGGGATCGCCGGATGGTTGAGCGCGCGTGCGTTCTCGGACGCGCGCCTGCTCGCTGAGATCGGCTCTACGCCGATGGGCGAGCTGTCCGAGGGGTTGCACGAGGTCCGCGGCACGGTCAAAGCCGACAACGCGTACACCGCGCCGATGTCTGAGCGGCCGTGCGTGGGCTGGCGGTTGCTCGTGGAGCAGCAGCGGCGCTCAAACTGGGAGGTCGTCTACGAAAAGCGGGAGATGATCCCGTTTGAGCTGGATGATGACACCGGCGTGGTGCGCGTCGATGCGTCGGGCGCCGAGATGGTGCTCGCCAAGACCACGCGGGTGCGCAACGGCGTGATGCCGGTGCCGAGCGCCGAGTGGGATGCGCTGCGCGAGCGGCTTGGGGACCCTGCGGTGGAGCCGTCCACCCCGTTCCTGCGCTGGCGGGAGGAGTCCATCGAGCCGGTGGATGTGCTGACGGCGATCGGCGGCATCCTCAAAGACGAAGAGACCGGGGGGTGGCGTACCTCTTCGGAGAACCTCTTGCTCTCGGACCGCGATGACGCCGAGGTCGTGCGTCAGCAGCGCCGGCGGGGTCAGCGTCACGCCTTGTGGGTGCTCGCTGGTATCGCGGTGCTCGCGTTCGGTGTGTGGTCGCTGATCAGCAGCCTCACTCCTGCTTGACCAGCCGATCGCTATACTCTCTTCAAAAACGCGTGTAGGATGAGGACGAGGTCCCGATGACGTCGAATCCGCCCAAACGGAAATCTCGCGCTGGAGGTGCAGCGCTGGAGTTTGCGCTCATCCTCCCGGTGCTCGTGGCGATCATCACCGGGACCATGGATTACGGCTGGTACTTCTTTCAGGAGTCGCTGGTGATCAACGCGCTCCGCGAGGCGATTCGCATCGGCTCCTACCAGAGCCCGGTGGACGGGGAGGCTCCGGGGGCCTGCGCTGCGTGCAGCGCAAAGACCGCGGCGGTCGCGGTCGCGGAGCTCACGTCGCTGGGCTTCAGCGTCACCACCGCGCAGGTCACGCCCACCATGGAGAGCGTAGGAGACACCTGCGCGATCGTCCTCCAGCCTGCGATCAGCCACGTGCGTCTCATCGGGCTTGTTCCTACGCCCAGCAGCTACAACATCCGTCTGGTCGGATACGCCCAGAACGTCTCGGGCTGCTGAACTGTCTTCTTCGGAGGTGCCTTTGCGCCTGCATACTCGACCAGAAAACCGCGGTAACGCCGCCATCATCCTCGTGCTCCTGCTGCCGGTCGTCCTCGGCTTCGTCGCGATGGCGTTGGATTGGGGCGCGGTTTCGGTGGCGCGTGCGCAGGTGCAGACCGCCGCCGACGCTGCAGCGATGGCCGCTACGGCGAGCATGGACGATCAGGCCGGCGCGCGGCGATTGGCGCAGCGCTACGCAGCCGAGGTGCGCGTCAACAATCTCCCTGTGCAGATCCGGGATGAAGACGTCGTTTTTGGTACGTGGAACGGGACGACCTTCACGCCGACGACCGTCAACCCCACCGTCGTGAAGGTCACGGCTTCGGCCGATTTGCCGATGACCTTGACCAAGATCTTCGGGTTGGACTCGGTGCACGTCGCTTCGGTGGCGGGCGCAGGCCCCCGCGTGGTGCCCAAGCGCGCCCCGGACATCGTGATGGCGCTGGACGTCACCGGCTCGATGGACACCACAGAGATCGCTCAGGAGCGCGCCGCTGCGCAGGCGCTGCTGGACTGTGTGCATGATCGTTCTTCGGGCGACTCCAAGATTGGCATCGTGCTGTTTACCGGCGTCGACACTGTGCAATCGCAGATGTTGGAGGTGGAGAGCGGGTACGCCACGCTCCGCAGCAAGATCTCGGCCATTCGCGGCTGCGGCTCTTCGGGAATGCCGGCGTGCTCCGGTACGAACCAGTCCGCAGGGATGGGTGGCGCGCTGGTCATGCTTCAGAACGCCGCTACGCCGGACGGCGTCGGGCAGGCCATCCTCGTCGAGAGCGACGGCGAGCCCAACGCCGACAGCATCTGCACCAGCAGCAACTACACCGCCACGGGCTGGCGCCCGCGCCTCAAAACCCTCTGCTCCGCGCTGGCGACGACCAAGACGACGTGCACGGGCTCCGGCGCGAAGCGCAAGTGCACCACGACCACCACCCAGAGCCAGCCCACAGAAGCCAATTACCAGACTTGGGCGGACAGCTACGTGTCTGAGGCCGAGGCCTCAGACATCGACATCTACACCGTGTACTACGGCTCTGAGGCCGCGGGCATCGCGTACATGGCCGATCACGTCGCTGCGGGTGACGGCTTCTCGCTCACCGCGCCCACCGCGAGCCAAATGGACGACGCCTTTGAGGACATCTGCGAGGCGTACACGGGCGCTTCGGCGGGTATGGTCTTCTGAGAGGGGTTCCATCGCGCGGCCGGTCGCGGGCAGCATCAGCTGCCGTACGGTCCCAGATAGTTCGGTAGCAGCGTGCTCTGTAGCCGTGTGGCAAAGGGCTGGCGCACGTAGGGGATCTGCATCAGATAGTCGATGTGCGCGAGCGTCTCGCCGAGTTGCGCGTCGCCCGTCGAGCTCCGCCAGAGTTGGCCAAGCTCGGGGCGGGACCAGATCGATCGTGCGCGCGGGATCGCGCAGGGCGAGGCCGATAGTGCCTGCGTCAGCGTGGTGACCGGCCCGGAGAGGTCTGCCTCGAGCGGCCACGGGGACGCGATGACGTCGCGCGTCATGGCGGTCATCGTCACGCCCTCGGCGATGCCGGCGC
>CAIUMM010000122.1 GCA_903900265.1 uncultured Pseudomonadota bacterium
GCGCTCGGCGCGAGGCGTCGTGCTCGGCGGCGCGGAGCCGCTCACGGGCGCAGATCTCGGCCTGCTCAAGCAGGCACGGGGATGGCTGGCGACCGATCCGATGCGGGCCCGCGCGGTGTCGGAGAGCTTGCTGGAGCGTGCTCCCCGGTCCGCAGAAGCCCACGGTGCGCTCGCCGACGCCACCTTCGGCACCGACTGGACGACATCCGAGATTCACGCGGTTCGCGCACGGGATCTTGACCCCGACGACGCCGCGAATCACCTGCGCGTCGCCCGCGTGCTGCACGCCGCCTACGGGGGGCGGCGGGACGCGGAGGCCGTGGTCGCGATGCGTCAGGCCGTCGCCCTGCGGCCGGATGAGCCCGAGATGCTCTTGCAGGTGGCGGATCTGGAGTGCTCGCAAGGGGAATGGCAGCGCGCTTCCGTCGCTTTGGAGCGTTGGCTGCAGATCAGCCCCGATCCAACGCTCGTTGTAGGGGTCAAGGCGCGCCTCGAAGCGCTAAGGCGGGCGCCCCCGGTCGTGCCGCCGCTGGGGTCCACACCCTCGGGCTCGGGGACCTCGCTCGCCGGGGTCTCCGATGCGGCAGCTTCGGCCTGGCGAGTCGCGCTGGTGTACCTGGATCGCGGCGAGCGTGCCGCAGCGCGCACCGAGCTGGACCGGGCGCTGGCGCTCGCGCCGGGCGTTCCGGCGCTGTTGAACGTCGACGCTCGCTTGCGCCGGGAGTCGGGGGATGTGCCCGGGGCGGTGCGCGCGTGGCAGCAGAGCCTCGACCGCGATCCGCAGCAGGGAGATGTGCAGCTTGCGCTTGGGCAAACGCTCGAAGTGAACGGCGACGGCGAGGGCGCGCTGGCGCACTACCGCGCGGCGGCTGAGGTCGGCGAGGTCGACGCGCACTACTTCCTCGCGCGCTCTGCGCTCGCAGTGGGGGATTGGAGCACGGTGGACGCCGAGCTCGCCGCGTTCAACGCCGCAGGTGGGCAGTCTACGCAATCGTCGTTGTACGCGGTTGCGGCGCAGCACCTGTCCGAGCAGGCGCGGGCGCACGCATGGAACGTTCGTGGCGTCGCGATCACGCTGGCGCTGCTCGGCGTTGGCGTCCCTGCTTTGGTGGTGCTGCGTCGCCGGAGCGGCTCGGATCTGCGGCAGATGCTGGACGCGGCCCCCACGTCCTGGCACGACGCGGCCCGCATCCTCGCCGCGATTCGGCACGAGGTGCTCAAGCACAACACGACGGTGCTTCCGGATATCGCGAATGCGCTGGACCGCGGCGATCGGGCCTCGTGGGACGCTTGGCGACCGGGCGCGGCGGATTTGCTGGCGCGCTTTGATGGCTACGTCGCGGCGCTGGTGCTGCTGGGCGAGCATCACGGGGTGCGCCTCGTCGCGCACCGCGATCCCGTGCTCGCGCCGATGCGCAGCGCATTGGGTTCGCTGGTTCGGGCCTCGAAGCGGAGCCGTGCCCCTCGGGTCACCGACCTGCGCGCGCACAGCAGCGCGTTGAACGGACAGGGCTACACCGCGCTCGGCACGCTGGTCACCGAGATCTGCATCCTCGCGATCACGCCGGCGTTGATTCAGAGCGTCTACAACCGCGTGGCCGCCGAGCCCGGGTTCAACGGCGCCGGCCTGCCCCCGGTCGCGTTTTCGATCCGCGGTCCGGGCGGGCAAGTGCGGCTGTTCCGCGGCGACATCGAAGACATCCTCGCGAACCTCTTTCGCAACGCGCTCGCGGCCGGCGCCCACGTGATCGACGTCGTCCTTGGCGATGACAGTGACCCGATCACCGGCCACACTTGGTTTGAGATCCGCGTCGAGGATGACGCGCCGGGGCAGCTAAGCACGGCGATGATCCGCAGCCGATACATCTCCCGCGGGCTCGGTTTGGCGGTCGACCTGCTCAACCGACACGGCGGGACCATCCGCGTAGAGAGCGCTCCCGCCAGCGAAGGCGGGGTCAACGCGCCGCGAAAGGCGGTGGTCGTGCAGCTGCCTGCGGTCGAGGCCGCGCCGGTAGAGGTGGAATGGTGAGCCTTCCGCAGCCGGTGTCGTCAGCTGGTGTCGGCAGACGGCGCGGTTTCTCGTTACGAGGGTGTCTATGTTCCGTCGCCTTGTGAATCTCCCGTTCTCCGTAGCTGGTAAGGCCGCTCGTGCGTTTCAGGCGCGTGAAGATGCCCGAATCGCCGCCCAGTTTGGTCGCGTGGATGACCCGGGCCAGCTGGTCAACAACACCCACGTGTTGCCGATCACCCACACTTCGCCGGCCGCGGTTCAGATCAGCGCAGCGGCGGTCATGGGCCGCACCGTGCATTGGGTCGACGTACGCGAGGCGCACGAGATCCGCGAGCACATCGCCGGCGCCGTCCACATGCCGATGTTGGAGGCGAACGTGCGCGTGAGCGAGCTTCCTCCAGACGATCTCGTCGTTGTGTACTGCGACACCGGGGCGAACGCGACCCGCGTCGCGTGCTTCTTCCGGGACCGCGGTATGGAAGAGACATGGGCGCTCGAAGGCGGGCTTCCCGCGTGGAAGGCTGCGGGCGGCGCCGTCGTTCCAGGGAGGAGCTGAACATGGATTGGTCTCCGCCTACATTGCGCTCTGAGCGCCTCGTCATCCGTCCCTTCCGGGTCGAAGACATCGATTTTGTGCACCGCTACGCCCGCGAGCACGACTCCAGCGCCTATGGGTCTTGGCTGGGCGGCACGTCGCCCGGGGACGTCGCGCGCTACCTCGCCGACACCATCGCCCGCTACCGGCGTCCGCCGCGCTGCGATCTGGGGGTTTCGCTCGATGGTCAGCTGATCGGTGGCGTGGCGTTCCGGCAGGTGTGGATCGCGCCGTTGGCCTTGGAGCTCGGGTGGGTGCTGCACCCGACCGTCGCCGGTCAGGGGCTCGCGCGGGAGGCCGTGTCTGCGCTGTGTGCGCACCTCGAGGGGCTCGGGGACGTGGTGCGGCTTGAAGGGCGCGTGCGCACCGCTGATGAGCGCGGCGGTCGCTTGCTGCGCGACCTCGGATTTGGCCTCGAGGGCACCATGGACTACGGCGCGGCCGGCTCGGTCGGGCTGTTTGGACGCGTGCTGGTACGTACATGAGCGCTCGGTTGCGCTGGGGCGCGCTCGTAGGCGGTCTCGTCGTGATCATCCTTGGTTGCGGTCAGGTTCAGACCTACACGAACAAGGTCAGCGAGATCGCCGAAGAAGCCCGTCGCCGCGCGAACACGCCGCCGATGCCTTGCGACGCCGATGTGTCGGAGGAGCCGCCCAGCTCGTGTGTGAGCGGCAAGCTCTGGTGTGGCGCTACGGTCGAAGGCACGACCGTGGGCGGTCATCGGGACTGGGACGGCGAATTCTATAACGACAAGTTCTGTTTCCCTGGTGGCGACTACAACGGCCCCGAGCGCGTCTACACCTTGGACGTGCCCGCCTACACCGCCGCGACGGTCGAGCTCCAGTCCGACTGCGTTGACTTGGATCTCGTCGCGTTGTCTTTTGGTTGGTCGAGCGGGGAGTGCCCCGGGATGCAGCACAACATCCCGAACTGTGACGGCTCTCAGCACGTCGGCAGCGACCAGCTTGAGCTACAGAGCTTCCAGAACGCAGGTTCGTACCTGATCGGGGTGGACGGCAAGGACAGCGTGTCCGGCACGTACCGGCTCACGGTGCGCTGCTCGGACATCGCGCGCCGTTAGCGCTACGCGGTAGGGGTTTAGGGTGTTGAAAGCACGAAGATCTCCTCGGTGCCGATCACCTTGGGAGCACCGAGCGGAACCAGCAGCGCGCGCACCGCGTCGTAGCGGTGGGCGTCCCGGAAATGCGCGCGGTTGAGCACGATCGCGGCGAAGCCGTCCTTCGCGAGCTTGTCGCGGTCGGCGTCGATCTGGGAGCGATCGCGAGGCTCGGTGCGTAGCCGCCCGTTCGGCTTCTCGGCGGCGAGCAGCGCGGCGGTGTAGTTGTTCTCGCGCAGGTAGCGGGCGGGAAAGCCGATGACCTCGTCGGCGATCGGTCGGTGCAGGGCGAGCTGGTTGAGGAAGTGCACGCGGTTGAATCGGTCGCTCTCCTCGTTGAACCAGGGGAGAAAAATCACGGCGCCGGGGCCGATGATCGCGCTGCCCGGTGGCCCGGCGCTCGCGGGGGCGAGCAGGCGGCTGGCCGGCGAGGGCTGCAACGCCGCGATGGGGAAGGGGATCGGCACTGGCGACAGCGCGATCCCCTCCACCAAACAGACCCCGATGGCCGCAGCGCCGATCCAACGACGCGCGCGTGAACCCACGCGCTGCTCGAGGGCGTCGACGCCGTACGCGCCGGCGATCGCGAGCGCGAAGGTGGCCGGGATCGCGTACCGGAAGGGCTCAAGGATGAGCGCGCTTCCCGGCCAGAAGCGTTGCAGGAAGAGCCACACGCCGTTGGTGGGCGTGTTCGAGGCGAGCGTCGCGGTGATCGGCGTGAACGGGCCGAGCGACGCCAGCGCGCAGAATCCCGCGGCGGAGCACCACAGCAAGGAAGGCGACCAAAGCCCGCGCATCCCCCCGCGGCCGGCGAGCCCGAGCCCAAGCAGCGCGAGCGCCATCAAGCCCAATCCGGGAGAGAACGCTCGATAGTAGCGGCTCCCGGCCTCACGCTCGATCAACTTGGATTTTCCGACTGCGACGTAATCGGACAAGAACGCGGTGTAGCGATCCGGGTGCTCCGGCCGCAGGAACGGGTAGGGCGCCGCGTGCCGGGTGTCGGCGATCATCGCGTCGGACATCTGACTGTCGGAAGCGGCAGTGATGCTGCGCATCTGCGCTGCGTATGGCCCGGCGAGCGCGGCGGTGCCGACCGCGACGCCAAGCAGCGCAGCGCCTACACGCGGCCACGGCGTTGCGCCGCGCAGCATCGGCACGAACGGGAGCAGCGGGAGCGCGAGGATCGAGAAAACAACCACGTTGTACGGGCACGTCACAAAGCCGAGCCCCACCCACAGCCCGGCGTACACCCCGTCCTTGAAGCCGGTGCGCAGCGCCCTCAACCCCGAGCGCACCGCGAGCGCGTAGGGCCAGAGGTTCAGCATGTCGGTGACGGCGCCGGTCACGCAGTAGGTGAGCACGATCGGCGTAAAAACGAACGCCAGCGCCCCGTAGAGCGCGGCGGCGCGGGACTCTACGAGGGTGCGCAGCAGCGCGCGCATCGCCACGAGGCTCGCGAACAGCTGCAACACCACGAGGTCGTTGTAGGCCCAGTAGCGCCCCATCGCCGGTCTGAGCAGCGCGGTCACGAGGGTGCCCATCGGGTCGGCGTTGTTCAAGCTGCCTACGTTGGGCCAACCCGCCGAGTCCACCACACCGCCGAACACGCCAGCGTGCGCGAAGGTCTCGAACACCCACAGCTTGACCGGCACTTCGGAGTTGGCATCCGCGAGCAACGCCCACGGCGTCGGCGCCAGTGAGAGCAGCGGCAGCGCCGCGACCAGCGCGAGCAGCGCGATGTCCCCCCAGTGTACCGCGCGCAGCCGGTGCACCCTATTCTGCTCGACCCTGGTACACGTACAGGATTGGATCCTCGCCATTTTCGCCGAGCACCGCCCAGTCGCCGTGGCCGTCCCGGTTTGTGTCGCCGAGGCCCACCAGCAGCGCGCCATAGGCGGTGGAGTCGGCGCCCACGAACTGCGGGGTGTCGTACCAAGCAATCGTGCCGTTGAGCGGCCCGGCAAACAGCCCGACTTGACCGATCCCGCTGATGGGATCCGCCCCGCTCACCAGCAGGTCGGGCACCTCGTCCCCGTTGACGTCCCCCGGCGCGGCCACCTGCCAGCTTGCGTAGGTGAACATCGGACCACCGACGATGTGCGCCAGCGCGTCGTCCGGGCTCGTCGCGCCCGAGTGCAACGCCGCGCCGGAAAACACCCAGGTCTCGCCGCCCGGCGTGGTGCCGAAGCCGTCC
>CAIUMM010000123.1 GCA_903900265.1 uncultured Pseudomonadota bacterium
AAAGCTAACTAGCCCTTCGCGCTCTAAGGCGATGAGGGCTTCGCGAACGGGAGCGCGGCTGGTATGAAAATGTTCGGCGAGGGTAGGTTCGGCGAGGGCGGAGCCTTGGGGGAAGTGGCCGCTGACGATTTCCTTGCGGAGCCGCAGATGGACGGCGGTCGCGCGGTTGTTCCGCGGGGTGCGCGGGGAGGGTTTGGCTTTGGGGGTGGCCATGGGTTTAAAGTGTCGACACTTCTCAGGCCGACAAGTCCGGAAGCATGAAGTTCCGAATCTTTTCCCCTCCAATGGCTGACTGGGTGAAACTCCTCAGACCCGCTCCAGCTTTATCAATGGGAGTCGGGTTCACTGAGGCGTCACCCGTTATTGGGAAAGTCGGTCGAGTACATTGCGGGTGATACGCATCACGGCCGCATCGTTGCCCTTGAGGCCATGTGCCCA
Source organism: uncultured Pseudomonadota bacterium (assembly GCA_903900265.1). Lineage (GTDB taxonomy): Bacteria > Myxococcota_A > UBA796 > UBA796 > SXON01 > CAIUMM01. The sequence continues at coordinate 439 of CAIUMM010000123.1, forward strand.
GTCGGTCGATCCGGTCGTGAATACGGTGCCGCCGCGCTTATAGAGCCCCATGACCGCATTGCCGACGCGGCCTTTCTCCCATTGGTCGTACCATTCGCAGTCGCCCGCCTCCCATCGCGCCGGGCAGGTGGCCAGCACCTCGAAATCCTTGGGGGTGCCGTCACGTCCGGTCGGACGGGGGAGGCCGTTGTCCCAGGCGAGCTCGCAACCGTCACACTCGTAGCCGACGATCGTATCCTTGGCGCCGAGGGCGGCGTCTTGAGTGAGATTCGTGCCGGCGAAGACCCAGTGTTGCGGGCGGTGGATTTTGTAGGCCGCGGGTTCGTCCATGAACTGGCCGTGGCTCTTGCGGTAGCCACCCCAAAGGAAGCCGACGCCGGTCAGGAGGTTTTCCGGACGTTTGAGTAGGTGGTGGCTCCACGCAGTCGAAAGCGTCGCCATCTCGCGGGCTCTGAACATCGGGTCCACGAAGTAGTTCTGTTTGAAGCAGGTCAGTGCCTGGCCCTGCTCTTCGCTCCGGACCTGCCAGCAGCAGGTATTGCCGCTGAAGAAGGCCACGTTACCACCGCGGGTGATGAAGGCTTCCAGATGGTCGCGCATGGGCGCGGACCAATACTCATCGTGTCCCACGCTCAGCACGAGTTTGTAGGCCGCGAGCATCTCCGGGTGGAACTCCAGGTCGGAGTTGGCGGCGTAATCAAATTCATACCCGTTGCTCTCCGCCCACTGGACGAAGCCTTGTTCCCAGCGCGAAAATTGACTGGCGGGTGGGCGTTCAAAAGAGACGCGGGTGCCTTGGACGCCGCCGCGGCCGTTGTAGGCGTAGAGGCTGGTGCCGCCCCAGTTGTTGTAGGCGTTGTAGGTGTTCGTTGACAGCTGCAGGAGGATACGAGATTTGCGTCCCGGTTCGGCAGGTCGCACCACGAAGAAACAGCTGCCGAGGGCGGTCAAAGAACTACGGTGGACGAACTTTCCGCCGCGATCGGCGGCGCGGAGCGTGACATGATAATATCCGGAGCGCCACTCGGCGGGAATCTTGACGGTAACGGCGACGGGCCAGCCGCATCCTTTGGATGACGCGAGTTCGGGGATGGGGTATTCTTTACCGCCGAGGGGTTTGGGGGATTTCCAGACGATCTCGTCCTGCGCGCCCACGCGGGTGATCTCGATCGTG
>CAIUMM010000124.1 GCA_903900265.1 uncultured Pseudomonadota bacterium
GGCGTGTACGGTGACCATGTCGCCGCCGCTGTACGTGCAGCCGCCGCCGGTGGCCGCGCAGATCTGGTCTTGCAGGCTCTGCGAGAGCGCGGCGCCGTCGGCGTTCGCGAACATCCAGTTCACTTCGTCGTCCGCGACGACCTTGCCGATGAAGGTGTTGACGACGAGCTCAACGGCCGGCTGACCGCCAAGCTGCTCGTACAACGAGGGCGGATTGGTGTCGGTGTCGCTGTCGGTGTCAGAGTCGGCGTCGGAGTCCGCGTCGGTATCGGTATCAGTGTCCGCGTCCCCTTCGATGGTCGGGTCCGTATTCTTCGAGTACGAGTCCTGGGGCTCGGTGTTCGCGCACGCAACAACGAAAGCAGGCAGGATGGTGGTCAGGGAGAAAATACGCATGGGGGCTCCAAGATTACGCAAGGTAAGGGATGCTTATAAAGCGTTTGCTGTCGAAAAACGACAGCTTCGCCGATGTAACCGATCAACGCGCACTCCGCACGGCACAAGGCTACGGAATTAGAGCCGCGTCGCCGCTTCAAGCACCGCGCCAAGCTGATCCACAAACGTATCGAAGTCGTCCATCGGCACCACACAACCCGCCGCCTTGGCGTGTCCCCCACCGTTCGGGTTCAGCGATTGCGCGATGGTCGCGACGTTGAGCGCGCCACGCGAACGCAGCGAGATCTTCGCCATGCCTTTGCGCTCGGTGACCAGCGCGGCGACCTCGACCCCCTCAATGTGCTGCAGAACATCGACCACACCGTCCAGATCGCTCTCCTTCGCGCTGGCCATGCGCAGCGTGTCCAACGAGACGGTGCCCACGAGGCTGCGTCCGTCTGGAGCAAAGCGAGCGCCGCCAAACACCATGCCCATCACGCGCAGCGCCGCCGGGCGACGCTCGACCAGCGTGCGTAAAACAATGTTGGAATGGTCAATCCCGGTCTCCACGAGGTCGGCTGCGAGGCGATGGGTAGACGGCTTAGTGTTCGAATACCGAAACGCGCCCGTGTCAAACACCACGCCCATGTACAGCAGCTCCGCCAGCTCCGGCCCCAGCGGAACGCCCCACGCGGCCGCAAGACCGGCCACCATGCCACAGGTGCTCTCGGACTTCGCGTCCAGCAATGATACGGAGTAACCAGCAATATCCGTAGAGTGATGGTGGTCGATGAGGCCAGTCCAGCGGGCTGCCGCAAACGCCGCGCTCACCTCGGCGGGGAGCCGCTTGCAGTCCCCGTCGAGCACGACCACCCCTTCAGCCCCAGCCGCGGCGCTGTTGGGGAGCATCAACGGAAAATCTTGGAGAAACCGGTAGCGAGCGCTGACTGCGCCGACCACATCCACCTGCACCCCCGGCGCGACGATAGCGAGCACGCGGCGCAGCGCGAGGCAAGCGCCGATGCTGTCGCCGTCTGGTCCCTCGGGCCCGGTGAGCACGACTCGTTTGCTCCCGCGTACCCGCGAGAGCAGCGCATCCGCGAGGGCGGGGGCAAGACCGGAAACGGTATCGGACACAGGAAATCCTTGGTGGCCGCGCAGTGTAGGGGCGGTGAGGCGCTACGGCAAGGGCGCTGCCTGCCAGATCTGTACTTTCAAGGCATTGCGCTCGCCCGATCCGCGAGCTAAGACAACGACCTTTTCGCCGGGAGACTCTCTCCCAGGGGGCCTCGCCCCCACGATTCAGAGGATCGATCCTCTGAGAACGGCATGGCGCGACGGTAAACCGACGGAGCTTTTTTGTCTGACCAATCTGAAATTCCCGCTATCGACGCCGCCGCACCTGTGGCCCCCGCGCGCTCGAGGGACCACGTCTCTGACCGCATGTTTGCGGACTTCCCCATCTCTCCGGCAGTGCTTCAAGGCCTCAGCGCCATGGGCTACGCCAACGCCACCCCGGTGCAGGCCAGCACCATTGACCCCGCCTTGGCGGGGCGCGATCTTGTGGTCCGCGCCAAGACCGGCACCGGCAAGACCGCCGCGTTCTGCGTGCCCATCGTGGAGCGCATCGCCGACGGGGACCGCCACACCCGCGCGATCATCCTCTCGCCCACGCGCGAACTCGCGATCCAGATCTCTCAGGAATGCGCGGCCATCGCCAAGTTCAAGGATCTGCGCATCTGCGCGATCTACGGCGGCGTCGGCTTCGAGCCGCAGCAAGCGGCGCTGAAAGAAGGCTCCGAGATCGTGGTCGGAACCCCCGGCCGCATCCTCGACCACATCCGCCGCGGCAACCTCGATCTCTCGGGCGTGCAGTTTGCGGTGCTCGACGAAGCCGACGAGATGCTCTCGATGGGCTTCCTCGAAGACGTGCGTAAGATCCTGGATAAGTGCTCGCCCACCCGCCAGTCGTTGATGTTCTCCGCCACGGTCAACGAGTCGATCAAGGGCTTGATCGGCCGCTACACCAAGGACGCGCTGGACATCATGCTCTCCTTCGATGGAGACAACGTACAGATGGTCACGCACATCCTGTACGAGTCCAGCCCGGACTACCATAAGGCTCGCGCGCTGCTCGACCTGATCGAGAAAGAGCGTCCGAAGAGCGCGGTCATCTTCTGCAACACCAAAGAGGACGTCGGCACGGTGTGCAGCTACCTCGAGCGGCAGGGCATGAACGCCGAGATGATCTCCGGCGATCTTCCCCAGAAGCAGCGCGAGCGCGTGATGGCGCGGGTCAAGGCCGGCGCCACGCAGTTCCTCGTCGCGACCGACGTGGCTGCGCGCGGCATCGACATCTCTGACCTGTCGCACGTCGTCAACTACGCGCTTCCCGATGACCCGGCGGTGTACCTGCATCGCGCAGGTAGAACCGGACGCATCGGCAAGACCGGCGTGGTGCTCAACCTCGCGGGTGGTGCCGACTTCTCCAGCCGCCTCTCGCTCGAGCGCATCCACAAGATCCAGTTTGAAGTCCGGCAGTTGCCTACGCCCGAAGAGTCTGGAGCGCTGCGCTCCGAGCGCGTCTCCGGCGTGATCAAAGAGGCCTCGGGCTCTACCGCCTACGAGTCCTGGCTCGACGCGGCCAAGCGCCTCAAAGAGCGCCCCGACGCGGACAAGCTGATCGCCGTCATGATCCGCGCGTTCCTGCAGTTCGACAGCAAGCGTCGCGCTGAGCTGATCGACCGCGACAACGGCAGCGGCGGTGTCGACGAGAGCGCCGAGCGCCCCTCGCGCGACGATCGTCCCCGCGACGACCGTCCCCGCGACGGCCGCCGCGACGATCGCGCCCGCCGCGACGATCGCCCCCGCGACGATCGTCCCCGCGAAGCCCGCGCCGATGATCGCCCCCGCGAAGCCCGCGCCGATGACCGCCCGCGTGAAGACCGCCCCCGTCGTGATGACCGTCCCCGCGAAGACCGTCCCCGCGAGGTCCGCGCCGATGACCGCCCGCGTGAGCCCCGCGCCGATGATCGCCCGCGTGAGCCCCGCGCCGACGATCGTCCCCGCGAGGATCGTCCCCGCCGCGAAGATCGTCCCCGTGAAGATCGTCCCCGCCGCGAAGATCGTCCCCGTCGCGACGCGCCTCCTGCTGCTGCTGCGCCCGTCCTCAAGGACGACGCTGCTCCCGTAGAAGCGCGCGGCGATGAGGAAGAGACCGATCTGGAAGGCGCAGGCGACGCATCCGGCGCCGAGGGCACTCCCGGCGACGAGGCCAAGAAGAAGCGTCGTCGTCGTCGTCGTCGTCCTTCGGGCGGCGGCGGAGCCGAAGGCGGCGGCGGTGCCGAAGGCGGTGCCGAAGGCGGCACCGAGAGCAGCGCCGCTCCCTCGTCCGATAGCTGATGTGAACGCGCCTCCGCTGCATCCTTGGATGAAGCGGAAGCAAATCCCCTTCCCTGTGTTCTGTCCCCCGGAGGCTCCATGAAGTCCACGTACTCGCTTGTGCTCGTGCTCTTGTTCTCGGCTGCTGGGGTTGGACGGGCGCTCGCGGAGGACGGGGACATCACCTACGAAGGCGGAAACTCCAGCAACGCCGCCGGCTATGTCAAAGGCAAGCCGGTCTCGATCAGCCACACCTCAGGCAACCTGTCGGTGCGCTGCATGGACACCGAGGCCCTCTCGGCTCGCCTGCAATACGTCGTCACCGGCTCGCAAGAAGGCCCGATGGAGACCGCGGGCAAGGGCATCGGCATGTCGGCGTACGGCGACTCCAACGGTGGGAAAGTCAGCACCCGCGTGCCATCCAAGCCTAACGGCGTGTCGTCGATGGACGTCACGCTCACCGTGAACATCCCGCGCGCGCCGATGACGCTCACGATCACCGAGACCGGCTCCGGCTGGGTGCAGGTTCAGGACTGCGACGGCACGATCAAGGTCACCGGGGGCGCAGGCGGCGCCTTCGTGTCCGGCGCGATGAAGTCGGCGACGGTCACCGCAGGCGGCGACGTCAAGGTGGTGCAGAGCGGCGACGCGGTGTTCACGGGAACCACGTCGGTCTCCGCCCCGAGCGGCAACGCGACGCTGCTCATGGGCACCGCGCAGGGCGGCAAGCTCACCGCGAAAGGCGCCGAGGTCTCGGTTGGCCCGACGGTGATGGGCACCAACGACGCCACGCTGGTGAGCGGCGATCTGGGCCTGACCGGCCCGACGATCACCGTCAGCGCCAAGCAGCGCGCCGAGGTCAGCAACAACCGTTAGCGGGCGCTCGTTGACCGGGACGACGCGCTGATCTACCGGTTAGGCGGTCTGTTCGCGGCGCGCCTGCTCGAAGCCGAGGTGGCCACCTACACGCCCGACGCAGTTGAGCATCAGGGACGCTCGTTGGTGGAGTCGCTGCGCGTTGCCTCAGATTGAGCCGCTTGGCGCCCCGCTGCCAGCCGCTTTGCGGCCGTCGCCAGCGCACCAGACGCGGGCACACGCGCGAATACCCTTCCGAGCCCGAACGGGGGCATGTGGTGGTAGACGCACTCGTAGGATCCTGGGCCGACCACGTACGTCTCGTGCCAGATCCCCACGGCGCCGGAGAGCCCGAACCGCTGCGCCCATTGCCGCCAGGCCGGCACGTGCTCCGACTCTTTGTCATGTGCATACGCCAGCAGTTCGTCGACCGACCGCCAGTATTGCACCATGAACACCGTTCGCCCCCCATAGGTCTCTACGCCCAGCAGCGGCGAGTCCTCCCGCGCCGCGAGCTGCCGCAACATGCGCCCCATCGCCATCGCGACGGGCAACCAGACAGGGAGAAGCCACCATTTATTCAAACGCATCCCGATCAGGAACACCACGAAGCTCTGGTCGGGGGGGACGGTGAGGCGGTCGCTCGGGATCATCAGCACTCCAGATGTTGACACCGTAAACATAGCGAAACATGTTAGCGGTGTCAACATCAAATCTCAGAGCAACTCAAAATGGCCGACCAGTACCACCACGGGGATCTCCAACAAGCGCTGCTCCAAGCTGCCGTCGAGCTCGTCGCCGAGCACGGTGTACACGGGCTCAGCCTGCGCGAGGCCGCACGGCGCGTCGGGGTGTCCCACGCCGCGCCTTATCGACACTACGCCGATAAAAACGCGATTCTCGTCGCGATCGCCGAACAGGGGTTTGAGTGGCTAGCGGCCGCCGGGGAGGCCGCGATGGCCGGCATCGAGGACCCGCGCCTCCGGCTGAACGCGTACGGCGTCGCCTACGTGTGCTTTGCGTGCGCACACCCTGTACATTTCCGCGTGATGTTCACTGAGGAGCTGACCGGATACGAAGCAACCGCGAAGCACGGGTCTCGCGCGTTCCAGCTCCTCATCGAGGCCGCGGTCAAGGTCGTCGGGCCGACGCACGATCCAGAGCTGAGCGCGTTGTCGTCGTGGACCTGGCCGCACGGCCTCGCGATGCTGATCCTCTCGCGGCGGGTGCGGCCAGAGCTCGTAGACACGCCCGCGAAGGTGGAGGCCCTTGCTCGTAGGGCCATCGCTCAGCTCGACGGGGTGCTCCCGAGCGACCAGCTCTGAGCGGGGGCGGAGCAGAGCAGTCGCCGAAACGTCGAGAGCCCGCCGACCTTGCGATCGACGGGCTCAAGATGGCGGAGCGGACGGGACTCGAACCCGCGGCCTCCGGCGTGACAGGCCGGCGTTATAACCGACTTAACTACCACTCCGCGAAGATGTAAAATGGAGAATCAGGGTTCAAACCTGCGACTCCTGCTTGCTGACGACATCATCGTCTGATCTCCGACATGCGAGAGCCTCCAGCCTTTCGGCTGGAGGCTCAAGATGGCGGAGCGGACGGGACTCGAACCCGCGGCCTCCGGCGTGACAGGCCGGCGTTATAACCGACTTAACTACCACTCCGCGAAGATGATGATGGTGGGCGGAACAGGGCTCGAACCTGCGACCCGTGCCTTGTAAGGGCACTGCTCTTCCGACTGAGCTATCCGCCCATCGTCAAGCCCACACCTAATAGCGTGTGCCTCTGGCAGCGTCAAGGCACTTTCGCGCGCATTTCCGCACTACGACGCCACCATGCGCACCGAGTCCGCGAACGCCCGAGCGATGCGCGCGCACTCGGCCTCGTCTTCGTGACGTACGACCACGTTTCCATCGGACAAGAACGTCTCCTGCCAGTTTCGGCGCTGCGCGCCGATCGGCAACAGGTCCTCGCGAACGACGTGTTGACCGTAGCGACTCATGAACGCGGACATCCCGGGGACGTCGCGGATGGTCCCCTCCCCCGAGGCCCGCTTGAAGATGATCGCGGCGCTCCAAGGGCGCCCTCCGGCGCCGCCTTGAAACGCGGGCGCCTTGCCCCAACAAACGGCGTCGGCCCACGCCCGGTACAGGTCGGCGTCGTCGCTGTAGTTCATCAGATCGACCATGTTCGCGCCGGGAGGCCTGCAGGCAATCTCCCCGAAGATCGCGTCCCCGTGCCGATCGCGGAACCACTCCATGTGCGTGAGCCCAGTCCCCATTCCAAGGGCCCCGAGCACGCTGCGCCCCAGCTCTACGCCCGCCCGAATGTCCGGCGCGTCGTTGCTGCGCACCGACTGGATGATCGGGCTGATCCATTGGTTCTGCCTTGCGATCAGCGTGTTCGGCTCGTAGCGGCAGACGCTCTCGTACACCGGCCTGCCGGCGATGCACAAGGTCTCGTAGGTGTACTCCGGGCCGTCGATAAACTCTTCGACGAGCAGCTCGGCATGCCCGATTGTCGCCTGAAGCGCAGCTTCGAACTGAATCACCGTATCGCAGCGCGCAGTGTCCGCGCTGCCCGCACCGGCGACCGGCTTGACCACCACCGGGAACCCCAAGGCCTCGGCCGCGGCCCACGCCGCCTTCCGCGTCGAAACCCGCATCGTCTTGGGTACGCGCAAGCCCGCAGCAGCGACCCGCTCCCGCATCACGGCCTTGTCGCGGAAGCCCACGACGGCGTCTGGGGACATCCCGGGGATGCCAAAGGCCTCGCGCAGCTCGGCGGCGAGCACGGTCAACGGCTCCCAGAGCGCCTCTACGCGATCGGGGCGACGACCGGCGGCGGCCCACGCAGCGAGCACCTGAGCGCGTACGTCGTCGACGTTTCCCATGGACGGCACTTGCTGGTAACTGGACATGACGTCGCGGAGACCACCGGGCAAAGCCGGGGAGTCCCCTACCCCATGCACGCGCGCTCCCGCGGCGCGGAGGCCGACTACGAACGACGGCATCTCGGGGGGCCAGGCGGGGGACAGAAAGAGCACATCCATGCCGTGCACGTATCCGCAAACCAGCGCCTACGATAGAGCGCCGCCATGCCGTCCACCGCAAGCAAGGCGCTGCCCTTCCTCCTCGTCGCGATGCTGGAGAGCTACGGCGCGTACAGGCTGTGGCCCGGCGTGCGTGCAGGATCCTGGGTTCTGGCAGCGATGGCGTTCAGTCTGGCTTGGGCAGGTCTGGCCACGGGCTGGGTGTCGCTCGCCTACGCGCTGGAGCGGCCAGCGCTGTTGTTCAAGAGCACTCCGTTTCGCGGAGCGCTGTTGCCGTTCACGCTCGCCTCGGGCGCGATCGCGCGCATCGCCAACCGTCTGGGCGTCCGAGAGAGGAGCGAGGTCGCGCCAGGCCTTTGGGTCGGGGGATGGCCTCACGCCGCCAGCGAGACCTGGTCCCAGATGGACTGCACCGCCGAGCTGCCTCGTCGTGGGCAGGCATCGGACTATCGGTGTTGCCCGATGCTCGACGGCGTCGCGCCCACGTCCAGCGCGTTGCTGCCTGCGGTGCGGCAGGTCCTGGATTGGCGATCCGAAGGGCGGACGGTGCTCGTGCACTGCGCCTACGGGCACGGCCGTAGCGCGATCGTAGCCGGCGCGGCGATGGTGATCGCGGGGGACGCGCCCAGCGTCGACGACGCCATCCGCCGCATCAAATCCCTGCGCCCCGGAGCGCGGTTCAGTCCTTCCCAGCGACGGGCTGTCGAGCGAGCCGTCGAGGTGCTTGGGGTATCCGAGAACTGCGGTTACGATAAGAGCACACAGGTGATGCCATGATGTTCGTCCTCTACTCCGCGATCACCACCGCTCTCGCCGCGCCGGCGTTCTTCGACCAGGGATTCGTGCTCAAGGCTCCAGAGTCTGGCGCGTTCGCCGGCGGCGTCAACGCACCGACCGTTGACATCGAAAACGCGACCAGCACCTACGTCATGTACTTCGAGTCCAGCGTGGCGCCGATCTCCGCAGACTGTGTCAGCAGCTATGTCATCGGCCGCGCGACCAGCCGCGACGGTCTGTCCTGGACCATCGACGAAGCGCCCGTGCTCAGTCCAGACCCGACCAGCGATGCCTCCCGGTGTTCGGTCAGCCAGCCGGCGATCGTGTTCGACGGCAGGACGTGGCATCTCTTCTACTCCACAGCACGCGAAAAGCCCTCCTCCGGAGCGACTTACAACCTCCCCACGGGGATCGCCTACGCGACGTCCACGGACGGGCTGAACTTCACCGTGCAAGCGGCGCCGCTGATCCCGACCACCGACCTGTCAGAGACCGTCGGCCTGTCCAGCGCGACGATCGTAAACGGCCAGATCTACGTGGTCTACTTCTACAACAACGACTTCCGACTGGCGACAGCGCCGCTCTCCGACCCGTCGGTCTGGGCCACCTCTACCGACTCCGTGGTTGACCATCTGGCGTTGGAGTGGGCATCCAACGACGTCATCTCGCCCGCGTTGTTCTGCGAGGACGACATGGACGCGCCGCTGTCTCTGGTGTTTGCTGGGGACTCCGCAGGTGCGCGCAGCCTCGCGTTCGCTACGTCCACCGACGGAAATGTATGGACGATGGACGAGCAAACCCCGCTAACGGGCGGCGACCTCACCTACAGCGAGCTCAACCACTGGGACGTAATTGAGGCCGGCCCCGACTACCTGATGTGGTACGGCAAGACCGATCCTGTGACTGGCCTGAAGGCCATCGGACTCGCTGCGACAGCGAGCCCGTGGAGCCCGGCCCAGCCTCGACTCTGCCCGCACGCGTACCAGACGGACCCGCCTGACACCGGAGACACCGGCGACACCAGCCCCGCAGACAGCGAAACGGGCACGGCCACCGACACCAAAGGGTGTGGCTGTTCCTCCTCCGGCGACGCAGCCGCGGGCTGGCTCGTCGGGTTGGCGATGATGGTGCTGAGCCGGCGACGCGCGAAGGCGTGATCTCGATCGTCAAGAGGGAGCAGCTACCGCTGCTCCTCATGCTGGTGAGCGCGCTGATTTTGGGCCTGTGGTCCGTGTCCGGGGTCTACGCGGATCCGCTCAACCGGCTGCCCACCACGCAGTTCACCTCAGGGCACCTGTTCGCGTGCTCGCTGGCGCGGGCCGAGGTGCGTCTGCATGGCTTCATCCCGGACCACACCTTTCTGGTCGGATGGCCGGGGGGAGCGGCGTACAACCCCGTGATGTGGCCGACAGTAGGGCTCGCGCTGGCGCTGGAGCCGGTGATCGCGGTCTGGCTGACCTTCGCGCTGACACCGGCGGTGAACGCGCTGTGCGCGGTGCTGCTCGCGCGCAAGTTGGGCATGAACCCGGTGGCACAGGCGGTGGGCGGCGGTCTGCTCGCCTGGAACCCTTGGGTGCGAGAGACGCTGGCGAACGGCCAGCTAGAGCAAGCGTGGCCAGGCGTGGTGGCGCTGTTGTGGGCGGGAGCGCTCTCCGCGAAACAAGCGACGACCGGAAGCGCGTGGCGCTTGCCGCTGTTGGGGCTGGGCGCCGCGGCCTGCGGCGCGAGCTTTCCGCACCTCGCGGTCGGGGGTGCAGCGGGACTCGGCGTCTTTCTGCTCGCCGAAGCCGCGCTCACCGACCGGCGGTGGGGTAAAGTGACGGTCGTCCTTGTGGTTGTGGCTGCGGGGCTGCTTGCCGCTGGTGCGTGGCACGCGAGCGGGTACAACGCCGCGATCAACGCGTTCGCACCCAAGGGAAGCAGCGGCACCCCGGGCTCCCTCGACGGGCTCCCCGAAGCAGCGGCGCTCGCTGCCTTCGTGGTCCCCCCGGCGCCTCCGACCACCACCTCGGGCGTACTGCACTGCGTGTGGCTGGGCTGGGCGATGCCGATCGCTGCGGCGGTGGGCCTATGGCGCGGTCGCAGCAAAACAATGCCGCTCGGCTTGGCGGTGCTGGCGTTGTTGGTGCTCGCGCTGGGCCCTCAAATCGGCGGTGTTCCGCTCCCCTACGCATTGCTCGCAGCCCTCTCCGATACCCTCGCGCGCAGCGGCAGCCCGTATCGAATGGTGGGCGCCGCGACGGTCGGGCTTGCGATGCTCGCAGCGAGCACGGTGCGCGGAAAGTGGCTCGGCGCGCTGCTCGTCGGTGCGGCGTGGCTAGAAACCCTGCATTTTGGGACGCGCCCGCTCCCGTATGTAGGGCGGTCGATCGATCGGGACCCGGTGGTCGCCGAGCTCAACACCCACGACGGCGCGATCCTCGATCTGCCCTTAGGCAGCAAGACCTGCGACGCCGGTCACTACGCGCAGCAAGCGACGCGCCGCCAACGTCCGGTGAGCGTGATCACGTCGGGCGTTCCATATTCGACCACGAAGGGACTGGTCCGAAAATTTGCGCTCGCGGAGTCGCAACCGGACTGCGGCTTGGCGCTGCGGGAGCTGGTCGCTCGCGAAGGGTACAGCAGCGTGGTGCTGCACGATCACGGGTGCAGGGTGTCGGACAAGCTGCGCTCCTGCCTGAAGGCCGCGTTCGGGCCCGGCCAAACGGTCCCGTTCACTCCCAATCGTGAAGACACTCGCACGATCAGCTATTGGAACCTGTAGCTCCACGAACGGCGCGGTCCATGTCATCCGGAAGACCGGTGTCCCAGCGGACGGGCGCGCCGCCGAAGGGGTCAGCAAATCCGAGCACGGCGGCGTGAAGCGCGAGCCGAGGGAACCGCTCGGCAACCGCGCGCGGGGCGTACAGGGGATCTCCGAGCACGGGCGTGCCGGCTTCGGAGAGATGAATGCGCACCTGATGCGTGCGCCCCGTGTACAAGCGCGCCTCCACCAACGTGCACGCTCCACCGTGCAACTGCACGGATTGCAGGCCGGTGATCTCGGTCTCCGCCGGTTTGCCCTCCCGGGAAGGCCCGATCGCAGATCCTCTACGCCCATCGCCGCGGTCCCGGATCAGCACCGACTGTATGCGACGAGGCTCCCGCGCCACGCGTCCATGCGCTAACGCGAGGTATCGCCGCTCGACATTGTGTTCCTCAAACAGGGACTTCAAGGCTTCCTGCGCTTCTGCATCCCGCGCGACGAGCATGCAGCCGCTCGTGCCCTCATCCAAGCGATGCACCGCGTAGGCCTCGCCAAACTGCCGCGCCACGGCGCCCACCACGGTGGGCTCTCCCTCGCGACCTGGCGCTCGGACCGAGAGCATGCCCGAAGGCTTCCACACCACCACCCAGCGGGGGCTTACCTGTAGGAAGATGGCATCTCGACCCATCTGAACCCGCGGTGCGGAGGGATCGTAGCGCAGCTCCGCGGCCGTACAGAATCGTCCACCGTCCGCGACGGGAACGCCACGCAGCCGCACCTTCCCAGAGGTCATGGCCTCGCGTGCAAGCCGGGGCGACAAGCCCTGCTCACGCAACACATCGATCACACGCGACATTTCTACCTCTACGGGCGACTATCCCGCCCCGCCGCTGCTGGGCTCATGAACGGTCACAGTCACGCACAATGCACGGTCCGAGCGCGTCGACCCCCAAAAGGTAAAACCCCCACTCGACGAATCGAGCGGGGGTAGGGGGAGGCCGGCGGTTACCTACTCTCCCACACCCGTAGGGGTGCAGTACCATTGGCACGAAAGAGCTTGACTTCTGTGTTCGGAATGGGAACA
>CAIUMM010000125.1 GCA_903900265.1 uncultured Pseudomonadota bacterium
CAACGCGCGGACGGCGTCCTTGTCACGGGAGAGCGCGAGTCGCTCGTACAGGCTGCTGTCGAACTGGCGGCGCAGCTCCTGGATCGACCACCCTCCCGTCGCGGCCTCGATCTCGTAGAACGCGCGCTCCGCGGGGTCACGTACGCTCACGAGGAAGGCGTAGTGCGACCAGGCGAGCCGGAAGGGCCGCACGCCAGCGCCCGACGGGCGGCCCGGCAAAATCGGAGACGGCGTCTCGGACATGGCGCCCGCGAGCCCAGCCGAGTCGTCGATCAAAATCGTAGACGGCGTCTGCGAATTCGGGAATCGGTCCCGGTAAGCAAGGAAAAAGCGTCGCATCAGGGTCAGATTCTCAATCGAGAAGCCTCGTCCGAACTCCGCCGTGAGGTCGTCCGACACGCGCTGGAGAATGGCTTTGCCGTACGCCGCCCGCGCTGATCCGCCCTGCTCGTGCACGACGATCCTCCAGCCGATCTCGAAGTTCGTCATCACGTGGAGCGCGTTAGTTTCCCGGGCGACGGCGCTCCGGGCAGCGTTGACGAGCGCCCGGATCTCGGCGACGAGGGCGGTGGTGTCGGGGCGCGTCGTCATCCCGACAGCCCCGCGATCATCGTCAGGATGCGGTCGGTCACGCCCTTCAGCTCGGCGTCGATCTCCGACAACGGCCGGGGCGGCTTGAACACATAGAAGTGTCGGTTGAACGGGATCTCGTAGCCCACCTTCGTCTTCTCGTGGTCGATCCACGCGTCCGCAGCGTGAGGAAGCACCTCGCGCTTGAAGTACGTGCCCACGTCCTCGGAGAGCGGCACGTTCTCGGTGTCGCGCAGCGCGGCGTCCGGCACCGGCTTGTCCTTGCCCTTGCCCTTGGTGCCGACCACCACCTTGCCCTTCGCGTCCCGCTCGGGGCGCTCGACGGTGATCGTGCGGTAGCCGAAGTCCTCGTTCTTGAAGATGCGGCTGATCGGCCGCTCGCCGTCGGGACTCCCAGCGCTCGCCTCTTCGAAGCTCCCGAACAGGCGCGTGATCTCGTCGATGTGCGCGGGGCTCAGCTCCTTGCGCTTGCTGCCGAGGGTCTTCCGCATCTTCTGGTAGAACCCGCTCGCGTCGATGAGCTGCACCTTGCCTTTGCGCGCCGCCGGCTTGCGGTTGCTCACGATCCACACGTAGGTGCTGATGCCGGTGTTGTAGAACATGTCGGTCGGCAGGCCAATAATCGCCTCGACCAGATCGTTTTCCAGCACGTAGCGGCGGATCTCGCTCTCGCCCGAGCCCGCCCCGCCGGTGAACAGCGGCGAGCCGTTGAGCACGATGCCGAAGCGACTCCCGCCGTCCCGCGCCGGCCGCATCTTCGACAGCAGGTGCATCAGGAAGAGCAGCGAGCCGTCGCTCACGCGCGGCAGGCCGGGGCCGAAGCGCCCGTTGAAGCCCTGCGTCTCGGCCTCCTTGCGGACCTCCTTCTCGATCTTCTTCCACTCGACGCCGAACGGCGGATTGGAGAGCATGTAGTCGAAGTGCTTGCCGTGCATGCCATCGGCCGAGAGCGTGTTCCCGAACACGATGTTGGCGATGTCCTGCCCCTTGATGAGCATGTCCGCCTTGCAGATGGCGTAGGACTCGGGGTTCAGCTCCTGGCCGTACATGACCAGCCGCGCCTGCGGGTTGAGGCTGGCGAGGTGCTCGCCGCCTACGCTCAACATGCCGCCGGTGCCGGCGGTGGGGTCGTACAGCGAGCGCACCACGCCGGGCTTCGACAGCGCGTCGTCGTCCTCGATGAACAGCAGGTTCACCATCAGCCGGATCACCTCACGCGGCGTGAAGTGCTCGCCAGCGGTCTCGTTCGACAGCTCCGCGAACTTGCGGATCAGCTCCTCGAACACCGCGCCCATCTGCGCGTTGCTCACGACGGTGGGGTGCAGGTCGACGTTCGCGAACTTCTCGGTCACCAGGTACAGGAGCCCGGCCTTGGCGAGCTTGTCGATCTGGGCGTGGAACTCAAAGCTCTCGAAGATGTCGCGCACCGCCGGGGAGAACGCCTGCATGTAGGCGCGCAGGTTCTCGCCGATGTGGTCCTGATCGCCCATCAGCTTCTTCAGGTCGAGCGGCGACGTGTTGAAGAAGAACTGCCCGGACTTCCTGAGCAGGAACGGCTCGGGGTTCAGGCCCGCCGCCTCGCGCAGCGCCTTCTCGGCCAGCACCGCTTCTTTGGTGCCGGCGAGCACGCAGTCCAGGCGGCGCAGGATGGTAAACGGAAGGATGACCCTGCCGTACTCGGACTGCTTGTAGTCGCCACGGAGGAGGTCTGCGACGGACCAGATGAGGGCGGAGAGGTTGGGGTCGGCCATGGGGCGGGGATCCGGGGGCGGGTAGCGCGAGAGAGATGGGGGTCCGCCCTCTCAAAGCGCTTCTGTAACGCGGACCTCGCCTGAAGTTCGGCGGGCTCGGAGTCGGGGCGCCCCGGCTATTGCACCGGCGGCAACCCCACGACCTTGATCTGGTCAAACGAGAAGTTGTATTTGGCGGACATATACAAACGCGCCCACCCACAAGGTACTCCGCTGATGCCTTGCCGGATCACCGTATCGATGGAGGCGCTGCAAGCGCCAATGGCATCGTTGTAGCTGACGTCTACGTCCCAGAGGTTCGCCTGAACGGAGGTTCCTCCTCGACTGTAGTCGGACGTCGCACACAAGTTAGGGTCGGTCCGCAGGGTGTTGTCGGCTTGTGGGAGCGTGAACACCGTCGGTCCGATGGCTACCGCACCGGCAATCTCGGGCTTGACCGGCAGGTGCGCGGCGGTCCACTTCGCCACTGCGCCTGTGGTTCGTGCGATGGACTGTGCCTGGTGGCGGTCGACGGTATCGACGGTTGCGTAGGCGAACGCGCCGTCGATGAGGTACCCCATGATCGGCGACTGATCCGCGATGGCGTTGACCTGTCCTAACGCACCGTCCGCGACCTGCGCCACGGTCGTCGTGGCGGCGAGGATGTTGGTGATCCCTGGAAGATCCCAATCGAAGCCTGAAGAGTCCGTGGGGTTGACCAGCACAGTATCCACACACACGGTGAAGTTGCCGGTGCTGGTCTCAAAGGCTCGGGCTTCTACCACGCGCGCGATCTCGTCCATGTCGCGGAGCCGAGGTGGGGCAGGGGTTTCGGCGAATCCGTCGGAGAGCGGGGTGATGACGGTTAGCAGAGGGTCGCTGTACACTTCGTGCCCAGCTGGCATTCCGATGCGCAGCGATGCTGCAAGCCAGTCCAAGGCCGCAGCCTGACTGTGGGTGTTGGCAGGCATCCATTCGCCTTTTTGGACCTCCGTGGTGAATCGGTGGTCGCTCCGTTCACTCACGGTGATCAAGCGGTCATCCGGGTTTACCTTTAGTTGGAGCACCGTCCGGGCCTCCCAAGTCGCCCATAGCCCTTTGCCCTTCCGTTCCTTTCGCGTCGTCGTTACCGCGGTAGCTGCCAAGGTTGTGTCGGTTCGTTCGGAGACGGAGTACCCCGGAGGCAGCGCCGCCTCAAAATCCGCGAGGATGCGAGAATCATCTGCGGCTGCGCGGGTCGTGGACAGGTGCCTCGCTTCGAGGGCGCCCAAAGCGCCTTGCAATTCGGTTGCTGCGCTCGATGCGGGCTTGTCGCTCCACGGCGTCGGCCCACCCCTCGCGTTGATACGCCGCTCCCCGGTGACGCGGAGCTTGGACACTTGGGCCTCGGGGCCGACGAGACTGATGTTCACGATGTTTCGCGAGCGAGATTGGTCGAAGTACTCGCCGGAGACATCGATGCCGACCTCTCCTTCGTAGCTCCAGTCAGTCCCTACTGCACTATTGGACACCTCGGCCAAGGCGTTGCTGCCGGTCAGGTCCTTGGCAGCCGAAGCCACGACGTCGGATACGGGTACGAAGTAGCTCCGGTCATTGGACACCTCGGCCGTCTTTCGTTCGGCCTGCCGGTCATAGCGCTTGGCCTGATGTTCCAGCATGCTGACCGGGTGCTTGGCGCAGCCCGTTGCGCTGATCGCGATCTGGAGAGCAATGGCTGGGAAGCGCAGTTTCCACAGAGGAGAGTACAGAGTCGACATGCACAAATCCGGGCTCGGGGAGCAGTAGAGCGACGGTGACCAGCCTGACTGTGTCCGCCCGCCGGGAGTCTACCTCAAATGGCATCCATGTAACCGATCCCCCAAACCCGCCTGATTTCGGCGAGTAGCCGCAGTTTGCCGCTGTTGTCGGCGGCGCGCAGCCGCTTTGTTAGAGGTCGGGAGTCCTGTGGTGGGGAGCCGGCGTTCGAGCGCCGGTTCCCCTGGGGCGTGCTCCGCCGATCAACGGAGTCGCACCCCGCGACAACGTTGCCGACCGAGCCGCGTTCGTCCACCCCGCGGGCCGGATTTCTACGATCGCTCCGCACCGCTTTTACAGTTGTTTGGCGTGTGGAGCGCACGTCGTGCTG
>CAIUMM010000126.1 GCA_903900265.1 uncultured Pseudomonadota bacterium
CGACAGGACCAGCTCCAGCGCGGTGTGCACGCCGGGGCTCATCGCACCCCCAGCAGGGCGCTCGCCGGGGCGTTCAGCGCGGCATCAAACGGCGCTGCGATCGGCGCGGTCGACAGACTCTCGGCGAGGTGCCGGCGCTCCGGCCACCAACCCCCGCGGGTGGTGTACAGCTTGATCTGCACCGGCCAGGAGAGCGGCGCACCCGCAGGCGCCGACGGGCCCTTCCAAGCGCTCGGACCGGCCTGAAGCACAGACCACAAATCTGCGGGGAGCACGCCGGGCCAGATCCCCTTGGACTTCAATAGCTTACGTAAAGACCTATACTGCGCTGCATGAAGTTTTCCGAGGTAGGGAATCGCCGAGCGAACCAGCCCGATCGACAGCGCCCAATCGTGGATCACGTCCACGCGGGCTGCGACCTCGTCGATCTCCGGCGCCTTGTCGAGGCTGTTGCCTTCGCTCACGGTGACCGTGCTGGCGCGCTCATCGGGGCCCAGGACGTGAAACGCGACCAGACGGCCGAGCAGATCGGCGATCATCGGGCGCTTGCGCTCTATGGCCCACGTCGGAAACGACACGCGGACCTCGATGCGCTCGATCTGCTCGGCGCGTAGACGCTTGTCTGCAGCCTTGACGTGACGCCGGAGGATCTCGTCCACCCCTTCTACTGCTGTCGCAAGCGGGGCTGGCACGCACAGCTTGGGCAACACCAGCGTCCGAGAGAGCCATGGCCCCGGCGCGAGCGCCTCGGGCAGCGGCGCAGCGACGTCGCTCCACAGCGTCGGCGCGGGCTCGCCTGCGGCGCGCAGCGCACCGAACGCGCACTCGCCGACCGCCGCGCCAAACGCGCTCCCGGGCGCGCCGGAATGCGCTTGGGCGCGTACGATCGCATGACCGACGGTGTTTCCGATCGCGTCGCCGTCTGCGCCGTTCAGCCACGCCAGCGCTGCTGCACCCGCGCAGGCACCGGGCAGCGCGCTGCTCTGGGAGACGCGGTCCGAAAGCAGCGTGGCGAGCCCAATCCGGGCGCCGATCTCCATGCCGACCACGGTCGCGAGCAGGATCTGCTCGACGGTGTGGGCCTCCGGCGGAGTGGAGCGAAGCAGCGCGATGCCCACGCCGGTACGGCTGCCGAGGATGTGACCATCGCCGTCAAACGCGGCGTATGCGGCTGCGTCCTGAAGGTTCGCTGCGAGCCCACCGAGGATGCTCCTGCCAAGCTCAGGTGTTGCATGAAGGCGTGCGTCGATGTGCTGGAGCTGGGCGCGCGCGGCGGTCAGCACGTCTTCCGGCACGTCCGCTGCCGTCAAGGCGCGGGCCCAGCGCCCGAGAGCGCGTAGGGCAGGGAGGATGTTGGATTCTTGGGGCGCGGGCATCAGTACTCAAAACTCCACTGCAAGCCCGCAGCGAGCAGATGGCCACCGACGGGGATCGGTGCGCCGTCTACCGTGTAACCAGCGGTGGGTACGTCCGGGGCAGGGCGGTCGTACTCGCCCGTCGCGAGCAGATGATATTGAAAGAAACCGTCGACGCGCATCGGTCGAGCGGCTTCGGGATGTGCGGGGTTGCGGAAGGGGTCCGAGTGCGCCAGACCCGCGCCGACCGCGAGGATCAAACGGTCGGAGTCGAGCAGCGCAGACTGCGCGGACTGTGCGACGAGCGGGCTGGGCTCAAAGCCTACGCCAGCCCGTGCGGTCAGGTGGAGATCCTGAAGCCGCGTGCGCGTGTGGATGGGCGGCAGGTGCACGTCCGCACCGATGCGGGGCGCCCAGGTGGCCGCGAGCTGCACCGTGTAGGGATTGCCGTCTTCGATGGGGTCCTCCCCGAAATCGACCGCCGCGCCTTGAACGCTCG
This sequence comes from uncultured Pseudomonadota bacterium, assembly GCA_903900265.1. GTDB lineage: Bacteria > Myxococcota_A > UBA796 > UBA796 > SXON01 > CAIUMM01. The sequence continues at coordinate 1,855 of CAIUMM010000126.1, forward strand.
AGTGCGTCACACGTGCGATGCTCACTTGCATCTGGTCCCACGCGGTGCGCCGGAGGTCGGCCGAAACGGTGAGGCGTTGCTTGAAGGTGTAGGAGGCGCCGAAGTTGAGCTCGGAAGGCACGTAATGATCGAACACGCCCAACTGCATCGCCAACGCTACCGGTAGCGTGATCGCCTCGACGCTGCCGATGTCGCTGGCCGTCGTGTTCACTTGAAGGTTGATGTCGACGTCTACGGGCAAGCCGGCTTCGCCCCGCCACGCCGCCGCGACTGAGAGCCCTTCCAACGCCGGTATCGCTTGTCCCGCCTGCCATTGCAGCGAGACGTTCGGGGAGAAACCCGGGACAAGGTCGAGGCTCATCTCGTGGACGTCCATGCCCAGAGCGACCACGTCGCTGGCCGCGCTGTCCTC
>CAIUMM010000127.1 GCA_903900265.1 uncultured Pseudomonadota bacterium
GACCTGGACCGACGTAAAGTCGATCGCCATCACCCCGGGCAAGATGCCCGATGACATCGACTGCACCTACTCCAGCGAGACCACGCCGTGGATGTATGACTGCACGCTGCGCACCACCTCGACCGCCACGCTGAAAGACGGTTCGAAGGGCACCATCTCGAATCGGCATCACTGGCGCTTCACGTTCGATGACAGTTCCACGCTCGAATTCCAGGTATTCAAGTACCAGATTCGCGAGCAAGACAACCGCACCGTCGAGTTTGGCGACGAGACCAGCGAGAACCTCGCGCTCTACACCAAGCTGCAGGATCAGGTCCGTCAGGACATCAAGACGAAGATCGTCAAGTCGATCACGATCAACTGACCCCGAAGCGCGTCGGCAGCGGCGCGCCTCCGTAGGCCTCCCGATCTCGGCTTGAAGCCGCCCGACACGAAGCCGCTCCGCACGCACATCGCGTTGCAGAGCGGCTTTTTCGCGATCAGTCCGGCGCGGTGACGCGCACGATCTCGTCGACGGTGGTCATGCCTTCGCGGAACTTGGTGATGGCGCTGGCGCGCAGCGTCTTCATGCCCTGACGCACGGCCTCGCGCTTGAGCTCCAGCGTCGAAGCGCCGTTCAACACGAACTCTTTGAGCTCTTCGTTGAAGATCATGATCTCGTACACGGCGATGCGGCCCTTGTAGCCGGTGTTGTTGCACACCCGGCAGCCGGTGCCCTTCATCGCCTTGATGTCGCCGACCTCTTCGGGAGGGATGCCGACGTCGATCAGCTGCTGGCGCGGGATCTCGACCGGCGCCTTGCACTCGGCGCACACCTTGCGGAGCAGACGCTGGGCGCCGATCAAGTTGACCGAGCTTGCGACGAGGAAGGGCTCAATACCCATGTTCAACAGACGCGACACGGTGGAGGGCGCGTCGTTGGTGTGCAGGGTCGAGAGCACCAAATGTCCGGTGAGCGCCGCTTTGACGGCGATTTCCGCGGTTTCGAAGTCTCGAATCTCACCAACCATGATGACGTCAGGGTCCTGACGCAAGAAGCATCGAAGCGAGGCTGCGAAGTTCAGGCCGATCTCCTCGTGCATCTGCACCTGGTTGATGCCGTAGAGGTTGTACTCGATGGGATCTTCGGCGGTGGAGATGTTGTGCGACGTCTTGTTGAGCTCGGACAACGTGGAGTACAGCGTGGTGGTCTTTCCCGATCCGGTCGGGCCGGTGATCAGGATCATGCCGTAGGGCTTGTTGATCGCGTCCTTGAAGTCGCGCAAGATGCGCTCTTCAAAGCCGAGCTTCGTCATGTCGAGCTGCAGGTTGGACTTGTCCAACAGCCGCATGACCGTCTTTTCGCCCCAGAGCACTGGGCAGATGGAGACGCGGAAGTCCATCTCTTTGCCCTTGCCCAGCTTCAGCTTGATGCGGCCGTCCTGAGGGAGCCGGCGCTCGGCGATGTCGAGGTTCGCCATGATCTTCAAGCGTGAGGTGATCGCGTTCTTCAGCCGCATCGGCGGCTTCATCACTTCATACAGCATGCCGTCGATACGATACCGGATTCGAAGCTGCTTTTCATAAGGTTCGATGTGGATGTCGGACGCGCCCTTGCGGATCGCGTCGAGCAACACGAGGTTGACGAGCTTGACGACCGGCGCGTCGCCGGCCGACTTTTCGAGGTCGAGGACGTTCAAGTCCTCGTCCACGTCGTCCGCCAGCTCGACGCCGTCTTCCTGATCCCCGTTGAAGTCGACCATCACGTCGTCAAAAGTGACGTTAGACGTATAATACCGCTCGATAGCCTCAGAGATCGCCTGCTCGGAAGCAACGACGATGTCGATGGTCAGGTTGGTGACGAACTTGATGTCGTCTACCGCGTAGATGTTCGACGGGTCCGCCATCGCGACGATGAGCGTATTACCGGCTTTGCTGACCGGGATCGCCTGATGCCGAACGACCAGCTCCTTCGGGATGACCTTCAGAACTTCAGGGTCGATCTCGAAGTCCGCGAGGTTGATCGCGGGCACGCTGTACTGCTTGGAGAGGAACTGGGTGAGCTCGTTCTCTTCGACATAGCCGAGCTTCGCGAGCTGGGCGCCCAGCCTCGAGCCGGTGGCGCGCTGGCTCTCCATGGCCTTGGCCAGCTGGAGGGGGGAGATCAGATTTTCGCGGACCAGCAGCTCGCCGAGGCGATTTGGTCCGGGCTTACGGTCTTCGGCCATGGGGGTCTCTCACAGGGCGGCAATTCTACCACGGTCACGCCCCGGCGTTGCCTCCATGGCACGGAAGAGAGACGGTTTCTTGCACACTGGGGTCAGATTTCGCAAAAACGTGCACCACACGTCTATAAATCGAGGCTGGGGGCGCGACGGCGGTCCCGAATGTGCGTGGCGATCGATGTACCCTCGCCGCTCCCCGGGCCGCATAGCACCCAGGAGCCCCCCGCCTCGTCCCAACCCACGAGGTCGTCAGGTGCAACCCCGTGATTGACGAGCACCTCCGCCGGCGCAGCGCCTGCATTCGAACCCTGCGGCAGCGGCGCCCCGGTGTGCTGCAGGGTCCAAACCGCAGCGCCGCGGCTGTAGATCAGCACCAAGGCCTCGGCGTCCCCGCCGATGTCCTGGGGCGCAGCGCCGACCAGAGACAAGCCTTCGGGGCTGAGATCTGGAGCCTCAATCAACGAGACCCGCACCCCTGCCCGAGCGAGCGTGGTCGCCAGCTCCGCGGGGTCAGACCCGATCACGATCGGACCGGCCAGCGCAGCCTGATGATTCGCAAGGTACTCCGCCCAATTAGAGCGGTGCGGAACGAAGCACAGGACCAACAGCGCCACCGCCGCGGCGAACAGTGCGCCTGCCGCCCACCACCGCCAGCGCCCCCGTGGCGCAGTCCCGCCTGGCGCACGCAACAAGATGCTGTCCGGCGGCTCCCGCAGCAGCCGCGCGTACAAGGCAGAGCGCTCGTCCGGATGCGCTCCGGGCTCCATTCGCCGGACAGCGTGCAAAGCCTGCTCGCCGAGAGGCTCAACCTCGAAAAAGAGCCAAACGAGATAGTCTAAACGCGCCGCAGGAGGCAGGCTGTGGAGCGCGTCGTTGGACTCAGGCGCAGGATGCGACGGCGTAGGCTGCTCGCCCGCGTCCAACGTGGGCTGGAGGTGCGAAACCAGCAACGCTCCGACCTGAGCCGACAGGGGCGCATCCAGCGCAAAGCTGGATAAGCGCGCAGCCAACTCCAGACGGAACGTCATCGCCCAGCCCGCGGCTTCATCCTCGGATTCCAGCTGCGCGACGAGCACCGACCAAACCGCACCGGCCATCCCGTTCCACACCGCGTAAAAGGACGCGGTGTTTCCGCGCTGCAACGCGCGGATGTTCCGTGCATCGTCCAATCGGGTGGGGGGCGCAACCGGCACGGTCCGCCGCCCTATTTGAGCTTCTCGACAGCGACCAAAAACTCGTCCTGCGTGATCTCCTTGCGCGCCAGTCGGTCGTTCAGCGACGCCATGGCCGCAGAATTACGCTCTTGAGCCGCGTCCAACCGGACCTTCTGCTGAACAAACGCAGAGCGGCCCTCGGCGACACCCGCCTCATAGGACCGCCGCAGCTCGTCTGGAGACAAGGCCGCACCGCTGGAGAACCACGCGTTGGCGGCTCTTCCCACCGCGACCGTGGTGCCAAAGGAGGTGGCGGCGCCGAGCACGCTGCCCCACCCGGGGATCAGCCGAGCCACGTTGTTGACCGCGATGCGCAGGCCGACGCTGCCCGCC
>CAIUMM010000128.1 GCA_903900265.1 uncultured Pseudomonadota bacterium
CCATCGCAGGCTTCGGCGGCGCTGCTGTTGATGGCGCCGTTGCTGTCGTCACACTCGGAGCAGGCGGCGAAGCCGTCGCCGTCGGCATCGACGTAGCCTACCGACCCGTCGCAGTTGTAGTCGTTGGGATCGGCGCAGTCGGACTCGTCCGCGCCGGGGTTGTACGCGGCGCTGCCATCGTCACAGTCGGTGTCGTTGGTCACGAAGCCGGCGACCGAGGCTTCGCAGGACTCGAGCCGCGCCGCGGCGTCGCCGTAGCTGTCGGCGTCGACGTCGGCGTAGAACACCGTGGCGTTGACCGCAGCCACGTCGACCGTAGTGTCGCAGTTGTTGTCCGCGCCGTCGCAGACCTCGATCGCGCCTGGAAAAGCTTCGGCGTTTGCGTCGTCGCAGTCTTCACAGGCTGGCGAGCCGTCGCCGTCGGCGTCGGCGTAGCCCACCGATCCGTCGCAGTTGTAGTCGGCGGGGTCGGTGCAGTCGGACTCGTCGGCGCCGGGGTGGAAGGTAGCGAGGGTGTCGTCGCAGTCGGTGTTGTCGGCGACGTAGCCTTCGGGCGCGCTGCAGCTGACGACCGACGCGGTAGCGTCGCCATAGCCGTCGCCGTACCCGTCGCCATCCAGGTCTGCGTACCACACGGTCTCGCCGATCGCGCCGGCCTCGTCGATGGTGCCGTCGCAGTTGTTGTCGACGCCATCGCAGGCTTCGGCGGCGCTGCTGTTGATGGCGCCGTCGCTGTCGTCACACTCGGTGCACGCCGCGAAGCCGTCGCCGTCCGCGTCGGCGTAGCCTACCGAGCCGTCGCAGTTGTAGTCGTTGGGATCGGTGCAGTCGGACTCGTCGGCGGCGGGGTTGTACACGGTGCTGGTGTCGTCGCAGTCGCCGTCGACCGCGACGGTGCCCACGGGGGCTTCACAGCTGATGACCGCGGTCGCGCTGTCGCCGTAGGTGTCGCTGTCGGCGTCGGTGTACCAGGTCGGGGCGTCCACCGCGTCGGAGTCGATGACGGCGTCGCAGTTGTCGTCGATGTCGTTGCAGACCTCGGCGGCGAGCGGGTTCACCGCGGTGTTGCCGTCGTCGCACTCTTCGCACGCGAAGAAGCCGTCGGCGTCGTTGTCGACCGCGCCGGCCGAGCCGTCGCAGTTGTAGTCGTTGGGATCGGAGCAGTCGGACTCGTCGGCGCCGGGGTGGTAGGCCGCGTTGGCGTCGTCGCAGTCGTCGGTCAGCGCGGCGTAGCCTTCGGGCGCGCTGCATGCGGAGACGGTGCTCGCGGTGTCGGCGATGCCGTAGCCGTCGGCGTCGGCGTCGAGGTAGTAGGTGGTCGCGTCGGTCGCGTCGGTGTCGATGACCGAGTCGCAGTTGTCGTCGAACTCGTTGCAGACCTCGGTGGCGCCAGGGTTGATCGCGGCGTTGGTGTCGTCGCAGTCTTCAGAGGCGGCGTAGCCGTCGTTGTCGGCGTCGAGGGTGCCGGTCTGGGAGTCGTTGGAGTCTTGGGAGTCTGCGGTGTCTTGCGGGTCTGGGGACGAATCCGCCTTCTGGGGAGCGCAGCCAAACAGCGCGAGCACAGCAAGCAGGGCGGGAGTCAACGAGTTGGCGCTCATAGGAAATCCTGTTCAACGAGACGAAAGAGGGATGGGAGCTTGGTGGCTCCCGCCGCACAGCGGAGGGAGCTTGGGCAGACGCCAGAGCCATGTGCGTTCGGACGACCGGCAGCGAAACCGCGTAACCATCAGGGATCCGGTCTCTATCGCGCCTTGAGCATCCCAGATCGCGCCTCCTTGGCTTTCATTGGCACCCACCCCTCCCCCCACCGGATAAACGCCGCCCGTGGCCATCCTCTCCATCCAACACGCCGGTAGCGCCCTTGCATTTACGCTCCCACCCTCAGCCATCGTCGGCCGCTCCGGCGCCTGCCACGTCCGCATCCCCGACGCGATGGTGCCGATGCACTGGCTGGAGCTGCGGTGGAGCGAAGGCGCGTGGCGTTGGCGTACGCTCGCGGGCGAGCTGCGCACCCGCGGCGTAGGGATGCTGCTGGCCGACGGATGGCGGCAGCTGCCGATCACCACGCCGACGCGGCCCCAGCGCATCCGCCTCGACGACGATCTGGTGCTGGAGCTCACCGATGGCGCACCACCCGAGCGCTTCCTGCAGGATCTGGTGACCGGCGAGGTCTACGTAGGCGCGGCTATGGCCGAGTTTGTCGAGGTCGGCGAGACCGAGTTGCGCGCGTTCGACGTCGAAGGCGAGCGCGTCGCGGCCTTCAAAGACGGCGACGTGTTGGTCTACGCAAGCCGGGCGCTCCGGGTGCATCTGCCCGACACCCCCGAGCCCACCGGGCGCGCGATGATCGATCTGCGTCAGCCCGGCGCGTCCTTGGAGCTCGACGACGCGTCGTTGCGCGCAACGATCCACCAGAACGGCGTGGAAGCGGTGATCAACGGCGAGCACGTCCGCACGCTCGCCGCCTACGCACAAGCCCGCCGGGCCGATCGCCCCGCCGGCGGTTGGTTGGACACCGACGCAGCCTGGGAGCGCTGGCTGCAGTTAGGCGGCAACCCCAACAGCCCCGCCACGCGCCTCGGCTGGGATCGCGGGCGATGCCGCAGCCACCTCACCCGCGTAGGGGTCACCGGCGTAGAAGCCTTGTTTGAGACCCGCCGAATGCGCGGCGTCACCGAGATTCGCGTGGCGTTGCCGGTAGAATAGAGAAATCGAGTCGCCAAGCTCAGCGCGTGCGGCTTAGTCGGACCGGGCAACCATCCGGTTGCCCCCGACGTGAGCCTCCAAATGACCCGGATTGACCCTGCTCAGCCAGCGCTAAAGCCCACGCCGCCGCTCTCTGTCGTAGCGGCTTGCGTCGCTGGAAATGCGCTGGAGTTCTATGACTTCATCAGCTACGCGTTCTTTGCCGTCGCGATTGGAAATACGTTTTTCCCGGCCACGACGGCGCTAAACAGCCTACTCTTGTCCTTGGGTGTATTTGGAGTCGGCTTTTTAGCGCGCCCCCTCGGCGGAGCGTTGATCGGCGCCTACGCGGACCGAGCGGGGCGAAAACCCGCCATGTTGCTCACCATCGCGCTGATCACCTTCGGCACCTTAGGACTGGCGCTGACGCCATCTTTTGAGCGCATCGGCTTGGCCGCCCCGATCCTCGTCGTTGCTTGTCGGTTGGTGCAGGGTCTGGCGCTTGGAGGCGAGGTCGGCCCAGCGAGCGCGTTCCTCGTCGAGATCGCTCCGGCGGGGCGGCGTGGCTTTTTCACGAGTTGGCAAGGAGCGAGTCAGGGTGCGGCGGTGCTGACGGCGGGCCTCGTCGGTCAGGCGCTGACGGCGGCGCTCGCCCCCGCGGACATGCAGTCCTGGGGCTGGCGTTTGGCGTTTCTGGTGGGGCTGCTGATCGTGCCGCTCGCGATGTACCTGCGGCGGGCGATGCCCGAAACCCTGCACGACACGCCGGCTGTCGCTGAACACCACGGTGTACGCGCGTTGTTGCGGCATCGCCGTCACTTGTTTTTATCGGTGATGGCGATCGTCGGGGCGACCGTGTGCATGTTTGTGAGCGCCTACATGACGACGTTCGCGACCACGACGCTCCAACTGTCCGCGGCGGACGCCATGAGCGCTACGGTGATGAACGGCGTGTGTATGGTGGTGTTTTCCCTCGTCGGCGGCTGGCTCTGCGACCGCTACGGGCGCAAGCCCACCATGCTCTGGCCGCGGATCGCGGTGGTGTTGCTGGTCGTCCCGCTCTTCATGGGCTTGGTCGCCAGTCCCTCCCGCAGCAGCCTGTTGCTCGTGACCGCGCTGATCGCGGCGGTCAACAACATCGGCGCTGCCGCTGTATTTTGCGCGATCCCCGAGCTTTTCCCACGCGGAATCCGCGCCACGGGGATGGCGGTGACCTACGCGGTCGGCGTGAGCCTGTTCGGCGGGTCAACCCAATTTGTGCTCGCGTGGCTGTTGGGCGCGACGGGAGACGCGCTGTCGCCTGCTTGGTACGTGGTCGCGACGAGCCTGATCAGCACGATCGCGATTGTGTACATGCCGGAGAGTAAAGGCCTCGAACTCACACCCGCGGAAGCCTGATGCATCGTGACCTAACAGAGCTAATCGACGCCGTGCTGGCCGACGGCATCGTCACGACCAAGGAACGTGCAGTGCTCCATCGCAAGGCGGCCGCGTTAGGAATCGACGCCGACGAAGTGGACATTTTTGTAGACGCGAGACTGCATACCGCTCGTCCCGAAGCCGCCGGCTCCTGTGCGGTCTGCGGCGCTTCCGGCTCGATGCTCGACCGCGTCTGCACCCACTGCGGACACCGCATCGGCGAACCCAGCGCCGAAACTGGCCCCGACATCCATGCTTCGCTGCGCCGCATCGAAGAGCACCTCGCCGAACTCAAGTCCATTCCGCTGCCCGGCTCCCCCGCGCACGGAATGCAAACCCAAACGCATCACCTGCAAGCCCAAGCCGCCTTCAATCCTTTCGCGCGACTAATGCTCGCGGGGCGCAACAGCTCGGCCGCCGCCGGGCAGGCCACCGCCGGGCACGCCAAAGCCGGTCCGCCCGACGCACGCTACGAGCAGTGCCTCGCGCAAATCGCCAAAGAGCGGCGCCTACTTTCTACCTACTTCGGAGCAGATCCCAAGCTCGAGCGTCTGCTTCAGGAGATTGACGTAGACGTCCGCAGCCGCCAGACCGCTTGGGACGACGCCGTGCGCATGCAGCGATACATCCTCATCGCGGTGCTCGGGGGGTTGCTGGCGATCTTGTTGCTATGTTGGGTAACGCTCCAGTTCAGATCGTAGCCACCCTACTCCACCCGCCACCACCCCGCGCTCTCCACATGCACGGTCCAACGGGCTTTTCCTTCCGTGGACACCCGCGGGACGATCGTCGTCCCGGGCTCCGGTGTCAGCACGGGACGGCGCGGCCAATCCAAGCTGACTTGGGCGTGCACCGACGCGAGGCCCGCAGGCCCAAGCCCCGGGACCCGCGTGCCGTAGCCGTTGCGCGGGAACACCGTCCCGGCGCGGATCGTCGCGCCTACGACGGTCAAGCGACCCCAACCGTCGTGGCGCTCGAAGGAGACTGCAGGATCGGCGCTGCCGGGAAGTTCGTCCTGCACGACCACGCTCAAGCCGCCGGCGCTCCCGCTTCCGCCGAGGACGGCTTGTACATTCGGCGTCGTAATCGTGAACGGCGCGCCGTCGGCCGCAGGCTCCCAAGCCACGCCGTCACCGGTCAGCGCGCCGGCCTTGGAAACGGGCGGCTTCTCAGCAAAAGAAGTGCGTACCCGCCGCCCGATCACGCTCGCCGGATCCAGAAGCTCCGAAAGGAAGATCCCCGGCTGCTCCGCCAGATCCCGCGCGAGTCCGTCGGGGCTCCACCAGCGCGTGAACTGCGGCGCGGCCTCGGCCAACGCCCCCGAGCGATACATCCACGACGCAGCGGGCATCTGCATCAGCGCTCCCCAGCGCCCCTCCAAGTCCAGCGCCCCCACTGGCCCATCCGGCGCCTTTCGCAGCCCCGCGTGCGACCACGCAAACCACAGCACCGCGTCCAACCCTTGCCGCGACGCCAGCGCCGACCAGAACAGCGGCGCCTCTTGCCCGTGCCGGTTCGGAAAGGTGTGCTGCAGCTCGGAGATCGTACACGGCTTGCCGTCCTGACAGGCGCCTAAGCGCTCCAAGAAGCGGCCCGCTTCGGGCTCGCGAAGCAGGGAATTCTCGAAGAACGCGTTGGTCTCGGCGATGGCGTCCCAGTACAGGTGCACGTCGATGACGTCACACGCGGCGAGCAGCGCGTCGGCCTGGGGGATGCCGAAGGCGGTGTTGCAGACCAGCGGCCCGTGAAAGCCAAGCTCAGAGCGTACGAACTTCGCGAGCTTTGCCTGATGCGCGGCTTCTAGCTCGCTGTAAAAGCGCACCAGATCGATGCCGCGCTGCGTGGGCCACTGCTCCACACGCGCGCGCTGCGTAGGTTCGCGGCGGATCGTCGCGACGTCCAGCAGCTCGGTGTCGCCGAGCCCAGGATGGATCGAGCCCTTCCACGCCGCAGCGATGCGCGCGTCGGTCCCGTAGGTCTTTCGTAGCCAATCCCGCCACAGCACGTCGAGATCGCGCTGATGCGCCGCGGGCAGCCGCTCCAAGCCCCCGGCGGACCACGCGGTCACGAGGCTGTTCTCGTTCTCCAACTCGACGATCGCGACGTGGGGATCGGCGCCGTAGGACAGCCCGGTGTAGGGGTTGACGCGCCCCCAAACGGCGCGGGCCCAATCCTCCTGCGCCGCCTCCCAATCCCCCTGAAACAGGCCTACATACTTGTTGTGCCCTGGCACGTCGGCAGGCGCGTGTACGCCGTCGGACACGCGAAAGTCGTGCAAGGTCATCAGCTCGAGGTACTGGTAGATCCCGGCGCTTCCCAACGCGGCGGTGAACCGGTCGAGCCGGTCGATGGCGGCGGCGTTGGTCAACGGCTCGGTGGTCCCGCCGACCTGACCGCGCTTGGGGTTGGCCAGCATGGCGTCGGTGTCAATGTGGTGCAGGCGGACGAGGTTGAAGCCCAAACCGGCGAGCTGCGCGGCGAACGGCGCGGCGTCTTCGGCGGAAGGAAGCGCGGAGTCGCCGACGAGGTTGACGCCCCAAAACCGCGCCGAGCGACCATCGGCCCACGCGAGGTGGCCGTCCTTGACCTGCACCGGGCCAGGCTCGGGCGGGAGCGCGGCGAGGAGCGGCGCGGTCAGGAAGCTGGACCACGAAAATGCAGTCAGGTTCTGCGTTGTATACCCGATCGCGTCGGGCTCGGGGACGCCGGAGGTGAGCGTCGCGCCTACCAGCACCAGCGGCAGACCGCCGCGCGCCCGCAACCGCAGCGAGACCGGCGCCGAGCGACCGTCCGGCGGTGCCAGCGGAACGGTCAACGCCGAGGCGGTGATGCGATCGCCCGAGGCGTTGACGCCGAGATCGACCACCGCGGCTCCCCTGCCCGTCGCGCCCGCCCAAGCCGGCCATGCCTGCTCGCCGACCATCCACTTCAGAGGTTGAACGCTGCCATCTGCGTAGGCGATCGTGCCTTCGGCGGCGATGCCCTTGGCGTCGATGGGGCCTTGCGCGGCGGTGTACAGCGTCAGCGTGCCGACCGGCAGGCAGCGCGCGCCCACCCCTTCTACCACCGGCGGGATCGCCACGACGGTGTCGGTGATCGCGACGCCATCGAGCGCATCGGCGGGGTTGAAGCCGGGGATGTTCGTCGGCGTGACCGTCTGCAAGCGCACATGCGGCGACGTCGGCGCCGGCTGCTCGCGCACCGTGAACAGGTTGGTGTCGCGGGTCAACGGGACGGCGACGGTGCACGCGTCGGCCTTCCCAGGCGGGAGCGCGGGTCCAACCGCAGGCTCAGATCCTGGGGACGCCGCCACCGCGACGCCGGCTAAAAGTGCAGCGCCAATGCCCCAAGCAGCGCGCTTCACGACGAGCCCTTGGACGCGCCCGGCCGCGCGCCGCGCCCAAACTTCTGTCTAAGCACGTTGATCACCACGCGATCGTCGGCGTCGAGGCCCAAGAGCCCAAGCACCGCGCCGAACACCGCGAGCGTCAGCATCCCGAACAGCGCGCCTTCAACCCACCGCCCGGCGAGGGCGCCGATCGGCACAACCCTGCACACAAAGCCGGTAGGGATGAACGCCACCGCGAGCCCAGCGAGCACCGACGCGAGCGCCGCGCGACCGATGCCGAAGCTGCGAAAGGGCGTGATCCGCAAGGCAGACCGCACCTGCAGGAACGCGAGCACGTTGGCGAAAACCATCGCTAAGGCGTTGGCGAGGGCCGCGCCTACCGGGCCGTACCGGGGGATCAGCAAGAAGCTCGCTGCAAAGTTGACGACCACCGCCGGGATCGCGTTCCACAGCACCAAGCGCTCCCGACCGGCCATGATCAGCAGGTAGTTCACGCTGCCCACCGCCGTGCAGATCAGCTGCGCCACGACGGTGACCCGCAGCGCGTCCGAAGCCTCCGGCGATCCGTGCGGCCACAATCCCAAGACCACCTCGGGGCGCACCAGCGAGAGCACCGCGGGCGGCAGCGCGATCACCAGCGCCCAGCGCGTGACGGTGCGGTACAGCGCCTGCAGCTCCTCCTGCTTGCCCGCGGCGTGCTTCTCCGCGATCATCGGCGCGAACATACCGTTCAACGCCCCGAGTCCGAGTCCGAACAGCGGCGCCAACCGCGCGACCGGGCCGTAGATGCCGGCGTCCTCCGCGCTGCGTAGCCCCGCCAGCAGCACCTGATCGGCCCACGTATACAGCGCCATCAAGATGCCTTGCGCCCACAGCGGCCACGCAAAACGCAGCAGCTCTGCGCTGGAAGTCGCCCGACTGGACGGGCCTGAGTTGGCTCCCGGGACGCCCTGCCGCGCTTCCCCGCTGCGCCGCGCCGCGCGCACCGCGAAGACCACCGCGAGGCCAGCGCCCATCGCCATCGACAGCGTGTACGCCGCGGTCACGCCAGCTACGCCTCCGCTCCCCGCTCCAAAGCCAGAGCCGCTCGAGCCAAAGCCCGCGCTCGAGATCAACGTCACGCCGACGATCTGCGCCATCGGCCACACGAGGAACATCAGCACCGCGCGCGGCGTCACCTCGCCCCAGCCTTGGGCCGCAGCCACCGCGACCATACGCAGCCCGGCAAACGGGAGCGAGACCGCGGCGATCTGCAACGCCAGCGCCGTCCCCGGCGAAGGATCGACCCACGCCGCGGTGCGCGGCGCGGTCACGATCAACAGCGTAGCGGCGATCACCGACGCGCCACAGACCCACGCCGCGGCGCGCATCGCCACGCTGCGCCCGTCCGGCACCGAGCTCCGCGCGACGTAGCGGATCACCGCGTTCTCCATGCCCAACAGCACCACGAAGCCCGCGAGGCCCATCACCCGCGTGACCGCGTTGAACACGCCGTAGCCTGCGTTTCCGAGCACGCCGTTCACGTAGAAGTCGAGGCCCAACAGCAAGGCGTTCCCGACCAGCGTGGCCGGGAGCAGGATGCCGGTGCCCCGAGCAAGTCGGCGAACGTCGTCGGACAACAAAACCTCCGCGTCCCTCATAGCCACGCTCCGCCTGATATGTGCAGTCTGTGCCCGCACACCGCGTCCTCATCGTCTGCTCCTCCGGGGGTCACCTCGCGCAGCTGCACTGCCTCGAAGCGTGGTGGAAGCGGCACGAGCGCGTGTGGGTGACCTTCGACAAGCCCGACGCCGTCTCACTGCTCGCGGGGGAGCGCGTGATTTTTGGTCACCATCCCACCAACCGCAACGTCAAGAACGCCCTGAAGAACGCAGCGCTCGCGATGCGGGTGATCTACCGGGAAAAGCCAGAGCTGATCGTCTCCAACGGCGCAGGCATCGCTGTTCCGTTCTTCTGGATTGGAAAGCTCGTTTTTGGTTGCAAGACCGTCTACGTCGAGGTGTATGACCGCATCGACTCGCCGACGCTCACCGCGCGGCTCGTGGCGCCGGTGCTCGACAAGATGGTCATCCAATGGGAGGATCAACGTGCGTTCTACCCGGACGCCGAGTTCCTTGGAGCGGTGCTTTGATCTTCGCTACCGTAGGCACGCACGAGGATCCCTTCGACCGCCTCGTGCTCGAGCTGGAGCGCATCGCCGAACAAACCGGCGAAGAAATCATCATCCAAACTGGATACACCCGCGTCCCTGCGCCCCACTGCACCGTTCAAGCGATGATGCCCTTCGACGAGGTGCAGGCGCACATGAAGCGCGCTCGTGTGGTGATCACCCACGGCGGTCCTGCGTCGATCATGCAGGCGTTCGCCCACGGAAAGGTGCCGATCGTCGTCCCCCGCCAGAGCGCGTTCGGTGAGCACGTAGACGACCACCAGGTGCGGTTCTCCGCCAAGATCGCCGATCGCGTGCTGCGGGTGCTCGACATCGCCGACCTGGGCCCCACGATCCGGACCTACGCGGAGCGCACCGCGTCGATGGCGGGAGGCGCGCCGGGGCCAGACCGCGCGCGGGCCTTCGCGCTGAAATTCGACGCGCTCTGTGAGTCGGTGCTCAGCAAAAGTTGAAGTAGCGTCGAAGCTGCATCGAAGCGTCATCGAAGCGGCAGCGTGATATCAACAGCACGATGTCCGCCCCGCTGCCCGAGACGCTCGCCGCTGGCCGTTTTCAACTCCTCGACGTGCTGGGCGAAGGCGGAATGGCCACGGTCTACCGCGCCTTCGATCGTCGGCTGCAAAGGTACCGCGCGATCAAGATCCTCGCGCCCGACCTGTCCAAGCGCGACAGCCTGCGAAAGCGCTTCCTGTCCGAAGCGCAGACGATGGCGACCCTTGAGGAGAGCCGCGTGGTGCGGATCTTCGACATGGGCGACGACGACGGACGCGTGTACATCGTCATGGAGTTGGTCGAAGGCGGCTCGCTGCTCGACCGCGTAAACAGCGGCGGGCCGCTGCCGCCGCAGCTGACGACGCAGGTGGGGCTGCAGATCGCCGAGAGCTTGCACGCCGCGCACCTCGCCGGGGTGATCCACCGCGACATCAAGCCCCACAACATCCTGCTGACGCGATCGGGAGAGGTCCGCATCACCGACTTCGGGATCGCGCAGGTGCAAAGCGAAGACAAAGCGGGGATGACCCGCACTGGCGCGGTGATGGGCACCTGGGGCTTCATGGCCCCGGAGCAGCGCAGCAACGCCAAAGGCGTGGACGCCCGCGCCGACGTGTTCAGCCTCGGCGCGACGCTGTGGGCGGTGCTCAAGGCCGAGACCCCGCCGGAGCTGTATGCCGAGGAGACAGCGTTCGACGAGCTCCCCGAGGCGTTGGCTGGCGTGTTGCGCACCGCGACCCGCTACCGCCGCGAGGAGCGCTACGCGTCCTGTCAGGAGCTGGCCGACGCGCTGCGCGAGGCGCTGACACGGCTGCCGCCTGATCCGGAGCTCATCGCGCCCTTGGTACTGCCGCCCGAGCAGCGCCGCGCGGCGATCCTCGACCCGGCGGAGGAGCAATACACGCAGATCGTGTCGGATGTGCTCCCCCCCGGGACGATGGTGCCCGATCACGGCCCCGATCCTTCGTTGAACATCACCCGCGTCGAGCCCAACGCCGCCGCCCGCGTCCAGCCTCAGGCGGCGGTCGAGCCGGTCCCTGCGGTTGACAACGCGACCTTCGACATCCAGCCCCCGCAAAGCCGCTGGAAGCCTGCGGTCGTGTTCGTCGGCGTGGCGCTTCTGACCGTGGGCGCGTGGTTCGCGACCCGCCCCACCCCGCCGGCTCCCGCAGCGCCACCCGCTCCGGTAGCCGCGCCGGCGAGCCCCGCAGCAAGCCCCGCATCGCCGGCCGCGCAGGCCAGCAACCCGCCCGCGAGCGGCACCGAAGCGCCCGAGCAGGCCAGCACCCCGCCCGCGTCGTCGCCCGGTACTCCCGCGCAGCCCCAAACCCCCTCCCCGACCGGGCCCGAAGCGACCGCCAAGGTGCTGGTCGAGCGCGCTCCGCCTGCACAAGCCGCGCCCGCGCCGCGGGTCGTTCAACCCCCGCGTCCCGCTCCCGCCGAGCCGCCGCTGACCCACGCAGCGCCCACCACGGTCGCCCGCGGCGCCGCGCTCACGTTGACGGCCACGGGCAACCCAAGCTGGACGATGAAGATCTACTACCGGGCGTCCACCGGCATCGAGTACCGCAGCAAAGCGATGACCTCGAACGGCGACACGTTCACCGGCACCCTCCGCGCGACCGACGATCTTGCCGATGGCTTTGAGTACTTCCTGCAGGCCACCACGCCGAACGGTCTGAAGAAGAACGGCTCCGCCACCCAGCCGCACCGCGTCACCGTCGAGTAGCGCCGATTCGCGTCCAGGCGCCGATCACCCACGCGGCGATCGCGTCAGGGGCGGCATCCCAGTCGAAAAACTGCCCCCCGCGCGGCACCCAAGGACGACTGAACGGGTGCCCGACGACGCCCACCGGCGCGCCCATCCGTGCCGCAAGGTGTCCCGGCCCGCTGTCGGCGCCCAACCAGACCGCGCACGAAGCCGCTAACGTCGCCAGCCCATCCAGATCGGGACGGTCGCTGGCCCAGGGCTCCTGCGGACCGCCCACCCAGCGCACGTCACGCGCTGCGCCGTTGGCGGCCGTCGCATCCTGCAGCGCCGCCGCGACCGCGCGCCACCGCTCCATCGGCCACACTTTCCGCGCCGAAGCCGACCCCGGCGCGATCACGATGGGCCCGCTCTCGCAGCCCCGCTCAGCGCCGTTCCCGGAGCCGCTCCCAGAGTCGGGCCCGCAGCCGACCTGCCAGCCCGGATCACACGGCCACACCGAGCAGTAGTGGTCGGCGGCCATCACGCTTTCCGGGGGTCTTGAAGCCACGCTGCGCACCTCGGGCACGCCCGCAGCGCGCAGCCCCTCCGCGTAGCCTTCGGAGTACGCGATCGCCGTGGCGTAGCCGACCGGATCGACGCCGCCGAACATCCAAAGGGAAGCCAAGCCGCCCGAGTCGAACAGCGAGTGGATCCGCCCTCCGAGCAAGCGCTGAGCGAGCGCCCCAAAGCGGGGCTCGCACACGACGTCCACCCGACGTCCGGTGTCGCACAGCGCCGCGAGCACCGGCAGCGTCAGGCAAAAATCACCGAGCGCACCCGAGCGCACAAACAGGATCGGGCCGTCCCCAGGAACGGGATCAGCGGAGCGCATAGAGCTCGTACTCGGCGGTCTCGCCGAGCTTTCGCGCTGTGCTCCAGCCGCGCACGTGCCCCAGCCACTCGATGTCGGTGCGACGCACCAGCACGTAGTCCAGCGCGGACAAGTTGCGGTTGTGAGACTTCTCGGCGAGGCTCTCGTTGTAGGTGTACGCGGCCGAGCGGGTCGAGATCAGCAAGGAGCCGCGCGGATCGGTGGCGATCGCCGCGTCGGCTGGCACGTTGGCCCCAAGCAGCGCCCACTCCGGCGCCGGCGAAGCCGTTGGGGTAGGCGTGAAGCGCGGGTGCAGCTGCAGCCACGGCAGAACCCCGCGCGTGTCCAGCGCAGCCCCGATCACCAGCGCCACAAGCCCGGTCGTCAGCACGCCGCCGACGATCCCCGCGACCAGACCGCGCTCCCACAGGCGACGCGCGCCGCGGAGCAGGCGAGCAGCGCCCAGCGTCGCGCCCACGCCAAGGAACGCGTTGATCGGCGCCATGTGGTGGATGTGCCCCACCCAGCGCGCATCCACGCCGCCTTCCGGGGGCGAACAGGCGTGCATGAACCACGCGATCGCGGTGGGCAGCGCCACCGAGGGGCTGAACATCGCCAGCCAGCCGAGGGGCTCGAGAAACTGCGCGTAGAACCACCGCACATCGACCGCGCTGCGCGTAAATGGAGGCGGCCACTGCAGAAAGCGATCGAGCGGCACGCCGCGGTTCAAGAGCAGCGCCACCCCCTGCTCCACCGCGCCTTGCCCGATCCCCGGCTGCACCGCATGCGGCGACTGTGTGCCATGCAAGCGCGCTTCGACGAGGAACACCGCGTACGGGAGCAGGCCCAACAGGAGCACCGCCGCCTGACGCAGCTTCTCGCGCAGGCCGCCCGGCGCCGCGAGCGGCACGAACGGAACGAGAAACAGCCACTCTTCGCGGGCCGCACAGGTCAACACGCCCAGCACCATCATCCCAGCCGCGCTCCCCCGCTGACTGGCGGCGTAGGCCCCGATCAAGAACGGCACGCCGATCACCAGATCTTGGTAGTCCGCGAGCGCGACACCCCAGAGCGCCGGCCACGCCAGAAAGCCCAGCCCCGCGACCAACCCGCCGACGACCGATCCGTGCTCGCCAGCAGCGAACGCACGACGCCCCAAAACGTACATCGGCGCTGCGCCCAAGACCACCGCCGCGGTCTGCACGCCAAGCAGCGTGTTTGGCCCAGGCCAAAGCGCGTACAGGCCGGAGATCGGAAAAATCCACAGCGCGAGGTGGCCCGACCAGTCCCAGGCGTCCTGGTAGCCAAAGTGGATGTTCTGGGACCACCCCCCGGTGGTCGTGAAGTTCCAAAGCAGCTGGTCGTACACCGCGACCGCGTAGTTCTCGGCGCACTTCAAGGTCAACACGCGGTCCTGAGCCCGCGAAAACAGCGTGCACCACACCGACCACATCGCCGCGCCCAACACCACCGCTGCGGCGAGATCCGCCCGCTTCCACGGCATCACGTCCGGCTCGTAGCCGTGCTCCAACGCGTACCGCAAGCGACGAAACCAACGCAAATCTCAAAGCTCTCCGCGCACCCCAACTAACGGCACGAAGCCCGGCCCGTGCACCTGCTCCACCTGATCGTAGTCGTAGCTCCAGGCGAGGTACATCACGTTGCCGGACTTGGGCACGTACCAGGCCTCAAGGTAGGGAGTAAGGCTGAAGTTGTGGAACTCGATGCGCTTTTCGACGTGGAGATCGACCTTCTGGTAGGTCGGGAGCCGCGCGCTGTTCGTCGTGCCGGAGACCGGCTCGTAGCTGTCGCTGGACGCGAGGTAGCGGCCATCTTCGATGGGCGTGTAGGGCAGCCCGGCGGAGACGCGGTAGCGCAGGCCGACGTTCCACGTCGGCGCGAAGGTCCAGCTCGCGACGAGGTTTACGGCGAAAGGCTGATCGTAGTCCGAGGCGAACCACTCAGAGTCTGCTCCGGACTCTGCAGCGGAGCCTGAAGTTCCCGGCTCGGCGCTCACCAGCGACCGCGAGAGGTCGAAGGACGCCCACGCGAAGAAACGGTCTTTCAAGCGGTAGCGCGTGCTGAATGAGCCGCCGACGGCCCGCGATTCGTGGCCGCCTTCAGGCTTGACGCCAGGATCGGAGACAACGATGTCGTGGCCCCACTTGGCCCAACCGTCCAAAGACAGCTCCCAACGCCCCGAGATCGCCTGGTCCACCCCGCCGGCCACCTGCACGCTGCGCGCGGGTTGCAAGGAGGGATCGCCCAACACCGGCGAGAGCTGGATCGCCGTCGGGAATTGCGTGTACACGCCGGTCGCGGCGCGCAGGTAGGTGTCTGCTGCGGGTCGCACCCGCACGCCGAAGCGCGGATCCACCGCGACGTTCGCGGTCAACGAGTCGGTTAGAACCCGCACGCCGGGCTGAATCCGCACCGGCCCCGGCTCCCACCGCGGCTCGACGTACACCGCGCCCTTCAAGCGGAGCAGGTCTTCGTGGTCGCTGACGCCGAGCGCCAGCAGCTCGGACTCACGCTCCACCTCGGACCACGCTTTGTCGGTGCTGACGTCGATGGACGCGCTCGAACCCGCGAGCTCTCCGCCCGCGGCGACCCACAGGGAATCGCCGACCCGAAGCTGCGCATCTTCGCGCAGCACGAGGGAGCGCGTGCCTTCGACCGCGGAAGCTGCGGGGAGCGCGCCGGAGACCACCGAGTTGGTGAACGACAGGCTGCCGCGGATGTTGTCGGTCTCGCGCGCGCCCATGTGCTGGAGCGCGGCGACCTGAAACTGGCGGTTGTAGGTAAACTCGGGGTTCTGGGCCTGCTGCCAAGGGTCCAGCAGCGTAGGCTCCCCGGCGTAGCGCACGTAGCCGTCCGCCGCGCCGAAGCCGACCACCGACCAGCGCCGACCCTTGCGATCGGCGTGCTCTACCCGCGCGAACCAGTCGGAGAACGCTGGGAACGTGGGATACTGCAAGCTCGACGGCGAGACGAGATCCACGTAGCTGCGACGCGCGTTGGCGCGCAGCGTCCAGGTTCCATGCTCGACGTTTCCCGGCCGGGTGAGCGGGACTTCCACGCCCGCCGCCGCCATGATCACCGAGACGTTCAACGAGGCGTGCACCCGATCCGGCTCGTGCCACACGCTCGTGGCGTCGATCACCGCGCCCGTCGCGTCCCCGAACCGCGACGCAAACGTCGACGGGTACAGCGTCAGATCGTCCACCATCCGGGTGGGCAAAACCGACGCATAGTTGTTGTAGTGGAACAGGTAGGGGAGCTCGATGCCATCGAGGTAGTAGTGGTTGTCGCCAGGGAAGGACCCGCGCACCGCGATGTCCCCCGACCGGGGAGAATACTCAGGGGTTTGGGTGACGCCGGGCAGCGACTGCATCAGCCGCATCGCGTCGTCGAACGTGCCGGGGGTCTGGTTGACCCGCTCGCGATCGAGGTGCTGCTCGGCGACGACCGGCGAGTCGCGTCGCGCTTCGACCACGACCTGCGCTTCGGCGGTGCCGCGGCGCAGGTAGACCCGAAAGTCCGTCCGGCTCGCGCCGGGGCGCGTGCTCGGCTGCGCGCCGGAGCGCGGGGCAACAGCGGGTGGAACCGGCACAAACTCAGTGATGTAGCCCGCGGCCTGGATGGTCAGCGTCGCGTCCGGAGGGACGACGAGGGTGAACTGGCCGTCCGCGTCGGTCTGCACCGCGATGTCGCCGGAATCAACCTGCCCGGGCGTGCCAGCCGAAGCAAACACCGTCGCGAGGACAGCGGCGCCCGTGCCTTGCTCGGTGACTCGTCCGGTGACGGTGACCGCCGCAGGAGAGGCTGCGGGCGCAGGTTCTACCGCAGGCGCAGGTTCTACCGCAGGTACGGGCTCATCGGCAGCGAGCGCGTACCCGTGAAGCGCAAGAGCGAAAGCGAGCGCGGGCTGGAAACCGATCATCAGCGCACCTCGCCCTGTACGGTCAGCGTGGTGCCGACCAGATCCGCGCGGGTGCAGCCGCCTTCGGCCAGCGCCGCGAGCGTACAGGCTGCGCTCGCCGCCGGGTCCCCTCCCCCATCCGGGGGATCCGCCGCGACGCGCAGATTTTCAAGCGCAATTCCCGCCGCGCTGTCGTCCTCCACCACGTCTGCGGCGAGCACGCCCGACATCGGCTCGGCGTCCACCGGGAAGATGCGCCCGCCCGGACCGCCCGCCCCGTCCGAAGCGCTCCCGTCGGTGTACAGCAGCGGGCCTTCAACGCCGACCGCGACGTCGAACCACATCCACGAGGTGTTCCCCGCTCCGTCGAACGCCAACGCGAGCAGGTTGTAGACGCCCGGATCGATGGTCGAGGTGCTGTCGATCTCGTTGTCGTCGAGCACCACATCCCCCGCGAACCAATCCGTGGAGTGCGCGTCCAGCTCTGCGAAGGTGCCCCCCGTTCCCATCCAGTGCACGGTGACGTCCTCCGGGACTTCATAGGTGAGCCGCACCGCCGAGGAAACGTCGATGGGCACGTCATCTCCGGGCTCTACGGCGAGCCGATCGGCGATGGGATCGGTGACCTGCGCGATGTCGAGGGCCACCGCGCGCCGCGTGAACCCAGGGATGAACCCCGACGTCGCGATCGGCACCGGCGCCGCCGCCAAATCGAGGGCGGCGGTCTCCGAAGCGTCCCCGTTGGACGCGACGAGCCCAACCCGCGCTGGGTACGTCACCGCGAGCGCGGCATCTTGCCCGCTCGCAGCAAGCGTATCGCTGGACCACTCGAGGGACGGCAGGGTGTCGTGGTAGGGCCCCAGACCCGACCACACCGCGGCGTGGACGCGCACGCTCGCGTCCTCAGCGAGCGCGCCGCCCACCGCGGCGATGCGAAAGCTCGCGAGATCGTGACGGTCTTCGGCGAAAGGCTCCTGGCAAGCGCTGAGCGCAAGCAGGGCAGGAACCAATCGAGAAGGCAGCAAAAATGGACGCACAAAATAACGCACGACACGTGTCTAGCGTCCCCGGTACGCCGTGTCCCCCGCGTCGTGTCACCGGCTTGTCTGCGCGACCCGCGTCACAAGTAGGGCAGCACGATGACCGCGCCGACCTGATCCCCGTCGGTCGCGGCAAATCCGCCGCTGACCAACAACGCGCCGTCTGGCAGCACGCTCATCGTACAGCCGGGCCGCGCGCGGTCGAGGTCCACGGTCACCCGCTGCTCGCTGTCCAACGCGAGGAGCTCCACGCCTTCGGCGCCCTCAGTGAGCGTATCGTCGGCCCAGCCGCAGCCCACGGCGACGGTGTCGGGGTCGAGCCACGCGTCGACGTCCGGGCGAGCGCGCGCCACGCCCATCGGCATCGAGGGGGCAAACCCACCGCGATCGGTGCGGAGCTCCCAGGTCTCGGACCGCACGGTCCCGTCACGCACCCCGCCCGCGACCCACACGCGCTCCGCATCGAGGCCGTACAAGGTGGGCGAGCGCACAAATTGTTCACCGTCACCGCTCGCGACCGACGCGAACGTCAAGGCGCCATCGGTCTCGCCGTAGGTGAAGAACCCGGTCTGGGAGCCGTCGTCGCCCAGCACAAACACGCGGCCATCGTCGAGGCCGATGCACGCTGAGACCGCGGCGTTGTCGAGGCCGTCGACCGCGGCGCGCGTGAACTCCCAGCCCGAGTCCCCAAGGCGCATCACGTCCACCACCGAATCGCCGGACACCGGATCGACCCCGCCCATGACCACGCCCTTTTGAGGCCCTACCCGCGCCACACAGCCCTGCGATCGGGGCTCGGGCAGCGCGCTCTGCAGCACCAACGCCCCGGGCAAGCCTTCCCCCGCGACCTCGTAGATCTGCACCCCCGACTGGCGCACCCCGGTCGAGCCTTCCCCGCCGACCAGCAGCAGGCTGCCATCGTCGAGCGCGTTCACGGCCGGAAAAAGCGGGACCGGCACGCCCGCAGCGTCGGGCGCGAAGGTGTGCGTGGCGGGGTCGTACACCTCCACGGAGTCAAAACGACGCACCCCAGCGGGCTCGACCCCGCCGATCAGCGCGATCCGGCCGTCGATGCGGCGAAACGCGACGTGCTTGGACCGTGCCTCGACGAGCTCCGCGGTCAAGGCGATCGCACGATTGGCCGGCAAAAACAGCATCGGGATCGTCGCGCGCTGGCCCGGCGCGACCGCAAAAGGCGCAGTGCGGCCCACGCTGACCACGTCGTTGCCCGAGAGCCCAAGCAGCTCCACCCGCACCACGCCGAAGCCCGTCAGGTCGGGCAGCGAAGGCGGCTCGCCCGGCCACGGCGTCGAGTCGGTCGCGATGCGCTCCCCTGTCGCTGATCGCACGACTTCGAGCCGTAGGGTGTTCACGTCCGAGAGCGGGTCACAGTTCGAACAGGTGGTCGGGTTGACGAGCTCGATGGTCACGGCGGCGTCGGGACCGGCGCCAATCTCCAACGGCCGGGTTTTGCACGCCGCCAAGCCCAAAGCGGGCAAAAAAACAGGGAGAAAATCAGGGAGCACCATCGAGAAAACCGATGCGGACACGACAAGCGACCGCGCGAGCGGCGGGAGCGAGGGAAGCGAAGATAAAAACAAGCCCACGCACATTGCTAACCCCGCGAGGCGCCTTCCGGCCGATCGGGTTAGCGACGGGCGATGCCCGCCCAAACCCAAGCTCAGACCATCCTCGAAGGCCTCGCAGGCCGTTTCATCCCCGGAAAAGCCGCCCGCACGGTGCGCTATTACTTTTCAATCGGAGATGACAAATACACGATGGTCCTGTCTGCGACGGCCTGCACCGTCACCGCCGGGCGCGAAGGCGACGCCGACTGCATCGTCAAAGCCCATCCCGACGTTTTTTCGGACCTCGTCCTTCGCAACAAAGCGCCGGGCGCCTTCGACATCGCGCGCGGTCGCTTCAAGACCAATGATCCTGCGTTGTTGATGATGCTGCGCGACTGCTTCAAGCCGCTCTGAATCGGGGGCCGCTCCCCGCGGAACTCCCCAGCCCCTTCTGCCGAACCTTCCCGCCTGTCTGCCCCCGCTGCGGTCCCCCCGCACTCCCTGCCGCAATCCCCGCCGCAATCCCCGGTATTCCCATGCCCGATCTCGGAACCCTCCGCGCGATGTCCGTCGCTGAGCTTGTACACCACGCGCGCGCCGCGAACGTAGAGAACGCCAGCTCGCTGAAAAAGCCGGACTTGGTCGCGGCGATCCTGCGCGCCCACAACGCCGGCCAGCAGAGCACCGAAGGCGCAGGCGTCATCGAGATCTTGTCCGACGGCTTCGGGTTCTTGCGCGCCGCCGAATACAGCTTCTTGCCCGGCCCGGACGACGTCTACGTCTCGCCCTCACAGATCCGCAAGTTCAACCTGCGCACCGGGGACATGATCACCGGCACCGTGCGGGCGCCCAAAGAGAACGAGCGCTACTTCGCGCTGACCAAAGTGGGCAGCGTCAACGGGGACGACCCCGAAGCAGCGAGGGACTCCGTACTCTTTGAGAGCCTGACCGCCGTGCACGCCACGCGGAGCTTGAAGATCGCGGGGCCAAGCAGCGCGGGGCCAAGCAGCGCGGGGCCAAGCAGCGCGGGCCCCGGCGGCGTCGATGACCTGACCGCTCGCGCCGTGGACCTGCTCGCGCCGTTGGGGCGAGGACAGCGCGTGCTGGTCGAAGGCCCGGCACGATCTGGCAAGACCACCGTGCTCCGCAGCGTCGCGCAGGGGCTGAGCGCGTTCCACCCCGACGTACACGTGATGATCGTGCTGGTCGCCGAGCGCCCAGAGGACGTCACCGAGATCGAGCAGTCGCTCTCGGCCGAGGTGCTCGCCACCACCTTCGACGAGCCGGACTCTCGTCATGTGCAGGTCGCCGAGATGGCCGTCGAGCGCGCCCGACGCCTCGCGGAGCATAAAAAAGATGTCGTGGTCCTGTTGGACTCGCTGAACAAGCTCGTTCAGGCCACGCACGCCACGGTGACCTCCTGCGGGCGCACCACCGCGGGCTACGACGCTGTCGCGGTGCAGCGGGTGCGCCGCTTGCTCGGCGCCGGCCGCGCGCTTCGCGAAGGCGGGTCGCTGACCATGGTGGCTACGCTGCAAACCGACGGCGGCCCTCCACAAAGCTCGTTGGAAGGTGCTTTTCACGGCACTGAAAACGCGAGCATCGTGCTCGACGGGGACGCCGCGCTCTCCGGGCTCTTCCCCGCCCTCGATCCGATTCGAACCCGCACGCACCGCGCCGAGCTGCTCGTCGACGTCGACCAACGTCGGCAACAGCTCCGCGATGTGCGCGACGTAGAAGCCCTCCGCAAGCTATTGACAGGCTGATCTCCCATCTTGCGCTCCGTTGCGCTTGACAACCTCCCTCTGCCGGGTGAACAGGCCCGGCTCTCTTTGGTGTACATCATGAAACCGAAAATCCATCCCAAGCTCAACCCCGTTGTCTTCGTCGATACTGGCGCAGGTACGGAGTTCGTCACTCGCTCCACCCTCTCGTCCAAGACCTCCCGCGACATCGACGGTGTGAACCACTTCGTGATCCAGGTCGACATCTCGTCCGCGAGCCACCCGTTCTACACGGGCAAGCAGCGCGCGATCGCTGTCGACGGCCGCGTCGAGAAGTTCAACAAGAAGTACGGCATCGCGAAGCAAGCTGTCAAAGACGCAGAGTAGCTACGCTTCCCTGCTGTCCTCGACCCCGAGGGCGGCGCATGACCCCCGCCGGCACCCGCTGGCGGGGGTTTCGTGTATCTGCCTCAAACCCTTTGCCCTGCGCGCTTGCCGCCGAGTCCGCCTCAGAGCGTGACCGGGCGCGCCCCACGGGCTGACGAGCCGACGCCATGTTCTTCCGCACCGACGAAATCGAAGCCCGCCTCGGCGAGCTGGACCGCCAGCTCATGGACCCGTCCATCTCCGGGCAGCGCGACCGCTACCGGCAGGTCACCCGCGAGCACGCCGAGGTGTCGCGGATGGTGACGCTGGTGCACCAGCTCCGCGACGCCGAGACCGAGCGTCAGGATCTTGCCGAGCTGCTGCAAGACCCTGACATGCGCGACATGGCGCTGCTCGACAAAGAGCGGCTGGACGCGCAGATCCCCGAGCTGGAACAAGCGCTGCGCTTGCTGATGCTGCCGAAGGACCCCTACGAGGGTCGCAACCTGATCCTCGAAATTCGGGCCGGAACGGGGGGCGATGAAGCAGCGCTCTTCGCGGGCGACCTGTTCCGCATGTACTGTCGCTACGCCGACACTCAGGGCTGGCGCACCGAGATCTTGTCGGCCTCAGAGATCACCGTGGCCGGCTCGGCCAACGGCTTCAAAGAGGTCATCTGCCTGATCACCGGCGATACCGTGTACAGCCAGTTGAAGTACGAAGCCGGCGTTCATCGCGTACAGCGCGTGCCGGTCACCGAGACGCAAGGCCGCATTCACACCTCCGCGGCGACCGTCGCGATCCTGCCCGAAGCCGACGAGGTGGAGATCAAGATCCGCGCCGAAGACCTCCGCACCGACGTGTTCCGCGCCGGCGGACCCGGCGGACAGAGCGTCAACACCACCGACTCGGCGGTGCGGCTGACCCATCTTCCGACCGGCTTGGTCGTGATCTGCCAGGATGAAAAGTCCCAGATCAAGAACAAAGCCAAGGCGCTGAAGGTGCTGTCGGCGCGTTTGCTGGAGCGGGAGCGCTCGCAACAAGCCGCCGCCGAAGCCGCGGATCGCAAGGCGCAGGTCGGATCGGGCGACCGCTCCGAGCGCATCCGCACCTACAACTTCCCCCAGAACCGGCTGACCGACCATCGGGTGACCGGGACCGACGGATCGACGTTCACGCTGTACAAGCTCGACAAAATCATCATGGGCGACCTCCAAGAAGTGATCACCGGCGTGACGTCGCACTTCCAAGCCGAACTGCTGAAAGAACAGGAAGGACGGTGATCACCCTCGTCGAGGTCCTGCAACGGACCACGACGTTTTTCGAGCAGAAGGGCATCCCCTCCGCGCGGCTGGACGCCCAGCTGATCCTCGGAAAGGTGCTCGGGCTCGACAGGGTGAAGCTGTACCTGAACTTCGATCGGCCGATGGCCGATCCCGAGCTGGAGACGCTGCGTCCGTTGGTGCGACGCCGCGGGGAGCGCGAGCCGATGGCGTGGGTGCTCGGCACCAAGGAGTTCTACGGGCGCGATTTTGAGGTGGGGCCGGGCGTTCTGGTGCCGCGGCCCGACACCGAGACGCTGATCGAGAAGCTGATCGCCGCGTTCGGCACCGCCGAAGGTTCTGATCCCGCGCCGCTCTACGTGGCCGACATCGGCAGCGGCAGCGGCTGCATCGGCATCACGCTGGCGCTTGAGGATGCGCGCGTGCGCGTCTACGCGATCGACGCGTCTCCCGAGGCGTTGGAGTACACCCGCAAGAACATCGAGAAGCACGCGCTCAAAGACCGCGTGGCGGCGCTCAACGGGCGCGACCTTGCGGTGCCCGCTGCCCGTCGCATCGACTGGGTGGTGTCGAACCCGCCGTACATCCCGTCCGCGGCGATCGCCGGCCTGCAGCCCGAGGTGGCGCTGCGAGAGCCCAAGCTGGCGCTCGACGGCGGGGCCGACGGCTTGGACATGTACCGGCGGCTGATCCCGATCGCAGCGCAGCGCGCGCAGGTCGGAATCGCGTTTGAGGTCGGCGAAGGGCAGGCCGAAGCGGTGCGCGATCTGCTGAACGCCGCTGGCTTTCCGGCGCAGATCCACAACGACCTCTCCGGCATCGGGCGCGCGGTGATCGGCCTGCGTGGATCCTCCGCCAGCGGCACATTATACGCCGCCCCCTGACCCGGTAGATCTCATGCGCATCCTCCTCGCCTTCTCGGGCGGCCTCGACACCAGCTACCTCCTCCGCCGTTTTGTGGCCGAGGGCCACGAGGTCCACGCGGTCATCGTCGACACCGGCGGCCTCGACGACGCCGAGCGCGCGCGCATCGAAGCCCGGGCGCGGGCGTTGGGCGCCTTCGACTTTGCCTGCGTCGACGCCCGGCAACGCGTCTACGATCAGCACATCGCCTGGCTGATCCGCGCGAACGTCAAGCGCGGCGGCGTGTACCCGCTGTGCGTCGGCGCCGAGCGCGTCGTTCAAGCGCAGGCCGTGGCCGAAGAGGCCCGCCGCCGCAACGCCGACGCCGTGTGCCACGGCTCTACCGGCGCGGGCAACGACCAGATCCGCTTTGACGTCGCGATTCGCACGCTGATGCCCGGCGCGCGCATCCTGACCCCGATCCGCGACGAGCGCATCACCCGCGAACAGTCTGCGGCGTACCTCGCTGAGCAGGGCTTCCCGATCTCGGCGGCGCGCAAGGACTACTCGATCAACCAAGGCCTTTGGGGCGTGACCATCGGCGGCCGCGAGACCCATGACGCCTGGGAGTACCTGCCCGAAGAGGCGTGGCCGACCACCGTCTCCCCCGCAGCCGCAGACCCCGCCGGTCAGACCATCGTGCTGCGCTTCCAGGAAGGCTTGCCCGCCGACGGACTCGCCGCGGTCGAGCCGCTCAACGCGCTGGGCGCCCAGCACGGCGTCGGCCGTGGGATGCACCTTGGCGACACCATCCTCGGCATCAAGGGCCGCATCGCCTTTGAGGCGCCCGCCGCCGCCATCCTCATCGAAGCCCATCGGGAGCTCGAAAAGCTCGTGCTCACCCGCTGGCAGCTCACCCAGAAGGAGATGCTCGGCAGCTTCTACGGCCAGATGTTGCACGAAGGCAACTGGTTCGACCCGGTGATGCGCGACATCGAGGCCTTCCTGACGTCCTCCCAGCAGCGCGTGACCGGCGAGGTGCGCGTACATCTGGCTCAGGGCCGCATCGAGGTGCACGGCGTGCGCTCGCCGTGGAGCCTGATGGACGCCGGCGCCGGGACCTACGGCGAAGAAAACCGTCTTTGGACGGCTGAAGATGCCCGCGGCTTCTCTGCGGTTTGGGGCCTGCAAGGCGTGCTCGCCGAGCGGGCGCGCGGGCGCGCAGGGTCGACCTGAGCCGATGAAGCGGCGCACCGACCTGCCCGGTTGGCTCGGCTGGCTGGGCCGCGGCGGTCTGCGTCTCATTGGCTTCAAAAGCCGCATGTTGACCGGCGGCGTACACATCATGGAGCGCGCTGGCACCGATGCCCGCGCCAGAGACTTGCTGTTCATCCATGGCATCGGCGCCGATCTCGTCAACTGGGCGCCTACGGCGTTCTTTTTAGGACGTCGGGACACCATCCGGCTGATCGACCTGCCCGGCCACGGCGCGAGCCACGACGTCGCTCCCGTCGACCTCGACGCGCTCAACGCGACGATCCTCGACGCGGTCACCGCTCTGCCCCCCTCGATCGTGATCGGAAACTCGCTGGGCGGAGCGGTCGCGCTGCGGCTCGCCGTGCGCGCCAAAGACCATGTACAGGCCTTGTACCTGCTCAGCCCCGCAGGTCCGCCGATGGGGCCCGCCGACTTCAAAGAGACGATCGAGCAGTTCGACATGCCCACCTGGGCCCACGGCCGCACCTTCGTGCGCCGGCTGTCCGGTCGCTACCCGGTGTACGGGCCGCTGATCGTCCCGGTGGTCCTGCGCATCTTCGCGAGGCCGTTCCTGCTCCAGCTGCGGGCTACGTTCACCCCGGAAGGCGCGCTGACCGCCGCCGAGGCGCGCGCCATCCGCGTTCCGGTCACGCTCAGTTGGGGCGCAAAGGACGGCATGTTGCCGGTCACCCTTCGGGATTGGCTGGTGGAGCACATCCCCCACGTCGAGCGGTACGATCCGCACGACGAGGCGCACTCGCCCCAAATGGAGCACCCGCTGCGGGTGGCGCGGCGCATACGTCGGTTCATCGACCGCGTGTCGTAGCGCGGGGACAGAATCGAGATAGTCGCGCCGCCATGAAAGTGCTCCTCAACAAAATCACCTCCTCGACCCGCAACGCCCGCCTTTCCCGCGAGGTGATGCTCGGATCGAACATCGTCGCCGAAGAGGGCTCGGTGCTCGCGGTGCGCGCGTTGGATCGCAAGTCGACCTACAACGAGGTCGAGGACGTGCACGGCCGCATGGCCACCGTCAACAAAGGCGACATCCTCGCCGGGGTGTTGGGCGAGCGCCGCGCGCTTCACGGCTACTCAGGCATCATCCCCGCGAAGGTCGAGGTCGGCGACATCCTGCACCTGCTGAACCTCGGCGGCGTCCTCGGACTTTGCACGTCGGCGAACCCCGACGTGGGCCCCGCCTGCAGGGTCGAGGTGCTTGGACAGGTCCAGCACTTCCCTCACCTCGGCGAGCGCGTCGGCCAGCCCGCGACCATCCGCCTCAACGCGATCCCATCGGTGGACGTGATCGGCCACTCCATCCCGCTCGTCTACGTGTCCGGCACGTGTATGAACTCGGGCAAGACCTTCGCGGTCTGCGAGATCATCCGCGGGCTCACCAGCCGCGGCATCCGCGTCGGCGCCGCCAAGCTCACCGGTGTCAGCTTGCGCCGGGACACGCTGAAGATGACCGACGTTGGCGCCGTGCGCGCGCTGAACTTCAACGACGCCGGCATCGTGACCACGCGGCCGCAGTCGGCGCCCGCGGTAGCCCGCAACCTCGTCGCGGCGCTGAATGAGCCCATCGAAGGCGCCAAGCTGGACTGCATCGTCATGGAGCTCGGCGACGGCATCATGGGCGAATACGGCGTGCAAGAGATCCTGCGCGCCCCCGACCTGATGGCGCACAGCAAGGCCCACGTGCTCTGCGCGAACGACCCGGTCGGCGCGTGGGGCGCGATGTGGTGGCTGCGCGAAGAGCTCGGCCTGAGCCTGACCGCGATCTCCGGCCCCACCACCGACAACTCGGTCGGTCGTAACTTCGTGACCGAGACGCTCGGACTCCCGGCGGTGAACGCGCGGTCTTCGGGCGATGAGCTCGCTGGGGTCGTGGCGGCGGCGTTGGCGTAGGGCGGAGCGATCAGACTCAGCTGGGTGCCGGCCAAACGCCTCGCTTGGTGAGCCCGGCGATCAGCTCCTGAGTGTCGCCGAGCCTCGCGCCCGCGGGGTGCAACTCGAGGTAGAGTGCAAGTCGCTTCGCGGCGCCCGGGGCATCCCCGCTCTTGTAGAGCAGGAAGGCCAAAACCTTGTACCCGCCAAAGAACAATGGGTTTTCACCCACCAAGTACTCCATCTCAGCGATTGCGCTGGAGATCGCCTTGGGGTCGCGGTTTCCGTAGGGGCTGATCACGTCGAGGGAGCGGAGCGCGGGGAAGCGCTCGGCGCGCACGAAGATCGTCGCGTTGTAGTCGAAGTAGACCAGCTCCCAGCCGGGAGCATCGAGCAGCGCCTTCGTGATCCTCCGCTCGGGGCGTACGAGGAAGTACGCGATACCGTAGTCATCCGCTAGCTTTTCCCAGCCCGGCTCTGCGCTCTCGATACGATGGTAGGCGGCGAGCGGCGCACCCCGGTACACCTCGATGCGGCCGTCCATGAACACCGGCTGCTCGGAGCGCTTCCAGAGCAAGTATCCGCCGAAGTTGTAGTCGTTGTACATCGGACCGGTGACGCCGTGCCGGTCAAGGAAGGAGACCGCAGCTACAGGGAGATGCTCGTGGTCCAGCGTCAGGCGCATCGCCTCGCCGTCCCGCCAACGCACACCCAAAAGCGCGATTGCGGCGAGGGTGATCAGCGCGGTGACACCCAAGCGCGCCCGACCGCTCCACCGCGCGACGTCCACGCCGTACCAGCGCCCAAAACTCGGCGCGAGCGCGATCGCCATGACCACCCCGGAGCGACTCGCCTTGAAGCTCAACGTTGCCAGCACGAGCAGCCGTACGACATCGAAGGGGTTGAACCGATGCTTGAGGATCCCGACGCCCGCTACTCCGACGATGGAGAGGAGCAGGAAGAACTGCCAGGTGTTGGAGGCGTAGGGCTGCCACTCCCCTACAAAGTCCGCGTTCCCGGAGATCTGAAAGAACAGTGTGTAAACCTCGATGCCATACGGGTTGAGCAGGGGCAATACGGCTACGGCCGCGGCCCAAGCGAGCGGCAGCCTCCGTTGCGTACGCGCCGCCTCTTCCAAGCACGCCAACCCCGCAAGCCCGACGCCCAACAGCACGCTCGCGTGGGTGTTCGCCCACAGCACAAGCAGCAAGAGCATCCACCCGAATCGACGCCGCTCGATGAGCAATCCAAGCACGGCAATGTAGATCCAACCCACGAGGTGGGGACGGATCTCGCTGTGATCAAAGCTCAGCAAGAGCACCGGCAGCACAGCCAAGGCCCGCAGCGGGGCGGGCCCACGGGCGGAATAGGCGACGAGCGCGAGCGTCACGCCGATGAGCCCCCCCTGCGCCACCGCGAGCCCGGGGACGCCGGAGAGCGCGTACAGCGCGTACAGCCCAAGCTGCGTCAACCACTCATGGTCCGGGTAAGGCACGCCAGGGGCGGTAAAGGAGTGGTTGTCCACGCGGGGCGGACCCGACGCCGCGATCTCCTGACCAAGACGCAAATGAAAGCCGATGTCGTTGGTGCCGACGGGGCCCAGGTTCGCGAGTAGGCCGGCGACCACCAACACCGCGAGCAACGTCAAAGACGCCGCACGCGCAAGCCGCGAGTCAAGCAACGGGGCGCCCAAGCTGGCGCGCCCTACGCCGCCCGACGACGCCGGGCCCCCAGCGCCACCGCAGCGAACAGCAAGGCCCACGGCGCGCCCGGACCGGGCGATGTGGTGCAGCCACAGCCACCGTCGTCCTTGGTCTCCGGCGCGTCGATGTCGTCGGTGTCCCCCGTATCGGCCGTATCGCCCGTATCGCCGCTGTCCCCCCCGCCGGTCGCGTCGGCGCCGTCGCAGTCCTGGTCGATGCCGTCGTCGGGAACATCCTCGCCGCCGGGGAAGCTCGACCCATCGGCGTCGTCGCAGTCGTCCTCCCCGCTCGGCTCCGCGACGTAGCCGTCTGGCTGGTCGCACTCGGTCACGGTGGTGGTGCCGGTGTACCCGTCGGCATCGGCGTCGGAGTACCAGGTCGTCTCGTCCGTCGCGTCTACGTCGGTCGTGCCGTCACAGTCGTTGTCTGTGCCGTCGCAGACCTCGTCCGCGTCGGGGTTGACCGCCCCCGCGCCGTCGTCGCACTCCTCGCAGGCCGCGAAGCCATCGCCGTCGCCGTCTACCAGACCCGACGAACCATCACAGTTGTAGTCGTTCGGATCGGTGCAGTCGCTTTCGATGGCGCCCGGGTTGTACGCCGCCGAAGCGTCGTCGCAGTCGCCAGACAGCGCGTCCGCGAAGGCCTCGCCGGGGCCGTCACAAAGCAGGTCCGCGCTCTCGACGGTGGCGCTGCTGTCGACGGTGTAGCCGTCGCCGTCGGCGTCCACGTAGCAGAGTTCGATCCCGTCGCAGTCTTGGTCGACCTCGTCGCCAGCGATCTCTGCGGCGCCGCTGTTCACCGCAGCGTCGGCGTCGTCGCAGTCGTCGGTTGAATCGGTCGCGACCGCCTCGCCCGCGCCGTCGCAAGCCAGGTTCGCGCTCTCGACCGTGCTCGTCGCGCCGGGGCGGTAGCCGTCGTCATCTGCATCCACGTAGCAGGTCTCTACGCCGTCGCAGTTCTGATCGACCCGGTCGCCGGCCAGTTCGGCGGCGTCGGGGTTGACCGCTCCATCGGCGTCGTCGCACTCCGCACAGGCGACAAAGCCGTCGCCGTCTGCATCGTCGTAGCCCACCGACCCGTCGCAGTTGTAGTCGTTCGGATCGGTGCAGTCGGTCTCGGTGGCCGCGGGGTTGAAGGCCGCGTCCGTGTCGTCGCAGTCGCCGTCGAGGGCGGACCCGAGCGCCTCGCCCGCGTCGTCGCAGTCGGTGTCCGATGAATCCACGACGGCGCCGGTGCCGTCTACGTAGCCGTCGTCGTCGGCGTCCACGTAGCAAAGCTCCGTGCCATCGCAGTCGCTGTCGATGCTGTCGCCCGCAAGCTCCTCGCCGTCCGGGTTCACCGCGGCGTCGCTGTCGTCGCAGTCGGCGCCCGCCAAAGCGGTGGCCTCCCCAGCGCCGTCGCAACCCAACGTCGCGCCAAGCACGGTGGCTTCCGTGCGGTAGCCGTCGTCGTCCGCGTCGGCGTAGCACAAATCTACGCCGTCGCAGTCACCATCGATGCCGTCGCCCGCGGTCTCGGTCGCGGAAGGACTGACACCACCCGCGCTGTCGTCGCAGTCGATACCAGCGCTGACGAGCGCCTCACCCGAGTCGGAGCAGTCGGTGTCGTCAGACGCGAAGGTCGCACCGTCCTCGCTGCGGTAGCCGTCGCCGTCGGCGTCGGTGTAGCACGCTTCCACCGCGTCACAGTTGCTGTCCACCGCGTCGCCAACACCTTCAACCGCCGCCGGGTTCACCGTGGCGTCGGCGTCGTCGCAGTCGTCGCCCAACGCTACGCTCGCCTCGCCGTCGCCGTCGCACGCGATGGTCGTGCCGAGCAGCGTGTCGTCGGTGCGGTAGCCATCGCCGTCCGCGTCGACATAGCAAAGGTCTACTCCATCGCAGTCGCTGTCGATGCCGTCGCCCGCGGTCTCCGCGGCGCCCGGGAACGCGCTGCTGTCGCCGTCGTCGCACTCTGCGCAGGCGGCGTAGCCGTCGCGATCTGCGTCCGCGTAGCCCGTCGAGCCGTCGCAGTTGTAGTCGTTCGGATCGGTGCAGTCGGTCTCTGCTGCGGCGGGATTGTACACCGTCGCGCTGTCGTCGCAGTCGCCCGTCAGCGCGGTGGCGAGCGCTTCACCCGCGTCGCTGCAATCCGCGTCGGCGGAAGCAACAGTCGAGGTCGAATCGGGGCGGTAGCCATCGCTGTCTGCGTCCGCGTAGCAAAGCTCGGCGCCGTCGCAGTCCTCGTCCACGCCGGTGCCGACCAACTCGGTGGCGGACGGGTACGTGCTGGCGTCCCCGTCGTCGCAGTCCAGCTCCGCGGTGGCGAGCGCCTCGCCGGGGGCCGTGCACGCTACGTCGGGCGAGGCCACGACGAAGTCGGTGCGCGCACCATCCAGATCGGCGTCGACGTAGCAGGTCTCGGTGCCATCGCAGTCCTGATCGATCGCGTCGCCCGCCCCTTCGGTGGCGGCGGGGTTGATCGCAGCACTGCTGTCGTCGCAGTCGGTGGACACAACTGCGCCAGTACCGGTGGCGCAGCTCAACGACGATCCGTCGACGACCACGGTGGTGCCGTAGTTGTCGCCATCAGCGTCGGTGTAACAGGAGTCGACAGAGTCGCAGTCTTGGTCGATGCCGTCGGCCACAGTCTCAATGGCGGCAGGGTTGATCGTGGCGCTGCTATCGTTGCAATCGGTGGAGACAGACGCGCCGCTGCCGGTAGTGCAAGACAGAGATGAGCCATCGACCACCACGGTGGTCCCGTAGTTGTCGTTGTCCGAGTCCGTGTAGCAGGAGTCGACGCTGTCACAGTCTTGGTCGATGCCGTCGGCCACCGTCTCCGTGCCGGCGGGGTTGATCCCGGCGCTGGAGTCGTCGCAGTCGGTCGAGACGGACGCACCTGTTCCCGTGGCGCACGAAAGGGAGGACCCGTCGACGACTACGGTGGTGCCGTAGTTGTCGTTGTCCGCGTCGGTGTAGCAAGAGTCGACCAGATCGCAGTCCTGATCGATGCCATCGGCCGCGGTCTCAGTGGCGGCGGGGTTGGCCGTAGCGTTCGCGTCGTCGCAGTCGGTGGAGACGGGCGCACCCGTGCCGGTGGCGCAAGACAGGGACGAGCCGTCGACCACCACGGTGGTGCCGTAGTTGTCGTTGTCC
>CAIUMM010000129.1 GCA_903900265.1 uncultured Pseudomonadota bacterium
CCGAGCATCTGCTGCGGCAAGCGCGAGGCAACCGCCTCGTCGAGGATGCTCTCGAGCTCGATCACGTCGTTGTCATCGACGGTGGCGGTCTCGGACTCGGCGCGCGAGAAGAACCGAGTGGGCGGAAGCTGGCGGGAGTCGCCGACGATCACGACTTGCTGGCCGCGCGCGATAGCGCCGATGGCGTCGTGGGTGCCGATCTGCGAGGCTTCGTCGAACACCACGAGGTCGAAGCGACGCCCGTCGGCCGGCAGGTACTGGGCGATCGAGAGCGGGCTCATCAACATACACGGCTTCAACCTCGGGAGCAGGTTGGGGATCTCCCGCAGCAAGCGCCGGATCGGCAGGTGTGCGCGCTGCTTCTTGGCCTCGCGGGCGAGGATCGCCGGCTCGCCGCCAGCGGGACCGCCCGAAGCAGGCGGGCGGCGGGCGTCCAAGCGCGCCAGCACGCGCTGTCGGCTGAATCGGATGAATTCTTCATCCAGCGACCGGAAGCGCACGACGCGCTCGGAGTGCGCGGCGCCGTCAAAGTCGCGCAGCGGGGGGTGTGCATCGCGGAACCGCGCGACGATCGCGGTGACGAGCGCGCGTTCGACGCCGGCGCGCACCTCATCCGGAGCGAGCGCATCGGCGCGCAGCGCGCGCACCGCGCCTTCGAGGCCCACCGCCTCGGCTGCAGCGGCAGCGCCGTTGTAGAAGCAGGCAGCGCGAAACACCGCAGTCCCCGACGGCGCCGCGAACGCGCTCCGCCAGCGGTTCAGCCGCTCGGCCAGCGCGGCGACGCCGTCTTCGGTTTGGGTGCCAGCAAGCAGCGCGACGTCCAGCGCGACGAGCGAAGCGTGCAGCGCGCCGAGCGCGGCCTGCAGGCGCTGGGCCCCAGCTGCGAGCGCCGGCCGGCCGGCGTCGGTCACGCCCTCCGGGAGCGCGAGGCTGTGCCCCACCGCCGCTGCGCGCTCCGCCGCACGCCGAAGCGCATCCCCCCGCGCGAGCATCGCTTCGACGCGGTCGGGATCGGCGACCGCGCCGAGCTGCTCAGCCACCGCCGCGCCCTCAGCCACGCGCGCGGCCTCGCCATCGCGCAGGGTGATCGCCCGCCCCAGATCGGTTGCGATCGCGAGGTCGCCCGGCATCGCGCCGCGCACATACGCGCGCATCCGTTGCCGTTGCCCCCAAAGAAAGATCAACGCGAACAAGAAGAACGCGCGTCCCCACGAGGCAAAGTCCCGCCGCAGCGCGTCCAGATCGGGCAGCGCCCGCAGCGCCGGCTGGTAGTTCGCGTCCAACGCCGCGGCTTCCGCCCGCGCCGCGCGCACATCGGCCACCCACGCCTGCGCCCGCGCCTTCAACGCCGACCACTCCGCGCTGCCCCAGCCCAAAGGCGCATCGCCCTCGCCTACCACACGCAGCGCGTCCGCCAACCCAGCGGCCGCCTCACGGCTGACGAGCGCGCCGCCGGCGCCCAACGCCGCGTAGGCCACACCGACCTCCTCCAACGCCGCAGCGGCCTGTTCGACGCGCGCCCGAGCTTCCGCCTCCGCCGCGCCGCTCCACGCCGAGACACGCACATCCCGCCAGGGATGCGCCCCGCAAGGAAGGACCCCGCGCGCGCTCTGGGCCAGCCGCTCAGCCGCATCGAGCGCCGCTGCGTACCGTTCGGCGTCCAGCGCGACGATCACCGCGTCCGCCACCGGGAGCACCGGCGCGCCGGCGAGATCCAACGCCCGTGCGCTGGCCGCGTGGAAGGACACGCCGATCGGGGTCAGCGCGTGCAGCGCCCGCACATAGGCGTTCAGATCGCCGCGCACGCGCCCGAGCTCTGCGGTGCGCGCATCCCAACCGGCGACGTCAGGCTGAGCCACGCGCTCGGCCGAGGCCGCCAGCGCGTCGATGACCTGCTTCTTGCGCGTCTTGTTGCTGTGCAGCTCGAGGCAGTAATCGCCCAAGCCCACCGCACACAGACGACGATGCACGACCTCGAGCGCCGCCATCTTCTCCGACACGAACAGCACCGTGCGCCCCTCAGCGAGGGTCGCGGCGATGAGGTTGGTGATCGTCTGAGACTTGCCGGTGCCGGGCGGACCTTGCAAGACGAAGCTGCGGCCGCGCAACGCAGCGACCACCGCGGAGAGCTGCGTGGCGTCGGCGTCGACGACCGTAGGCAAGGTGGAGGGCGCGACGGTGTCGTCCAGCGCGGCGGGATCGGGCGCAGGAGCCGGATCGGGGAACGGCGAGGCGCCAGCGTCGGCGATGTGCCGGACCACCGGGTTCTCCATCAAGGTCGCGGCGTTCTCGTGCAGATCGAGCCACATCAGGAACTTGGCGAAGCTGAACAAGCCGATGTGCGCGTCCTCCCGCACCTCCCAGCGCGGCATGGCCTTGATGGCGTTGCGCACCGCGGCCAGCAGCGCGGCGACGTCTACTCCGGCGTCGTCCATCGGAAGATTCGCGAGAAAGCCAAGGTCAATATTGAAATCCCGACGCACCAGCTCGGAGAGCGTGACGTTCCCCATCGGATCTTCCGCGCCGCGCCGCACGCGCACGCGCCGCAGCGACCGGTCAAAACCCAGCTCGACCGGGACCAAAAGCAGCGGCGCCTCGCGCGGGACCGCGCCGTCCTCCCCCGCCGGGAACCAGCGCAGCACGCCGATCGCGATGAACAGCGTGTTCGCGCCGCCTTCTTCCCGAGCGGCGCGGGCGTCCTGATCCAGCGCGACGCAGCGATTGAACAGGTCGGCAGGGGCAAGCTGCGTGTGTACGATGCGCCGGGCGAGGTCCGCGGTCAGCGCCTCGCGCTCCGCGGCGGGGTCAATCCGCGCCGCGACGATGCCCGGATCCCGCTCGTCATGGGCGTCCTGCACCGGCTTGGGGTGCAGCTCGAGGAAGCCATCGGTGCCCAAGCGGTCTTCGAGCGCCGCGAGGGTCGGGGCCCGCAGCGTGACGCTCGCGCCCGCCCGAAAATTGAGCAACCGGTTGCGCAGCGAGAGGTCGAGCAGCGCGTCTTTCCAGGCCCGGAAGCGCTGCTGCACCGGCGCAGGCACCACCGGGGGCGGCAACGGCGCGGGCTCTTCGGGCAACGCCACCGCTTCGGCCAGCAGGGTCTGGGCTGGGCTGGGCGCCTCGACCGGCTCGGCCTCGACGACGATGCGCAGCGGCAGCGGCTTGAACTGCTCCCTGCGGGCGACGCGCACGTCGATCGCGCAGCCAAAAGCGGCGTCATCGGCCAGCAACGCGGCGGCGACGCGCTCAGCTTCAGCGAACGCGGGTCGCGCCGCAGCCACGGTCGTCGACGAGTCAAACAGCAGCACGTCGCCCAAGGCCACGAGGGTGCGCAGCCGCGCCGCGTCGGTCACCACGCCTTCGGGGAAGCGCTCGTCGGTCAGCCACACGCCCGGCAGCGCGTGTCCGTCAAAGACAACGAGCAGCGGGGCCAAACCCGCTTGCTCGCAGCACGCCGCAAGAAGCAACGTCAAATCTAAACAGTTCGCCATCGACTGTTCGAGCAGCTGATCCGGGAGCCGCACCTTCTGACCGCTGGCCTCGAAGCTCGCAGGCACGCCGATGTAGGAGAGATCGAGGCCCTGCACGCTGGTGTACAGCGCCTCGGCCATCGCGCGGACGCGCTCCCGCGAGCGGGTTTGGTAGCCGCCAAGCGCGTTGTCGCCGGTGACCACGCCGAGGCGATCGCGCACACGGACCAGCAAGCGCGCCACCGCCGGGTGGTTGGGCAGCACGTAGCAAGCGAGCATGCCCGGCGGCGCTCGAAAGCCCGGCCAGTGGTTGAAGGGCAGCACCTCGAGCGGGGACGAGCCCGAGACCAGCTCCACGCCGTCCGCCATCAACGACCACGTGAGCTGCGCTTGTTCGGCCTCCAGCACCGCGCGCAGCTTGCCCGCCGGCAAGCGCACATCCTGCGGCCCGAGGTCCACGGGCTCCCCCGGACGAAGCTCGGGGAGGATGATCGGCGCAGCGACGGCCAGATCGGGCTCGATGCGCAGCAGCAGCTGCGCGCCGCTCAGGGTCGCGACCGTGCGGTTGATGAGGTGCACCGCGGCTACGATCGGCACGCCAGCGTGCTCGGCTCCGAAGTTCAGCGTGGCGGCGACGTCGAGGGAGAGTTCAAAAGCGGTGTTCACCGCAGCCATGTAAGCCGGATCGGCTATTCAACGCACTTCATGTGCACGTGCATGTGGTTCTTGTGGCCGGACGCGTGCATCACCGTCTCCCCGGCCAGAAAGCCCTGATAGCCCGGCCCGGGGAAAGTCCGGGCCGCCTGCTCGGGGGTCAACTGCTTGGTGCTGACCAGCCACGCGTGCAAGGTGTCGATCAGCGATTGATCGAGCAGGATCCACATCACTTTTCCGGTGGCGAAGAAGCGCTGGATCTCCGCCCAGGTGTGCTCCTTGTCCAGCGTCTGCGGCGTGGCCTCTCGACCAAAACCCGCTTGTTCGCCGGACATCGTGTAGATCCCGACGTCGCCGTCTAAGCCATCCTGATGCATCAGGTACTTGTTCCGCGCGCCGCCGGGCTGGTTCAGGCGCCCGACGAGGATGCGCTGGGTGTCGGGGTACCCAGCGGACATCGCCGCCGCGACGGCGCGGATCCCCTCGATCAGCAGCGCGCTGCCGTGCGAAACGCTCTCCTCCGAGCGCGTATAGCTGGGCCCGTCCGGCAACAGCGGCAAAGCACGACCGTAGCCCGCGCCGCACTTCGGGAGCGGGCTGGAGAGCTGCACCGCCGCCGCGTCCGGCCACACGATTTGTGACGCGTTGCCTGACGATCCGTCCGAAGCCAACGCGAACCAGGACGCGAACAGTAGGCTGGAAAGCAGCATTTTGGGATTGAACCACAGTTCGGAGGGGGATGCAACGCGCATAGGTGTCAGGTTGTTACCATTACACTTTCCGGAAAGTGTAATGGTAACAACCTGACACCTACTAAAATGGAGCTTCAACCGATCGCGAAGATCGGACAAGGCTTCACAGCCCCGCGATCTCCCGAAGCACGCGGATCGCCATGTCACGCCGCTTGTCCGTCATCTGGCGCAACAGACGCCCCCCCCTACGGCACCCGCGAAAACCGAACGATCCCCTGCGGAGTTGCCGCCCACACCGTCGGCGGGGTGGTCGCGTTGTCGACAGTCAGCTGAGTGACGTTGGCGTAGGGCAGCCAGGCGCTGAGATCGGTCATCGTCTCGGTGGCGGTGTCCCAGAGCAGCAAGCCGGTGGAGGTGCCGATCCACACGTGACCGTCGCCGTCGTCGCGGATGGCGTAGGCGGTGGCCGGAAACGGCTCACCGAGCAAGGTGGTGACGCTGGTGCCGACGTCGGCGCCGACGTCGATGCGGGCGATGCCGTAGAGGTTCGACGCCAGCCAAAGCGTCCAGCTGCCCGGCGCGATGTCGATGTCGTTCAGCGCGATGGGCTCTTCGAGGCCGACCGGCCATGGAACCCAGTATTCAGCGAGGTCCCCGCCGGACGACATCGCAGCCGGCGAGAGGTTGCCGTCGTTCGAGTATTCCCACCGCGAGATCTGGTACTGGTCGCCGTTCCAGATGCTGCCGTCGGGCGTGAACGCGATGCCGTAGGACAAGCTGTGCGGGTGCACGGGATGCGCGTGCTCGGAAAATACGCCGAGGTCGGCGTCGTAGAGGCAAGCGCCCTCGTTGGTGCCCATCCACACATCGCCCGCCCCGACGCCGTAGGGCTGCTCCCGCAGGCGCAACGCGTACTGGATCTCGGTAGACTCGGTGTAGTCGATGGTCGAGAGCAGGGTCAGCGCGCCGTCGGACTCCACCGCGAAGTGCGAGCCCTGCCGGTCTACGTCCCCGACGTCGCCCACCCAGATGGTGCCGTCGCTGTGGGCGAGGATGCCGTAGGGCACGGCTTTGTAGAGGCCGTCGGCGGTGGTGTAGACGCGCGAGGTCGGCGCGTCCGCGACCGTAGCGTCGAGGTGGATGAGACCGACGCTGGCGGTGGCCCAGAGCGTGCCGTCTGGCGCTGCGGAGAGCCCGTGCCAGCTCAAGCCCGCGAGGCCGAGATCACCGCCGAACACCGTGACCGCGCTCTCGAGCACATCGATCGCGACCGACGCGCTCGCGCTCCCGCAGACGCCGCTGACGTCCAGCGTGACCGTGTGCGGGCCGACCTCAGCCACCCACGAGTCGGTGAGGTCCGCTCCGACCAACACGCCGTCGACCGACCAAGCGACCACCGAGCCGTCGCCGGTGCCGCCAAACACACCCTCGAGCGCGACCGTGTCGCCCACCACAAACACGGCGCCTTCTACCGGCGCGACGATGTCGGCCGTGCTGCCGGTGTCGGTGCAGCCGCCGGTTTCGGAGTCCTGCGTCTCGTGAATGTCCACGCTGTCCGAGCTGTCATCGCCGCCGGGGTTGGAGCCCGCAGAGTCGTCCTTCCCCACACAGGCGGAGAGGACGATCAAGCACGTAAGAGCAGAATACAGGTTCACGACCACGCCCGGCTTGCGGTTCAACCTACATCGGGGTGACAGCGCCGCCCGGCCAAGTGACTGTCGCGAAGGACTCGTAGCTGCCCTCGCTGTTGACGTCGCGGGTGTCGGACCACACCAGCGCGCCGCCGACGTAGATGTTCACGGTGACGTCGTTGCGGCCGTTGTACACCGAGCCCGGGTAGTCGTTGACTTCGACGGTGTAGTCGCCGTTCGCGGGCGCGTCGATGTTGATGTTCTCGGGGCCGACCGCGGAAATGTCATCGAGGTCGAGCGAGGGGTTGTCGGTCGCGTCACCGCGGACGCCCCAATCCAAGGTTCCACCCGTGCAGTTGGCGTAGTAGCAGTCGCCGGTGGTCTCGCGGGTGCCCGCGGGCTTCAGCAAGTGCAGGTCCATGTCGTCGCCCGAGTGTACCCAGTACATCTCGATCCAGAAGTCCTGGGTGGGGATGGCCGAGACCGTGGCTTCGCAGGGCTCGGACGACTGGCCGAGGCTGTTCGTCACGATGAGCTGCGCGGTGTAGTCACCGACGAGGTCGGGCTGGAAGGTGCGGTTGGGGCCGGAGCCGCGCGCGAGCAACGCCGAAGAGCCGCTCGGTGCGGAGATCAGCGTCCACGTGTACGTGGTGATGGTGGCGGAGCCCGTGTCGTAGCTGTCATCGCCCTTGAAGGTGGTGGTGCCGGAGATCGCGTCCACCTCGGCCGGGTCGGCGTAGCACAGGGCGATCGGGCCGCCCGCGCCTTCGCCGGTGAGCGGCGCGGTCACGGTGCCGACCGGCGCTGCGGCGTCGACGACGAGATCGGCGTTGTAGACGGCGATCGCGGAGGGGCTGAAGCTCAGCTTGACCGAAGACTCTTCGCCCGGCGCGAGCGTAGCCGGGTACGAGCTGAAGCCGGAGTCGACGATGGTGAACTCAGAGTCCCCGTCGATCGAGAGATCGTTGATGACGACCGGGGCGCCGCCGGTGCTCTTGAGCTTGATGATGCCGGTCACGACGTCCCCTGCGCCGATGGCGCCGGCGTCCCAGCTTGGGGGATCGAGGGTCAGCTCGGGCGCGACGTCGCCGCCGTACAGCAGCACGCCAACGCTCGGATTGCCCGCGTCATTGCTGGCGACCCAGGCGGTGTCGAATTCGCCGTCGCTGCTGCGCGTGTAGGTGACGGTGATGTCTGCGGATTCGCCGACCGCGAGGGTGCCGGGGAGCTTGCCGTCCATGCTGGTCCACGCGAACGCCGTGCCGGTGTCGAGCGTGATGCCCGACACTTCGAGATCCACGCCGCCTACGCTGGACACCGTGAACACCTTGGACTCGGACTCGCCCATCGCCACGTCGGCGTAGGTCAGCGTCTCGGGGGAGACGTCAATGACCGCGAGGTCTCCGCCTTCTGGTACCTCTTTACGCAATCCGTTGTCGATGCCGCAGCCAACGAGACCGCCTGCGAGAAGGAAGAGGGAGGTGGAAAAGACCAAGCGCATGCTGTCTCCGATGTTGGACGGCTCCCTGACGATAGACGATTTCATGACAAAAGGCAAGGCCTCAGATGGCCAAAGTTGCCGGCAGGCGCAGCATCAAGAGGCGAACACGATAGGCCGGGAGGATGCCGCAGCGAACTCGCTATTGCAGCCGATGCCTGACGACGTTCACACAGGACGTCGATCGCTGTCCCAACCTGTCGTGCAGCTCCGTACGCCCGCAGGCCGGCTGGGGCGAGCTGATGGAAGAAGGCGAGACCATTGATCGCACCTACCGAGTCCGCCAGCGGCTCGCGATCGGCGGCGCCGGGGTGACCT
Organism: uncultured Pseudomonadota bacterium; assembly: GCA_903900265.1. Lineage (GTDB taxonomy): Bacteria > Myxococcota_A > UBA796 > UBA796 > SXON01 > CAIUMM01. The sequence continues at coordinate 8,261 of CAIUMM010000129.1, forward strand.
ACCTCGCCCGCGAGATCGGACCCCGCAGCGACGAAGTGGGCCCGCTGCTCGCGGTAAAAGTGCTCTACCAGCAGCGCGATCAGGGTCCCTACCTTCGCCGCTTGGCGACCGAGGCGCAGATCCTTCAGGGCTTGAACCACGCCCAGATCGTCGAGTGCCGCGGCTTTGTACACCGCACCGGCCACTCGCCCTACCTCGTCACCCGCTTTGAGGCCGGCGGCAGCCTGCTCGACCACATCCGAAAGGTCGGCACGCTGTCGATCCCGGTCACCGCGAACATCGGGCGGCAGGTGTGCTGGGCGCTCGAGGTCGCGCACCGCCAGCACGTGGTGCACCGCGATCTCAAGCCCGAGAACGTGCTGTTGGTCAAGCAGGTCAGCGCCGAGACCATCCCCGATTTGAAAGTCGCGGACTTCGGCATCGCCAAGGTCATGGGCGGCGTCGGTGACCGACTGACCCGCGTGGGCGCGTTCATCGGCACCCCGCAGTATGCGTCCCCGGAGCAGTTTGAGGGACTGACGCCTGAGCCTGCGGCGGACATCTACGCATTGGGCGCGATGTTGTACTTCTGCATGACCGGTAAACCGGTCGCGGAGTTCATGGGCGAGCTCGACCCCGACGAGATGCGCGACCACCTCATCCGGCACCTGCCGGTGCGCCTTGATGATCTCAACGCGCCGTCGCACCTGCGGCGCTGGATGGAGGACACGCTGGCGCTGGCGATGTGCGTGGAGCCGGGCGACCGCTGCTCGCTCGCGACGCTCGACCGCCGTCTGGCGGACATCGCCGGGGAGCGCGACCCCGGTCACGTGCCGGTCGCGACCCCGCGGGACCTGCCGACCAGCACGCCGACGCTCTCCGCGGGCATGCTCGAATCGCTCGTCACCGGTCCTGAGGTCCCGGCGGGGCCGACCACCGACGAGCGCAAAAAAGTTAGCGTGCCAAAACCCACTGTGTACCGCAGCAACGGGTCCTCGCCGCCCGACGTAGTGTTCCCGGACCCGGCCGCCGGCACGGCCGATCCCGTAGAAGAGCCGCCGATCCCGGTCGTGAACATCCCCGACCCGGTGATCGCCCCCGTGGCGAAGCCGGTCGTGGCGCCGGTGATCGCCCCCGTGGCGAAGCCGGTCGCGGCCCCGGTGATCGCCCCCGTGGCGAAGCCGGTCGCGGCCCCGGTGATCGCCCCCGTGGCGAAGCCGGTCGTGGCGCCGATGATCGCCCCCGTGGCGAAGCCGGTCGCGGCGCCGGTGATCGCCCCCGTGGCGGAGCCGGTCGCAGCGCCGGTGATCGCCCCCGTGGCGGTCGCGACGCCCGAGCCTGTGGCGGCGCCCGCGGCGCCGGTACGCGCGCCCGTGCCGGTGCTCGCGCCCGTGCCGGTGCTCGCGTCCTCGCCGTTTCCCGAGGAGCCCGCTCCCAAGCGGAGCGGCTGCGGGGTGATGATGATGGCCGTGCTCGCGGGGTTGGCGCTGTTTGGGGTGCTTGCCGGCGTAGGGCTGTGGTTCGCCTTCGGGCGCGCGCCCGACCGCATGACCGGCCAGGAGCCGGATCCCGAGACGCACCGCGACTGGGAGCTGGTCGCGAGCGCGATGGGCCCCATCGGCGTGAAGGCCGAGCGCACCTGCAAAGCGCCGCCGTATCTGGCGATCGAAGCCACCGTGCTCGCGGACGGCAAAGTGAGCAAGATCGACCTGTTGAACTACGACCACGAGCCCACCCGTGCCTGCATCGAGCAGGAGTTCGCGCGCGAAACCCTCCCCCGAAACCGGGCCGTTCCCGTCCGCGTCGCCGTGACGCTACAGGAGTAAACGTGCATCTTGTTGTGGGTTCAAACTCTTGTTTTGGGCGAGCAACCGTGGCTGCGCTGCAGGAAGCCGGCGAGTCGGTGCGCACCCTCGAGGCGCCCGCCGAGGGCTGGCTGGAGATCGACACCGTCGTAGCGGCGGCGGAAGGCTGCGTCAGCATCACCGCCGCGGTCGAGCGTCCGATGAACGCTTGGTACCCCGACCTCGTGCGGTTCGCCGACGCGGTCTGCGCCGCTGCGGAGATCACCGGCGCCACCGTGCTGGTCCCCAGCGGAATGTACGGCTTCAAGGTGATCTACGACGTACCGCTGCCGCCTGAACCGCCGCCCGCCGACGCCAACGATCGTCCCTGCGAGCCCGGTCGGGTGCGCGATCAGATCGAAGCCACCTACGCCCAGCTCGCGGATCTGTCCGGAAACCGCGTGATCGTCGTGCGTGCGGGGGACACCTTCGGCCCCGGGAGCCTCGCCTGGCCCGCCGCGGAGATGGTCCGCGCGGCCGCTGCGGGGCGCCGCGTCCCTTGGCCGGGACATCCGGGCGTCGGTCACGCGTTCACCTTTGTCCCCGACCTCGCGCGGCTCGGCGTTCGCGCGCTGTTGGGCGCGCCGCTCCCGAAGCCGGCGCTGACGGCAGAAGAGCAGGAAGATCCCGATCGTCTCCCGCCCTCCCCGCTCGAAGTGTACGCCCTCCACGGGCACCTGCTCGCCGACGCGGCCGCGTGGGCATCGGCGTTAGGTGCGCCCGGCGCGCTGCGCGTCCCGCACACCTGGATCCGCGCGCGCGCCCTCTGGGACGCCGCCTACGCCAAGCTCCCCGAGGTGCTGTACACGTGGGAGGGAAGTATTTTCTTGGATGATCGACGCACGCGCCGCTGGATGCCGGACTTCACCGAGACCCCGCTCGCCGACGCGATCCGGGAGACGCTGAGCGCCGCCAAAGCATGAGCCCAGCCGCATGAGCGCCGAAGATCCCGACCTCCTGCTCGCAAAAGCCGGCATCGCGCCTGCGTTGGCGCTCGTCGGAGAGTGGGAGGGCATCGGTCAGGCCCACGGCGAGCCGATCACCGCGCGCTTGAAGGTGCGCAGCGTGCTGTCGGACACGCAGGTCGAGGTCTGGGAGCGCGTCGGCGAGGGCCCAGACGCCCACGAAGACGTCTGTTTCTACCGCTTTGACGTACCTTCTGGGCAGATCCGCGTGCTGCACCTGATGGCACCCGCGCTGGTCACCGAGTACGCCGTCGAGGTCGCTCCTGAGGGGCTCGTGTGGGTGACGCCGCCCAAATCGCCGGCGGTGCTGTGGACGATGCAGGGGAGCGAGCTGGTGAGCGAGGTGATCTGGCCCGATCAGCGTGTGGCGGAGGTAAAGCTGCGCTACCGGCGCCTTGCTAACCCTTGACATTCTCGTTAGCCCCGCCTCCTCCCAGAGTACTGCTTGGCAAGTGACGACCTTATTGAAATCGACGGCGTGATCAAAGAAGTGTTTCCTGGAGGAGCATTCTTGGTCCAGACCGACGCGGGCACCGAAGTGCACGCCCATCTTGCCGGGAAGCTCCGGCGGTTTCGCATCCGCGTGGTGCTGGGCGATCGGGTGACGGTAGCCGTTTCTCCCTACGACCTGACCAAGGGTCGGATCACCTTCCGTCATAAGTAAGCGCGCCGGGGCGTGAAAACAGATAATCACGCGCCGCTGGAGCGCGTGATGCCTGCCCAAACCCCCGAGTCCCACCTTACTGGCGAAAACGCTGCCTACTTAGAAGAGTTGGCAGCCGATGGTCGTGGCGTCCCCGGTCCGACCGTGCCTGCGGCGAGCATCTTCGCGCCGGTCGTGACGGCCGCTGCTGGCTCGGTTGACGTCGCGGCGATCGATCGCCAAGGAAAAGTTGTACGCCTGATCAACGCCTACCGCGTGCAGGGGCACTGGGCGGCGACCATCGACCCGCTGGGATTTGGCGGCCGGGAAGCGATCTCCGGCAAGCTGCCGATGGTGCACCCCGAGCTGGACCCGGCGTTCTACGGGTTCTCCGAAGCGGACATGGACGCCGAGGTGTTCACCAGCCCGCTGATCGGGATGTCGCCGCGCGCAAAGCTGCGCGACATCATCGAGCGGCTCCGTCAAAGCTACTGCGGCACCGTCGGCGTCGAGTTCATGAACATGCTCGATCTCGACGAGAAGCGGTGGATTCAAGACCGCTTTGAGCGCATCGCCAACCTGCCGCCGATCCCCCGCGAGACGCAGATCCGGATGCTGGAGATGCTGACCCGCGCCGAAGGGCTTGAGCGTTTTTTGCACACCAAGTTCCTTGGGAACAAGCGCTTTTCGGTCGAAGGCGGCGAGTCGGTCATCGCGTTGATGGACCTGCTGATCGCCGAAGCTGGACGCATGGGCGTACGCGAGGCGGTGATCGGCATGGCGCACCGCGGCCGGCTCAACGTGCTGGTGAACATCCTCGGCAAGCCGCCGCGCGATCTGCTCGCCGAGTTCAAGGGCTTCCACCACGATGACGGGGACCCGGACCTGACGGGCGACGTCAAATACCACCTTGGATACTCGTCCGATCGGCAGCTGCCGAGCGGGCCGATGCACCTCTCGCTCGCGTTCAACCCCTCCCACCTCGAGTTCGTAAATCCCGTGGTTGAAGGTCGCGTGCGGGCCAAGATGGATCGCTCGGGCGACGCCGTGGGCCACACGATCCTGCCGCTGCTCATCCACGGCGACGCCGCGTTCGCGGGGCAGGGCATCAACCAGGAAGTGCTGAACCTGTCGGGGCTTGAAGGCTACCGCACCGGCGGCACCGTGCACGTCGTGATCAACAACCAGGTCGGCTTCACGACCTCGCCGCACGACGCGCGCTCGACGCCGTACTGCACGGCGATCGCGCGGATGCTCGGCGTGCCGATCTTCCACGTGAACGGCGAGGACGCCGAGACCGTCGCGCGCATCGTCACCCTCGCGATGGAGTACCGCCAGACCTTTCACCGCGACGTGGTCATCGACCTCTACTGCTTCCGCAAGTGGGGCCACAACGAGCAGGACGAGCCGGCCTACACCCAGCCCGAGATGTACCGGCGCATCGCGTCGCACCCCGGCGTGCGCGAGCACTACCTCGCTTCGCTCGTCGCCCGTGGCGTGCTCACCCGCGAGCACGCGGCGACGATGGAGTCGGCGTTTCGCGCCGAGCTCGACGATGCCCTCAACGCGGACCCGCTCCCCGAAGTGGCGCGCGCGCCGAGCGCGCTCTCAGGCTTGTGGTCCGGCTTCCACAGCCGCGCGCCCGACAACGCCGACACCGGCGTCCCGGTCGAGACCCTCCGCTCCTTGCTGCTTCGGCTCAACGCGGTCCCGGAAGGCTTCCAGCTCAACCGCAAGATCCTGTCGATGCTCAAAGCCCGCGAAGAGCAGGCGGCCGGCAATCGACCGCTGGACTGGGCGGCCGGCGAGCTGCTCGCCTACGCGACGCTGGTGACGGGCGCCGGGACCGCAGCGGCGCCCGCACGGGTGCGCTTGTCCGGGCAGGACTGCAAGCGCGGAACCTTCTCGCACCGGCACGCGGTCTTTGTTGACCAACAGACCGGCGCCCAACACGCGCCGCTGTCCCACCTCGCCGCCGATCAGGCCCCGTTTGAGGTCTACAACTCGCTGTTGTCCGAGTCCGGCGTTCTCGGCTTTGAGTTTGGATATTCGCTCGACTACCCGGACGCGCTGGTGATCTGGGAGGCCCAGTTCGGCGACTTCGCCAACGGCGCTCAGGTGATCATCGACAACTTCCTCGTGTCGAGCCACGCGAAGTGGAACCGCTTGTCCGGCCTGACCTTGATGCTGCCGCACGGCTACGAAGGCCAAGGCCCGGAGCACTCGTCCGCGCGCATCGAGCGCTTCTTGCAGCTCGCCGCCCAGAACAACATCCAAGTGGTGAACTGCACCACGCCCGCCCAGATCTTCCATTTGCTACGCCGGCAGATGCTCCGCACTGTCCGCGACCCGTTGGTGATCTTCACGCCCAAGAGCCTGCTGCGCGCGCCGCAGGCGGTGTCCTCCCTCGAAGACCTCGCGAATGGGAGCTTCCAGAAGGTGATCCCCGACTCGGCCTCGGGCATGAAGCGGGTGGTGTTCTGCAGCGGAAAGGTCTATTATGACCTCGTCAATGCACGCGTAGCGCCCGTAGGCGCCGAGGCGGAGCGCAGCGTAGCCATCGTGCGTGTGGAGCAGCTCTACCCGTTCCCGCTGGACGAGATCAAAGCCGAGATCGCCCGCAACCCCGGCGCCGAGCTGGTCTGGTGTCAGGAGGAGTCGAAGAACATGGGCGGGTGGAGCTTTGTGGCCTTGGAGTGCCTCGAAGCCGGGATCCCCCTGCGCTACGCAGGTCGAGCGGCCTCGGCGAGCACCGCCACCGGCTACGCAGAGCGCCACAAGGCGGAGCAAGACGCGCTGGTTCAAGACGCGCTCGGCTGATCCGCGGCCCCCGGCCAGAACGGATACAACGCCGGGCTCCCGGTGAACTTGTGTCTACGCCCAATGATCCCACTGCATCTACCGAAGATGTGCCGCAGCTTGGCTTGATCGCCGGCATCGCCTCGCTCTCCTACGTGTTCTGGGTCGTAGGCGGGATGGAGATGATCGAACGTCTGGCGTACTACGGCGTAAAAGCCGTGGCGACGCTGTATGCCAAAGACCCCGTGTCCAAGGGCGGACTCGGCGTGTCGATGGATGACTTTGGCACGATCCTCGCCACGTGGGCGATGGTGCAATGCCTGATCCCCGTCGTCACCGGCGGCTTGTCGGACCGCTACGGTTACAAACAGACCATCGCCGTCTCGACCGTCGTGAAGATCTGCGGCTACCTCGTGATGGCCGCGTTCCCGACCTACTACGGGTTTTTTGCCGGCGCGATGGTGCTCGCGGCGGGCACCGCGGTCTTCAAGCCCGGCATCCAAGGCACGCTGGTCAAAGCCACGCGACGCGAAAATAGCTCGATGGCATGGGGCATCTTCTACCAGACGGTGAACATCGGCGGGTTCCTTGGCCCCTTGGTCGCCGGGTACATGCGCAAGATGGAGTGGCAGTACGTATTCCTCGCCTGCGCGGGCATCATCTCCCTGAATTTCCTGATGTTGTTTGTGTACACCGAGCCCGGCAAAGCGGAGCGCTTGGCCAAGGCCAGCGCAGAGGCCGCCGCAGGCCACGTGCAAAAGAGCTTGGTGTCCGAGTCCATCGCTGAGCTCAGGAAGCCCCACGTATGGCCCTACCTGCTGATCTTCGCCGGCTTCTGGTTCATGTTCAACTCCCTGTTTGACGTGCTCCCCGCCTACATCGAAGACTGGGTCGACACCCGCGACATCGTCACCACCCTGTTCGGCGGCCACGGCACCGACAACGCGCTGGTCAAGTTCTTCGTCGTCATGAACAAAGACGGCACCGAGATCCTGCCCGAAGGCATGCTGAACATCAACGCTTTGGGCATCATGCTCACGTGCTTTCTGTTCGCGTGGCTGAGCGGCCAGCTGCGCGCCATCCACTCGATGGTGCTGGGAACCCTGCTCGCCGCGCTGGCGATGTTCCTGTCGGGCTTGTCGACCTTGGGTTGGGTGTCGGTCGGCGCGATCGCGATCTTCTCGGTGGGCGAGATGATGTCGAGCCCGAAGTTCTCCGAGTACATCGGCAACTTTGCGCCCTCTGACAAAAAAGCGATGTACCTTGGGTTCTCCCAGATCCCCTTGGCCATCGGTTGGACGCTTGAAGGCAAGATCGGCCCCCGGATGTACGACATCCTGTCCTCCAAAGAGAATTTCTCGCGTGCGCTCCTTCAGGAGAAAGGCCTGTCGGCGGACGACGTGAAGGCCATCCCTCAAGGCGAGGCGTTTCAACACCTCGTCGAGCTGCTGAAGCTGCCGGCCCACGAGGTGACGGCGATGCTCTACGCCGCCCACAACCCAGGTTCGATCTGGTACATCATGGCTTCGGTGGGCGTCGTCTCCGCGATCGGCATCGCGTGGTACGGACGATGGGTCAAGACCCTCGCGAAGTAGCCAGCTACGAGCCCAGCTACGGGCGTTTCCACGAGGTGAGCGTGTGATTCTGAACGCGCCACACGTCGTCCTCCTCGCGCACAAAATCTACGTCGAGGTGCCAACCGTCGGCGGAGACCGGCATCACGTCGGTCCACTTCCCGGAACCTTCGGCGATCGCCGCTTCGAAGGTGGCATGCGCGGTCGCGCCGGTGACGACGACCTCGATGGGACCCGGCACGACGAGGATCGGGCCGCGCTTCATGAACTCCATGGTCAGAACGCCGCGTATACCTTCCTGGTCCATGTCTGAATCATCGTGGTAGCGTTTGGAGACATTCGCCATCACATCCCCGACATCGCCCGCTTCTGCGCCGGTGATCACCGATTGTACCACCGAGCGCACGCGCTCCTCCTCGGTAGGCTTCTGCCAACACGCCGCGAGGCCAAGCAACGGGATCAGGATGCGTAGGGAGTGCATCCGTAGAATGTAACGGGCACAACCGAGCTGGCTGCGCGCAGCGCCCGCGCGTACGCTGCGCACCGCATGCCACGTGCACCCGTGCCAGCAACCTATTAGCACCCCCACATCAGGAGGTTCTTCCCATGCTCCGCTCCGTCCTCTCCCTCTCCGTGCTCCTCGCGCTCACTGGCTGCTCCGGCGGCGAAGCCGAGGCGCCCAAGGCGCCTGTCGCCGCTACGCCCGCGCCGGGCCCTTCTTTTGACTTCAAGGCCGACGCCTCCAAGCTGAACGTCATCTTCATCAGCATGGACGCCCTGCGCTTCGACCGCACTGGCGCCGGTGGATCGACCGACACGCCCAACCTCGACGCCTTCGCCAAAGATGCCGTGGTGTTCACAAAAAACACCTCCGCCGCGCCCTGGACCGTGCCTTCGCACATGGCGATGTTCACCGGCCGCTGGCCCACGCATCACGGGGTCATCAACAAGCTGAAGCCGAACCCCGCCGGCGGCGACCTCATCTTCGACTCGCTCAAGCCCGAGATCCCGACCTTCCCCGAGAAGCTCGTCGACGCTGGCTGGAAGGGTGTCGCGTTCACCGGCGGCGCCGGCGTACAGGCCAAGTTTGGCTACGGGCGCAAGTTCGAGACCTACCTCGACGACAAGCCCTTCGCGGGCATGGACTACTCCGGCCCCCCGGCCATGGAGTGGCTGAAGGCCCACAAGGCCGATCACTTCTTCATGTTCTTCCACGGCTACGACGCGCACGGCCAGCACCCGCTCACCGACCGCGACCCGCGCGCCGTCATCTCCGACTACAAGGGCACGCTCGACGGCGGCATTGAGGAGCAGGCGAAGCTGCGCGAGAAGGGCCTCGCCGCCATTCAGAAGCCCGGCGATCCCGCGCACCTCGACGGCCTCAGCCCGGAGGACATCCGCTTCCTGACCGCGATCTACGACGAGAAGGTGAAGGACGCCGACAAGCGCCTCGGCCTGTTCCTCGACACCGTGCGCCAGGAGGGCCTGCTCGACTCGTCGATCATCGTGATCGTCGGCGATCACGGCGAGGAGTTCATGGAGCACGGCTACCTCGACCACGGCGCGACGCTGTGCGAGCACCAGCTGCACGTGCCGATGATCATCCGCTTCCCCAAGGGCGTAGGCGCGCGCGTGGTGTCCGAGCCGGTGCGCAGCATCGACGTCTTCCCCACCGTGTTCGACGCGCTGGGCGTGCCGGCGCCGGCGGAGATCGACGGCAAGAGCTTGTTGCCGCTGATCCGCGGCGAGAAGGAAGAGCTGCCGATCTTCGCAGAGTCCGACTACCGCCTGTTCGTGCACTTGCGCAGCGCGGTGCAGGGCTCCAAGAAGGTGGTGCTCGACCTCGAAGACGGTCAGCGCTCGCTCTTCGACCAGAGCAGTGACAAGGACGAGCTGAAGGACCTGTCTGAGTCCGACCCCAAGACCACCTACGAGATGGAGCAGACCGTCCGTGCGTGGATGGCGTCGATGAACAGCGATCCGCAGACGTTCCTCGGCGTCGAAGAGCAGAGCATCAAGCTGTTCTGAGCAGCTGGGGCGCACCGCAGCGGGAGGTGCCGTAGCGGGCGTCCGGGTCGGGCGCGACGCCTACGGAGCGCCGCTCGCGGCGTCGATCGCGGTGCGCGCGCGCTGCTGCATACCCAGCAAGATGGGCTCGTCCGGCACTTCGGGATCCAGATCGATGTGCCGGTCCAGCGCGCTCTGGACGCGATTGTCCGGCCCGAAGCTTAGGCGCAGCTCGCCGAGCCGCATCGTCTGCACAAAAGACAGGGCCCAAACGGCGTTCTTGACGTAGAACGGCTCGACGTACTGGTTGTGGCCCGCGGCGTCAATGACGGTGACGATCTTCGGCTCGCGCTGCGCCAGCGTACGCACCGGCGCGGCGCTCCCATACGAGAGGAGCACGATGGCGTCTGCTTTTTCAGCGATGCTGTGCAGCACCGGCAGCGCGTCGGAGACCGGGTGCACGGTGTAGCCCGCAAGGTCCGAGAGCGTGACTTCGGGCTCAGCGACACCGGTGACCGCGACCGTGCGACCGCCCACCGTGAACAACCGGTAGGGGACGATGTGCGGGCCTTCAATGTTCGCCGAGACCATCGGGAGCCGCGCGAGGTCCGCCGGTTTTACCCCGGGCAAGCCGGCAAGATCCCGCGGCGTGACGTTCAGGACGTCCCATCCGCCTTGCAGGATGCCTTCGGCCATCGTGCGGTCCATCACCGCGAGCTGGGGCATCGGCATGTTCTGAAAGCCCACCGCGTCGGTGAGCCAAGCGCCGGCGTTGACCAGCAGCGAAGGGGCAGGGCTCGCCGCTCGGGAGGCCGCGACGTAGCTCGCGGTGCGCGCCAGCGAGCCGCGCGGACGATGCGGACATCCGCAGGTCTCCATCGAGCCCTTCTGCTCGCTGCCGTAGTACAGCACCAAGTCAGCCGGGGCGCGGGAGACACGCACGTCGAGCGGGCCGTCGATCGCCAGCTCGCTGTAGAGGCCGGCCGTCGCGGAAGGGGTAGGCGCCGCTTGGATCACCGCGGATGGCGAGACGCTCGGAGAGGCGACAAGCGCGGTCGGGACCGGCTTGCACCCGAGGCTCCACAAGCAGGGCGCGAGCGCCAGAGCTTGAAGGAGACGCCCCCGGTTCACTTAGAGGATTCCGTATTCCGGCCCGCCGCCACCCTCGGGCGGCACCCAGGTGATGATCTGGTACGGATCCCGGATGTCGCAGGTCTTGCAGTGCACGCAGTTCGAGAAGTCCACGTGCATCTCGGCGCGGCCGGTCTCGGCGTTGGGGTGCATGTTGTAGACCTGCGCTGGGCAGAAGCGCGTGCAGGGGTTTCCGTACTCCTCTGCGCAGGTGGTTGCGCAGATCTCGCGGTCGACGATGTGCAAGTGAGCAGGCTGCTTTTCTTCGTGCTTGGTGCCGGAGTGGTACACGTCGGTCAGCTTGTCGACGATGTAGGTGCCGTCGTAGGGGATGTCGTCGCGCGCGGGGTACGGGTGGTGACCGCGCACCGCTGCGTTCTTGCGCATGACCTCAAAGTCCGCGTGGAACGGCGCGATGTCCTTGCCGGGCCCAAACACCAGCGACAGGCCGGTGGAGGCGAGCCCGCCCAGCGTGCCCTTCTCGAAGCCGGCGTGGAAGTTCTTGGCGGGCTCCATCTCGGTGCGGATCCAGCTCGCGTCCACCTTGGACTTGTAGAGCTTCAGCACCTCAGCGCGGGAGTCGCCGCGCTTGAGCGCCTCAAAGGCGGTCTCTGCCGCGAGCATGCCCGACTTCATCGACAGGTGGATGCCCTTCAGGCGCATCGGGTTCAGGAAGCTCGCCGAGTCCCCGACGATCATCGCGCCGTCGGCGTAGAGCGTGGGGATCGAGGCCCAACCGCCGCAGGTCACGGCCTTGGCGCCGTACTTCACGACCTTGCCCGCGCCCAACTTCTTGCGCATCCACGGGTGGTTCTTCAGCTTCTGCAGCAGGTAGTGCGCGTCCATCGCCGGATCTTTCGCATCCAAGCCGACGAGCAAGCCGATGGCGTAGCGATCATCGGCCAGCGAGTACACGAACGCGCCGCCGAAGGTGTTGAGGTCGAGCGGGAAGCCGAGAGTGAGCACGACCTCGCCGGTCTTGACCGTGCCGGGGGGCATCTCGATGATCTCTTTGACGCCGATCTCGTAGGCGATGGGCTGGCTGTGCTTGTCGAGCCCGTGCTTCTGGACCAGCTGGCGGGTCAGCGTGCCGCGCGGGCCTTCGCCCAGCACGGTCACCTTGGCCTTGATGTCGTAGCCGGGCTCAAAGTTGCCCTTGGGCTGACCATCGGGGCCGATGCCCTTGTCGCCCGAGCGCACGCCGATGACGGCGCCCGCGTCGTCCCACAGCAGCTCGGTGCCCGCGAAGCCCGAGAACAGCATCAAGCCGCGGGCTTCGGCCTGCGCGCAGAGCCACTTCTGGAACTTGGCGATGGAGATGATCGGCAGGCCGTGGTCGCCGAGGCCCGGGGGCATCATCGGGGCCGGGAAGGCGAGGGTCTCGGTCATGACGAGGAAGGTCTCTTCTTCGACGTAGCGCTCCACAAACGTGGGCTCGAGGTGCTTCCAGTCGGGGATCAGCTCGTCCAAGGCTGCCGGGTCCATGACCGCGCCGGAGATCGCGTGGGAGCCGATCTCGGAGCCCTTCTCCATCAGCGCGATGGTCAGCTCTTCCAGCTTGGGACCGCGCTCGGTGCCGGCGTCGACCGCGGCGTTGTGCGCGGCGATCAGGTCGAACAAGCGGATTGCTCCGGCAAGACAGCCGGGGCCGCCACCTACAAAGAGAACATCAACGGGCATTTCTTCGCGCTGCATGGCGGACTCCGACGAAAGCGGGTGGGTTCGGCTCTACGCCGGTACTGAAGCGTCGTTCACTAACCCGGCCCGCGCCGCTCGGGTATCAGCCCGCGGAACCCCGCCCAAAGTCGAGTACGCGCGCGTACTCTTCGGGCGTAAGCGCAGCGACCGAGAGCCGCGATTGCTTGACCAGCTGCGTCGCCGAGAGGTAGGCGTCCGCCTTGAACATCGCGAGGGTCACCGGCCGTTCAAGGGCCGCGACCGGCGCGACGTCGACGCACACCCAGCGGTCTTCGTCCGCCGTTGGGTCTCGGTACGCGGTGCCCACCACCTGAGCGACGCCGACCACCTCTTTGCCCTCATTCGAGTGGTAGAACAAGCACAGATCCCCGATGGACATCGCCAACATGTTCAGCCGCGCCGTCGGGTTGCGCACGCCGGTCCACGCGGTCTTGCCGTCGAGGAGCAGCTGAGACCACGGATAGGCGGAGGGTTCGCTCTTGATCAGCCAGTGTCGCATCCGCGGGCTCTAACCCGGCACGCGCGCAAACAGCCCCGCCAGTGCGGTGCGCTGCGCGGCGTCGAGGTGACGCGGGCGCCGGTGCAACACGGCCTTGAGCGACACGCGCGCCTCCGCGACGCGCGCTTCCGCGACCGCAGCTTTCGACGCCAGTGACCGCGCCAGCTCGAGGTGCTCCGCGACGCTGAGATGCGGCAGCAGCGCCGGACCGGTGCATCCACGCAGCGCGCCGGCTTCGTCGAGCGCGGCCGCATGTTGGCGATCGAGCGCGAAAGCCAAGATCGCGAACACCGCGAACACCGCGAAGGCCAGGCCCTGCTGCGCGTAGGGCAACGAGAGCACGCGCGTTGGAGCGACGTTCGGCGCCAACGCGACGGCCGCCGCCACCTGGAGTCCAAACGCCAACGCCGCCCCCGCAAAAATCCCCGGCGCCGTGAGCGGAACCTCGATGTCTCCCCAGGCATGAAGCCCAGGATGGAACGCCCGCAAGCGCGGGTCCAGCCGGTACGCCGCCCTGCCCGCGAGAAGGACATAGGCGGAAGCGCCGAAACAAGGGATGCCTATCGCCCAACTTGCCGCGATCTCGGTGCAAAAAACCAACGCTGCAAACCCCTCCGCGCGCATCCCGGAGCGCCCCAGCGCGAGCCCCAACCACCCGCCGGGGATCAGCGTCCCTACAACCAAAGCGGGCACGAGGAGCGGCGTCACGGGACCCGAATCCGCCCTTCGGTTTTCCCGTCGTTGAGCGGGGCCGAGCTGAGCGTCGTGGTCCCGTCCGCGTCGTGGTCTACATACGCGGCGACAAACGGAAGTTCACCCGCTGGGACCTCGGCACAGACCTCAAAGGTGCGCGAGAAGGCGCTGTCCGGCAGCGGCACCGCGCGTAGCTCAGCGTCGCCGATGCGCAGCACGACCACGTCGTCCGCGGTCCACGCATCGTCCCGCACGCGCCCGGCAAAACATGCTTCTCCAGACGCGCCCCCGCGCGACGCGCCGGAGTGCTTTTGACGCGCCGCGGCGATGCTGAAGCTGGCGTCGCTCGCGCCGCCCCAATGGTCCGCCCCGGCCTCCACCTGCCAGGGCGCGTCCACGACCAGCGGCTCAGCGTCCGACCAGTCTCCCAAGTCGCCGTCCGCGGCCACATCCCGAGCTTGGGCGACGATCTGGGCCCGCCCGCGGTAGGCCTGATCCAGCATCGGGTCCTGCGGCAACCAGCCCTCGTGCACCCAATGCACGCCGATCAGCCGCGTGACGTGCTCCAGCAGCGTCGCCGGCTCGCCTTCGGTGAACGGCAGCTTCAGCTTCAACGCGCCGTCCTGGAGGCTGAGCTCAAAGCCTGCGCCCGGGCCAGGATGGTCCAGCGGCAGCGCGTCCATCGCCGCGGCCTCGCAGTTCGGCCGATCGAGCGCGCAGCGAAACACCTGTCGATTGGCAAGCTCCACCCACACATCGCGGCGGGTCATGCCGATCACATGGAGCGGATCGGCGGCATGAAGCGGGATGTCCCCGCCCCGCTGCGCCTGTCGATCCTGCACATGCAGGCCGTGTCCGAGCGCGTCCTCGGTCTCGGTGACCTCCCACATGTGGCGCCCGTCCCACAAGCGCACCCCGTTGCTCACGCGCACGTCGAGCTGGTCGCGCGAGTTGCGCCGCAGGTCGAGCACCACCGAGACCGCCGATGGAATCGCGTCGGGCGCAGCGCCTTGTTGTTCCGCGACGATCGCCAGCTGCGTCGGCAGCAACGCCTGACTCGGCGCCACGGATCGCGCGCAGCCCAGCAGCAGGGAGAGCACCGGGGTCGACAAGATCAACGAAAACGCCACGCCCTGTCGGTATCGCGCCGTCCAAGGGGGGCAAAGGCGCGCCGAACACAATAAGGCAGCGAATGTTCGCTGGACTGCTGTTCGTCTCCATGGCGCGGGCTGAGCCCGGAGCCGCTGCGTTGCTCCCGTTCGGTATCGACCTCTACATGCAGGAAAAGACGGGTCGCGGACTGATCTATACGCTCACTCAGGTCGTGGGCGTGGCCGCCATGGTCACCGGCACCATCGAGTCCGACAAGCTGGCGGTGCAAGAGAACGACGCCGGAGGGACGCCGTGGCGCGCGCTGACCGCCGGGGGCGTCACGCTCGCCGGGGGCTCCTACGTGGTCTCGATGGTCGACGCGTCGAACCTGCACCAGAAGGAGTCGGTAGCGTGGCTGCGGCGCTGGGACGCCGATCGGGCGTTGCTGGACGAGCGGTACGCGCTCAACGCACCGCCCGCAGCAAGCCTGCTCGCCGCGAGCCCGATCGTCGCGGTTCACCGAGAGTGACATGGAGCGGATTGGTCTTTTCGAGGGGTTGACGACCGAGGAGCGCGCCGTCGCGCACGCGGCGCTCAAGCCCTACGTGATCGGGGCCGACGAAGATCTACTGCACCCCGGAGAGGCCGATCGCAGCTTGCTCATCGTGGTAGAGGGCGAGCTGTTGGTCTCGCTAGAAGGTCAGGAGCTCGCCCGGGTCCGAGCGGGCGACGTCGTCGGGGAGATGACGCTGTTTGGGACCTTCGACCAGCGCTCTGCGACCGTCACCAGCACGGTGGAACCTACCAAGCTGCTGATCCTTGATGAAGACGCGCTTCGCTTTTTGCGCGTGCAGAGCAACCCGATGGTCGGCAACCTCGAGGCCTATACCTACCGAGAGCTGTACCGCAGGGTGCAAGCGATGGAGGCGCGTCTCGCGGCGCTCACCGACCCCGAACCGATGCCGAGCGCGAGCCTGTTCGGTCGCATCGCCCGCGCGCTCGCGGTCACCGCGGCGCCCAGCGCGTTGGACATCCTCCAAACCGTGCCCGGCTTCGCCAGCCGTGACCGCGAGGCCCTCAGCGCGGTAGCCGCTCAATTTTCAGTGGTCGGCGCAGCGAGAGGCGCGGCGGTGATCAGCCGCGGCGCGCCGATGACCGGGCTCTACATGGTCGCGGAAGGCACGTTCGGCGTGTGGCGCAAGGCGGACCGCGTGCCCTCCAAGGCCGCAGAGCTCGGCCCCGGCCACGTGTTCGGCCGCGTCGGCTCCACCCTGAAGGAGGTCGCCACCAGCACGGTCCACGCGCTGGAGCCGGGCTGGCTGATCCACCTCCCATGGGAGGTGGCGCTGGAGCTGGAGCAGGGCATGTCGCCGGAGTCCTCGACGTTCCGGCGCGGTATGATCGACGCGTTGTCCACACAACTCCGCATGATGAACGGTCTTTTCCTCTCCAAAGTGCAACACGCGGACCCCTGACCCCGCGGGGAGGTATGACGGTGCAAAACATCCTGGCGATATTTCGGCGTGAGCTCGCGTCCGCGGTCGATCAGCCCCTCGCTTACCTGCTCGTGCCGATCTACGGCATCCTCGTCGGCGGCTTCTCGCTGTGGTTTGATGACGTCTTCTCCGCAGGCACGGCGTCGATGCGCGGCGTGTTCTTCTGGTCCGGCTTCTTCTTGTTGATCCTCGTCCCTGCGCTGACGATGCGCGTGTTCGCCGAGGAGCGCCGCTCGGGCACCATCGAGATCCTGTCTACGCTCCCCATCTCAGAAGCCGAGCTGGTCAGCGGCAAGTTCATCGCGACGCTCGCGCTCGTGCTGCTGCTGATCGGCAGCACCCTCGGCTATCCGCTGATGCTGGCCTCGCTCTCGACGCCGGTCGCAGGCGACGACGCCGCTCCCTTCGTCGTCCGCATGTTCACCGAGTGCGGGCTGGACTGGGGCCCGGTGTGGGGCGGATACCTCGGCTTGGCCCTGCTCGGCGCCGCGCTCACCGCCATCGGACTGGGCTGCAGCGCGTCGACCGCCAATCCCATCGTCGCGTTCTTGACGGCGCTGGCGATCACCACCTTTCCCTACGTGCTGGGCTTGTTTCTCGACAGAGTGCCCCAAACCCTGCTGCCGCTGTTTCAATATGTGAGCTTCAGCTACCATTTTGACAACCTCGCCCGCGGGGTGATCGACCTGCGCGATCTGGTGTTCTGGGGCAGCCTGACCGGCCTCGGGCTGCACGCCGCGGTGTGGACGCTCGAGCGGAGGCGACTCGAATGACCCCGCGCCGCAACCTGCTGCTCAACAGCCACCTTCAAGCGCTGCTGGTCGTCCTCATCGTCGTGCTCGCCAACGGCTTCGCGGCGTTTCACGTGGCGCGGGTGGACCTCTCCGGCGATCGCCTCTACACGCTGGATGAAGCCTCCAAGCAGATCGTGCAGCAGATGGACCGCCCGATCGTCGCGCGCATCTACTACACCCACGGCTTGGGCGCGCCTTACCAGAATCACGAGCAGTTTGTCGCCGACAAACTCGAAGAGTTCGCCGCCTACAGCCACGGCCGGATGACGATCGAGCGGCTCGATCCGGCGACCGACACCGCGATCGCTACCGCCGCAGCGGGCTTCGGCTTGCAGCAATTGGACTACACTTTTCACGATCAGGACCGCGCCGAGCTGCGGAAGATCTGGATGGGCGTGGTGCTGCTGTACGGGGACCGTCAGGAGGTGCTGCCGGCGGTCACCGATCTCAACACCCTCGAATACAACGTCTCGGCGGCCCTGAAGCGCCTGTCGACGCGCCGCGAGGACGTCAAGACCATCGGCTGGGCGATCGGCGACGGCGAGCCCGACTTCCAGAAGGAGCAAGGTCCGCTGCGCACGCTGGCCGGAGAGCTCGCGCGCAAGTTCGTGCTCCGCGCCATCCCCTTGGGCGGCGCGGGCAGCATCCCCGAAGAGATCGATGCCATGCTGGTCATCGGCCCGCAGCGGGCGCTCAGCGAGCGCGCGCTCTACCAGATCGACCAGTTCGTGATGCGCGGCGGCGCGCTGGCGACCTTCGTCACCAACACCCGCCCCGACCTTCGCACCATGCGTCCGCAGCGCGTCTCCAGCGGGCTCGACCCGCTGTTGGGCAGCTTCGGCGTGCGCGTAAACCGCGACCTCATCCTCGACCGGGTGCAGAACGGCCAGATGCGCTTTCCCGTGCGGGCCGCGGGCGGCTCGGGGTACCGGGACGTCAACTATCCGCTGATCCCCAAGGCCCTCGACCTCTCGCGGTCGAACGTGATGGTCAGCGGGCTCAACGAGCTGCTGTTCCCGTTCGCCTCGACGCTCACGGTGTCGGACGCGCTGCCGTTGGGCGTGCGCGCCGAGGTGATCGCGTCGTCCAGCGCATCCTCGGGCGTCGTGGGAACGCTGGAGACGCTGGACCCGACCAAGATCTCCAACGTGCTGTCGAGCGAAAAGCGTGGCCCGTTCCCGATGATGGTGGCGATGACCGGCAGCCTGCGGTCGTTCTTTGAGTCCCGCCCGGTGCCCGCGGCGGATCCCGACGCTCCGAGCGTCAACAGCGCGAACCCCAACGACGACGGCGCGCAGCCCAAAGAGGCGCCGTTCATCACCGAAGGCGCGAGCACGCGGATGCTCGTGGCGGGATCGGCAGACTTTGTCGCCAACAACCAAGACTTCATGCTGAACCTCTGCGACTGGTTGGTGGCGGACGAGTCGCTGTTGGGCATCCGCGGCAAAGCCTCGACGATGCCCGCGCTGCGGCCGACGACGCCCACCGAAAGGCGCGTTTGGAAGTCGGTGCTGCTCGTCTGGGCGCCGACCACGCTGTTGATGTTGGGCGCGCTCAGGCAGTGGCGGCGACGCGCGCAGCGCAGCGCGCAGCAGGGGGAAACATGAAGCTGCACCTCAAGACCTATGTGCTGTTGGCCGTCGCGTTGGTGCTCGCGGCGCTCAACGCGTGGACGGTCAGCCCCGCGGCCGCCCCCACCGCGCTGCCTTCGCTGCCCGGCGTGATCCCCGACGACGTGACGAAGATCGTGATCAGCTCCCCGATCGAGCGGCTCGAGCTGGACCGCACCGCGTTCGAGAAGGGCAAGCCCGAGGCCGAGCGGTGGCAGATCGTCGCGCCCCTCGACTACGCCGCCGACGTCGCGCAAGTGCGCGCGCTGCTCCGCGTCTACGGCCTCGCCGTCCCCATGGACGCGCGGATCGACGAAGGCAACCTCAAGGACTACCAGCTCGAAGATCAGGACGCCAAGGTCGTCGAGCTGTACACCACCGGCGCTACCCCCGCGCTGCAAGTCACCGTGGGCCGCACCGTCGGGCCAAACACAGCCTTTGTGCGCTTGCCAGGTTCGAGCATGGTTTATCGCGCCGGCGTAGGGCCCCGGGAGCGCTACGATCAGGCGGCTGCCGACTGGCGGGATCGCGTGGTGCTCGACGTCCCCGCGGCGAGCGTGACGCGCCTCGTGCTGCGGCGCGCCGAGGACGAGCTGACCTTTGACCGCGGGGCAGCGGGGGCTTGGGCCGTGGCGTCGTCCACGCAAACCAAGCCCTTCGCGGTCGACGCCGAGACCGTAGAGAGCGTGGTGCGGACGCTGGGTCGGATCCGGGCGGGAGACATCCATAACGCCGCCTTCCCCGGTGGTTTTGAAGCCCCGCTCGGCTCCGCCACCCTCACCGCTGGAGCGGAGGTGCACACCCTGACGCTGGGCAGCGAGAGCACCCCGAAGAGCGCCTACGTAAAGGTGGACAATCGCCCGGAGGTGTTCCAGGTCTCCGGGCAGCTTGGACGCCTGCTGATGTTGCCGCTGACCGGGTTTCGGGACCGCGGGATGTTTCGGTTCAAAGCCGAAGCGTTGTCGGGCCTGACGCTCACCGAGGGCTCGATCACCATCGCGATCCAGCGCGGGGACGACGGGTGGACGGTCACCCAACCGGCCAACATGGACGTCGACTCCAAGCTCGCGGACGGGCTCGCCGCCGCGCTCGCCGGGCTGCGCGCCGCAGCGATCCCCGAAGACAACGCATTTGCCAGCGTCACCGGGCGCCTGCTCCTCCAAAAAAAGGACGGCTCCACCGAAAAGCTGGAGATCGGTCCGGCTGAAAAAGACGCCGAAGGCCACGCGTTGGTGCGCGTGCGCACCGCCTCCGGGGTCTACTTGCTGCCGGCCGCGACCCTGCGCGAGATCGAGCGCGTCTTCGGGAGATGATCCCCGCCGCGGCCGAACGCCCGATTCGGCGAGAAGTTGCGGCGCAGCCCTCGCGGCGGCGCGGACCAGCGAGCGGGCGGGCTACATTCTGTAGATGGAGGCTGCTCTGGATTCCCTTGTCCTACGTGACTACGGCGACGGCTTGCGCATCGTGCGGTTGTTGGGTCCGCAGGACGCCGAGCCTTGGCGCGCGGCTTTTGCGGGGGCCTACCAGGCCATCTGGAGCGAGCCGCCTTACGACGAGCGCTACTTTCCGGATGAAGCCGAAGGCGTGCTGCTCCGCGCTGTGCGCTTGCCCGACCATGTCACGCTGTTGGCGGTGCGCGACAGCGGCATCGTCGCCGGTTTTGGCATCGCCTACCCGGTGCAAGCCAAGAGCGATGTCGCCCGCGAGATTCGGGGGCTGCTCCCCGTAGAAGACACCTTCTACTTTGCCGAGCTGGGCGTGCTCGACGACTACCGCGCGCGGGGACTCGGTCAGGAGCTAGTGCAGCTCCGACTCGCGCTGATGGACAAGTCGAGGTTTCACCATGTGCTCTTGCGCACCAGCGCGCTGCGCAACGCCAGCTACGAGATGTACATGCGCCTCGGGTTTCAAGACACCGGCGTCTACATGGAGGTCAAGTCGCGAAAGAACGACGGCTCCCAGCGCACCGATCGACGCTTGTTCTTGTCGAAGGTCGTGTAAGCGCGTGCTTGCGAATCAGCGCGCCATGGGAAGCGCGCGCTGACCGCCGCTCCCCACCTGCAGCCCGAGCTGAAAGGCCACGGGCACCGCCGCAAGGCCACGAATCACCATGCGCCGTAGATAGGGGCGCGCCGCCACCCCAAGCAGCAGCCGCGTGAACAGGCGGTGGCGTCGGGTCAACGCCGTCCACTCCCGCGACCAGGCTTCAGGCGTGTTGCGCAGGCAGAGCGCCACCGCCGCCTCCGCCTGCTCCAAGCCCAGCGCGATGCCCTCGCCGGTCAGCGCATCCACGTAGCCGGCCGCGTCTCCCACCAGCAAAACCCGACCTGCTTGCTGACCCGCGACCTGTACATCGAAGGGCCCGGCGCCCCGGATGGTGCTCTCGGGCGGCCCAAGCCGACCGGTGAGCTCGGGAAAATACTTCAGGAACGTCTCCATGTCGCCGCGCTGATCGCGCCCGCGCCACAGAAAAGCCACCCCGACGCGGTTCGGGCCCACCGGCGTCACGTACGCCTCCGCCCGGTCAGACCACCACACCTCCACGTGATCCGCCCAAGGCTGCACCGTGAAGTGCTGGCGAATTCCAAGCCGCCGGGCCGGGCCCACCGTAGCCTTCAAACCCGCCCATTTACGGACTTGAGAGTGCAGACCATCGGCTGCGATCAGCCATTGACCGTGCGCCGTGCCGCTGGAGGTGCGCACGGTCACGCCGCTCCCATCCGCGCTGAAGCCGGTGGCCTCGGTGCGCTCCCAAAGCTCCACGCCCATCGCATGCGCACGCGCACGCAGCGCCTCCGAGAGCGCGAGGCGGCGCACGCCGAGCCCCGGTCCCTGTGAAAAGTCCGCCTCCGCGCAAACCCTCCGGCCGCTCGTCGCGTCGATGTAGCGGATGCCCCGAAACGGGTGGGTGCCCCACGCCGGCGGGACCACGCCCATCTGCGCCAAACGCGCGACCGCGTTCGGCATCAACCCTTCGCCGCAGGCCTTGTCCACCGGCCCACCGCAGCGCTCGATGACGATCGCGCGCGCACCGTTAGCGCACGCCGCGATCGCAGCGGCCAAACCCGTTGGGCCGCCGCCGACGACAACGAACGTGTCTGGCGCGGCCAACGCTCTACAGCAGGCCGTGCTTCTTGCGGACTTCGCGCAGCGCGCGGTTCAGCGCGTCCTGACGCTCGACCGAGCCTTCAGCGACGTTCTTGATGCGCTCTTCGGCTTCGATGCGGAGGGCGTTCTCATCGACGTCGAACTTCTTCAAGGTGTCGATGATCTTGCGGAACATCTCTTTGTCATCCCCGAACACCTCGACGATGTGCGGGGAGATCATGAAGTTCTCGAGGAACTGACGCGAGAAGTACTTTTCGACTTCGTTGCCGGTGGGGTGGCCCCACTGGGAAGCGACGTCGGTGCGGGTGCGATTGTACTGGTCGTACGGAACGTTCTTACGCTCCATCTCGCTGCGCACGCTCTCGCGCAGATCCTGATCGCGGCGGAGGTAGCTCTCCATGATCGCGACGAGATCTTGCTCGGCTTCGTGGCGGCTCTCGGCGTCCACCTCGACGTCACCTTCATTGACCAACCGTTCCAGCACGCCATGGGCGATTGCAGGGACTCGGGCGCGGTAGAGTTTCATCGGGAGCCTTAGGGTTCGGCCTGAAGACCGGGCCGCAGAGAGGGAAGGAGCCCCCGAACGCCGTAGGAGACTGCCCCAACGGTACTTCGGGAAGTAAGCAGACCGTGTACCCCGTGCCCATGCCAACCGCCACCCCGCGGGTCAGGACAGGGAGCGCCACGCTTGGGCCAGACGGTCCGGGTCCAAGGGCGCGAGCGTCACCCCACGCGGCAAATCGCCGACCATCTCGGTGCGAGGCACAAAGCCATCGGCGATTTTATCCTGAAGGAACAAGCGATACGGCTCGTCCAGATCCCCTTGGTAGGCGTAAGCATGGCGGTCCACGATCCGCGCCCCATAGGGCCTGCCAAACACCACCTCGGCGCCATCCAGCAGGCTGCAGTACCCGCGGAGCAGGATGTCAAAATCCATCTCAGCGGCGTCCGCCCCCGGCTCCGCGCGTGCCCGCGGAGGCGCAGCAGCGGGCGCCGCGACGACCGGACCGACCACGCTGGAGTCGTCGTCGATGTCCACTTCGTGGCTCGGGGGCGGAGGCGCGCCGGGCAGGAAAAAGTCGGTGTATACGTCAGGGAGCCTGACCGGCAGCGGATCTGCGGGCCCAAAACCATCGGGAGCCGGCGCAGCCTCGCGCGCGGGGGGGGGAGGCGCGGCCCACACGTTGGACTCCCAACCTGCCGCCATCGCTGGAGCGCGCGCAGGCCCGAAGCCATCGTCCGCGCTCACGTCGAGCATCAGGCTGCGCTCGGGGATGTCGTTGGAGAGAAAGGGATCAAAATCCGGCAGCGCGACGGGCGCGGCGATCGGCGGCAGGCCTATAGGTTCGACCGGCGCCGCGATCGGCGGCGGGACTGGGGGTTCGACCGGCGCCGCGATCGGCGGCGGGACTGGGAGTTCGACCGGCACCGCGACCGGCGGCGGGACTGGGGGTTCGACCGGCGCCGCGACGTCGTCGAAACCCTCGACCGCCTCGAGGAGGTCGTCCATCGCGGTCAGCTCGAGCGGCTCGGGATCGGGCAGGAGGATCTGTTCGAGCGGCCCGCTGCGAACCGGGCGCTGCACGGGGGCGACCGGAGAGACCTGCGACGCAGAAGCTGCCGAATCCCGGTCGAGCACCGCGACCCACTCGGCGCGGGTAAAACTCCGCGCCTCATACCCACCGCTCACGCCCGCCACGCGAATGAGCGCCACGACCTGACCGTCCAGCTCGAACACCCTCAGGGTGTCGAGGCTGCGCGGAGTACGCGCATCGCCCGCCGGCGCGGCGTCCCGCGGCCCCACGAGCCCGGCCGCGTGACGCGCCGCCTCAATCACCTCGGCAGCGCCAGCATCCACGCCCACGCCATGCCCACACAGCCGCCCCCCGTGCAGCGCGATCGCGAGCACGTTGTCGGCGGCCGCGCGCGGCGGCAGCGGATTCAGCGACAGCCACTGAAGCGCACGCTCTACAGCGCCCCCGGCGATGCGCACCGCGTCGCCATCGGTTCCGCCGGTGACCAACCCCGCGCCGACCCCGACCGCGGGCACGTCCACGCCGAACTGCGCGCCGATGCCGAGCGCAAATCGAAAGGCGGTGAGCGGATCGAGGAACACCGCGAGGCCGCAAAATCCGAGGTCGACGGAGAGGGAGCCGGGGTGCGCACCTACCGCCTCCTCCCACACCCGGTCGACGTGCAGCGCAGCCTCTGCGCCCGCGTGGCGCAGCCGCCCGAGGCCGACCGCGACGACGACGGCTTGCACAGGCTCATGCGGCACAACCAGCGCCCGATCCGCGCGGCCAGCTGCATCCCCCACCGGGATCAACGAGGACGCCAACGCCGCGATGACCTCCCAACGCTTCAGCTCGTGCAGCACGTCTACGAGCGCAGCAGCGAGCGCGAGGCCTTGCTCCGGCCGGAGCAGGTCCTTGGCGAGCGCAGCCGGAATCTGGCCTTGGAGCAGGCTCTTCGTGTCGGTAAATCGAGCCAGCTGCGGGAGCAGCCAGGCTACGGCGTCGGCGTTGGTGATGAGCGCCCGCGCGACGTCTGCCGCGCCGCGCTCGGCGAGATCCGGGGGCAAGTGCCGAAGCACGAAGCTCAGGTCTTCCGGGGTGCTGCGACCGGCGTTGCGACGCTCCAGCACCGCGGTGATCGCGATGCGTAGCGCGTTGGAGCCGGCGGCCAGCACCGGTTGCGGAACCCCGCTGCCCATCACCGCGGCGAGCAGCGGCAAGCTGCCCTCGGGATCGAGGGCGCCGCGCTCAAACAAGATGCCAAACCTCGACCCCGCCACCGCTTGCGCGAGCGCAGGCGCGGGCGTTCCGGCTTTCCACAGCTGCGCTAGAGCGAGGCTCATCCGCAGCTGGATTCGCGACGCAAACCAGCCGAGGATCGCACCTTGCTCGTCTACCGGCAGCGCCCGCACCCCAGCCACCCGCGCCGCGAGCTCCGGCGGAGGTGCCGACAGCAGGGCCGCGGTTTGCCGGATGGTCTCCAACAGCGGAACCACTCCAGCCCCAGGGGAAACCGCCATTCCCGCAGCGATCAACCGACGGAGCGCCTCGACGAGGTCATCGCCCTCGGGCAGCGGCGTGTCGACGCTGGACTCCGCCTCGCGCAGCGCGTTGTCAAAGGCGCGCCGCACCGGCCCCTCGAGCGCGGCTCCGCACGCCGTGTAGATGCCCCAGCCGTTCGCCCCGGGGACCAGCGCGGGCAAGCCATCGCTGACCTCGGGCAGCGCGATGACCGCGGCCTGACCGGCATCTAGGCCGCGAGGTGGGCGCCGCTTCTCCCAGACCAACCGACCTATCGCGTCGAGTTTCATCGCGTCAGCTATCCTTGAGCTTCTTCAGCCCGGGCTCGTCCAGCACGATGACTCGCTTGCCCTCAGTAAGGATGAGGCCGTCTTTTCGCATGTCGAGGATAGCGAAGCTCACCGTCTCGCGCGTCGCGCCGATGAGGCTGGCGATCTCTTTATGGGTCAGCTTGAGGTTGATGATCACGCCCCGACCGTCCCGCACGCCGAAGGGCCCGGCCAGCTCGATGAACAACGCCGCCAGACGGGCGTGAGCGCTCCGGAAGAGCAAGCTCTCTACACGATTTTCAAGCTGGCGACGGCGGTCCCCGACCAACTTCATCATCTCGACGGCCAACGGCGCGTTGCGCATCATCACGCGCATGAACTCGTCTTTGGGGATGGACAGCAGCAGCGTGTCTTCGTAGGCCTCGGCCGCCGTGTCATGCGGCTGAGGCGAGACGATCGAGAGCTCGCCGAACAGGTGATCCTTGGTGAGGAAGTGCAGCGTCAACTCGCGCCCTTCGTCGTTCACCTTGTAGATCTTCACAATGCCGGTGCGAACAATATAAATAGAGTTGGACGGGCCGCCGGGGCTCCAAATCGGCGCCCTCCGGCGCAGCTCGTGGGACTCAGAGACCTGATCCAGAAGCTCCATCTCTCGCTCGGGGAGCGAAGAGAGCAGGGGATTCTGTCGGATGTACCAGCCTTTGGTCTTGATCATCTGCTTCGACTCGGGGCGCGGGCTTGGCGCGGGATACGCGCCGACTTTATCCTAAGCTTGTTTCGGACTCCATGCCGCTCGCTCTCCCCGTTAGCCCCGTCGTCATGCATGGCCGAAATGTCACCGCGCTCATCGTTGCGGCCGGAGGAAGCACCCGAATGGGGCACCCCAAGGGCCTGCTGACCGTAGACGGAGAGCCGCTACTTCTCCTCCAAATCGCCGCGTTTTTGGCAGCCGGACTACAGACTCGAGTGGTTCTCGGGGCTCATGCGGCGCGCTATCGACAGGTTCTTCCGCCGGACGTCCCCGTCGTTGAGAACCCCGAATGGGCGACCACCGACATGGCTGCTTCGGTGCGCATCGGGATGTTCGGCTTGGGAACCGTGATCCTGACGCCCGTGGACGTTCCACCTGCGCGCGCCGACACCCTGCGGGCGCTGTTGATGTGTAACGGCGACGCGGTGCCGACCTTCGAAGGCGCGGCGGGACACCCGGTGCGGCTCACGACGCCGCTGGCCGCCGGTGAGCGCTTGGATGCGCGACTTGCGAGCGCCCAGCGGGTGGCGGTGAGCGACCCAGACTGTGTACGCAACCTGAACACGCCTTCGGAGTGGGAGGCGTGGAGGCGCTCAGTCCAAAGGCCCGTCGGCTGAGGGAAGCGCCGAGGGGCTCGCCGCGGCGCGCGCGGCGTCCAAGCCGGAGCGACTCGCCAGCGTCAGGTTGCGTGCCCGCTCAGCGCGCTTGGCGGAAAGCTCGACCCCAACGGCATCGAGCCCGCGCGCGTTCGCGACCGCCAGCATCGTGCCCTGCCCGCAGAAGGGGTCAACGACCACGCGGGCCGCGGTGTGCGCCAACAGGAAGGTGCACACCGCTTCGCACGCCGCGGTGCCCATCGCGCGCGGCCACGGCATCGCACCCAGCCCGGGGAGCACATCTGGGGAAGACTGCCCAGGTTCAAGGCGGAGCTCCCTGCTGAAGCACAGCATGTGGGCGTAGGCGGGTCGTCCGAAGGACGTTGTGCCCGCCGGGCTGCGACACACCACCTTGTGCCAGAGCAGCCGACTCCCCGCAGCCTCCGCGCCCCGCTGCACCAGATAGGCCTTGTCGACCCAGCCGCCCTCCCACTTGATGTCGGTCTGGAAGAAGATCGCGACGCCGTGGTCTGCCACGCGGCGGCACGCGAGCTCCGCGGCGCCCATGAACCAGGTACGCCACCCCTCAAAGCCCAGCGCAGGCAGCTCGGACACATCGGGGAGCGAGGTGACGAGCGCATGATCCACGGCGAGCGGGTGCTGGTCCAGCCAGGCCAAGCCGTCCCCCTGATGCACGGTGCGCTGAGTCAACGGGAACGACCGATGCGAATCCCGCTGGTCTCGTTCTGCTTCACCACGTGAACTTGCACGTCTACACGCTCCGCGATGACCGGCACATGCGAGATGAGCCCGATCTGCGTCCCGTTCGCGGCGATGCGCCGCAGCGCCTCCACCACCGGCTCGACAGTGTCGACGTCGAGCGAGCCAAACCCCTCATCGATGAACAGCGTCTGCACGTTCACCGAACGCGAGGAGAGCCGACCGAGCGCCAAGGCGAGCGCCAGCGAGACGAGGAAGGTCTCGCCGCCGGACAAGCTGTCGGTGCCGCGAATCTCATCCCCGCTGCCCTCGTCGCACACCCGGAGGTCCATGCCCGAGCCCGGATGCCGTTGCAGGGAGTATCGACCTGCAAAATACTTGAGCTGCTCGTTCGCGAGCTCCACGAGCGCATCGACGCTCCGCGCCTGAGCGAGGGCGCGGAACCTCTCGCCGCCTTCGCCGCCGATCAGCGCTCGCAAGCGCGCCCATGGCGCGGCGATGCGCACCAGCTCTGCGTGCTCTTGTTCGGCTTCGAGGCGCTTCCGACCTTCCTCCCGCCCCCGCGCAATCTGCGCGATCCCGTCGGTGCGGGCGCTGTCCGCGGCGGCGACCGCCCCAGCCGCCTCGGCGACGCGAACCTCCAGCGACTCGGCAGAGAAACCATCGGGGATCACGATGGCCTCGACCTCTTTCTGGGCGTTCTCCGCAGCCGCGTTGGCGAATTCCACCTGCTCCTTCGCGGCGAGCACCGTCGCGCGGATCGCCTCGCGAGCGCCGTGATCCATCAAGTTCGCGTCCAGCTGCTCGCGGGTCCAACCCAACGGGACCAGCAGCTCATCCAGCGCCATTTCCGCCTTCCCGGCATGGGTTTCGGCCTCCTCGACCCGTTTGTGGGCCCGGAGCGCCTCGCCAGCCGCGCTCTGATATTTGGAGTCCGCCGCCGCGAGCGATGCAGCCGCCTGCTTGGAGGCCTCGGTCGCGTCGTCGATCGCGCGCTGGAGCGCAGCCTCCACATCGACGACCGGCTTGCCGTTCAGCAGCAGCGAGCGCGCCGCGCTGCGCTTGGTTTGCGTCGTCAACGAATCGGCGCGCGCCGTTTGCAGGCGCGTGAGCTCCCCGGCGGCGACTTGGTGTTCGCGGGCCGCGGTGTCGTGCGCCCCGCGCAGGCCGGGCAAGCGCGCGTTGAGCTCATCCTGCTCCTTGGTCTTGGCACGCCAGCTCGCTACCGCCAGCTCCACGGCTGCGATCGCGGTTGTGAGCTGCGCGAAGTCGAGCACCTCAGGCCAATGTGCGAGCGCCGTGCGCGCCGCAGCTGCGCTGGCGTCGGAGCTGCTCTTGGCAGCACCGGCCTCGGCCTCGGCCTTTTTCGCCTCGGCGACCAGCCCCGCGGCGGTGTTGCCCAGCGGCGCGAGCGTGGCCGTAGCGGCGAGCACCGCATCCTGCGCGATGCGAAGGGAGCTGTCGCAGGCGTCCCACGCCCGCTGCGCCTCCCTCGCGACGTTCAGCGCGCGATCCGCTTGGCTCACCGTAGCCCCAAGCTGCTCCTTTGTGGGAATCGGCTCGACGCCCCAGGCGGTGCGGGCATCCTCGACCGCGCCCGCCGCAGCGGCAAGGCCAGCAACGAGCGCGGGAAGTTCGGCGTCCAGCGACGCTTGCTCCGCGGCCAAACCCGCTTGCTCGGCCTTCGTACCCGCGACCTGCGCTTCGGCGAGGACGAGTCCGGCCTTCAGCTCCTCCACCAGCTCAGAAGCCGCAGCTAAGGCCGGCGACTCAGCGGCCGCGCCCCAAGGATGCTCGGTGGCGCCGCACAACGGACACGCCTCGCCCTCCACCAGCTCCCGGCGGCGATCGTCCAACGACAGCCGATCGCGCGCCCGAGAGAGCGCTTTTTCTGCTCCCGCAAGCTCGCCCTCCGCCCGCGTGACCACCGCCAACTGCTCCTGCAGGCCCGCCGCGAGGCGCTCCCGCAACGGCCCAATCTGCCCGCTGCGCAGCGCTTTCGGATCCAAGCGAGCCTGTGCCTCTTTCCATAGGATCTCCCTGTCCAGTAGGCGTACGCCAAGCTCTTCGCGGCCCTTCGCCGCGAGCAGCGCCGCGAGCTCCGCCTGAAGATCGGGGCGCAGGCCGAGGGAATCAAGCTCGACCTTCGCCCTCGCCAGTTCGACGTTGGCAAGCTCCAGCGCCGTCTCTGCGGCCGCGCACTCCGCCTGAGCGACACGCGCCGCCTCCGCAGCCCCTCGCGCCGCGGAGGCGCGCTGGGCGCTGTAGGCTTCAAGCTCCTGGAGGGTGCGAAGCTGATGCACCGGATCTCCCCCGGCGAGCGTGGTGGCGATGCCCGTGCGGGATTGGAGGTACTGGCTACACGCCGCCTCCGCACCGACCGCTCGTTCCAGATCCGCCTGCGCACCGTTCAACGCGCCGGCGCGCTCCTGCAGACGTTGATCCTGCTCGACGACGCCCGCGTTCGCGGTCTCCACCTCCCGCGCCGAGGCCCGCAGTTGCTCGTCGAGCTCCAGCGCGCGCTCGATGTCGGGGCGCGCATCGGCCTGATGGGAGCGTGCAGCGTCCGCGTCACGCTGTCGGGCGAGCGCCGTCTCCGAAGCAGCGCCGAGACGATTCTTCGCGCCCTGCAGATCCTCCGCACGCGCCTTCGCGTCGTTCTGCAGCGTGCGCAGCGCCTCGAACGCAGATTGGCGCTTGTCCCGCGCCGTACGGAGCGGCTCGGCGCGGTCGGCGCGCTCTCCACGCAGACGATTGGGCTCTTCTTTGCGTTGCCGTTCGAGGGCACGTTCTACGGCAGCCTGCGCGTCGACCCGAGCGGCTCTGCGCGCCTGCAGATCCTTCCACAGTCGCTGCTCCTCGGCGACCTTCCGCTGCAGCTCTTGTGCAACGCGAAGCGCGTCTTTGAGCGCGTCGGTGGTCTGATTGGCCGCGTCTTCCTGCTCAGCGGTCCAAGGCGTGAGCCGCTCCATCCGGTCACGGCACGCCTCCACGGCCTTGTCCCTGAGCTTGGCCAGCTCATGCACCTTGCGACCGATGCCCGAGTACTGATCCGCGCCGGTGATCTTCTCCAGCAGCTCGGCGCGGTCCTTGGACTTGGCCTTCAGAAACGCCGAAAAATCCCCCTGCGCCAGCATCGCTGCGCGCCGGAACTCGGTCTCGGACAATCCGACGAGCGCCAGCACCTTGGCTTCATGCTCGCCTTTGGTGCGCGTCAACGCGGCGCCGATGGGGTTCCCCGCAGCGTCGATCTCCCACACGACCGGCATCTCCACATGAAGATTGCCCCTGTTGTCGCCCCGACCGACCGACCGCACCGACCACTGGGATCGGTACCGGCGATTGTCATCGGCGAGGAACTCACACAGCGCCAGAGCCTCGGTCTGGCCGCGCCGGACGATGGAGACCGCCTTTCCGGTTTGGTAGCCGCCATCGAGATCGATGGAGGTGACGCCCTCATTTCGAGGGAGCGAGCCGTACAGAGCGAGACACACCGCGTCCAGTACGGTGCTCTTTCCAGCGCCGGTCCGACCGGTGATCGCGAAGATCGTGGCGTCCGCCAAGAGCCCGCCGTCCAGCTGGACATCGAACTCCTTGAAGGAAGCGAGGTTCTCCCCCTTGATGCGCGTGATCTTCATGCTTGCACCTGGGTGTAGGCCGCGACCGCTTCGGCAAAAGCCGCAGCGACGTCGGGCGGGACGTCCGGCTCGTCGGGATGGGCTTGCCGCCACGCGTCTTCAAAGACGATCTGGGGGCTGACGTCCTCCAGCCGGGCGCGCGGCGTAGCGTCGTCCGACTGAGTGACCGATCGTTCGATGTCCACGTGCAGCAGACGGAGACGCTTGCTGACCGCGCGCTCGTCCAACGCACGCTTGTCGACCGCGGTAGCGCCTGCGGCGAGGCGGATCTGCACCAGAGGCCACCCGTCTTCACCCGGCTCGCCCTGCGGCAGCGCCGCGATGCGGAGCGCAGCCTCCGCCACCGACATCGCGGCGGTGCGACTGGGCCACGTCTGCATCTCGACGCTGCGGGGGATGGGAATCGACGTGGTGAACGCGCGCGCGCGCCCGCCCTCTACGGCCTCGATGTCAATCTGCAGCACCCGGTGCGCGTAGTCCTGCTCGGAGAACGACATGGGGATGGGTGAACCTGCGTACCAGACGTTTTCGGCCGGCTGCTGCGGGAGGTGCAGGTGCCCCAGCGCGGTGTAAGCGACATCCTCAGGAAAAACGTTGACTGAAGTTGCTTCTACGCCGCCGACCATCTCTCGCTCGGAGTCCTTGCTGCGCTGCGCCCCCTTGGCGCCCGCCGCATACAAGTGCCCCGTCAGCATCAGCGCAGCCGTCGGCGGAGCCTCCGCGCGCATCGCCTCTACGACGCGCTCGTACACCCGCTGCACGTCGAAGGTGGAGCACGCCCCCAGAAACGGCACCGCGCCCAGCACGACGCGCACCTCTCCCGCAGCGTTTCGCAGCGGCACCAACGTCGGCCCGATGTCGGGCTGACCATCCTCCAAGCGCCCCAAACCGCCGACGGTGTGGATCCGCAGCGCACGCAGCAGCTCAGCGGGCGCGTCCAAGCGCGCCGCGCTGTCGTGGTTTCCCCCGATCACCACGAGCTGCAAGTCAGGCAGCAGCCGGATGACCTCGGCCAGCCACCCGTACCAAAGCGTCAGCGCCCGACTGGGCGGGTTGGCGTTGTCGAAGATGTCTCCCGCGATCACGATGGCGTCGAACTTTCCTTCCAGCAACCGCTGTGTGAGCCACGCCAAGAAGCGAGCATGCTCGAAATCCCGAGGATGATCTTTGAGGGTAGCGCCAAGATGCCAGTCTGAGGTGTGCAGGATTCGCATTCCGCCAACCTACTCTGGAGGGGCGCCAAAATATGTCCGAGGCGCGGAGCGGTTGTACTATTTTCCAGAAGCCGAGCACCCGCCGCGCGCCCTCACGCTGGAGGAGACCGGCGAAACAACCGGATTGTTGATATTCCGACACATGCCCGAATCTCGCCACGCCGACATGGTCGCCGCGATCAAATCCGCCGCGCGCGCCCAAATTCGCGACCATGGCGCCGCAGCCTTGTCGTTGGGCGGCATCGCCCGCACCTTAGGCGTCACCACGCCGGCTCTTTACCGCTATTTTGACGGGAGAGACGCGCTCGTCACCAGCCTCGTAGCCGACGCCTACGGGGAGCTCGGGCAAGCGTTGGAGGACGCCTCGATCTCGGCGGCCGAGGCCCTGGATACCCGATTCATCGCCCTCGCCAGGGCCTATCGACTCTGGGCCATCGCCCGGCCCCAGGAGTACATCCTGATCCACGGGGCGATTTTCCCCGGATACCGCGCCCCCATCGAGGTCGTGGCCGCGGCCGCGCTGCGCAGCTTGCACATCTTTGTCGATCTGCTTGCCCGGGCGCAGGAGGCCGGCACCCTGCGCATGCCACGCGCCTACAGCGATCCTGACGCTATCGCCCGCCTCGGCCCCATTGCGCGGGCGCTGCCGCTGCCGATGGTCGCGACCGCGTACTCCACGTGGCTCGCGCTTCACGGTCTGGTCTGGGAGGAGCTGCTGGGGCGGCTACCCGGCGGCCTGGCCGACGACGGCGCGCTCTTCGACATTGAAGCCGCCGCGATCGCCGAGCGGCTGGGCCTTGGCTGAACCGGACGCGCCGACGGCAGGACTCCCGTGGATTATGTGCTCGGCATGACCCTCGCTCGCTTCGGAACGCCCATCGCCGCTGCTTTGCTCCTGACCGGGTGCGTGCCTGCCGAAGACGCACACAAGGGCATTCCCAAGGATCAGCGCCCGCCGCTCGATGACAGCGCCGGGATCGATTCGGCGGACGCCGACACCGATAGCGACACCGATGCGGACACCGATAGCGACACCGACGCGGACAGCGACACCGATAGCGACACCGATGCGGATGCCGACACCGATGACAGCGCCGCGATGTGCGCCCGTTGGACCGCCGACCGCGCCGATCTGGCGGAAGGCGCATGGAACGGCAACGTCGCCGCTTGCAACGCCGGAGATATGACCGCTGC
Source organism: uncultured Pseudomonadota bacterium (assembly GCA_903900265.1). GTDB lineage: Bacteria > Myxococcota_A > UBA796 > UBA796 > SXON01 > CAIUMM01. The sequence goes on from CAIUMM010000129.1 coordinate 41,610, forward strand.
TTGGCGAGACAAGGTGCTCACCCAGGTGAACCTCTATCGCTGGCTCGCCGACCTCCCAGCCGTCAGCTTGGACGCCACCCGCAACGCAGCGTCTCAGGAGTGCGCGCTGATGGAGACCGCCCACGGCTCCCTGTCGCACTATCCAGATAGTTCCTGGACTTGCTACGACGCAAGCGGCGCCTCTGCCGCAGGTTCATCCAACATCGCCACCACGCCCGCGATCGACGCGGTGGACCTCTACATGCTCGACTTCGGCAACGAGTCAACCATCGGACATCGCAGGTGGATCCTGTCGAACGGCCTCGGCCCGATCGGCGTGGGCTCGACGAGCAGCTACTCCTGCATGTGGGTGATCGGCGGCTCCGGTTCGGACCGCGCCGCATGGACCGCGTGGCCGGCGCCGGGCTCGTTCCCGATCGACGCGATGGGCTCGGGGACCACCGGAGTAGACTACGTGGGTTGGAGCCTGCAATCCGACACCATCGACCTGACCCGCGCGGCAGTGACGGTGACCGAAGGCAGCACGAACAAAGCCGTTACCGTCACGCAGCTCGACCCCTACTATGGGAGCAATTACGCGATCACCATCAAGCCCAACGGCTGGCGCTCGGCCGCAGGCAAGACCTACCATGTCTCGGTGACCGGAACCTCCACCGCCATCGCCTACGACGTCGCGATGACCGATTGTGGCTCCTGAAACCCGAGAGCTGAAGTCTGCGGGTGCTCTTCTCGAATAAAACCTCCCGCTCGCGGTTAGTATCGTGCGAGCTATCGGAGTCTACATGCTGTCCATCCTCCTCCTCGCCGGTTTTGCCCATGCCAAGAAGGCACCAAAAACCCCGCCGCCGCCTATCGAAGGCTGGCATCATGAAGAAGGTTGGAAGGGCGATTGTTACTACCCCAAGAACTTCGCCGCGCTGGGTGAAGGCGACCGGCGTGCGGCGCGGGCGGACACGCTCGCCGCGCTGAAGTCCCAGTGGGACGGCGGGCGCGACGACGGCGTGAGCTTCGACTCCAACGTCACCGACGACATCCAGAACACGCTCTGGGGCCGCCCGGAGAAGACCGAAGCGATGGCCAAGCAGAACCTCGATCTCTGCGTCGCCGCGATGAAGTCCGGGGACACGTCCAACTGGCAAGCTTGGATCGGCGGCCTGAACGGCGCGCTCAACGCCGGAGAATGCAACAATCCGCTGGCGAACACGCTGTTTGACTACCTCGACCTCGGCGTGGGTTGGCAGCGCCCCGTATCGATGTGCGCCGGCGACAAAGCCCACATCTTCGGCACGGTTCAGGACCGCTACCGCCTCTCGGACAAGGGCCCGTGGATCAACATCGAAGGCACCAAAGATCCCGCGATCGGCACGGATTGGCCCTGCAACATCGAAGGCTGCACGGTCGGGAAGCTCGTCGCGAAATTCACTGGCGAGTCCGGCGTCGAGCTGCTGTTCCCTGTCGGCGCCGACGCGAACTTCGAAGCTCCGGAGAACGGCACGCTGATGTTCAGCATCAACGACAACACCTGGTACGACAACAAGTGGTTCACCAACGGTCGCGTCGATGATCACGCCGCGATCACCATCGAGCCCGTAGGCGGCCTGCAGTAAATGGCGCGGGCAGCCGCTCGTCGCGTCGCCTTTATGGCGACGACGCTGGTGCTCTTCACCGCTGGCAGCGAGGTCGCGCTGCGGCTGGCCGGCTGGCCCAAGAAAGACGGAACCAAAGAGTTCACCCACGCGCAGAGCTACTGGGTGCAACCTGCCAATCAGCACCTCGAGCCCTACACCCACAAGGAGACCGGCGCGACCTTCCGCGTCTCCACCGACGCGAACGGCCTCCGCGCGCCCTTGCATCCACAAGAGAAGTCCGCGGGGACCTTCCGGGTGATGACCCTCGGCTGCTCCACCACCTTCGGCTGGGGCGTAAACGACGACGAGACCTACCCCGCGCAGCTGGAGAAGGACCTCCTCGCCGACGGCCACGCCGTCGAGGTCATCAATGGCGGCCAGCCTGGCTTTACCAGCTTCCAAGGGCTCTGGCTCTGGGAGAAGGTGCTCGCGACGTACAAGCCCGATCTGGTGCTGTTCGGCTACATCGTGCAAGACGCGCGGTCTGTGGCGTACTCGGACGCTTCCCAAGCGGTGCTCCAAGGAAACCAGGACTTCCTCAAGCAAAACATCCTCTATAACCTCCGGTTGTACGTGTTCTTGCGCAACGCGATCGACGGCTACCGCGTGCAAGCGAAAGACAAGCCGGGAGAGGGCGGCGTGTACCGGATCTCTCCCGAGGAGTACGTCGAGAACATCCGCGCCTTCAAGCAGAAGATCGACGATGTAGGCGGCAAGATGATGCTGTTTGGCTACCCGCTCGAGCGCGAAGGCTACACCGGCACGCACCGCAGGATCCTCCACGCCGCCGGCGAGAAGCTCGAGGTTCCGGTCTACGATCCGCAGCCGGAATTCGAGCAGTACACCGCCCAAGAGTCGTTGTACTTCCCCCAGGACCGCGGACACGCAAACGCAGCCGGCAACGCCAAGATCGCCCAAGGCGTCACGCAGTTTCTGGTCAGCCAGCGCCTCGTTCCCTAAACCCGCGGGCTGCGCCCAAGGTGTTCAGCCCTTCTTGCGGCGTACCATGCGGCTAAACAGCGCGCGCTTGATGTTGAACCACGCGCTCGGCAGGTACCCAAGCGTCGCGAACAACGCGAGCGCCGGCATCACCAGCGACAGCGACCGCAAGAACGAAGGCGGGCGCGTCCAACCGTCCGCGTCGGCCTCGCCGGGCGGCGCGTCGAACCAACCCGAAGGGTAGAACTGAATCGTAGCTTCGGTGCGGAACAAGCTGGTCAAGCGCACCTTGGTTTCAAAGGTTCGCCGCAGGTAGTAGGGGTCGACCTTGTAGCGAACCTCGAACCAGCCGTATCGAGCCGCCGCCGCCGCCTTGAACGCCGCGGCGAGGCCCTCAGCGTCGCGCTTCACGAAGCTGCCGCCCCCGCCCGTGCGCGCGATCCAACCGAGCGCCGCGTTGTCGACGCCGCGGTTCTCTACGCCGCCGTTGATCATCTGGTCGGCGGTCGCCCGGCACAGATCGCGGGGACGCACGTCCGTGCCGTCCGGGATCTGGAGGTTGCGCCATGCTTTGATGCCCAGACCTACGGTGTAGACCACCGGCCGCGAGGTGATGTTCACCGTCTCGCCGCGGCGCACGGCGTCGAGCTTTTTGAGCAGCGCTTCGAGGCGAGGCGCGTTGCTGCCGCAGGTGTCGTCCGGGCGCTCGTTGTTGAAGCCGTCGGTCAGCGCGATGAGCGTAGGCTGCATCTTTTTGTTGTCGATCGCGGCCCGAATCTCGGGCTGCTCCAGCAGCGTCGACGTGCCGTAATCCACGGCGTTGTACAGGTACGTGTAGCCAGCGCCGACCTGCAGCTGGTCCCGAATCAGCTGGCGGTACTCTTTCTTGTTGGTCACCACCCACTTGCCGCCCAGCGGCGCGGGTTGACCCGCTCCCGCAAAAACCAACGGCACCACCGCGGTTGACGTCTCGCTGGGGAAGAACGCCTCGACCACGTCGCGATCGAGCAACGCGGACTTCAGCTTCTCCATGCGGGTTTTTCCGCTCGCGTCGTCGACGATCGCCATCGAACCGGAGCCATCGATGAGCAACACAAAGAGCTGGGGGCTGCGCTGCGGGTCATGCGCGAAGACTTGGAAGTCCTTCATGCCTCCCGCCTTGACCTCGTGCTTCTTGTGAAAGATCTCGATGCCGTCTTCTGCGTTGGGGATCGCCCATTTTTCGCCGTCGACGCGCATCTGGAAGGCCACGCGCACCTGCCCGGTGGCGCGGTCGACAAAGGGCGTGCAGAAGTCGACGTCTTTGGCGTCGACCGCGCCCATGCACTCGTCCCGATCGGCGAAGATGTGCATGACCAGCTCCTGCTGGCCTTCGTTGGCGCTCTGGGGCGCCGCCACGCGGGTGCTGGTGGAGGGCAGCGCCACGAGCGGCGAAGGCGCGCAGCCGGTCAACAGCAGCGCCGCTACCCAAAAGCTGCGCAGCATGCCCGTCAACGCTCCTCCTTCGGGAGCATCAGGAATTCGAGCACTGAGGGGTTTTCCGGAGGACCGCAGAGGATGCGGTCTCCGCTCGAAAGATCGGTCTCCAGCGGCGCAGATCGCCGCGGGTCGTAGCGGAGGTCTACCCGCTCCAGGAAGCGTCGCACCACGGTCGGCGCGAGCGTCAGCCCACGCGCCCGATAGCGCTGCTTCGCGTTGACCATCACCGAGACATGGAGCTCGGCGACGCCGTCCTGAGCCGGCAAGAACAAGTCCAGCCCGACCGGAAAATGGCCTACGAAGCGCTCCCGCGCGCGACCGTCCAGCCCGTCAATGGGGATGCGACGCGCGTGCCGATTGTCGGTGACGACCCGCAGCCAACCTGCGTAAAGTGCATCGGGGATGCCCCAAGCGAGCACGCCGAAGGACAAGCCCATCGCCATCGCCCCGAAGGCGCCCGCATAGTACAAATCCGAGTATCCAAGCGCAGATTTGGTGTAGCCCATCAGATACCACACGCAGCCGCCGATCAGCCCCGCGGCGATGCCGCCCGCGCCGTGGGTGAGGATGCCCCGACCGTTGCGCACCGCCGTCGGTCCGAGCGACATCCCGAAGCCCGCGGCCAGCCACGCCGGCAAGCGGTAGCGCAAGGCGACCAGCGAAGCATCGGCGAGATCCGCAGCTCCATCCGCTGAAAACAGCAGCGGACCTACGGCGCGCGTCCACAGCCAAAAGCCCGCGATGATCACCGCTGCGGACAAGCCCCCCGCCAGCATCGGAAACAACACCCGACGCCAAAGCGCATGACGAAACAACGATTGTTCAGCCAACACCGACGTGCCAGCCACCGCGCCGCCGACCGCGCCCAGAAACACCGGCCCGTCCCAGTCCAAGGTCCAGAACGGGCTGACCACCGAGACGCCGAGCACCGCCCACCACGCGAGCAGCGCTGCCGCGGCGCACACCCAACCCAGCGCGAAGTGCCGATGCCAGGTGTAGGGTACGAGGAAGATGTTCACGGTTTCGGCCTATCCGAAAACCGCCGAGCCGGCCGCGGCGTTGCCGGCCGCGCCGCTCGTCCAAGCGAGCAGCGCAGGATCGGCGAGGATCGCGGCGCACCAGGCCTCCGTCGCGGGGCCGAGCAGCCCGCTCCCGATGACGCCGTGGGTGCGAAAACGCGTGGCGACCGGGGCGTAGAAGGCATCCGCGATCGACCACGCGCCAAACAGCCAAGGCCCGCCTTGCGCCGACGCACGCGCGTCCTCCACAAGCCGGTTGATCCTCTGAATATCCGCGAGGCAGGCCTCTGACCGCTCGGCGTGAACGACGCGCTGGTCGAGGAGCATCGGGTGCTCGCGACGCAGCGCGGCAAATCCGGCGTGCATCTCGCAGGTGATCGCGCGGGCACGGGCCCGATCGACCGCGTTGGAGGGCCACAGCGCGGGGCAACGCTCCGCGAGCGCCTCAGCGATCGCCAGCGAGTCCCAGACGCTCCCGAGCTCGGGATCGACCAGCACCGGGACTTTTCCGGTCGGCGAAAATTTGAGGTTGTTGGCTCGGGTGTCGTGCTGGTCCAGCCGCACGAGGTGCGTATCGAACGCGAGCCCGCTGTGCGCGAGGATCAAGTAGGGACGCAACGACCAAGAAGACAGCGCGGGATCACCGATGACGAGCAGCATCCGGGCTAGGTAACCGCGAGGGGGATATGTTGGGCGCCACCCCCGAGCGCCATGTCCCTCTCTGACCTTTCTGACCGCGGTCCGCTTCGCCCGTTGCTTCATGCGCTCGGCGGAGGCCTGAGTCCTGGCGAGGTCGGGGTGGTCCGTGCGCGCGCAGGCTCTGGGAAAACTGCGCTCGTCCTTCAGTTTGCGCTGGACCGCCTGCTGCGCGGCGCGGCGGTGCTGCACATCGCGGGCACCGGCACCATCGAACAGGTGCGCGACGGCTATGAGTCGCTGCTTGACGGTCTCGGCCGCCCGCTGCGCCCGGCGGAGCGCACCGAAGCGCGGCTGTTCATCGAGCGTCATCGCATCATCCACGCCACGCGCGGCGCCGTCCCCGATGTAGCGCGGCTGAAGCACGTGCTGGACCAGCTCGCCGACGTCGTTGAGTTCCAGCCGGTGCTGGTGGTCGTCGATGGATGGGAGCCTGAAGCTGCGAGCTTCGACGCCCTCAGCGCGCTGGCCAAAGCGCGGCATCTGGCGATCTGGTGCACCGGAAACTCTGAGCCGCTCACCGAAGACGCCTCGGGGGACACGGTGGGCGACGTCGTGCTCGACCTTGTGCCCGAGCGCTCGCACGTCATGTTGCACGTCCGCAAGCTGCGAGCGGCTGCGTTGCCTGCGCCGCTGCGGCTCGACACGGCCACGTTCACCGCCCGCGCCGCGGAAGCGGCCGACGCCCACCCGAGGACCGTCGCGGAGGTCACGCTCTACTCGGGCGGGGCCGCGGGCGCCGAGGCCGCGTTTGGGGAAGCCGCCGAGCGCCACGGCGCGCGCGAGGTCAACTACACGTTCACCGGTCACGTGCAGGCGCGCACGCGCGGCGCGCATCCGCTGACCGAACAGGAGCTTCAAGCTGGGGATGTCTCGCTGGCCTACGTGTCTCGCCGGCTGCGCCGCGAGTACGCCGAGGGTTCGCAGATCCGCCGCGTGCTCCAGAGCTTGTGGCATCAGGTAGGCAACGCGCAGGTCGTCTACGTCGTCGGCGCGATTCAAGAGGACGGCACGGTCACCGGCGGCACTGGCTGGAGCGTAGAGCTCGCGCGGATGTGGAGCAAGCGCCTTTGGGTGTTTGATCAGGACAAAGGCATCTGGTTCCGCTGGAACGGCGAGGACTGGGTCGAAGGCACGCCCAAGCTCGACGCGACGACCATCTGCGGCACCGGCACCCGCTATCTTTCCGAGAGCGGCCGTCAGGCGATCGAAGACCTGTTCGCGCGCAGCTTCGTCGGGTAGCGCCCCGCGTGGATCAGGGCTGCGCGCCGCTCATGCTCTGGGACTGAGTGCACGGCCCCGAGCTCGTCGTGATGGTGTACGACAGGGTCGCGGTCGCGGACTCGAGATCGGCTGAGAACATGCCGTTCAGGTTGAAGTTCGACACCGTTACGCCGTCGCCGACATCGACCGACACGGGATCTTCGGCGCAGGTCCAGTCGCTGCCGTCGAGCGCGCACTCAGATGCGTACGCGGTGTCAAAGCCGGTGTTGGCGCGGGCGCCGTTGATGTCGCCTGCCCAAGAAAATGTAGGGGTTACGTCGGCTTCCAGCAACGCTTCGACGAGGATCACGCGGATGTCCGCATCGCACTGGGCGTTGTTGACCTCGCTCTGAAACCGGAAGCGCGCGCCGGAAGGAAAAAGCACGTTGGTCCCAACCTGAATGCCGTCGTCGCAGGCCGGCTCGTCGGGGTGCATCGCGTGGTAGTCCTCGAGCGAGAGCTGACAGGCGGCGGTGCAGTCCTCGGCGGCGGCGGCGGACTGCCAGCAGTCGGAGGCCGAGCCGTAGCTCTCGTTGGCGGCGGCGCTGCTCTCGGTGGCGACCGTCGCGACACACTCGAGCACCGCCTGACAGGTGTCCGAGACCGTGCCGCTCTGCTCGACGGCGCAGCCCGAAAGGGTGACCAACGGCGCGACCAAAGCCGCTGCGGCGCTCGTCCATCGCATGTTCCGACTCTTCATCGCGACCTCGTTGCCTCTCAATCTACCCGGTCTGTGGGCCCAAGCTCAGGGCACCCATCGCTGTCGTCGACGCCGTCGCGATCTTCGCGGTCGCGGTCGCAAGCGTCGTCGCGATTGGGGACGCCGTCGTGGTCCCAATCGGGCGGCCCCGCGGCGCGCTCGTAGCCGACGCCGACCACCGCGCGCAGATCGGGGGTGCCGACCCCGTGGGTCAGGCCGGTGCCGCCGCCGGCGCGCAGCACCAGATCCCCAGAGCGCAGCCATCCGCCGAGCATCCACTCCGCCGACAACGCCGCCGGATCGGTGAACGACGACGTCAGCGGCTGCATCGCCGTCAGCTCCAGGCTGCATCCTGCGCTGCGTCCTGCGGGTAAAAACATCACGCGATCGAGCGCGTAGGCGTAGCCCAGCCGCACGGTGAGCGCGTCGTTCAGCGCGATGTTCTCGAGGGCGCGCCGCGGCCCCCCGCGCATGCCGAGGTTCACCGCGACCCGGCTGGCATCGACCTGCTTGTCAAGGATCATGCTGGCGTCCCAGGTGATCTCCTCCGCGCTCAGGCCGCGGAGCACGCCGGTCGGGAGCCCGAAGCCCGCATCCACCCCAACGCCGACGGCCGCGACCGCGGCGTCCAAAAACGCCACCTTGCCGTCCACCCGGAGGTCCCCAAACCCTGGGCTCGCGACCTCCGCGGTGCGCGCGAACGCGAACAGCGGCAGGTCCAGCCCGATGCGCGCCCTCGAGCGCCCCATGCCGAAGCGCCAGGACGGCATCAGGTCCAGCTGCATCACGTCGCTGACCAGCCCTACGCGCTGCCCATCGTTGAAGGTGTAGACCAGCGGGTCATTGGTGTAGGAGAGCAGGCTGCGAAAGTGGAACCCGCCGGACGTCACCGCGCTGTCGTCGGTCCACAGCATCGACGAACTGTCGAGGCTGGGATGAAAGCTCTGGGCGTTCATCCTGGGAAATTGCCCTCCCGATGCGCCCGCCCAGGCCAGCGGCCCGAGCATGTGCAGCCACAGCGCGATCACGCGTGCTTGCGGCCCTTCAGCCGCTTCCAGAGCTGTTTGCCCTCCAGCAATTCAACGACGGACAGCTCGATGCGCCCCCGCGACGCCTCCTCCCGCAGGATTCCGACCGCTTCGATCGGCGTCATCGCGCCCTTGTAGGGGCGATCGACGGCGGTGAGCGCGTCGTAGATGTCCGCCACGGTCATCAGGCGCGCGCCCCAGGGGATCTCCGCGCCGCGCAGTTTTCGCGGGTAGCCGGTGCCGTCGAGCTTCTCGTGGTGCGCGTAGGCGAGGTCGGGGATGTGCCGAAGCTCGGGCGTCCAGGGGATCTTTTTCAAGAACTGGTAGGTGTGGGTGACGTGGCGCTCAATCTCGAGGCGCTCGCTGGGATCCAGCGTGCCGTACGGGACGCACAAGCGGTTGACGTGCTTGGGCGCGAGCGCGCTCTCGCCGATCTCCTGGAGTCGCCACCGCGCACCGATGTCCTGAATGCGCGCGATCTCGTCGACGTCGCGGTTTCCGCTGCGCGACATCAGCTGGATGAAGCGAAGATCATCTTCAATGCTCGCCAACCGCTCGGTGAGCTGCGCTTCTCCAAAGTGCGACCGGAGGTTCTCCAGAACCGACTCGAGCGCGGCGAGGCGAAAACGCAGCTCCACCTCGGTCATCTCGTAGGGGTACAGGCGCGCGGCCTTCAGCAGCACCTCCTCCCGAACGCCGACCTTGCCAAAATCATGCAGCATCGCCGCAAAGTGCAGCTCGGTGACCTGCGTGGGCGAGAAGCGCACCGCATCAAACGCCGCTTCTTCCGAGTCGCTCACCTCGCGCGCGAGCAGCGTGGTCAGCTCAGCCACGCGCCAGCTGTGGCCGCCGGTCGTCGGATCCCGCGCCTCGATCGCCGTAACTGAGGCCTCGACGAACCCGAGGAAAAGACTCTGGATGTCCCGGTACAGACGCCAGTTTTCCAACGCGACCGCCGCCTGCGAGGCGATCGAGCGCGCCAGACCGACGTGCCGCTCAGAAAACGGCAGCACCCGGTCGAAGTTCGCGAGTGCGAGCCCGGCGACCGGCTTGCGGTTCACCATCGCCAGCACGCCGATCACGTGTCCGTGCCGGTCCAGCATCGGCACCAGCAGCATCGAGCGCGTCTGGTAGCCTGTCTCCTGATCGAAGGTAAAGTTTGGTTTATAGGGCGTAGTTGGCGGCAGCGCCCGCAGGTCGGGCACGTTCAGCGGCGTACCGCGATGCGCCACAAAGCCAGCGAGGCTGGAGTCGTCGATCGGGAGCACGCCGCGGCTGGCGAAGAACGGCATGGTGTCGTTCTGAGCCGCCGCGAATCGCAGGGTTGTCCCTTCCACAAGGTAGATCGTGCCGCCATCGGCGTTCAACAAGCGCCGGGAGTGCGTCAGCACTTCGTCGAGCAGCTTGTGGCGGTCGGTGATCGCCGAGAGCGCCGACCCGATCTGGTTCAGCACGTTGATGGTGTCGTGCTCGTGCTCGATGCGCGAGCGCAGCTTCTCGGACTCGATCAGGTTTTTCAGCGCGCGGGGGAGCCGGTGCGCGACGTCATCGGGGCGAATGACGTCGTAACAATCGAGGTTCGTGGCTTCGGAGATCGCGATGACCCGCGGCCCAAGCCGGTTGGCGGTCAGCACCCGCGTCAGATCGACGACGAGCACGCGCGCGGCGATGTCACTCGGGGTGGCGAGGTCTGCCCGAGCCACGAGCGCGCCCGCCGACTGCGCGGCGGCGTGCACCGCCGGCGCATAAGGCGAGTTGTCGGGAAGCACCGACACCTCGATCCGCGGGCCATCTGCGTAGAGTTCCGACACAAACACGGCGTATCATCTGGCGAGGCGGGGGGCCGACTTCCGGCTACACTGTGCGCATCCCCGGAGGGTCCTTGACCCGCTCGTCATCTCGCTCGTTTCCCCGCACGCTATTTTGCGCGCCGATCGCTTTGACCCTGCTCGCCGCCGGTGCCCTGCCTGCCTGCGGCGTCCCCAACACCGACAGCACACCCAACGACGGCCCGCTCGCCTGCACCGAGATCGGCTGCGTGAGCACGCTGACCGTGCACGTGAACGGCGCCGGCGCTGCGATCGGCCTGTCGGGCATGGTCACCGTAGGCGGCCGCTCGTTCATCGTGACGTGCGACGAACCGACCACCAACGAGGCGCAGTGCGACGGCAGCGACCTCACGTTCCAGCTCCCCGACGGGATCGGCGGCGGCGAAGTGGTCTGGTCATTGTCCGCCGATGGAGCCGCAGCCGACACAGCCGACACCGGCGGTCACGGCGGGGGCAGCTACGCGGGCAACGGCACGGTGACCCCGGCCTGGAGCAGCAGCACGCCCAACGGGCCCGATTGCCCGCCGACCTGCTGGGAGGGCGAGGCGACCGTCGAGCTGCAGGGAACCCCGTAGCGGAGCGCCCGTGATCCCCGACCCCAAACCTCTTGATCCCCGCGAGCGCATCGCCCACGAGCCACGCGACCGCGAGCGACCCGCCCTCGATCGCCTCGACGCGCTCGGCATCGCCTACACGCTGCACCGACACCCGCCGCTGCGCACCGTAGAGGACGCCAAAGCGCTGCGCGGCAACATCGACGCCGCGCACGTCAAAAACCTCTTCTTGCGCGACAAGCGCGAGCAGATGTGGGTGGTGACCGTACTCGAAGACCGCGAGGTCGACATCCGCGCGCTGCGTCCCAAGATCGACGCCTACGGCTCGGTGAGCTTCGGGAGCCCGGATCGGCTGGGGCGCGTGCTCGGCATCGCGCCGGGCTCGGTGTCGCCGCTGGCGATCGTTCACGACCCCGAAAAGCGGGTGCGCGTGGTGCTCGACGAGGCGCTGCGGGACTGGAGCCACGTCGGTGTGCATCCCCTCCACAACGAAGCCACCGTGCGGTTGTCCGTAGTGGATCTCGGCCGGTTCCTGACCGCTGAAGGGCGCGACCCGATATGGTTGCCGTTCGCGCGGGCAAGCTGAAACAGGGCCGATGCGCACAACGCGCACCGACCCCCGGCATCCGCAGTTTCAGACCGACCGCACGCCTTCCAAAGAGCGCGGACACCGGTGTTTCACGTGGCACATCCGTCGCACGGAAGTGTGCCGGATGCAGCCATCAAGCCGCAGGCTTCACGCCTCCGCTGCGCCCCACTTGCCGGTGCTCAACGCAAGCTCGCTGCGCAGGCGTCCGAACAGCGCGGGATCGGTCTCCAACGCGGCGCAGAACTTGTCGCGGCCCTGCCAGCGCTGCTCGCCGTAGCTGTACCAGGCGCCGGCTTTCTGGACGATGCCGCGCTCTTCGGCCAGATCGGCGACCTCACCGAGCTGGTGGATGCCTTTGCCGAACACGATGTCGAACTCCACCTGCCGAAACGGAGGGGCGAGCTTGTTCTTCACGACCTTGACGCGCGTGCGGTTGCCGATCGCCTCTTCGTCCTTCTTCAACGCGCCGATGCGGCGCACGTCGAGGCGCACGCTGGCGTAGTACTTCAGCGCGTTGCCGCCGGTGGTGACCTCGGAGGGCCCGAAGGTGACGCCGATCTTCTGCCGCACCTGATTGATGAAGATCAACGTGGTGTTGCTCTTGGACACGACGGTGGTGAGCTTGCGCATCGCCTTCGACATCATGCGGGCCTGCAAGCCCATCTGGGTGTCGCCCATCTGGCCCTCCAGCTCGTCGCGCGGCGCGAGCGCGGCCACCGAGTCCACGACCACCATGTCGAGGCAATTGGAGCGCACCAGCATCTCGACGATGTCGAGCCCCTGCTCGCCGTTATCGGGCTGCGAAACCAGCAAGTGCTCGAGGTCAACGCCGAGGCTGCGCGCGTACACCGGGTCGAGCGCGTGCTCGGCGTCGATGAAGGCGCAACGCCCGCCCATCTTCTGCATCTCCGCCAAGGCGTGCAGCGTGAGCGTGGTCTTGCCGCTGGCCTCAGGGCCGTAGATCTCGACGATGCGACCGCGCGGGTAGCCGCCGGAGCCCAGCGCGAGATCGAGGCCGATCGAGCCCGAGGAGGTCGTCTCCACCGGCTCGGGGTTGGCGTCGAGGGCCATGATCGCCCCCTTGCCGTGGGCCTTCTGGATGTCGACCAGCACTTGCCGAAGCAGCGCCTCGCGAGGGTTTTCTGGAGCCGAAGGGTGGTTGTTGTTGGGGTGAACGGTCATGGACTCTCCGTGCGGGTCTGCCCGCGGTGATCGAACGCAGCTTCGACGCTCCGACCCGCAGGATGCGGATCAGCAGACGGCGCGCTGGGCTCGGGGAGGGGGTTGGGTTGGGGCGCGGCGAGCTGCACCGCGACGACGGCGCCCTCAGTGACGCCAGCGGGGAACAGCGCGATCGGCAGATCCGAGAAGCTGCGGTCGCACCACTCGACGACGACGCGGTCGCCGCCGATGTCATCGCGCTCGATGCGGTCTACGACCGCCTGCGCGCACAGCAGCGCTTGCAGGCAAGCGCCGAGGCCGGTCACCCAGCGGGGCGCCGGGCTCATCGGGACTCCGGCAAGTCGGCGTCTTCGAGGCGCAGCCCGACAGCGCGATGGATGTGGTCTTCCTGGACGCGATCCGCCCGACCGCCGGCCGGCTCCACGCTGTCGAGGTCGGCGAGGGTGCGGGCGACCTTCAACAAGCGCCGCCCGACGCGCGCCGACAAGCCCGAAACCTCCATGTGCTGCTGCAACGCCGCGAGCGCGCGGGTCGTGGGGTCCGCGGCCTCGGTGACCTGCTCGGCGCTGAGCGCGGCGTTGCTGGCTACCGCGCCGCCGTAGCGTTCCAGCTGGCGCCGCCGAGCCCGCTCGACGCGCGCCCGTACCGTCGCGCTGTCTTCTGCCGGCCGCGCGTTCAACAGCACCGCCGGGCTGACCGGCGAGAGCTCGACGCGCAGGTCAATGCGATCCAGCAGCGGCCCGGACAGACGCGCGCGGTAGCGCAGCCGCGCGGCCTCGCCGCACACGCAAGGCCGCGTCGGATGCCCAAGGTTGCCGCACGGGCAAGGGTTGGCCGCCGCGACGAGCATGAAGCTCGCCGGAAAGGTGATCGTGCCGCCTGCGCGCGCCAAGGCGATGCGGCGGTCTTCCAGCGGGCCGCGCAAGACCTCGCGGGCGTGGCGTGGAAACTCGGGGAATTCATCGAGGAAAAGCACGCCGTTGTGCGCGAGGCTGGCCTCCCCCGGGCGCAACAGCGCGCCACCGACCAAGCCGGCCGGGGAGATCGAATGGTGCGGCGCCCGAAACGGACGCTCGGACACCAAACCGCCGCCGCCAAGGAGCCCGGCCGCCGAGTGGATGCGCGTGCACGCCAGCGCCTCTTCGGGCGTGAGCGTCGGCAAGATCGACGGGATGCGCGCCGCGAGCATCGTCTTCCCGCAGCCAGGCGGCCCCTCCAAGAGCAGGTTGTGCCCCCCCGCCGCGGCCACCTCCAAGGCCTCCCTCGCGCCGGTCTGCCCGCGCACATCGCGCAGATCCAGCCCGCTGCCGCGCGCGTCGGCCGCCGCAGGCTGCGCCACCGGCAGCTCCCGCGTCCCGCCTAAAAACTCGGCAGCTTCACCCAACGTTCGCGCCACGCGCACATCCACGCCCGACACCAGCGCCGCTTCCTCTGCCGCGCCCGGCGGCAGCACGAGCCCGGTCAGCCCCTCCGCACGCGCGAGCGCCGCAAACGCCAGCGATCCGCGCACCGGTCGCAGCTCGCCGCCCAGCGTCAGCTCGCCGACCAAGAGGTAGCGGGCGCACCGCTCGGGATCGAGCCGCCCCGCCGCGAGCAGGATGCCTGCGGCGATCGGCAGGTCAAAACCGGTGCCGTCCTTGCGCAG
>CAIUMM010000130.1 GCA_903900265.1 uncultured Pseudomonadota bacterium
CGAGGCGCGGGAGCTGGTGCTGGGCGAGCGCCCGTTCATCGATGATCTGGTGCGTCCCGACGCGGTGTATGCGGTGCTGGTCTGGGCTCCAGGCGCGGTCGGTCGGGTGGAGATCGCCGATGCCGAAGGGGTGATCGCGCTTCGCGCCGACGTGGAGCACGCCGCGCAGCCGGTCGCGGTGGTTTGGGGAGACACGCTCGCGCGTGCCCGCGCTGCTGCCCGGTCCGCCATCGTCGCGTTCACCGCGACCGAGGCTGCGAAGTCGACGGTGGCAGAGCCCGTCCTGACCGCGCCGGTCGGACCGGGTGTGCACCTGCAGGCGAAGGTGAGCATCGCGGCGTCGGATCCTGCCTATTTGGAGCCTGAGGCGGTGTTGGTCGTCCCGGGCTTCGATGCCGGCAACGTGACGTTGTACACGGCGTCCCAGTGGCCTGCGGCGGAGCTCGCGGCGGTCCGGGCTGCGCTGCCGGGGGCCACCGTGCGGTCTCGGGTGCTGCCGTCGGGCGGCAGCTACGGCGGGAAGATTAGTCCCATCCCGGCGATCGCGGCGTGCCGTGTGGCGCTGCGCACCGGGCGACCGGTGCGGCTCTCGTTGGACCTTGAAGAGGGGATGCGGCTGCACCCGCGGCGGTCGGCGGGGACGGCGATCGCGAGCGTCACCGGTACGCCGGCGGGGGAGGTGCACGCGGTGCGTTGGAGCCCCCAGCCGGGCGTAGCGGCGGCCTACGGTGCCTGCAGCGCGTTGCACGAGCCCCTGCGCGGCGTGCGCGGCGAAGGCGTCGTACTCGGTGCGCTCGCGGTGGAGCGCGCGTTGGATGGCTTTGCGCGCGCCACGACTCAGGATGCGTTTGCGCTGCGGCGGCGCGCCGCCAAGCCGGACGGGGCCGCGTTGCTCGACGCCCTCGCGGACATCTGGGCCGACCGCGCTGCGGGGGCTCAAGGCGTGGCGCTCGCGGCGGGAGGCACCGGTTTTGGTCGCCCGCGCGTCTGCCTGACGGTGACAAGCGGGTCGGAGGTTGAGGTGATGTGCAACGTGGCCGAGCTCGGACAGGGCCGGGATGCTGCGCTGGTGCGGATCCTCGCGCGCGAGTCCGGCTTGCCGGCGGACGTCTACACGGTGGTTTGGGGAGACCCGGACGTCACCGGAGACGACGCGTGGGGGCCGGTGGAGGCCGCCGCGGTTTTGGCGGCGCGTGCGCTGCGGCAGGTGGGGGGACGCCTCGAGGACGCCGTTGGCGTCACGGTCATCGGGGAGGCGGACGAGGCCCCGGTGGGCACGGCCGCCGCGGTAGTGCGGCTCGCCGAGGGCGGCGCGATCGCGGACGTTCACGTCGCCGTGCTGTGCGGCGTGGATCAAGACCCGCTCGATGTACGGCGCGTGGCCGAAGGCGCGGCGCACATGGGCGTGGGGGTCGCGTTGTCGGAGGAGGTCGCCGATGTGGAGTCTGCGCAAGGTCCCATGCCGGAGACGCGCTTTCGGATGCTGGGCGTGTTGAAGAGCAAGGTCAGCCCAAAGATTCACGCCCGCGTCGTGCCGGCCGGGGCAGGGGAGGCCTGGGACTGCGCGGACGCCGTCGTCGCCGCGACGGCAGCGGCGGTGGCCAGCGCGGTGTCGGCCTTCGAGGGCGCCGCTCGGTCGCGCTTGCCGATGAAGGACTCGGCGGCGGCGCGGGGAGTCGGTATCCGCTTGCGTCCTCCGGTGGTCGCTCCCGGCTGAGTCGCGTTAGCCGCGTCTCCCCGGAGCTTTGATGTCGTCCTCTCCTGTCCGCGTTCGTTTCGCCCCAAGCCCTACCGGCAACCTGCACATCGGCGGCGCGCGCACCGCGCTGTTCAACTGGTTGTTGGCCCGAAAGACGGGCGGGCAGTTCATCATTCGCGTCGAGGACACCGACGCAGAGCGCTCGAAGCGCCACTTTGAAGATGCGATCCTCGGCGAGCTCCGTTGGCTCGGGCTGGACTGGGATGAGGGCCCGGACGTGGGCGGTCCCCACGCGCCCTACCGCCAGACTGAGCGTATGGAGCGGTACAACGCTCTTTATACGCAGATGTTGAAGGACGGCACCGCCTATCGCTGCACCTGCTCCGAAGAGCGGCTGAACGCCTTGCGCGCCGATCAGGAGGCGCAGAAGGCTGCGCGTCGCGGGTACGATGGGCATTGTCGGGACGCCGGCCTCGGTGCGGACTGTGGACCGCACGTCGTGCGGCTTCGCGTCCCCGAGGGCGAGACCCACGTCGACGATCTGATCAAGGGCGACGTCTGTTTTGCCAACGCGGATATCGAAGACTTCGTGATTGTGCGGCCCGATGGCATGCCGATGTACAATTTCGTGGTGGTCTGCGACGACGTGGACATGGGGATCACCCACGTCCTGCGCGGCGATGAGCACCTGATCAACACGCCGAAGCAGCTGCTGATCTACGCGGCGCTGGCCACCGCGGCTGCTGGCTCAGACCTCGTGGGCACCGTCGTCCCGCCGCGCTTCGGGCACATGCCGCTGATCCTCGCGCTCGACGGCAGCAAGATGTCCAAGCGCAACGGAGAGACTTCGGTGGGCGCCTACCGCGAGCTCGGCATCCATCCTGAGGCGATGATGAACTACCTCGCACGGCTGGGCTGGTCGCACGGGGACCAAGAGATCTTCAGCGTCGACGACCTGCGCACCTTGTTTACGGCGGAGGGCATCGGCAAGAGCCCGTCGAAGTGGGACATGGAGAAGCTCACCTGGGTCAACAGCCACTGGATGCGGGCGTTGCCGGCTGAGACGGTGGCGCTGCGTGCGCGGGCGTTCTTTGAGGCTCGCGGGTGGAGCGCGCACCCGCGCGAGGTCGCGCTGGTGGCGTGCTTGCGGGAGCGCACCCGTACGCTCGTTGAGCTGGCCGACGCGGCGCGGATCTTCTTTACCGAGGACTATGTACGGGATGAAGCGGTGATGGCCGCGACGCTGCCGGCAGCGCGGGATGTGCTGACGGGCGTGGTCACCGTGCTCAGCGCAACCGAGGACTGGAGCGAAAAGAGCCTCGAAGCTGCCGTACACGGCTGGTGCGAGACGAACGGCATCAAGCTCGGCAAGGTCGCTCAGCCCGTGCGCGTGGCGTTGTGCGGACAAAAAGTGGGGCCGGGTCTGTACCAGACCCTCCACGTGCTCGGGCGCGAAGTCGCACTCCAGAGGTTGCAAGCGGCCATTGCGTAGCTGCGCGTGGCGGCGGATGCTTCTCCTCTAAAAAGTGCGCACGGAGAGCCTTGACGTCTGCCGCCACCTGAATATTAGAGCGGCGCCTGCCGGTGGGGCGTAGTGTAATCGGCAACACGTCAGGTTCTGGCCCTGAAGACTCTAGGTTCGACCCCTAGCGCCCCAACCATACTCGAATTCCACTCCCTTGGTCCCATCGTCTAGAGGCCTAGGACACCGCCCTCTCACGGCGGTGACACGGGTTCAAATCCCGTTGGGACTACCAAACGCCCCTACGATCAAGGTTTAACCTCGATCGTAGGGGCCCACCAACCGCCCTGTGACGCCAGAAACCGCTGGATTTCGTCACAGTTGTCACAGCCTAAGAGTCGCGAATTCGGTCGCGGCCGGGCTGGGGTAGAGCGGGAGGAGCGCAGAGAGAGACGTCAGCTGGCGTTGGCTGACGGGCGGTCATCAGCGCGGGTTTGATCGTGCGCGGGGACAACGGGAGCGCGTAGGGGGTTGGGGGCTGCGGCTGGAGGCGTGCGCGGTCTGGTTCGCCGCTTCATCCCATCACAAGCCTGTTAGAGGGGCCGCAACGTAGGCGCCTGCGGTGTTCGCACGGGGCCTGCGCGACTCCTTCTGGGGATGATCATGTCCGTACGCACCGCTTGCCGCAGCCAACTGTCGCTTTATTCGACGGTGTTCTCCCTGACGGTGCTCGCCGCCTGTAGCCCCGACAAGCCGGACAGTGGGCCGCAAGACACCGCAGACTCCCAAGACTCCGACTCCCAGACCGGCACCCTCGACGCCGACAACGACGGCTACGCCGCCTCTGAAGACTGCGACGACACCAACGCCGCGATCAACCCCGGCGCGACCGAGATCTGCAACGAGCTCGACGACAACTGCGACTCGGTCATCGACACCGACGCGACCGACGCGACCACCTACTACCTCGACGCCGACGCCGACGGCTACGGCATCGCCGACACCGCGAGCACCGTTTCGGCCTGCAGCGCGCCCGAAGGCTACGCCGCGCTGACCGACGACTGCGACGACGCCAACGCCGACTACCACCCCGGCGCGGACGAGTCCGACTGCTCCGACCCCAACGACTACAACTGCGACGGCTCGGCCGGCGCGGTCGACAACGACGCCGACGGCTTCTTCGCGTGCGAAGAGTGCGACGACGGCAACACCGCGGTGAACCC
>CAIUMM010000131.1 GCA_903900265.1 uncultured Pseudomonadota bacterium
GATAACCGCCGAAGGAACGTGGATGGAGCTCATCGCTACATCGAGCGTGCCGTCGTGGAAGGTGTCGCCCGAAGAGCAGTCCACGCCGAAGATCGCGATGATGTCGCCGGCGCAAGCCTCTTCGATTTCTTCCATCTCGTTCGAGTGCATACGAACCAGACGACCGACCTTCAACGACTTGCGGGTGCGCGCGTTGTGGATGGTGTCGCCCTTCTTGACAGTGCCCTGGTAGATACGCAGGTAGGTGAGCTGGCCGTAGCGGCCGTCTTCCAGCTTGAACGCGAGCATGAGGAGCGCGCCCTTGGGATCGCTCGGAATGATGATGCGCTCTTCGTTCTTGGACAGGTCGACGGCGTCGTTGGGGACGTCGGCGGGGGCCGGGAGGTAGTTGAGCACGCCGTCGAGCAAGCGCTGCACGCCCTTGTTCTTGTACGCAGAGCCCAAGAACACCGGGACGAGCTTCAGCGCGATGGTCGCCTTGCGGATCGCTGCGTTCAGCGTCTCTTCCTGCACGTCCTCCATGAGGATCTGCTCGGTGAGGTCGTCCGAGAACATCGACACGTTATCGAGGAGCTCGTCGCGGTAGATCTTCGCCTCGTCGACCATGTCTTCGGGGATGTCTTTGATGATGATGGTCTCGCCGTTGTCCCCTTCGAAGTAGAAGGCCTTCATCTTGACGAGGTCGACGTGGCCGACGTGCTTCTCTTCGAGGCCGATGGGGAGCTGCATCATGACCGCGTTGTGGCCGAGCTTCTCTTTGAGCTGCTGGCGGACGCGGAGGGGGTTCGCGCCCTGACGGTCGCACTTGTTGACGAACGCCAAACGGGGGACGTTGTAGCGGCGCATCTGGCGGTCAACGGTGAGCGACTGCGACTGCACGCCGGCCACCGCGCAGAGCACGAGGATGGCGCCGTCGAGCACGCGGAGCGCACGCTCGACTTCGATGGTGAAGTCGACGTGTCCGGGGGTGTCGATGATGTTGATGTGGTGGACGGGGCTTTCCGGGAGCTGCGTGTGCTTCCAGGAGCAGTGCGTCGCGGCGGACTGGATGGTGATGCCGCGCTCGCGCTCGAGGTCCATCGAGTCCATGGTGGCGCCGACGCCGTCCTTACCCTTCACTTCGTGAATGGCGTGGATCATCCCGGTGTAGAACAGGATGCGCTCGGTCAGGGTGGTCTTCCCCGAGTCGATGTGTGCGCTGATGCCGATGTTCCGGATGATGCTGAGGTCGGTGATCATGAGATGCTCCAGTGAACGTACGATTCGTGCAACGCGTTTGGATGCGTCAGCTACGGGGGCGGCGTCTACCGCGTCAAGCAGGTACAGGCAAGCGCTACGATCAAGGGACCTCGTCGGGCGTCCACGTGCCGACCGGCCCATGCTCGGGCATTAGGCGTATCTCGACGGCGCCGCGGGGGCGTAGTCCCACCGCGCGGGGCCAGTGCAACGTCAGAAAATCCACGAAGAAGCTGGCCGTCCCCATCCCACGGAGCTGGGTCGTGACCGGCCGGTAGCCGGGCAGCCGCGCCTCGATTTTGGTGCTCGAAAAGATCCAAATCGGCACATCGGCGGGGGCTTCGCCGATCCGAGTCTGCGCGCGGTACAGCGTGGCCCCCGCGGGGATGGTGGTCACCTCGATGCGGTGGACGCAGCCGATCAGGAGTAGAGCGAGGAGCACGACAATCCTTCGGGTTCAGCGGAGATCGAAGACGAGCACCTCGGCGCCCACGCCGGAGTTCAGCTGGAGCAACGCCGGATCGCCCTTTGCGGGGTCGATGGCCGCGGCGTCTCCCGCTTCGAGGGCTTGACCGTTCACGACGACCTTTCCGCGCGCGATGTGCACCCACAGCGCTCTTCCGGGCGCGATGGTGTGCTCTGCGGCTTCGGCGCCGTCGAACAATCCCGCGTACAGGCGCGCGTCCTGATGGAGGGTCACGCTCCCTTCGGCGCCGTTGGGCGACGCGACGAGGCGCAGCTTCCCGCGTTTGGACGCTTCGTCAAAGTGCGTCTGCTCGTAGCCGGGCGCATGTCCAGCGCGGTCGGGGAGGATCCAGATCTGCAGGAAGTGCACCAGCTCGGTCTGGGACGCGTTCGCCTCCGAGTGGTTGACGCCGGTCCCGGCGCTCATGCGCTGCACATCGCCGGGGCGGATCACCGAGCCGTTGCCCATCGAGTCTTTGTGCTGGATGCCGCCTTGGAGCGCATACGAGATGATCTCCATGTCCCGGTGACCGTGGGTACCGAAGCCTCGCCCGGGTGCGACCCGGTCCTCGTTGATCACCCTCAAGCTGCGGAAGCCCATCGCGGCCGGGTTGGAGTAGCCGGCGAACGAGAAGGTGTGGAAGGACTTTAGCCAGCCGTGGTCGGCATAGCCGCGGTCTTTGGAACGACGAATGTGCATGAGGCTCCGGGGCGCTCTCCCGTAACTGTGCGCACCGAATCGCGACGGGCGCAGTGGGCGTTTCTTGATATCCGGCCGGCATGTCCGATATCCGCCAGACCCGTCGTGAAAAGATTTGTGCGCACCTTTTGGATGTAGGCGGCGAGTCTACGCTCGCAGACCTGCACGAATGGAGTGCGTTGAAGCTGCTCTGCACGCATGCGCCGTTCTCGGAGCTGATGGAAGGCATGGTCGAAGATGGTCTGCTGCGTTGGGACGGCACGATCTTCAGCCTGCACTCCGAAGGCCGCGCGCTCGGCGAGTCCACGCGCGCCGCTGCCACCGCGAAGAAGGGCAAGCGCAAGAAGTCGGATGCCGCGTCGGACGGCGAGCCTGCTGCGGAGCCGGTGGTCGAGAGCGCTGTGGTGGCCGAGCCGGTCGCGGAGCCTTTGGTCGAGAGCGCTGTGGTGGCCGAGCCGGTTGCTGCGCAGGTCATCCCTGCGCCTCCGGTCGAGCCGGTGGTCGCCGCGGATCAGGCCGCGGGGCACAGTCACAGTCATGATCACGGGCATGATCACGGCCATGATCACGGCCATGATCACGGCCACGATCATGGGCACCGCGACGATGCAGAAGCGGCGCGACCGGAGCCAACGGCGCGTGCTCGCGCTCCCCGTCCCGCCCCTCCGGAGCCGCCGCGCGGTCTGCTCTCTCGGGCCAAGGCGCGCATCAAGCGCTTGCTGGGGCGGTAGGCCCGGGGTGATCGCTTAGGCGACGACGCCGTCGATGTAGAGCCAACGGCCGCCGACTTGTGCAAATCGGCTGCGCTCGCGGAAGGACGTGTCCGCGCCGTCGCGCTCGAGGCGCGCGTAGAACTGCACCACCGCGGTGGTGCCGGTCGTGGCCGTGTACTCGACGTCGACGCCGAAAAAGCGCGTGTTCTTGCTGAACTCCCGGACGCCTTCCTCCCAAGCGAGGCGGTTTTCGCCCTGATGTGGGCTGTCGGGATGGGTGGTGTTGAGGATGTACGCGACGTCCCCCACGGCGTACGCGACGTACCGGGAGCGCATCAGCGCTTCGGCGGTCGCCGGCGGATCGCCGTCCAGCGCGCGCCCACAGCAACCCTTGGCGTTTCGGCCGGATCCGCAAGGGCACGGGGCGTTTCGTACCAGACGCATTGTCTTTCCTCGTCAGTGTGTCCTGCTATCAACAACTCGGACCGCAGGCCTCGCCAACCGCGGTGCCAGCCGGTTAGCGCCCGCGGATGTCGCACTTCACTTCTTCTGTTGGTTTTGCCAGCCGTGTCGCAATCACCCTCCCCGTCACCGTACTCGCGGGCTTGTTCCTGTTGAGCGCCTGCTCGAAGGACGAAGCCGCCAAGCCGGCGCCGACGTCGGTGCCGACCCCTGGTGCGGCCAAGCCCACCGACATCGCCGCTCCGGCCGATGTCGCCGCGCCTCCGGCCGACGCGATCCGCACCGCGACGGGCCTCGCCTACAAGGTGCAAACCCCCGGCACCGGCACCGAGCACCCCGTCAAGGAAGACCGCGTCGAGGTGCATTACACCGGCTGGACCACCGACGGAAAGATGTTCGACAGCTCGGTGGTGCGCGGCAAGACCGCCAAGTTCAAGCTCACCCAGGTCATCCCCGGCTGGACCGAAGGCGTGCCGTTGATGGTCGTCGGTGAAAAAACGCGCTTCTGGATTCCGGTCGAGCTCGCGTACAACAACCGCCCCGGCAAGCCCGCCGGCATGTTGGTGTTCGATGTCGAGCTGGTCGGCATCCAGGCAGCTCCCAAGCCCATCCCCGCTCCCGAAGACGTCGCTGCGGCTCCGAAAGACGCCAAGAAGACCAAGTCCGGCCTCGCGTACAAGGTGCTCACCCCCGGCACCGGCAAGGTGCACCCCACCGCGGCTTCTCGGGTCGAGGTCGACTACACCGGCTGGAGCACCGATGGCGTGATGTTCGACAGCTCGGTCACCCGCGGAAAGCCGGCCAGCTTCTCGTTGGACGGGGTCATCCCCGGCTGGACCGAAGGGGTGCAGCTGATGGTTGAGGGTGAAAAGACCCGCTTCTGGATCCCTGCAGCGATGGCCTACGGCGAGACGCCGGCCCGCCCAGGCGCGCCGGCTGGAAACCTGACCTTCGACATCGATCTGAAGTCGATCAAGTAGGGGATTGAGCGGCCCGTGCTCTGCGCGCGCGCTGCCCGTGCGCGGGCTCAGCCGGTTACACGCCGGCCGCCATGCGCCCCTTCTACGTCACGACCCCCATCTACTACGTCAACGACGCGCCCCACATCGGGCACGCCTACACCACGGTCGCTGCGGACACGCTCGCCCGTTGGCATCGCCTCAACGGGCGGCCGACCTTTTTCCTGACCGGCACCGACGAGCACGGCCAGAAGGTGCTGCGCGCCGCGGAGAAGCTCGGCCGCACGCCGCAGGAGCACGCCGACGCGATGCAC
>CAIUMM010000132.1 GCA_903900265.1 uncultured Pseudomonadota bacterium
GTATAACCTACCCCTCACCCCGGTCCCTCATGCCCGTGAACCCGCAAACGCCCTCCACCAACGGCGCGGTCCCCGCCAACGCCGGCCGGCGCCCGAACCGCTCCGCGACGAACCGCCCCACCGCCGCCGCCGCTGCGCCGCGTCGCGAGGCGGTGCTGTACGCCCGCGTGTCCACCAAGGATCAGGAGAAGGAGGGCTTCTCCATCCCCGCGCAGACGAAGCTGCTCCACGCCTACGCCGAGGCTCAGGGGCTGCGCGTGGCGCAGGAGTTCATCGACGTGGAGACGGCGAAGCGAGCGGGCCGGACGAACTTCGACAAGATGCTGGCGTGGCTCAAGAAGCACAAGGACGGCTGCAACACCATCCTCGTGGAGAAGACCGACCGGCTCTACCGCAACCTCAAGGATTGGGTCACGCTCGACGAGCTGCGCCTCGACATCCACCTCGTGAAGGAGAACATCGTCCTCTCTGACGACTCGCGATCGTCCGAGAAGTTCATGCACGGCATCAAGGTGTTGATGGCCAAAAACTACATCGACAACCTCTCCGAAGAGGCGACGAAGGGCATGAAGGAGAAGGCGTCGCAGGGTATCTGGCCCTCGAAGGCCCCGCTCGGTTACCGCAACGTCGTCCGTCCCGACGGGAAGAAGGGCATCGAGGTGGACCCGGCGTCGGGCCCGATGGTCATCAAGCTGTTCGAGGAGTGCGCCACCGGGAACGCCTCCATCCCCGTCCTCGCCGCCGTCGCGAACGACAGCGGCCTGCGGATGCGGAAGAGCGGCAACAAGGTCCACGTCAGCACGATGCACCGCATCCTGCGGAACCCCTTCTACATGGGCGAGTACCAGTGGCACGGCGAGTGGATCGTCGGCACCCACCGGCCGCTGGTCACGCGGGTGCTCTGGGAGCGGGTGCAGGACGTGATCGACGGCCGCTACCAGCACCAGCGTGACAAGGAGCGGATCAACACCTTCGCGTTCACGGGGCTCATCGCCTGCGGCCACTGTGGATGCGCGATGTCGGCCTCCATCCACAAGGAGAAGTACATCTACTACAAGTGCACGGGCTTCAAGGGGAAGTGCGGCGAGCCCTACACCCGCGAGGAGCTCATCTCGGCGGAGTTCACGACGGCGCTCGCCGCGATCTCCTTCGACGCCGCGACCATGCAGCTCATGCTCGACGCGCTCAGGTCAAGCTTCGACGACGAGCAGGCGCACCACGCGCAGGCCGTGTCCCGCCTCGAAGAGGAGTGCGCGAAGATCCAGAAGCGCATCGACCAGATGTACCTGGACAAGCTCGACGGGGTGATCGACTCCGCCTTCTTCGACCGCCACGCGACCGAGTGGCGGGACCGTCAGCGCGTCCTTCGTCACCAGATCGAGGACCACGAGCGCGCGAACCAGGCGTACCTCGACGAGGGGATCATCCTTCTGGAGCTGGCGCACGAGGCCCCCCGCCTGTTCGCCGGGCAGCCCCCGGACGAGCAGCGGAAGCTCCTCGGATACCTACTTCTTAACTCGACATGGGCGGCCGGAAAGCTCAGCGTGACGTGGCGGCAACCCTTCGATATTATTGCCGAATGCGCGAATCCTGAGAATCGCAATTCGGGGGTGGAGGGGGGCGCCGAAGCGACCCCTTCCTGTTTGGTGATCCCAACGGGATTTGAACCCGTGTTGGCGAGATGA
>CAIUMM010000133.1 GCA_903900265.1 uncultured Pseudomonadota bacterium
ATAGGGGTCAGGTTGTTACCATTACACTTTCCGGAAAGTGTAATGGTAACAACCTGACCCCTCCCTACCGGGGCATAAAATCCTGCAGCGTCCCCTCCCCCGGCCTCCACACAACATACCGCAGCGAAACACGAGAAAACGGCCACGGCACCACCGTTTGATCCCAGCTCCGGGCGCGCCAACCTCGAGCGACAATTTGTGTACACACCACAGGAACCCCCGCGACCCGCGCCAGCGCAGCCGCTCCGGGATGCACCGTCCCCGCAGGCCCTCGCGGACCATCGACCGCCAGCGCCGGCGCCCGACCCGCTCGTGAAGCGCGCACCGCCCCCCGCAGCGCCGCCAAGCCGCCCGCAGAGGTCGAACCCCGCACGACCTCAACGCCCAGCGCTTGCACCAGCGCCGCGAGCAAGGAACCGTCCTTGGACAAGCTGACCATCGCGGTCACGGGCGCGCCCCCGGTATGACGAGGATGTAGGTGTAACGCCAGCATCGGCACAAAGTCACCGTGCCAAAAGGCGATCACCGACCGCCCTTGAACCGGCCACGGCGCGCGCTCTACTCGCCACGTCCACGAAAGCGCGACGAGCACGCCGGCGGCGATTCGGGCGATGCGAGAGTGCGGATCCACGGGCACCTTCCCGCCTATGACGTCCGGCAACCCCGTCCAACCGGTTAGAACCACGCCCATGGTTCCCCTGCTGTTGCCCCTCCTGTCGCTGCACCCCGCGATCGCCGCGGACAACGATCCGCTTTTTGCAGTTACCCCCTATGGGTTTGTGGTGCCTGGGTTCAGCTACATTCAGGATGATCCCGAGGCGCTCACCGCGCAGGACGGCTTCACCCTCGCGGCGCGGCTGGGGCTGGAGAGCAGGCTTCAGGTCGGGAACACGCCGGGCGCCATCGCGGCGCGGGTGGAGGTCGAGCTCACGCCCTCACCGCTGCTGAAAGACGCGGTTCTAAGCTACCGGCCCGCGTCGTTTTTACGCGTGGATGCGGGGCAGTTCAAGGTGCCGTACGGGCTCGGGTACCTCGCTTCCGACACCCGGCGCGTGCTCCCATCGACCCCGCTGATCTACACGGACATGACCGGGCGAGACATGGGCGTGATGGTCACGGCGAGCTTGCCCATCCAGAAAAAGACGTGGGCAGCCGCTCAGTTTGGCGCGTTCAACGGCGAGGGCGCCAATCGCATCCAGAACGTCAACCAGCGATTCATGTACGCGGCGCGGGGCGTCTTTACGCCCTTCGGCGCTCGGGATCGGGTCTTCGAAGGATCCGACGGAGCTACCTACCTCGGCATCGGTGGCGGGTGGCTCTACAACCTGATCGGCGCCGACGACTCCGCCGAGGAGATCAACCAGTACCAAGCCGAGCTTCAGTTCTCTTGGAACGTGCTCTCGCTGCAAGGCGAATACCTGTTCGGGGAGCACGCGTTCGCGAACGCTTCGGTTCAGGACTACCACCAGATGGGCTGGTACGGCACCATTGGCTGCTTCATCCCCGCGCCGTGGGTCCGGGAGCACATCCAGCTCGTCGGCAGGTACGCCCAATCCGAGCCCGATGACGAAGTCGTCGGCGACTTTTCCGGACAGGTCGCTCCCAATTCGGAAGAGATCACCGGAGGATTGAACCTCTACTGGGTCGGCCCCCCTCGCCCCTTCCACGATCTGAAGCTTCAGTTCGCGTACTCCACATTTCGAGAGTTGGAAGGCGCCAAGTTCCTGAACGATCGATTCACGACCGCAGCCACGGTGCGCTTCTAATGTTCGTGCTCCTCCTTTCCCAAATCGCCTGCCACACCATCGAAAAGCAGGCGTTGAACAACGACAGCGCGCCCGTTCAAGACTCGGACTCCGACCCCACCACGGGCGGACCGTGCGCGCGAGCGATCTACGTCCCCAAGTCCGGCGTAGACACCACCGAGTCCGTGCTCGCCGACGCCGACGCAGCCACGTTCGGCGCTGCGCCTACGCCCTTTCAAGTCCACCTTTCGTGGGCAGAAGACCCGATGACCAGCATGAGCTTCGTGTGGCGCACCGACGGCGACACGTTGGCCTCGCAGGTGCAAGTCGGCGCGGACACGAGCTACGGTTTTGGCACCATCGGAGCCAGTTTTACCGTGTTGGGTGGCGACACCTTCGGGCGCGTGCATGAAGCCCATGTTTGCGGGCTGACCGCTGGAACAACCTACCATTATCGCGTAGGTGGAGAAGGTCATTGGTCGGAAGACCGCACGTTCACCACCGCTCCCGCTGAAGGCAGCACCGCGCCGTTCCGCTTTGTCGTCGCCGGCGACTCCCGAGACAATCAGGTGGTTTGGGGACAGATCCTCGACGCCGCCGAGGCCTTTGCTCCGGATTTTTACCTGTTCTCCGGCGATGCCGTCGACCTCGGCTCCGATCTGACGGAGTGGGACGCGTGGCTGGCGGAAGGCGTAGGCCACACCGACTACCGGCCGGTGATGATCGCGCACGGCAACCACGAGTTCCTCGCGCAGCCGTTCTTCGCGCTGTTCGCCCTGCCCGACAACGAGCAATGGTTCAGCTTTGACTACGGGAATGCGCATTTTGCGTTCCTGAACGACACGCTCGCCGACATGTCGGCGCAAGCCACTTGGCTCGATCAGGATCTCAAAGCCACTACAAAACCGTGGAAGTTCGCCCATCACCACCAGCCCGCGTACTCTTCCTGCACCACGCACGGGTCCAGCACCGTCGTCCGGGACGCGTGGTCCAGCGTCGAAGAACAGAACGGCGTAGTCGTCGATTTTTCCGGTCACAACCACAACTATGAGCGTTCGGTCCCGCTGCTGAACGGCCAAGAGACCGACCTCGCGCACGGCACCACCTACGTGGTCAGCGCCGGCGCCGGCGCCGACTTGTACGGCAACAACCTCGCGCAGACGTTCACCGAGACCGCGACCGTCGACAACAACTGGGTGCTGGTGGAGATCAACGGAGCTTCGATGACGCTGACCGCCTACGACCTGTCCGGCAACGTGATCGACCAGCTCACCGCGACGCGGTGACCGCGCGTGCGCCCCGACCCGCAGTCGCCAAGCGCGGTGCTCGCGCGGGTGCGCAAGCTGCTCGCGCTCTCGGAGTCGCCCAACGTCCATGAGGCGGCCGCTGCTGCAGCCGCAGCCCAGGCGCTCATCGCCCAGCATCGGCTCGCCGGAGTGCTCCGGGCGGAGCAGGAAGACCCGATCACCGATGGTCGGGAAGCGCCGTTGGAGAGCGCTCGCCGGCTTCGAAAATGGAAGATCGCGCTGGCGAGTGGCCTCGCGCGCGCCAACGGCTGCGTCGCGTACACCGCGGAGCACGCCGACCAGACCCAGCTGCTGCTCGTAGGCCGCGCCGCGGACCGCGACGCGGTGCAGGCAATCTGGGATTGGCTGGTACAACGTCTGGAGCTCTTGTCCGCGACGCACGGCGCCGGCAAATCGCGGGCGTGGCACGACGCCTTTCGCATCGGCGCTGCCGAGGCGGTCGTCGCGCGGCTTGCCAGCACCAATGCCGACGAACAGAAGGCGCTCCCGGTTGAGGCGCTGGTGCGCGTCGAGACCGCTGTGGCGGACCGCAACGCCGCGGTGGACGCGTACGCGGCGAGCGCGTTGCGGCTCAAGGCGGGGCGCGCGCTGCGGGTAGACGCGAACGGTCTGGCGCGCGGGCGCGTGGAAGGTCAGCGGGCGCCGCTAAAATAGCGCCAAAACGCGGAGGGGTGCGCCGGCTCGCCCAACCCGCAGGGGTGTGTGGTACGATACCGACGGAGCTGACAATGCCGACGCAGACCCGACTCAATGGCACCTCCCGGTTGAACACCACGCCGTACTCCAACGGCGTCGGACCCACGCAACCCGCCAACGGGCGCGGCAACTCGTTCCTGCAAGACCGTCTGCGCGAGCAAACCCAGCCCGGGACCTGCGCCATGCCGGGCGGTGACTACGTGACGATGGAGGGGGACGGCAAGGCCAAGTATCTCGCCGAGCTTTTCCGAACGCCCGAGGCGCAGACCACGTTCAACGACCGCGGGTTCAACGGCACCGACCAATCCCAGCTCGCGGCGATCATGCAAAACGAAGGCGGGACCAACGAGCGGCGTCGCATGCTGGGCAGCCAGTACGCGAGCGCGGCCCGCAGCCTGTCCCGCAAGCTCGCGGCCGGCGGCTACACCGACATGGCGCGCTTGGACGGCGCCGAGCAGGACCGCCGCGTCCAGCTCAGCGAAGAAGAGCGCGCCGTGCTCACCGCCGCCCAGTCCGGCGGCCTCGATCTCGCTGCGCTGAATGGAAGCGCCGGCCCGTCCAAGGACCGCGCGTCCGAGGCGCTCACCAACGTCGGCGTCAACCACCAAACCGCGCTCTACGACGAATACTCGGCCCTCGAAGCTCGCCAACGCAACGGCGAGAAGTTGGGGACCGCCGATCGCTCGCGGGTCACCACTCTCGCTCGCCACGGGCTCGGCAGCAGCGGCGACTTCTCCGACGCCCGCGGCATGTCCTCCAACCGCTTCCGGAGCATCTACGACGAAGGCCAGACCCGCTTCGAGCCCAGCCGCTACGCCCGCAGCCGGGACGCGATCGAGCGTTGGGAGGCCGGAGGGGAGCGAGGCAATGGCGGCTCGGTCGGCGCCGGCAGCGAGAGCGCAAGCTCCTGGGTCAGCCGCCACCCCGAGGCGCGCACCGGCAACCACGACGCGCTCGCGGACGCCGAGACCAGCTGGGGCACCGCGCAGATCATGGGCCACTACGCCGACCGCGGAAACCTGCACAACGCCAAGGGCGGCACCTTCACGATGGATGACATGCGGGCCGCTGGCGCGCGGCGGTCGCCGAACACCACCGACGTCGACATGCAGATCTCCTACTTTCGGGACATCGCGAACGTCCCCGGGCATCTTGGCAGCGCCGAGGAGCTCGCGGTGCAGTACAACGGACCGGCAGCGCCGCCGTCCTACGCGCAGGGCATCCGCGACAACGCCGGACGGTACGATCGCGCCCGCGGTTCGCTCGCTCCGTGTCCGCCAGGGCCCCTGTCCGCCCTCGATGGCCCGCAGTACGCGTAGGCGCACACGCCAAGAGGGGGCGCGGATCGGCCGTGAACGGGCTACGCTTGGCCCGCTTCGGAGCGTCGATGTCTAAGCCTGTTTCCGCAACTCGTGGCTCGTCTTTGTGCTGGGCCCTCGCTTTGATGCTCTCGCCCGGCTGCGCGACGTGGCTCGATCAGGAGCCAGCGTGTACGTTCAACGCCTACGATTGGTCGGACGATCTGTTGTCCAACATCATGTCCGGCGAGGGCGACGGCACCTTCGACCTTGACCCGGAAGACACCCCGCGCAGCGGGGTAGTCGGAAGCTACAACGTCAACACCGGCGACTACGACTGGTCGATCAGCTACGCCAAGCAGTACTTCCTGAAGGCGGGCGAGGTCGCCGGCTACGGCACGGCCTACCACAACGGCAACCTCGACATCCTCCAGACCAGCACCTTCACCGACTCGCTGGGAGACGCGTACGTCGTCAACGAGCGCACGCTTCGGAAGGGCTGCGGCATGACCACCGAGACGTGGAGCGCCGACGACCAGAGCGACCTGGTCACCCAGAGCGGAAAATATACCAGCGATAGCGAATATGTCTGGAGCGGAGACATCGCCGGCTACACCTGGACCGGCAGCCGCCACGCGAACCTCTCGCACACCGAAACCATCACCGCAGACGACGGCACCTACTACTCGCAGCAAACCACCAAGCCCGAAGGCATCGTGGAGGGAGACCTCGAATACAGCGACAGCGGCGCCGACTACGCGGGCACGACGCTGCGCCGCTTCGACGGCGGGCAGGAGTTCACGTTGACGATGTCGGAAGGCGGTCAGAAGTCCGCCACCATCGTTGGTAATTACGACTACAGCGGTGCTGGGTCGGAGACGTACACCTACACCGACGGCAGCACCTGCACCGCCAGCGTGACCACCTCGGGCGCGTGCACCTACACCTGCAGCGACGGTTCCAGCGGCGGCTGCTGAAACTTCAAGCCCGCGAACGTCCGATCAGGGCGCACACCACAACCCGATGGTGTGGTCCCGCGCGGAGGCGGGCACCTCCGTCACCGTAGCCCAATCGCCGCCTATAACCTGGGCAGTCGTCTCGGAGCCGTCCCCGGACCGTAGCCACACCGCCATGGGCCCCACGTCCGCGGCCTCCAGAAGCGCCCGCCCGTACCAAGCGCACGCCGCCTTGGCCTCGGCAAAAGTGACGAAGGCCGCAAAGGCGCCGTCGCTGGGCGGCACATCCGGCAACAGCTCCAGACCCCGCAAGACGTCCAGATCTTCGGCCGACCAAAGCCCCTCTGGGCCACGCTCCCCGCACGCCGGGTACGGCAACGACACGATCGTCGTGTCGGCGGCGACAAAAAATGGCACGCGGACAAGACCGCACGCCCGCTCGACCACCGCAACCTGCGCACCGTCGGCGATCATCGCGACCGCACGGTCACCGACCTGCGCGGCCACCGGCTCGATCAAGCGGTCGTGGCCCGCCTCCGAAACCCACGCGCCCTCCACGATACCTCCGCGGTCCAACGCGATCTCCACCGGATGCAACCCCGCAGCTACCGTCGGGTCGGGCGTCACACCCTGCGTTGGCGCAGCCACAGGCTGCACCGAGGTCGGAGCGCACGCAGCAAGCAGGGTGTAGGCCATCCACATTCGTCCTCCACGCGGGCGCTGGGTCACACAGACGCTCTGGCGGCGTTATCCGGCCGCATGGCCATCCGCGAACGCCTCCGCAGTCTGCTCCGCGTACACCCACGGGTAGAGCCCACGCCCTTCAAGCCGGCGCGCACGGCCCCAACGCCGGAGCCGCCCCGTGCGCGCGTCCCGGTCGGGGTCACCAACCCCGGGCCCGCGCTGCGCGTCGATGTCGATGAGGTCGGCCTCGTCGGCCTCGTCGACGTAAAAGCCCCGTACGTGGTGGTCACCGCGACCGAAGCGTGGCGCGCCGCGGCCGCCGCGGAGCTGTTGCAAGCACGCGGCCAGAGCGCGGATTGGGAGGACAACGCATGAAGTCCATGACCGGCTTTGGACGTGCAGAAGCGTCGAATGGAAACCTCACCCTCGTGGTCGAGATGAAGTCGGTGAACAACCGCTTCCGGGACGTTCAGGTCCGCCTGCCCCGCGAGTACAACGTGCTCGAACCGCGCGCGCAGAACCTGCTCCGCGAGTCGGTGCATCGCGGTCGCGTCGACGTGATGGTGCGCCGCAGCTCCTCGGAAGGCGCGAGCCGAATCGTGCCGGATCTGGCCTTGGTCGACCAATACCGGAAGGCGGTCGCCGAGGTCGCCAACCGTTTGCAGGTGGATGCCATCGCTCCGTTGGACTTCATCCTCGCCCAACCCGGCGTGTTGATGACGGCGGACGCCGACCCGGACGCGCTGGCCGAGTGGGACCTGCTAGAGACGGCCCTGCTCGCCGCCGCTGAAGACCTCGACCGGATGCGGTCCACCGAAGGCGAAGCGCTGCGCATCGACCTCGAGCGTCACCTCACTGAAGCGCTGCGTCTGCACGCCGAGATCGCCTCCCACGCGGAGGGCATCGCCGAGCGCCTGCGGGCCCGGCTCGAAGAGCGCCTGCTGCGCCTGTTGGCCGACCGCTTGGACCCAAACCGGCTCACGCAGGAAGCGGCGGTGCTCGCCGACAAAGCCGACATCGCCGAAGAGCTCTCGCGCTTCAACAGCCACTGCGATCAGTTCGCCGAGGCGCTGAACGCCGCCGAACCCGTGGGCCGGCGCTTGGACTTCCTGCTTCAAGAGATGAACCGCGAGGTCAACACCATCGGGTCCAAGGCCGCCGAGCACGCCGTCAGCACCCGCGTGGTCGATCTCAAGACCACGCTCGAGCGCTTGCGCGAGCAGGCGCAGAACGTCGAATAGCCGCAGAAGGGCAGCGCCCGTCGCGATCCGCTGGTAATATTCTCCAGAACTTCGTAAGGTAGGTTTCATGACCAGACCCGCACTCCTGATCACCACCGCCGGCGCCTTCAGCCTCCTCACCCTGTCGGCCGGTTGCCACGGTGGCAACGACAAAATCGACGACACCGGTGCAATCGGCAACTACTCGCCGACGCTGACGTTGGACAAGCCCGTGCAGTCTGGCGAGTACACCACCACCGTGAACGTCTCCGGCTTCGCCGCAGACGTGGAGGACGCCGGAGACACGCTGACGATGACGTTCTCCGACTCGGTAGACGGGGAGGTCGGCACGGCGATGGTAGGCGCCGATGGGATCTTCGACACCACCGTAGAGCTCAGCGGCGGCGGTCACACGTTCACCGCCACCGTCACCGACACCGGCGGCCAGTCCACTTCGGTGAACGTCGTCATCAACGTGACGCCCTCCGACGACATCGCGCCGGTGATCGACTCGCTCGCCTTCGACCCCGCCGATCCGCACACCAGCGAGACGCTGAGCGCGGTCGCAACCACCTCCGACGCCGACGGGGACGACGTCACCCTGACCTACGCATGGACCGAGAGCACGACCGGCGCGACCGCCGAGGGCGAGAGCATCACCGGCATTGAACGCGGCCAGATCTGGACCGTCGTCGCGACCGCCAACGACGGCATCCTCGACTCCGAGCCGATGACCGCCACCGTCGAGGTGACCAACAGCCCGCCGCTCACCGACGCGGTCGTCGTGAACCCTTCGTCGGGTACCGTCGATGACACCTTTGTTTGCGAGGCCCAAGAGGTCGTAGACCCCGAAGGCGACGCCTTCACCGTCAGCTACCGCTGGAGCATCGACGGGGTCGAGATCGCGACCGGCGACACGCTGACGCCCGAGCTGTCTGCGGGCTTGGTCACCAAGCACGCCAACCTCGTCTGCGAGGCCATCCTCGACGACGGCGACCAGAACGTCGTCGCATCGGAGATCGTGGACGTCCAAAACCGCGCACCTGACGCACCGACCGTGGTGATCTCCCCTGAGTCGCCGGGCTCGAGCGACGACCTCACCTGCAGCGCTACCAGCGCCGATGCCGACGGCGACGTCCTCACCTACACCTACGCATGGTGGGTGGACGGCGTGGACTCCGGCTACACCGACGCCACCGTGCCCGCCTCCGCCACCGAGCGCGACCAGAGCTGGACCTGCACGGTCACCGCCGACGACGGCGACGGCGGGGTCAGCACCGGTGAGGCGGCCGTCACCATCGACGCCGCGTTTAGCGGCACCGGTTCGGCCTCCGGGGCCGACGTCACCATCGACGGCCAGAGCGCATCCGGCAGCTTCTCAAAAACCATCGCCCTGATCGGCGACACCGACGGCGACGGCCTCTCCGAGCTGCTGGTCGGCGCGAGCGGCGAGAGCAGCGGCCGCGGCACGATGTACCTGTTCGACGGCACCAGCCTCAGCGGCGCGCTCACGACAAGCGACGCGGTCGCGACCTGGACGGCGACCGAATCGAACGCCAACCTCGGCGGCTACCGCGCGATCAGCTCCCCCGGCGATCTCGACGGTGACGGCTTCAACGAGCTGCTGTTCGCCGCCCCGCAGGTGAACGGAAACGGCGACGACTCGGGCGAGGCCTACCTGTACTACGGCGGCGCCAGCTGGTCTGGCGCGCAGTCCCTCTCCAGCGCCGACTGGACGATCACCGGCAGCGTCAACGACCAGGTTGGCGCCCGACTAAGCACCGGAGACTTTGACGGCGACGGCATCAACGACGTCGTTGTCGCCGCGCCGGG
>CAIUMM010000134.1 GCA_903900265.1 uncultured Pseudomonadota bacterium
GGCGTGGGCGGGGAGCGCGCGGCGCGCGGATCTTGGGGTGACGACCGGCGTTTTAGAGGCGGGCGGGGCTTGCGGACGAGGGCCGGCAGGGTGTAGACTCCGGCGGTGCTTCAAGAACAAGGCCGTTCATGCTTCTATCCCTCCGTTCATGCTTCTATCCCCAGCCGCCTTTTCGGTTTGCCTCACGCTTTTGATGGGGCGGGAAGCCCGGCTGCCGCCCCTGTGAGTTCTGATACTACGTATAACGAAGTGGCGATGGCTCCCTTTGAGGATGAAACAAAGCTGCTCTTTGAAGATCCGAATGCTTTCGATTGGCGCTCAGATAAACCGGAAGATTGGGACCCTGATGATCCGCTCGACGGCAATCTGATGCTCGGTACTGCTCCGAGCTTCCCGTGGATTTTACCCAGCCAGATTAAACGAATTCGCCTGACCATCACGAGCCGGCGGGGGGGCGAACAGGTCGCCCACGATCTACAGGACGCCTTCGAGAGCGGGGCGGACCCGCTCTCGTTCATTCCGCTTGAGGATACCCCCTGCACCCTTTGGCGATCGTTCCTGTGACTCGCGGATGGACGATGCTTGCAGTCACGTTGTTGGCTTGTCACGACAATGTTCAGATTTTGAAGTGTGAAGGCGAGGGTTGCGCCTGCGCTGACAATTCGGGGTGCGTGATCACGATGTGTGGGCCCGAGGAGGCGGATGAGGCTAACGACTGCATCGCGAAGTACAATTGCCTCGGCGGATGGCCGAAGGCGGCTGACGAGGCTGCTCGCCTCTCCCTCGCCCACGAGGCTGCTTGCGGCGGACGGGACTGTGCGGCGGATCGAAACGTGGAGTGTCCTGTCGAGATCGAGGAGGTCCACGCCGAATGCCGACTTGGACGTTGTGTCAGCGTTTTGCAGTTGGGCGATCATGGGTAGGTCCGGCTGTCCAAGCTCCGCTAAGCTTCCATTACACCTGGACCCCCGAGAAAGACGCCTGGTCGTTGACGGGCATCTGCCGCATCTACGCGGCGGCGTGGACCCTCGACCGCACGGCGCGAGGCGTCATTCCCGACGAGCGACCTCCGGACAAGGACCGGCCCGTCACCGGGTCCGAGCTCAAACGGTGGCGCGTCGCGAGGGGGTGGTCGCAGAAAAAAACCGGTGAACGCCTAAAGGTCCAGCACACGACCATCGCGCGCGCGGAGGCCAAGCCCGATGATCCGCGACGGTAGTGATCGGGATGCCGGCGTGCTCCCGGATCTTGACCGGGCTGGAGTAGGCGACCGGGCCGCCGGGCGAGGGGTGACGGTCGAGGTCCAGGAGGCGTAGCTTCGCAGTCTGCAACGGGCGGGCTGTTACGAACACGCGGGGCTGGAGGCCGGAGGCGTGGGCGGGGAGCGGGGGGCCCGCGGATCTTGGGGTGACGACCGGCGTTTTAGAGGCGGGCGGGGCTTGCGGACGAGGGCCGGCAGGGTGTAGACTCCGGCGGTGCTTCAAGAACAAGGCCGCCTCATCCCATCTATCCCCTCCCCTGACGCACGTCGGCAAAGACATCGGGCATCAGCACCGCCAGAATCCGACGCCACTTCGCGTCTGCGAGCAGCGCCGGAGCAGCACCCATGAAGGCCCCGTGACCGTAGTACTGGGTCGAGATGGGCGCGATCCCCAGCACCGCGTCAAATAGCGTCAGCCCCTCGAAGGGCTCCAGCAGGCGTGCGCCAACCTGACGCACCTCGGCCTCGGCGAGGCGCGCCTCGGCCTCCACCTCGCGCTGCACGCGACCCACACGCCGACGGACGAGCCGGAGGAGCCGATGCATCGCAACCTCGATGTGGCCCCAACCACGCGCGATCCTTACCAGCGCTCCGCGCATCCGATCCATGCAACACCCTCCGCTTCCAACCATGACTTCCTTCCCACTGCTCCGGCAAAATGGTCCCTGGTCACGTGGCCGGCGCGTCCCACGTCTGCGCCAGGTAGTGACCCTAGTCATGGAGCCTCGCACACAGCGCCGCGGCGATTCCCAGAGGGTCACAGGCCTCGAGCGCCTTGCGCGCGGAGGGTACCGCATGGATCGAACCTGCCTTCTCGGCTACGCCGACCCCGGCTCTCACTTCTCCGCGGGCGGCCCGGGCGGCCTCTCCAGGCCGGACAGGGTCCTCCTGCACGTCTCGGTGGACCCCTTCACGATCGCGCGCAGTGTCATCGGGTTGCCGCAATGCGGACATTGCCAACCATCCACCTGCGCGGTAATCTGGAAGACGGAGGGGGTGACTTGGACCTTGGACCCTGGATGGTTGTGTGCGCGGGCGGCCTCCTGCTGCTCCTTGGATTGTTTGGCTCGGTGGCGCCCGTGTTGCCGGGACCGCCCGTGAGCGCGGTCGGTGCCTTGGTGTTGCAGGCGGGGCTGCACTGGGGCCTGCCGCCGAACTCGGTGGGGTGGGTGCTCGCCGCGATCTCGGCCCTGCTCGGGGCGGTATTGACCGTCGTCGAGTTGCTCGCACCGGCGGTGGTCGGGAAGCTCGGGGGCTCCGGGCGGGCGAGCGCCGTCGGCGCCACGATCGGGGTCGTCGTGGGGATGATCCTCGCGTGTACGGGCGGGGGCGCGTTCACGACGATCACGGCCGGGCTGGGGCTGCCCGCGGGCGCGATGTGGACGGTGATGTGCCTGCTTGGGGGACCCTTTCTGGGCGGGTATCTCGGCGAGTACCAGTCCCGCCCCGCGGACGACCCGGACCGCAACGGGGCGTCGCTCCGGGCGGCGACGGCCCACGCCGTGGGCATCTTGGTGGGTACGATCATGAAGCTCGGGTACGGGATCCTTGCGCTTCTGCTCGGGTTGGGGCAGGTATTGGCGGCCACGCTGGGGTGAGCACCAAGGATCGTCGACCGTCGCTCCGATACTCCGCATTGCGGCAACCCGATGACACTGCGCGCGATCGTGAAGGGGTCCACCGAGACATACAAAAAAATCCCGCGCGCGCGCCAGTTGTCCACCGTGGACTTCGGGGCCCCCAGCGCACGGGCCGCGCGGCGGTATGAGACGCTGAGCGCGATAGTGGAACAAATCCATGAATACGCCCTTCGACGCCATCGTGATCCAAGCTGCTCGCGTCCGCGAACTGGCGCCCCGCCTCGGCCCCGCCGTCGTCGCGACGGTGCTCTGCACGGTGCTGCTGCTCGGCTCGGCGCTCGTCCATCCCACGACCCAGGCGGTGGGGGGCGCCGTTACCGAGGCGCCTGTGCACCTCTGGGGCTTGTGGTCGGCAGCGAGCGGCTTATGGACTCACGGTCCTTTCGTCCGCCACGTAGAAGCCGGCTGGCCGAGCGGGTTCACCGCGCATCTGATGGATCCCATCAACCTGTTGGTCTTCCTCCCTGCTTACTGGCTGGGCGGCAGCGGCGTTCGCGGCGCGGTCCTCGGCTGGAACCTGCTCCATCTGGTCACGATCACCGTGGGCGCCGTCTCGATCGTTCGCCTCGCGCGGCGACTGGTCGGCCCCCAGGACGGATGGGCGCCGGGCCTTGCCGTGCTTGTCTTCTGCGGGACCCCTTTCCTTCTGCACACGCCGAACATGGGCCGGAGCGAGTACCTCCCCGTGGCGCTCTACCCGCTCCACTTAGCGCTGTTGCACGAATGGATGCGCCGCCCTGCGAGCGGACAAGGCGCGGTGCCGGCAACTGCCCCCCGCTTGCGTGTGGGCGTGATGGCGGGCCTCACCCTCGGTGCGGTGTGCCTCGGGGGTTGGTACCTCTCAGTGTTTTGCGGCATCCTCAATATCGTAGTGGGGCTCGCGTGGTCGTGGAGGCTCCGGGTGCGAGAGGCCGTATGGCGCCTGCTCCTCGTGGCTGCCATCGGTGCCGTGTGCCTGGTCCCCGCCACGATTGCGTTCTGGGCCCACCCGGGAAACCTGCACACAGCGCCATTCTCCGAAGGGTGGACTCCGGTAGTGCTGAGCCGGGATTGGTACCCGGCGATGGGGATCGACGAGCTGTTCCGACTCACGAAGGGTCGCGATCCCGTCATCTGGAACGATTTAGTCCCCTACGTGGGCGTCGTCTCGCTCGCGCTCGGGCTCGTCGGGATCGCTCTCAGGCGACCGGGCGCCGTCCAGTGGATGGGGTTCACTGGGATCTCCCTCTCCTTTGCAGCGGGGCCCTACGTGGTGGTGATCTGGGGCGACAATAGCAGCTACGGCCAGTCGATGTCCTTCCTCGCCCCGACTGGGTGGCTCCTGACGGCGGTTCCGCCACTCGCGGACGTTCACATCTGGTGGCGGATGGCCAGCGTCGCCGCCGTTCCCGCCGCAATCGCTGCGGCGATCGGGCTGTCAGGCCTCATGGCGTGGTTGCGCGCGCGGCTAGAGGGACGACCGAATGCGTCCCGGTCGGTAGTGACCGTCGCGGTCGTCGCGATGGGAGCGGTGCTGGTCGACCAGACCTCCTACCCCGCGAGTTTGGCCTTCCCGGCCGCTACCTTTAGCCCCGCCATCCCGCCCGGAGTCGCAGATGTCGTCGCGAGGCTCACGCCTGGGATGCTGGTGATGTTGCCGCTCCAGGAGAAGGTGGCCCCGGACAACTTCGACGAAACCTCGGCGGGTCGGTACCTGCTCTGGCAGCTTCAGCACGGCTACCCTATCTCTGCTTCGGAGCCGACACGCCAGGACAACGTCGTCGATGAAAACGAGCTTATGGGCGCCCTCCGGATGTGGGGGCAGATGGCGAGCTTGGGGCAGCGACCGTCGGTGCCGCTGCGGTTGCAGGTTTGCGCCAATCTATGGGCAATGGACATGCGCGCGAGAGGGCTCAGCGGGATCGTCATCGTGACCGCAGTTGGCTACGGTGAACGGTTGATGGAGCCGATGCGCGTGGTCTTCGGCCCTCCGCACGTATCCGCGACGGGTGCCGCGGGCTGGGACCTTGCCCACGCCTATCCGAACGCCAGCCGGCTGCCCGAGCGCTCGAATTGTTCTTCTTGGCGGTGAGTTATACCGTCGGTCGATGATTCGGATTGGTGGATCGCCGTAGGGGCCGGTCGGGCTCGCCGTTGGCGCTGAGCGGCGCTACACTCTCCGTATGTCCCAGCCCCTACACGTCGTCACTACCGAAGCCATGGCGCTCGACCCCGCGGACAGGCTCCGCTTGGCGTCGGAGCTGATCGACAGCGTCGATGGCCCCGCTGATGCCGAGTGGGACGGGGCGTGGCTCACAGAGATCCAGGCCCGTCGCCAGCGCGGCACGGTCGACGCGGTCCCCTGGTCCGAGGCGCGCGCCCGCGTCCTCCGCCGTCTCTCCGCGTCGTGAGCTTGCCGGTCGACGTCCACGCAGACGCGTTGGACGAGCTTGAGTAGGCTGCTGCCTGGTACGAAGCTCGCCGCGCGGGCCTCGGCTTCGAGTTCGCCGCGGAGATCGAGCGGGTCGTCGCCTCCGTGGCGGAGCGCCCGCTGGCCTTCCCGCAATGGAAACGCGCAGATCCGGTCCGTCGCGCTCTCGCGAGCCGATTCCCGTACGCGGTATTCTTCGACGTTGAGCCGCAGCGCGTCGTGGTCATGGCTATTGCCCATTCAAGCAGGCGTCCGGGCTACTGGGGTGGGCGGAGCTGCCGGGACCCAACCCAGGGCTTCGCCTGGCTCGAGTGCCAGGATTGCGAGCACCACCGCTGCGTGCTCTTCTCGTGCAAGACGCGAGGCTTCTGCCCGAGCTGCCTCGGGCGACGGATGTCCGAGCAGGCGGCGCACTGGGTTGACCGGGTGATCCCCTGGGCGGCGACGCGCCAGTGGGTCCTGACGGTACCGTGGCGCCGCCGCTGGCTCCTCGCTCGGCGTCAGGATCTCGCTGAGGGTGTGCTGCAGGTCGCGCTCCGGTGCATCGCGCGGTTCTACCGGACGCAGAGCGGTCGACGGGCCGGGCAAACGGGCTCCGTCACGGCGATCCAGCGGTTCGGCTCTGCGCTCTAATTGAACCTGCACTTCCACGTCGTGCACCTTGACGGCGTCTACGACCGCGGCGCGGCACCTCCGGTTCTTCCACGTCTCCCCATCGACGGAGGACATCGAGCGGCGGATGACGCGCAGCCCGACGATGGGCACGACGAGAGCGACGTGCACGGCCTGCTCCAGCTCGCATCGTTGACGAACCGTCTGGCGACAGGCACAGACGCGGGCAAGGCGGTGAAGAAGGTCAGGCGTGTGCAGGTGCTTGGTGGCCAGGCTCTGCCGCTACTTCCTGCGGCCGCCGGTGGCGCTCTCCCGGATCGAGCGATTGACAGGTGCGGACGGACGGACGGTCGTGCGCATCGGCATGAAGCGGATGTACTCAGACGGCACCCACGCGATCGAATTGACGCCGCAGGGCCTCGCTGAGAAGCTCGCAGCGCTCA
>CAIUMM010000135.1 GCA_903900265.1 uncultured Pseudomonadota bacterium
CCGATGTAGACCTCACGCTCGCCCCGTTCGAGCGTTGGGTGCGCGAGAAGGGTGCCGCGGCGTCCGGTCGGCTTGGCCTCGTCGTATCCAACCCGCCCTACGGCATCCGGGGCGCATCCATCGCGGAGGACCCCGACCGGGCCTACCGCGAGAAGATGGCGTACCACTACTTCCTTCGTCGGGGGCTCGATCTGCTCGCTCCCGACGGGCTCGGCGTATTCTTGGTCCCCGGCGGCTTCCTCACCTCGCGGACGGCGCAGTTCGTCGCGCTGCGCGAGAAGGTGCTCAAGCGGCACCACCTGGCCGCCGCGTACCGCCTCCCGAGCATCAACGAGAAGCGCCGCGAGGCGATCTTCCCCGGCGCGATGCTGGTGACGGACCTCCTGTTCTTCCGCGCCCGTGGCGGTGAGCTGGACGCCTTCGACGCCGCCGACGAGGGCATCGTCGCGGGTGGCTACTTCAAGGAGTACCCCCGGCACATTCTCGGCCGCGAAGTCGGCGACGACCACGGCGAGGACGACCA
The DNA here is from genome assembly GCA_903900265.1 of uncultured Pseudomonadota bacterium. Lineage (GTDB taxonomy): Bacteria > Myxococcota_A > UBA796 > UBA796 > SXON01 > CAIUMM01. The sequence goes on from CAIUMM010000135.1 coordinate 524, forward strand.
GACCTCGAAGCCCCGCTGGGGCTACCAGGTGCAGGGCGAGTTCACGCGGCTCCCCGACCTCGTGGAGCGCCCGATCTGCGGCGACTGCAAGGTCATCGCATTCCCGCAACGGCAGGCCGCCGATCCCGGCGCGACCGGCGGGCGTGTCGGGGTCACCCGCGTCACCGAGGCGGAGGTCACCGACCTTCCCCGCGAGCTCGCGTCCGCGGTCCTGCTCGGCCTCCGGGTGGACAAGTACCTCGCGCTGGTCGCGGCCCAGAACGCCGAGGAGCCGCAGATGCTCTGGCCGGAGCTGTTCGAGGGCCTGACCGCCTGGCACGCGACCAACGGCAACCCGCACGCCATCATCGATCTCGTCAAGCTCGCACGCGCAGGGAACACCGGCGCCGAGCGGTTCCTCTCCGCATTCGACCGAGCCGGGCACCTCATCGACGGGCTGCGTCGCAAGCCGCCCGCCATCGAGCCCCGCTACACCGGCCGCGCCGACGACGTGGTGGCCCAAGCCGAGCACCTCTACCGGCACGCCCGCGCCCTCTCGCTCCGCGAGCTGCTCGACTACCACGCCGGTCTCGGCGGCCCGTTCACGCCCGACCAGGTGCGCGCAAAGGTGCTGGCTGCGGGCTGGTGCCTCGACGGCGACACGTTCACCGAGCTGTCCCCCGCCGACGTGTACCTCTCCGGCTCGCTCTGGCCGAAGATGGACCGGGCGATGGCGCGTCCCGACGACGCCCAGGCGAAGGCCCAGGTCGCGCGACTGCTCGACGTGATCAAGCCCGCGATCTTCGATGACATCGAGGGCGTGAGCGCGCGGCAAGGCTGGCTCCCGCTGGACCTCGTGGCCCAGTGGGTGAACGCCACCTACACCGGGTACGACGACGTGGAGTTCGTCCGTCAGGGCGGGCTTCTCGCCCCGAAGGGGTGGCAGTACGACCAGATGTCGAAGAAGGAGAACGCCGGGGACATGCACCCCGAAGTGCTGCTCATCCTCGGCTGGATCAACCACGACAAGACGATGTTCAGCCCGTCGAAGAAGTTCGACGACGACAACGAGAAGGACATCGACAAGATCCGGATGAAGAAGGCGGCCGAGTGGGACGCCAGCTTCAAGGGATGGGCCGGAGCCACGCCCGAGCGTCGCCTTGCCATCGAGCACGCCTACAACCGGCAGTTCCGGGGCTACATCGCCCCGAGCTACACCGCGGAGCCGCTGGCCGTCGCCCGCTGGACGCGGGGTCGCGGGTTCCGTCCTGCCTCTGCGCTTCGGCCCGGCGAGCGCGCCGTGCGCCTCGATCCGCACCAGGTCGCCGGCGCCCGGCGCATCCTCGCCAACCGGGGCGGATTGCTGGCGTTCGACGTGGGCGTCGGCAAGACCTACACCGGCCTCGCCGTGCTCGCCCGCGCCCGTCAGGAGGGCTGGTGCAAGCGCCCCGTGGTGCTGGTCCCCAACTCCATCATCTGGAAGTGGTACGACGACTTCGCCACGGCGCTCCCCGACTATCGGGTCGCCGTCATCGGCTCGAAGAAGAAGACGATCAGCCGCGGCGACCGGAAGGGGCTCGCGACGAGCGACACCGACACGCCGCAGGAGCGCGCCGAGAAGTGGACCCGGTTCCAGGCCGGCGAGTACGACGTGGTGCTCCTCACCTACACGGCGCTCGGCCGCACGCGCATGAACGAGAAGGCCGTCCGCACCTACGCCGAGCAATGCGAGGCCATCCAGCGCGAGGTCGCGCTCCGTCGTCGCAACGCGGCGAAGCGGAAGAAGCTGTCCGAGCGGGACGAGGCCATCCTAAAGGAGGGCGTCGCCGCGTGGGTCGCGCAGCAGATGGAGCTCGCGGACGG
>CAIUMM010000136.1 GCA_903900265.1 uncultured Pseudomonadota bacterium
GGAGCGCCGGCACCTCGCCGAGAGTCTGTCGACCGCGCCGATCGCAGCGCCGTTTGATGCCGCGCTGAACGCCCCGGCGAGCGCCCTGCTGGGGGTGCGATGAGCCCCGGCGTGCACACCGCGCTGGAGCTGGTCCTGTCGTTGGCGAGCACTGTGCATGGAGGCTCGCTGGCGGCGTTCGCCTTGCTGCTCGTCGGGCGCAAGGCGATCCCCTACGTCGATGACATCGCCCTCGTGCGCGTGTATCGCGCCTGGGGGGCAGGGATCGGTCTCTCGCTGGGTCTGTTCTGGCTGACCTACGCGACGCTGTGGCCTTCGGCGCACAACCCGGGCGCGACGACGCTGCTGGACCGCTTTGCGATCCCCACCGATCCCAGCACCGACCTTGGCGGCGTGCAGCTGGCGCTGCTTCTTTTCTACTGGATCAACTATGTGATCCTCGAGATTTGGACGCTGGAGCCGTGTCGCTTGCTGGATCGCAACGGCACGGTGACGGACCCCGCGGCCTACGCGGCGACCACACAGCGGGTCACGCTTCATCTCGCGTTCAACGCGGTGATTTTCAACCTCGCGTTGCTCGTCGGGGTGCTTTGACTTGAGGGTCCTGCTCGCCACGCGGGTGTTCTGGCCGAACCTCGGCGGAATCGAGCGGCATGTGCAATGGTTGGCTGAGAATCTCACAAAACTGGGGCACACCGCCGACATCGTCACCCTCGACCGCGCGTTCGAAGATGGTCGCTCGCTCCCGCCGTACGACCGCATGGTGCACCCCCACGGCGGCTCCTCGCACGTGTGGCGCGTCCCGTTCGCGGGCAGCACGCGCTACCCGATCGCGCCGCGCGTCGCGCAGTTCGTGAGCCGCTACGACGTCGTCCACGTGCACGCCGTCGACTTTCTCGCCGATTGGCTCACGCTCACGCGCCGTTGGCATCAGCGTCCCGTCGTGCTCTCCACGCACGGCGGCTTCTTTCACACCGACTTCGCGCCCCGGCTGAAGAAGCTGTGGTTCCAGACGATGACGCGGAGGCTGGTCCAGCAGGTAGACGCGCTGATCTACACCTCGGATCAGGATCAAGAGCTGTTCTCCAAGCTGACCGACCGCGGGCGACTGGTGCGAACGGGCGTTGCCCCCGACCCGTGGCAGACGTTGGACCGCGCGCCGATCCCCGGCCGGTTCGTGACCGTCGGGCGCGTGGACCGTCACAAGGGCCTGAGCCACCTGCTTCGCGCGCTCGGCGCCTATGCTGCGTTCAAGGATCCGTTCACCGCGGAGATCGTGGGGCCGGAGGTGGTGCCCGGACTGCTCGACCAGCTGCGCGCCGAGGCCGACGCGCTCGGGATCGGCGACCGGGTGCGCTTCCACGGCAAGGTCGATGAACACACCATGCACGAGCTCGTCCGCACCGCAGAGCTCGGGCTCTGGCCCGCTGAGTACGAGAGCTTCGGCATCTCCGTGGTCGAGACGATAGCCGCGGGCTTGGTACCGGTGCTCAACGACATCCGCGCCTTCCGGTACTTCCACGACGCGGGGGATGGCGCCCGCAACGGCGGGCTCGTTGACTTCAAGAACGCCGCCGCTGCGGCCGAGGTCATCCGCGCCACGCGTCGCTCGGTAAACGCGGATAGCTCGCACCGGGCGCGCGAAGTCGCCCAACGCTACGGCTGGGAAAAGGTCGTCGTCGAGGTCGAAGACATCTACCGGACCGTGATCGCCGACGCCGCCCGGTAGACAGCGTTAGAGACCCCACTTGGCCGGTCCTTCTCCGCTCTCCGACTTTGGCACGGATCCCGTCCGGCAGCTGCTGGTGCCGATCCTCATCACCGTGCCGCTCGCCGGGGCGATGGCCATCGGCGGGCCCGCCTACATGGCGGCGGTTGGCATCATCGCGATCGGCGCGGGCACGTTCTTAGCCAACCCGCGGGTGTTCATCCTCGGGTTTTTGACGCTGATCTCGATGCGCAACTTCATCGCCGGCGGCGAACGCATCGACACCGGCAGCGGTATCGACTTCGACCTCGGGGGCCTGGTCAACGTACTGGCCACAGGCATCGGCTTTGTCTACTTTTTGGTGCTGTGGAAAAACCCGTTCAAGGGCCGCTCACTCACTACGCCGTACGGCATCTTCCTCCTGATTTTTGCCATCTCCATCTATTGGGCGCCGGACTTCCATTGGGCGTTGCGCTTTGTCACACGGCTCGCGGCGCCGTTCTTCACGTACCTGATCATCTCCGACATGCTGGACTCCCGGATGGAACGGCAGTTGGTGACTGCTCTTTATGCATCCAGCATTGTGCCGATCATCTACGGCTACTACCAGTGGGTGACCGGCACAGGCAACGACATCACCGAAGGGTATAACCGAGTCAACTCCTCGTTCTTTCATCCCGCACACTTTGGGATGTACCTCGACTTTCTGTTCTGTCTGGCCTACTCAGAGTTCCTGTCCCCGCACGTAAAGAACAAGTCCACGCGCCTGATCTACCTCGGAATGTTGGTCAGCTTGCAGATCGCGACCTACACGCGCATCACGTGGGTGTGTATGTTGTTTGCGTTCATGTATCTGTCGTGGATGTACAAGAAGCGCAGCTACATCATCGTCGCTACCGTGATCGGCGCGTTTGTGCTCATCGGCTTCGGTCAAGGCATTCTCAGCCGAGTGACCAGCGTTGGCGACACCCTCGGCGGCGCGGACGTTTACGACCTGAACACGTCGGTGGGCTGGCGATTGTACTTCTGGGAGCAGATCCTACTTCGCATCTGGGATCAACCCTGGTTCGGATTTGGAGCCGGGTCCTCCGTCATGCTGGGCGTCGAGCTGTTCGGGGTCGAGGCCGCACCCCACAACGGCTACCTGCGGGTCTTGTACGAGACCGGCTTCGTCGGGCTCGCGGCGTTCGTGTACGTTCTTTTCATCATGTTGTACCAAGGCTTCCGACTCATCCGCGTCTCTGGCGACGTGAGGGTCACGTTCATCTCCCACATCTACGTGGCGATGACCGTCATCTACATCCTGCTGAACACCACCGACAACATCCTCGAATACTACGAAGTCGACATCTACCAATGGGCGATGCTATCGCTCGTAGAGTTTGCCAATATTCGTGCCGCCCGCGCCGGCGTGATCGCGCAGCAGAGGTTCGAAGAGCAGCAGCAGCTGGACGAGGACGATCTGGCCGAGTTCCAGCAGGTGCTCACCGAGGCTGGACTGGATAGCCCCGCAGCCCAGAACCCCAGCACGGAGTCGGCGCCGCATGACGAAGATGAACGACCAGAACGCCCCCGTCCCTCCCGCCTCGTCCAACGCAGGCGATGGGACGAACGGAACGTCGAGTAATTTCCTTGCGGACATCATGCAGGCGGATCTGGACAGCGGGCGGCACACCGGCGTAATCACCCGATTCCCGCCCGAGCCCAACGGCTATCTGCACATCGGGCACGCCAAGTCCATCTGCATCAACTTCGGCCTCGCCGCGCAGTTCGGCGGGCGCTGCCACATGCGCTTCGACGACACGAACCCCGCCAAAGAAGACGACGAGTACGTCCAGAGCATCCTCAACGACGTGCGTTGGCTGGGATTTTCTTGGGGCGAGCATCTCTACAACGCCAGCGACTACTTCGAAGCCTGCTACGATCTCGCGGTCAAGCTGATCCGCGCCGGTAAGGCCTACGTCGACTCGCAGACCGACGCCGAGATCCGCGAGACCCGCGGCACGGTCACCGAAGCGGGCGTCAACAGCCCGTTCCGGGACCGCAGCGCCGAAGAGAACCTCGACCTGTTCGCCCGCATGCGCGCTGGCGAGTTTGCCGATGGCGCCCACGTCCTACGCGGCAAAGGCGACATGTCGGCCGCGAACATGAAGCTGCGCGATCCCCTGCTCTTCCGCATCCGGCACGCGCACCATCATCGCACCGGCGATGCCTGGTGCATCTACCCGATGTACGACTACGCCCACCCGATCTCTGACGCGCTCGAGCACATCACCCACTCGATCTGCACGCTGGAGTTCGAGAACAACCGCGACATCTACGACTGGGTCATCGACAACTGCGACCTTCCCAGCAAGCCCAAGCAATACGAATTCGCCCGTCTGAACATGAGCTATGTCGTGGTCAGCAAGCGCAAGCTGCTGCGCCTCGTCAAAGAGGGCCACGTGCGCGGCTGGGACGACCCGCGGATGCCGACGCTGGCGGGGCAGCGACGCCGGGGCGTCACGCCCGAGGCGATCCGGCTGTTCTGCGAGCGCATCGGCGTGGCAAAAGCCAATAGCCTCGTGGATCTTGCGCTCTACGAGGGCGCGATACGCGACGACCTCAACGGGCGAGCCCCGCGCGGGATGGCGGTGCTCCGCCCGCTGCGCGTGGTGATCGAAAACTGGCCCGAAGGACAGCGCGAAGCGCTCGAAGCCCCGCTTTGGCCTCCCGAGATCGCCCACGAAGGCAGCCGCACGCTGTCGTTCTCGCGGGAGATCTGGATTGACCGCGACGACTTCATGGAGGATCCTCCCCGCAAGTTCTTCCGCCTCTCGCCGGGCGCGGAGGTACGGCTGCGCTACGGCTACATCATCCGCTGCGTGGGCGTAGAAAAAGACGACGCAGGCACGATCATCGGGCTGCGCTGCACCTACGATCCCACGAGCCGCGGCGGAAACGCGCTCGACGGGCGCAAGGTGCAAGGCACCATCCAGTGGGTCAGCGTCGACGATGCGCACGAGGTCGAGGTGCGCATCTACGACCGCTTGTTCAACCACGAGCGCCCCGACGCCGGCGAAGAAGACTTCCTCACGCACGTGAACCCCAACGCGCTGACCGTCGTGCGCGCGATGGTGGAGCCGATGCTGGGCAACGCCAACGCCGGAGAGCGCTACCAATTCGAGCGCGAAGGCTACTTCTTTGTAGATCTGCTGGACTCCAAGCCCGGCGCGCCGGTCTACAACCGCACCGTCGCGCTCAAGGACTCCTGGGCCAAGCAGACCGCCGTCGCGCCTGCAGCGTCTGCCGCGCCGACCGCGACGGTCCGGCAGGAACGCCCCGAACCCGTACGTGCCCCGGAAAACCGAGCCCGTACGCCCGCAGCGACCGCAGCGTTCGACCGGTACGTGCTGCTCGGCCTCTCTGGTCCCGACGCCGCCGTGCTCGCCGATGACGAAGCGCTCGGCGCCCTCTTCGATGAGGCGCGCCACGGCTTCGAAGACGCCAAAGCGGTCGCGAACCTCGTGATGAACGACGTCGCTGCGCTGCGCAAGGTCCACGGCTTCCGCGCGGCGGGCCGCGAGATTGGACGCGTCGCGCAGCTGTTGGACGTCGGCCACATCACCAGCCGCACCGCCAAGGATCTGCTCATGGTGCTGGCCACCGAAGGCGGTGACGCCGCCGCGATCGTCAAGGCCCGCGGCTGGGCGGTGGTCAACGACCGCGGCGCCGTCGAAGCTGCCGCGCGCACCGTGCTCGCCGATCACCCCACCGAGGTCGCGGCGTTCTGCGCAGGCAAGGCCTCTTTGTTGGGGTTCTTCGTCGGCAAGGTCATGAAGGCGACGGGCGGAAAGGCCCAGCCGCAGGTCGTGCAGGAGATCGTCCGCAGCATGTTGGACGCCTAATCCCTCGTCTTTAGGAGCTTCTATGCCCGTAGTGCCCGCATTCTTCGCCGTTTTGGTCATCCAACCGGCGCTCGCCCGCGGGCCATGCGGCACGTTGCAGCTGCGCGAGGAGCGTAAGCACAGCGCGGATGCCTCCGGGCGGCCGGACTCCGTCGGCTACGTCGACTCCGCTATCTACCCGATCCGCGTGCACTACCGCCGCGCGGAGGACGCCGATCGCGCAGCGACCGTCGTGCTCCCCGCCGCAGAGATGGCCTGGGAGGTCGAGGTCGACCAGATGGGCTGGCTTGAGCCCACCGTAGACGCTGACATCGGCGGCGACACCGACCGCTTCGACTACTACCTGACCAACGAAGAGACCGCAGGCGGAGGCTGGACCTGGGGACCGTACCGCGACGTGTACGCTGACGACGACTACTACAGCATCGCCGCGTTCGTGGCCCTCGATGACCGCTACATCACCGACCACGACATGCCGGACTTTGTAGCGCACGAGTTCAACCACGCGTTGCAGTACCGGATCGACGGCGCCGAAGCGACGAGCTTTGTCTGGGAATCCACGGCCGAAGCGATGGAAGAGCTGGTAGTCCCTGACTCCAACCTGTACGTCATCGACATCGCCGACTTCAACGACCTCCCCTTCGAGTCCCTGCTGTTCGACGGCTACAGCGACGAAGTCACGGCGTACAACGACTACTCCCTGTACGAGTACGGCGGCAGCATCGCCGGTCTGTACCTCGAGCAGGCCTACGGCACCAACGACGGGACGACGCTGCTGCAGCTTTGGCTCGATCTGGCGCAGGGCGGGGACCGAACCTCCCCCGACTACATCGACGCCCTCGCGCTCGCCGGCGGGGACGCCGCACCGACCTACGAAGACGTCTACCTCGGGCTCGCTGAGTGGCGCATGTTCGTGGCCGATGACGACGACGGCGCGCACTACCTCGAAGCGGCGGACTGGCCCCGCGCAGCGCGTGTGGCGCGCGAGCCCGACCTCGCGCTCTCCGGGGCAGAAGCCGGCGTCAGCATCACGCCGGTCGACGCCCCCTACGACCTCGGCACCTCTTACTTTGACGTCGCCCTCGACGCCGACATGACCCTGCCGCTGCACGTGATGGTCGACGGCGACGACGCGTCCCAATGGGGCGTGGTCGCAGCGGCGTGGCAAGACGGAGCGGCCGCGCGCGTGGTCAAGGCGCGCGCAGAAGCGGGCGCCCCCCTCGAGGTCGATCTCGACCTGACCGGCGCTACGCAGGTGCGCATCGGCGTCGCCAACCTCGGCGCCCCGAACCTCGCGGCCGGCGGGCGTCATCCGCGACGCGACTTCACGCTCACGCTGACCCGCACAAGCGATGTCTCAGGGGAAGACTCCGGAGACACCTCCGCCGAAGACCATCCCGACAGCCCCGCGCCGGAGACCAAGGCGGGCTGCGGCTGTGCAACGGGCAGCGATCCCCTCGGCGCGCCTTTAGGCGCCCCCCTCACCGGCACGTCGCTGCTCGCTGTGGCCGCGCTCACGATGCTCCGCCGCCGGAATACCCACCCCTCTTGAGGTTTCTCATGAACATGTTGCCTACCCTCTCCCCCGCCCTCTCCCCCGCCCGCCCCCTCGCCCGCTACGGGACCGCTCTCGCCATGTGCGCAGCCGCGTTGTGCTTCGTCACCGCGTCTCCCGCATTCGCCAAGCCAGCCAAGCCCACAGCCCCCGCGGCGGAAACGAAGCCCGAAGAAAAGGCAGATCCCAAGGCCGAAGCCAAAGCGCTCGTGGCCTATCGGTCGGTGCTGATGCAGGAGATGGGAAAGGAGCTCAAGTTGGCGGCGATGGTCACCAGCGGACAGGTCAATCGCCCGCAGGACCTCGCGGCCTACGCGTCGGCGCTCGCCAGCGCGCCGCTCGCGGATGTGTTCCCCGCCGGCACCGGCCCCGACGCGGTGCAGACCGGGGCGAAAGAGACGATCTGGACCGATCCCGAAGGCTACGCACGGGCGGTCGCGCTGTACCAGGAGCGGGTGAAAGCCTTTGCCGACGCTGCGAAAGCCGGAGACATGGCCGCAGCCAAAGCCGCCCAGGGACAGGTGGGCGCCAGCTGCTCCAACTGCCACGACTTCTACCGGTTGGAAGATTGA
>CAIUMM010000137.1 GCA_903900265.1 uncultured Pseudomonadota bacterium
CTTCGATGTCAACACCACCGTGAGCCCCCAGTCGGTGCGTCCCGCGCCGAACGTGGCTCGGCCGCCGAACGTGGTCTCGCCGCCGGTTGTACCCGCCCCGGAGCCCTACAACGACCTCTGGGATGCGCCCGATTTCAGCGCAGCGGCGGTGGGACTAACTGGCCGCCCCGTCGCAGAAGATCGTGCTCCCCTCCCGGATGTCGGCGACGATTTTTCCTACCTGGACTCGGACCTACAGGTTGAGCCCCCTCCATCGGCAGGAGACCCTACGTGGTCAGGCGCGGCGGGCGTCACCAACAGCACCGAGCGCGCCCATGAAAAGGGCCCCGGAAAATGGACGGAGACGGGCCGCACCGCCGAAGAGCTCGCGAGTCATCTGCCGGTCGGTCCGAGCCGCCCGCTGCGCCTCGATGATGCCTCCTCAAGCATAGGAACGGGCTGGGTTGTAGCCGGGATCGTCGGGCTGCTGGTGATCGCGCTGCTCGTCGCGTTCTGGCCGGCGTGATGCCGGTTTGAGGGGCGCACGGGACCGACGAGCCGGTTAGCCACGACGCCTCTGGTGGTGCGATGCGCGTTGAGATTATCGGTGGTGGGCCGGCCGGGCTTTACTTTGGCATCCTCCTCAAATTGCGAGATCCTCAGCATGAGGTTCGCATCTGGGAGCGCAACGCCACCGGCGAGACCTTTGGCTGGGGCGTGGTTTTCTCCGCGCAGACCTTAGGTCATTTTGATGAGGCGGATCCGGTGACGGCCGCGGAGATCCGGGAAAACTTCGCGTGGTGGGACGACATCGACGTATTCGTACGCGATGAGCACGTCCGCTCCTCCGGGCACGAGTTCTGCGGACTCGCCCGGGTGACGCTGCTGGAGATTCTGGTTCGCCGAGCGACACAGCTTGGCTGTGTCATCGCCGACGGCACGGACGTCGATGACGCGACCTTTGACCAGCTCCGGTCGACCTCTGACCTCGTCGTCGCGGCGGATGGCGTGAACAGTCGCATCCGCGCGCGGTTCTCCGACGTGTTCCAGCCCGTGGTCGACCCCCGGCGGTGTCGGTTCACCTGGCTGGGCACCGACGTGCGACTGCCTGCGTTCACCTTCCTTTTTGAGGAGAACGAGCACGGGCTCTTTCAGGTCCACGCCTACCCCTTCGTCGCCGAGGGCGCCGACCCGATCAACGGGGCGCGGAGCACGTTTATCGTTGAATGCACCGAGGAAGTATGGCGTCGCGCCGGTCTGGACACCGCCAGTGAGCAAGCGGTGTTGGCGTATCTGCACGCGCTCTTCGGCCGTCACCTGCACGGTGGCAAGCTGCTGACCAATCGCAGCCTTTGGCGTTCATTTCCCAATGTTCGGTGCGGCCGCTGGGCGTTCGAGAACGTGGTGCTGGTCGGTGACGCGGTGCACACCGCCCACTTTTCGATCGGATCCGGTACGAAGTTGGCGATGGAAGACGTCATTGCCCTCGATGCGGCGCTGGCGGGAACCAGCGATGTCCCGGCGGCGCTGCAGCAGTATGAGCAGACGCGTCGGCCCGAGGTGGAGCGTCTGCAGACCAGCGCCCAGACCAGCCTCGAGTGGTTTGAGCACTCCGCTCGATACATGCAACACAGTGTCAATCGGCTCACTTTTGGTCTGATGACGCGCTCCAAGCGCATCACCTGGGACGAGCTGAAGAAGCGCGATCCCACGTTTGTTCAAGCGGTGCGCGACGAGTGGTGCGCCGAGCACGGCGTTTCGCCGCGGGATCCGATTCACACTCCGCTGCAGCTGCGGGGAGTGACGCTCCCGAACCGGATCGTTGTCTCGCCCATGTGTCAGTACTCGGCGGACGACGGGGTGCCGAACGATTGGCACTTGGTGCACCTCGGTAGCCGACTTTTGGGCGGCGCAGGCTTGGTTTTCACCGAGGCGACCGCGGTGAGCCCCGAGGGCAGGATTACGCCGGGCTGCACAGGCCTTTGGAACGAGGAGCAAGCCGACGCATGGCGACGCATCGTCCGCTTTGCTCACCAGCAGTGTGCGGCCCGCGGCGAAGATGGGGTCACCCGCCCCGCTATCGGCGTGCAGCTCGGGCACGCAGGCCGGAAAGCATCCTGCGCGCTGCCATGGGTACGCAACGGGGCCCCGCTCATGGAAGCCGAAGGTCCGTGGCAGGTCTGGGGTCCGATGGCCGAGCCCTACGACGACGCCTCGCCCACGCCGCACGCAATGACCCGCGCCGACATGCTGAAGGTGTGCGACGATTTTGTGGCGGCGGCGACCCGCGCCGCAGCCGTTGGCTTTGACGTGCTCGAGCTGCATTGCGCCCATGGCTATTTGTTGAACACGTTTTTGAGCGCCCTCACCAATCGTCGCGAGGACGCTTGGGGTGGGAGCCTCGAAAATCGCATGCGCTTTCCGCTCGAGGTCGTTGCTGCCGTTCGCGCCGTTTGGCCTGCGGATCGTCCGCTCGCGGTTCGCATCTCCGCGACCGAATGGACGCCGGGCGGCATGACCGACGCGGAGCGGACGGTGCTGGTGCGGGCGTTGACCGACGCCGGCGTCGATCTGATCGACTGCTCGGCGGGGGGCGTCGTCCCGCAGCAGCGGCCGGTGTACGGTCGGATGTTTCAGGTCCCTTTCGCCGATCAGGTGCGGAACGAAGGCAACGTCCGTTCGATGGCGGTGGGCAATATCCAGACTGCGGATCAAGCGAACACGATCCTCGCGGCCGGGCGCGCCGATCTGGTGGCGATGGCCCGCGGCCACCTCGCTGACCCGTACTTTGGCCTGCACGCAGCCGGTTCAAGCGGTTTTGACGCGCCGTGGCCGGTTCAGTATCGGGCAGCTGCGCCGCGCGTGAGGAAGGGGTGAGCGCTCCGGCTCCGGTGTACCTCAAGGTCGCGGTGCCGTTGCCGGTTCATGCGCTATATACCTACGCTTCGGACGAAGAACTGCCGCCAGGCACCGCGGTGGTCGTTCCCTACCGCACCCGGGAGCTCGTTGGATGGGTGGTAGAGACCTGCGGGCCGCCACCGGTCGCGGCGAAACACATCCTTCGTGTGTTGGAGGACGAGCCGGCTTTCACCCCGGAGCAGCTGGCACTCTATAGGTGGATGGCGGAGTATTATCTTGCTCCGCTCGGGGAGGTCATCGCGTCGGCGACTCCTTCCGACACACGCTCCCGCACACGCCACGTGTACAACCCCACCGACGCGGGGATCGAAGCGATCGCTGGAGAGCCGCCAGTCGGCGGGCTTGGGCAGGTGTTGCGGGAGATTGTGGCGCGGCCGGGGATCACCCGCTCCGCGCTCGAGCGCAAGCTCAGCGCCGAGATGGAGGACGTGCCCCGCGGCATCGCTGCGCTGTTGACGGCCGGCTTGATTCGGGCAGACGATGTGGTGGTCGCGCCCCGACGCGACCTTGAAGTTTGGGTGGTGGCGGTTGAAGGTGCCGACGGTAGGGTCCTCGCGACCCGCTCGGTGCGTGCGCGGGAGACCTTGGCGCAGCTGGTCGCCAGCGGGCCGATGCGCTTGAGCGAGCTCCCCAACGAGACGGTGCGTAGGCTGGAGGCGCTGGGCGCGGTGCGGCGAGAGGAGCGCCCCAAGGGGCAGCGGCCGAAGGGGGCTCCCCGCACTCAGGCTCCGCGGTTGAACGCGGAGCAGGTAGCGGCCATCGAGCAGGTTTTTCCTCCTGAGGGAGAGGTGGTGCCGCGCCCTTGGCTGTTGCACGGGGTAACCGGTGCAGGGAAAACCGAAGTGTACCTTGCGCTTGCGGCGCAGGTAGTGACGCTCGGGCAACAGGTGCTGGTCTTGGTCCCCGAGATCGCGCTCACGCCGCAGCTGACGGCGCGCTTTGACGACCGCTTTCCGGGCGAGGTCGCGGTTCTCCACTCCGCGCTGACCGGCGCGGAGCGTCTGCGAGAGTGGCGAAAGATTCGTTCGGGTGCAGTAAAGGTCGCGGTCGGTGCCCGAAGCGCGGTCTTCGCGCCCTTTGTGGATCTGGGCTTGATCGTCGTCGATGAAGAGCACGACGACTCCTACAAGCAGGAGGACGGCGTTCGATACCACGCTCGCGACGTCGCGGTGGTCCGCGCGAAGCGTCTCGGGTGTCCTGTGGTGCTCGGATCCGCGACGCCCAGCTTGGAGACATGGACGAACGCCCGATCCAACCGATACGGGCTGCTCACCCTGCGTCACCGTGCGACCGCGCGCCCCGTCCCCCAGCCCACCGTTGTCGACATGCGCTTGGAGCGCCCGCCTCGGGGGCGTGCGCCGCTACTATCGGCGGTCGTTCGCGATGCGATACAAGCGGCGCTGGACGCGGGCGGAAAGGCGATTCTGCTCTACAATCGTCGTGGGTACGCGACTTTTGTTGAGTGTCCGGGCTGCGGTCAGGCCTACGATTGCCCAAGCTGCGGTGTGTCGATGGTGTATCACCAGGGGGCCGGTCGCCTTGATTGCCACTACTGCGGATTTCACAGGAAGTTCCAGCGCGATTGTCCAAAGTGCGGCACCGCGCTGGAGATCCTCGGCCAAGGCACGGAGCGGGTGGAAGAGGTCGTGTCTGCGGCGTTCCCCGGCATCCCGATCGCCCGTATGGACGCAGACACCACCTCGGAGCGTGGGAGTCACGCGGAGATCCTTGAGCGATTCCGGAGCGGCGACGCCCGACTTTTGGTCGGCACGCAGATCGTCGCGAAGGGGCACGACTTTCCGGACGTCCATGTCGCGGCGGTCTTGGGGTGCGATCACATTCTTGGGATGCCGGACTTTCGGTCCGCAGAGCGATGCTTCTCGCTGGTGACGCAGCTTTGCGGTCGCGCGGGCCGGGGCGAGGTTCCCGGGCAGGTGTTCTTGCAGACGGCGCATCCGGAGCACCCGGTGTTCTCCTGCATCGGCGACATGACGGCGTTCTCGCAGCATGAGGAGCGCATACGCAGGATGTTGCGGTACCCTCCGTTCTCGCGACTGGTGCTGCTCCGCTGCGAGGGCGTTGAGCGAGATGCCACGCTGCAAGCAGGTCAAACGTTGGCGGATTTGCTTCAAAAGCAGGCGGAAGGTTTCGCGGGCGTCGACGTGTTGGGCCCCGCGTTCGCCGCGCTCCCGAAGCTCGTCGGCCGCTTTCGCGTTCAAGTGGTCCTGCGCGGCCGCGAGATCGGTCCGTTTCGTAAGTTCCTCAACGAGCACCACACGACCTGGACTCCGGGTCGGGGCGTGCGATTGGTGGTGGATGTCGACCCACGCGGCGTCGCGTAAGGTAAGCGCAGGGTAGAAGGCCTCCATGCTGACCGAGCTTCCGCCGCGTCCTCTTCATGCGTTAGGTCCGAATGGCGCCGCCGCCGGTCCGTCGGTCGAGACCGTCGGCCTGACCCGCGACCGTTTGGGTGACCTTTACCACACCTTGCTCACGACCTCCTGGCCGCGGTTGATCGGCCTGCTCGCGGTAGGTTGGGTGGCTACGAACGTGCTCTTTGCCGTGCTGTTCGTGCTGGGCGGCGACAGCATCTTGAACGCTGAGCCGGGCTCCGTCCGGGACGCCTTCTTCTTCTCGGTTCAGACCTCGGCGACCATCGGCTACGGCGGGATGATGCCCAAGACGACCTACGGGCATCTGCTGGTGACCGCGATCTCGTTCGTGTCCATCTTGCAAAACGCCATGGCGACGGGGTTGATGTTCGCAAAGTTCGCCCGTCCGAGCGCTCGAATCCTATTTTCTGAGCGCCCGGTGATCTTCCATCGGGATGGCGTCAACCTGCTCTCGTTCCGGCTCGCGAACGGGCGCCAGAATCAGGTCGTAGAAGGCAAGGTCAAGCTGGCCGTCGCTCGAAACCAACGCATGTCCGACGGGGAGCGCATGCGTCGCATCGTGGACTTGCAGCTGGTTCGTAGCGAATCCCCGGTTTTCACCCTGACCTTTCTGGCCCAACACGTCATCGACGAGCAGAGCCCGCTCTGGGGCGAGACCCCGGAGAGCCTCGCCGCAAGCGAGGCGCAGCTCATCATCACGTTCACGGGCATCGACGAGAGCTTCAGCTCCACGATCCACGCGCGGCACACCTACAGCTGGCGGCATCTGGCCTGGGGATACCGGTACGCCGACATCATCTCGATGAGCTCGGACAGCGTTCGGTTGATCAACTTCGGGGTGTTCCATGATTTGGAGGAGAGCTCCTGGCTCGGTTGAGGCGCGTTGCTTGGGGCGGGGCTACGGGAGTTTGTAGATTTTTTGAGACACCTGCGAATTGCACGGGTGTCTGACCGGCGGACCGGATACCGCGCCCTCCCCTCAGAGGTTCACATGGCCAAGAAAGACGACAAGATCACCATGATTCCGCCGGTCACCGCAGGGCTCGATGAGAGCACCCTCAACGAAGAATTTGAGGACGAAGGCGAAGACGAAGAATGGGATGACGAAGGCGAAGAAGGCGACGACACCGTCGTTCTGGTCGACGCCGACGGCAACGAGCGTGAGTTCGTGTTCCTCGCCGTGGTCGAGATGGACGACGAGGGCAGCTTCGCCGCCTTGACCCCCGTAGAAGAGGACGACGCCGCGGACAACACCGAGGTCTTCCTGTTCCACTACGAAGAAGACGAAGACGGCGGTGAGAGCTTCTCCCCGATCGAAGACGAAGATCTCTTCGCGCGCGTGCAAGTCGCCGCCGAGAAGATGTTCTCCGAGATGGACGAGGAAGAAGACGAAGGCGCCGAGCACGACCACGCCGGCCACTCCCACGACCACGGTCACGACAAGGACTCGTAGTCGATGGCCTACACCTGGCTGCTCGCGTTGCATTCGCTTTGGCGATGGGTGGTTGTTGCCGCCGTCGTTGGGCGTTTGGCGCGGGCAGTCGGGTATAGGTCCGAGGCCTACACCGCGACAGACAAGCGGTTGGGCCTCGCAGCGATGATCGCCCTCGATGTCCAGCTCCTGCTTGGCTTTGGTCTGTATGCGGGGCCTTCGCCGGCTACCGCTGCGGCCTTCGCGGACGTAGGGGCGGCCATGAAGGATGCCTCGCTGCGCTTCTGGTTGGTCGAGCACACGTCGATGATGACCCTCGCGGTGGTCTTCGGCCATGTTGCCAACATCCGGGTGCGCAGATTGACCGAAGATGCCGCGAAGCACCGTGCTGCGGCAATTTTCTTCGGTCTTGCTGTGCTTTGCATCGCCTTGGCGATGCCGTGGCCGTTCCGAGCGGTGATCGGACGCCCTTGGTTCCCGGGGCTTTAGGTCGCGGACGGGCTACGTCAGGAGCATGCTCCTGCTCGCGTTCCTCCTCCCTGCGTTTGCTTCCTCGGTAGTAGAGCCGGCAGGCAGCCCCGCTGCCATCACCGTGGGGCGTGAGGCGCTTGAAGCGGCGATGTCCGCAGAGCTTGCGCGGGCCTCCTCCCTGAAGCTCGCCGACACGGCCGCGCCGTACGTAGTGTTGTACGACGTGCTGGATGGATCGGTCGCGACGACCTTCGCGGAGTTTGGCGCGGCGGTGACCGACTCCGCTCAGCCCTACCGCAACTTGCGCGTGGAGGTTCGCGTCGGCGACTATGCGATGGATAGCTCCAATTTCAGCGGTTTCGGAATCCCAGACGCGGTGGTCAGCAGGGTGCTACCTCCCGGCGATGGCGGTGCGCATGACCTGGCCGCGCTTCGCCGTGTCGCGTGGCTGGCGACCGACTCCGCCTACAAGAACGCGGTGCAGCTGCTCTCTCGGAAGCAGGCGGCGTTGAACGAGGACACCGGTCCCCGACCCGACGACTGGACACGCGTCGCGCCGGTGGATGTGCCGCTGGATCGGCTCCCCGCGGCCCGCGTGGCCGACGCGGCGCGCATCAACAGCCTCGCCGTCCGATTGAGCCGGGAGATGGTGGACTTCCCGGCCTTGGAGGTCGGTCAGGTGGTGGCGCGCGACTGGCAGGGCGCGCGGCTGATTTTGAGCTCGGAAGGGACGCGCATCTGGCGCCCGACCGGGTACACCGTGGTTCGTGCAGAGGGTACGGTGCGCCTGCCGGACGGCGGAGAGGTCACCGACAGCCGGTCCTGGATCGTGCGAGGTCCGAACGATTTGCCTCCCGAGCCGGAGATGATCGCCCAAGTTCGGGAGATGGCGGATTGGTTGTCGAAATTGCCCGCTGCGCCGAAAGAGGACGACTACCTCGGTCCGGTCTTGTTCAAAGCGCCTGCCGCCGTGGAATTGATGAGCCAGCTCCTCGCCTCTGAGCTCGTCGGCACGCCGGCCGCGGTGCAGGACGGCGACAGCATCTTCGCCACCGGAAAGTCCCCTACAGCGCGCCTTGGGCGTCGTCTGTTACCGTTGGGGTGGAGCGTGACCGACGATGTATCGCTGGCGCCGGAGCCGGTGCGCTACGATCTCGATCAAGACGGTGTTGCACCTCGGGCGGTGCGACTTGTCCAAGACGGCGTGCTTCAAGATGTGTTGATGTCTCGCATTCCCAGCGCGGACCGCACGCTCTCTACCGGCCACGCGCGTTCGCTGGGCGCGGGGCGGCGTAGCGCGATGCCCGCCAGCGTGGTCGTCACTCCGCGGAAGGCCATGTCGGACAAGAAGCTGGAGAAGCGCGCGTTGATGCTCGCTGCCGCCACGGGTCACGACTACGTGGTCGTCGTGGGGAGCCTCCAACCTCCCGCGCTGGACGGGCAGATCGACATCGCCGTGACGGGAGAGAGCCAGCTCGCAGGGCTGACCGCGCCGTATGAAGCGTGGCGGTTGTACGCAGACGGGCACACCGAGCCCTTGCAATCCCTACGTTTCAACGCGGTCGATCGTCGTGTGCTCCGCGACATCGCCGGCGCCGGTCCGTCCACCTCGGTCGTGATGCTGGATGGACCCCCGGGAGCCGAGCGCTACAGCATCGGGTCCACCGGCGGGATGCCGGTCCGCTGGGAGGCCCCGTCGGTGCTGGTGACCGAGATGGAGCTGAGCGGCGGCAAGGGCGGAGAGCCGCGGGCCTTGAAAGTGCGCTAACGTCGACGGCGCCGTTGGAGCATCCACGCCAGCGCGGTCGCTGCGCCCAGAGCTCCGGACGGTGAGCCTGTCGCGCAGCCGCACGCCGCGGCTTTCTCGGCTTCGTTCGCGCTGTCATCCTCGTTGGTGCTGTCGTCGCTGTCGAGGGCCGAGTCGTGGGGTTCGCCGGTGTCTGGCAGCGGGGTCGCCCCTTGGTCGGCGTTTTCACCTTCCACCGCGCCCCCTTGCCAATAGTCGCCGTCAGGCGCCGAGAAAACGGCATAGTACCACGTGTCTCCCGGGTTTACCGCAGCGTCCTCGTAGGTCCGTGCCAAGCCAATCACCGGCGCGGTGTCATCGAGCAGCACTTCGCCATCGTTGGCGTCGCTGGGGAATGTGCCCTGCTTTCGCACGAGCCGCACGTGTCCAAGCGGCGTGATCCAGGGGTTCTCCCAGGTGACGCGGATCGTGGCTTGATCGTCGGTCGCCTCCACATTTTCTGCTCGATAATGGCCTGGAACATCGTCCAGATCGTAGACGCAAACGTCGTCCAACGCCCAGCCGCCGTACTCCAGCCCTTGGTCCGAGCTGAGCGTCCAGTCGAAGCGCACCGCGGAGAGATCCGCGGGGCCGTCGGGGGTACGCAGCACGTTGATGAGGTTGTAGTCCTCTTCCACCCAGTCCGTGTCCAACGTAGAGGCAGAGCCGCCTGCGTTGCGGAACAGCAGGGCCCCGCCGGCTTCGAGCGTCGCGTGGTCGTAAATCGCCGTCTCCACCGTCAACCAGCGCGCCTGATGGAACAGCAGCATCGGCCCAGCGGTGCGCAGGTCGAGCGTGGGGCTGGACAAGTACTGGGTATTGTTGGGAAGATACTTGGCGTTTAGCGCGGTCGCAGCGATGGACGCGCCCGCTGCGGGGGACGACGGATCCCAGCTCCGCTCGCTGGTGGCGATCGGCGCGCCGGTCTGCCATTGGTCGGTGAGCAATCCGGATGTGTCGGGCTGTGTTGGCGTGCCGGCTCCGTGGGTGAAGCTCCCGAACCCGGACTCGAAGCCCTCGCACCAGATCGCGTGGCGGTCGCCGATCCAGAAGCTGTAGACCGCGTTCGGGTTGCCACCGTGGGTCTGCACCTGCTCGGTGCCGTCGATGGACGCCGCCTCCATAAAGTACCGAACGTGGGAGGTCGCGGGTTGCCGGGGAATGGCCCCGGAGAACGTCACGTCTGCGTGCGAGAGCGGCAGCGAGACCCATCCGTCGTATCCGGCGATCTCCGGTGCATCGGAGGCGGTGTCGGCGGCGGTGTCTGTCGCGGTGTCCGGCGCGGTGTCGGCGGCAGTATCGGCGGCGGTGTCGCTCGTGGGTGGCTTCGGGATCCGCGTTCCTGGGACGGGCAGGCGATCATCCGCGGTGTACCAAAGCTGGACGCTGTCCTCGTCCAGTCCGGCGCAGTCCGGCGTCAACGCGTACAAGTCGAACTGCAGCGGGTATTCGGTCGTCGCGCTGCCCTGCGCGGTCAAGCCGGTGTGCTCGAAGTTGATCTCCCCGATGGCCCCGGCTCCGAGCCCGTGAACGGTGAGCAGAGCTTCGAGCTCGCAGGCATGGGGTGTGCTGTTGGTCAGGTCTCCGTCATCGTCGTCGGCGACCAGCACCGCGGCACCCAGATCCGTCAGCGTCGGTCCCTGTTGCAGCGCGCCAAGGAACACCTCGTCGACCATCGGAATTCCGGTTTCATCGCCGTAGGTTGCGCGCCATTGCTCGCGTAGATCCCAGAGGAAGCTGCCCCAGATCAGCCCATCATTGTGCACTTCTCCCGTGACATCGTCCGGGTAGCGCCGATCGCTCGCGAGCTCCCGGATCGAGGTGCCAGGGCCGAAGAACCCGTTCCCGATGGTCGCGTCGTCTCGGATCGTCGCGGCGATAAAGTCGGCGGATCCCTCCGAGACATCTCCGGCAAAGCTCCCACTCTCGATGATGTACTCGTGAATCCCGTGCCCGACCTCGTGGTACACCACGTCGGCGATGCGACCGGTGTCGATGCAGCCGCCGCCTTCGGCGTAGAAGTTGACGGTTCCGCTTGAGTAGTAGGCGTTGCACGTGGCGGGGATGCGTACGGTGGCAGGGACGCGGGTGTCGAGCCACGCGTGCGAGGGCCAACGTGCGCGCAGCCAGTCTTGAACGACGTAGAAGTGGTGCAACACATCGGCCGCTGCCGGCGACACCGACGTCTGGGTGACGGTGTAGCTGTCGGTGCCCGCAACATGGATCGCCGCGCCGTTGTCGAGCACGGCTAAGTCCGGGCCGTCCAGCCACGCGTCGAGGCTCCCGCTGAGGCGGTGCGTGCCATCGCTCGCCGTGACGTCCGTTGTGCCGCCGCTGTCGGTCATCGTCACGCTGCGCGCGGCCCCGACCTGCAGCGCGTCCCCGGCGGTGCTCGGTTCATATTCTACGGACAACGATGCAAAATGCCGTGGATCCCAGGACCACAACACATCGCCGAGCCGGCTGATGTATTGAATGAGGGTAGGCGACTCGGTGCGAAAGGCACGCACGGCGCGCCCATCGGGGAGCGGCACGATGTGTTCGCCGGGCAGGGCGTCCCCGATGCCCTGGATCGGGGTCAGCCGCGCCCACGCCGCGCCAATCTTCCCATCCGTGACGACCAGCGAGACGTAGTCGTTGTCCACCGTCACGCCGCGATAACGACGGTCAAACGAGAGGATGCGGCGGTCCCCTTTCGTGGTGGCTGGCCTCCGCGCTAACTCTCGAGGGTCGACATGCGATAGCCGTGCGACGTCGGCGGCCAAGCGCCCTGCTTGGTCCTCGGGGATCCCACCTAGGGCGATGAAGCGGGGAGACGCGTTCCGCTCATCCCAACGAATCCAGCTTAGACCCCATTGTTCACGGAACGCGGTCGCCGATCGCGACGAGCCAAGGCGGAGCTGCAGCCCCGGCGTGAATCGCAGCGCCACGTCATCCGGCGATCGCGTCGCTACAGTCGTCGGTTCTACGTCAGCAGCGCGAAAGGCCCATGCCGTCGGGATCAGCGAAGCGAGGATCAAGAGCATCGCCGAGTGTACCGCGGCGACGCGAATTGTGCCGGGCGGGCGCGCTCACGCCTGCCCGGCAGCGACCCGGGGCTTCAACGCTGCGGCGGAACGACGCGAATGCGCTCAATCTGCGCGATCGGGTAGGACAGCTTGGTGCCGGTCGCCGTGTCGAACGCGACGAGCACGAACGCGCCTTCACGGTTCAGGGCGACGCGCTCGGGGATGAGCACCAGATCGCGGCGGCTGTCGTCCTTGGCGGACACGTAGAGCACCTCCAGCCAGAACGATTGTTGGATCGCCCGTTCTGCGGCAGCCCTCGCCTCCTGCGGGTTCGTGCGCGGCGGAGGCTGGGGCCCACGGCGGGTCTGTGCGCGGTGCGCGGCGGAAGAGCCCGGCACGGGACGCAGGTCATCCGGCTGGGTGTCCGCCGAGTGCGCGCGCGCGACGGGGTCTTCGCGCAGCTCGCGGGCCTCGGCGAGCATTCCGTGCAAGCGCTCGCGTGCTCCCAACGCCTGATCATCCGCGGGGTACTTGCGTACTTCGCGGGCGGGATTGAAGCCGAGACGCTCCAACTCCGCCGAGATCTCCGGCATCCGTCGCGGGTCTACCGCGTACAGGCCGGGCGCGAACCGGTGGAGCACGAACGCCTTGACGCCGCGCGACGCCTCGAAGCGCTTGACCACCGAGCGATGGACGGTCAGCGCGGTGATCTCGTGGAACTCGACGTCGCCCTCTTGTCCCATCCAGCCGCGCAGCGTCTGCTCGACGTTTTCGGGCAGCCCGATCTGCGAGTAGTCCCGCAAGAAATCAAGCAGCTCTTCGCGACGCCAGCCCTTGGTCAGCGCCTGTTCGATGCTGACCTCGGTGATCTTGTAGGTGTTCGCGCGATCACAGCCATTCAGCTCGGCGATCTCGCCGATGCGGAAGAGCATCATCGGCGACAGACCGGCGGGCGCCATGATCTCGTAGCTGGGTGTCAGGTAGAACTTGCTGAATCCCTCGTCATCCGACGGCTCCAACAGCGCCTTGGCGCGTGGGGAGAGCCGGTAGAACTTTTGCTGGCCCCAGACGCCGAGTTCGACCATGCCGCACGCCACGAGCGGCGTGAACGCGTAGTTGTCGCGGTCGGCGCCACGCGGCGAGGTGTAAAGCCCCTTGTGGTAGCGTTCGCGCCAGTCTTCTCCGCGTTTCCAGCGCCGATACAGCGCTTGCAGGGGCGCTTCGGGGATCCACTCGCCACCGCCGCCGTGGATCGCCCACAGCACCCACTCGGACATCGGGAAGCGTTGATCGAGGGCGCGGAAGACGAGGTCGCGCTGATCTTCGGGCTCAAGTTGGAGCCACTCTTCGACGACGTCGCGGTTGACCGCCACCCGGTCGCCCCGAAGCTCGATCATGCCATGCAGCATGAGGAAGTCATAGTGCAGGTTGAACACCTCGCTGTCGGGCGCCCAGACCTGGGCGAAGAACTTGTCGAGGTCGTCCTTGTGCTGCTTGAACACCTCCTGACGCTGCGTCAGACGGGGAGGCCGTTGGTCGAGCCACGTGGCCAGCGTCGCGAGCGAAAAGTCCAGCGGCGGGCAAAACGGCCGCTGATCCAGAACGCGGATCTCGTCGTGCTGGAACGTCGGGATCTCGAGCTCGGCGCCCAGCTGTTGGAGCAGCGGGTCGATGAGCGGTTCGGGGACGAGGTAGTAGAAGCCGTCTTCGACCTGCGGCGATGCGCACACCAAGCCACGGTCCGACAAGGCTTGCATGGTGCGGGCCCAGTCGTGGTCGCGACCGCCGAGGGTCAGCGCCAGCTCCTTGTGCAGCTCGTCGGCGTGCGCGAGGCCGCCGCATTGCACTAGCGCGGCGAGCGCCTGACGGTCCCGCTGGTGGACTTGCGAGAGCAGTCCGCCCAAGCGGTTGCCCTGCGCGAGCGCCCGCACGGTGAGCTGGATCATGCGGTCGGCGTCGATGCCGCGGCCCATCTGGCCGCCCATCGCCTTGTAGAGCGCAGTGAGGATGGGCTCGGGCAGCTTCTGGAACCAAATGAGCAGATCGTCCAGCTCCACTCGGCTCATCACGCGGCGTCGAGCGGTTCCGCCGGTCGGCTTCCAACGCTTCTTGTGGATGCGGGGACGCTGGACCATCTTTCCGCTGGACGGGATCGCCACGCCCGGGGCGTCTGCATCCTCCCGGACCAAGCGACGGCCGCGGGGGCGTGCGCCGTCTCCGCGCGGCGGCGCCATGTCTTGAGGCTCGCGGACGTCCCGCGGCTCCCCTTCGGAGGGACGGTCGTCGCCTTCCCCGTTTCCGCGACGGCGGCGACGACGCTTGCGCCGCTTTCCAGGGTCTCCGGAGGGTTCGCTCACGTCAAGGCTCTCTGCATCCCAGCTCTCGAAAATCATCCCAGAATCCTCACTTCGTAACGGCGGGCTGTCCCGCCTCCTGAATGTGGTACCTGTACCCTTGCTCGGTCAGGAACAATTGGCGCTTCATCGCGAACTCTTGCTCTTTGGTTTCGCGAGTCACAATGCTGTAGAACCACGCGCCGTTCTTTTTCGGGCGCAACACCCGGCCTAAACGCTGTGCTTCTTCCTGCCGGGAGCCGTAGCTGCCCGAGACCTGAATCGCGACGTTCGCGTCGGGGAGGTCGATGGAGAAGTTCGCGACCTTCGACACGATCAGGAGCTTGATGGTGCCATCGCGGAACTTCTGGAACAGCACCTCACGCTCGCGTCCGGGCGTCTCGCCGGTGATCAGGGGTGCCCGGTAGAGGGCCGCGATCTGCTTGAGCTGGTCAAGGTACGTGCCGATGACGAGCACGTTGTCCTCGGCGTGCTTCTTGAGCAACGTGGCGAGCGCAGGTAGCTTTTCAGGGTTGGCGGACGCCATGTGGGCTTTCTCCGCTTCCCGGGTATTTTCATACCGTACGCGGGCGGCTTTGGTGAAGTCCACCCGCACTTCGAAGCAGCGCGCCTCGGCGATGAAGCCCCGCTCTTCGAGGGTCTGCCACGCCATGTCATAGCGACGGGGCCCGACGAGGGAGAACACATCGCCCTCACGACCGTCTTCGCGCACGAGCGTCGCGGTCAGGCCGAGACGCCGGCGCGCTTGCACGTCTGCGGTGGCGCCGAACACCGGCGCGGGGAGCAGATGCACCTCGTCGTACACCAACATGCCCCAGTTGCGATCCCGGAACAAATGTAGATGGGCGAACTCTTTTTCGCGAGAGGAGCGCCAGGTCAAGATCTGGTAGGTCGCGACCGTGACCGGCCGGATCTCCTTCGAATCGCCCGTGTACGCGCCGACATCGTTGGGGGTGAGCGTGGTCTTGTCGAGGATCTCACGCACCCACTGCTGTACGGCCGCCCCGTTGGTGGCGAGGATCAGCGTGTGTTGCTGCACCTTTTGCATCGCGGCGATGGCGACGATGGTCTTTCCGGCTCCGCAGGGGAGCACGATCACGCCATGGCCTCCGGAGGGCTGGCCCTCTTGGAACCAGCGATCCGCGGACGCTTGCTGATAGTCTCGGATGACGAACGGCTTTCCGTTGCCGACCATGTTGTCGCGGAGCTCGAAGGGGAGCGGATCTCCGGGGAGGAACCCGGCGAGATCTTCTACCGGCCAGCCTTCGTTGAGCAGGCGCTGCTTGAAGATGCCGCGATGACCGCCCTGTACCGCGAAGTAGCGGCTCCCATCGGGGATGAGCAGCTCCTGCACGGACTTCAGGTTGCCGATGGTCTTGGCGATGAACGCGGTGGCAAACTCGAGGCGGAGCAGCGTGGCGTCGGTCGGATGGGTGACGAGCTTGACGAGCCCGTAGCGGTCCATCGTCTCTCCGACACGTGTCAACACATCGGGCGGCACATCGAACTTAGAATAGCTGCGAAGACCCTCGATGATCGCGTCGCGCTTCAGACCGCTGCTCGCCGCGTTCCACAGCGACAGCGGGTGAATGCGGTAGGTGTGCAGGTGCTCTGGGCTGGTTTCGATTTCGGCAAAGCGGGACAGGAAGTCACGAACTTCTTCGTACTTCTTGTGCTTTGTCTCTAATAGAACCTTGCCATCGCCCTGGACGATGAGCGGGTTGTCAGGCCTGACGTGCATGAGCCATCAGTGCGTCCTCCGATAACGGGACCACGAACATTACTACCGTGTCGGTCCGTATCGGCGATGCGACGGATTCCCGACGGATGGAGCCTGTTAGACCTCATCCATTGCGGCCCGGCAGCACTGCTCGGGGCGCGCGATTGCGGCTCAGCTTGACACGAGGTCATACGAAGCCCAGCCCCGTCAGTATACGCCCGATTTTTGGGATGTCAAGCGTCAGGTGGGGCGGGAATGGGGAGGGATCCGGGTGGTGCGTCGATTTTCGCCGTGGTGGCCCGCGAGTGGGGGCGGGCGGGAAACGGTGTCTACGGATCGAGCATTCAACCTTGGAGTCAACCCCATGCCGCACGTGGATTACATCGTCGTAGGGAGTGGCCTGGCTGCGCTCAGCTTCGCCGCGTTGATGGCGCGCGCCGGGCGGAAGGTGCTCGTCTTGGAGGCCCACGACAGCGCCGGTGGGTACGCGCACACCTTTGGCGCTGGCGGCTACCGGTTCAACGCCCAGCTGCACTATGTGTGGAACACCGCCCCCGATCGAAGCGTCGGGAGGGTGCTTCAGAAGCTCGGCATCGCCGAGGCCCTCCCCTTCGTGTCGCTGGACTCACAGGGCTACGATCACATGCGGATTCCGGGGTTTGCGCTGGATGTGCCTATGGATCGTGCCGAGCTGGGGCGCCGACTCTGTGCGCTGTTCCCTGATTTTCGGTCTAATCTCTCTGGGTTTCTCGAAGAGCTTTGGGCGACGGACGAAGGGCTCGAAGCGCTGCCGGAGCGCGTCAGCGCGTTCAAGGTCAGTCATGGGCTCGGGTACCTCGCGGTGCTGCGGAACCGGGACGCGACGCTTCAGGCGGTGTTTGATCGCTTTGCGTTGCCCTTGGAGGCGCAGGCGCTGTTGGCGTTGCAGTGGCCTGACTTTTTGTTGCCTCCCGCACAGCTTTCGTTTTTGGCCTGGGACAAGCTCTTTGGTCGGTATGGTCGTGGCGCGAGCTATCCAAAACTCCATTTTGAGAGCGTGGTTCAGGCGCTCGTCGGCGTGATCGTCGATGCGGGGGGAGAGGTCAGGCTGCAACGTAAAGTCTCCCGGTTTCTGTTCGACGGCGCGCGGGTGAGCGGCGTTCGGTCAGAGGCTGTGGATGCTTCTGGAGTCGGTACCGGAGTTTTTGAGGACGTTTTCGCGGGGGAGGTGGTGTGCAACATGGATCCGCGTCAGGCGGCCGAGCAGATCGGCCTGGAGCGATTTCCGTCCGGAATCCGCGCGCGCCTCCACTACTGCTACGCGCCATCGAGCTTCGTCGCCTACTGTGGCGTCAAGGATCTGGACCTACGCGCCTACGGCTTCGGTGCGTGGAATGTGTTTCACGCCGATGGGCCCGATTTGAACGCGATCTATGAGGCGATGTACGAGCGCGGCGACTACACACGCATCAGCTTCGCGATGAGCACGCCTACGTTGATCAGCGACGCGCCCGGATCCGCCCCTGAGGGGCACCAGATCCTCGAGCTGCTCACGGTCGCGAACTACGATCGATTTTTGCAGTCGCATCTTGACCAGCCCAAGGCCTATCGGGAGCAGAAGCAACGCATCTTTGACGCGATGATCGACGTCATCGATAGCCAGTATGTGCCCGGGATCCGCGATCATTTGACCGTTCACCTCACCGGGAGCCCGACCACCAGCGCTCGCTATGCCCGCGCACCGGCGGGCAACAGCTACGGCTCGGCGATGACGCCCGCGCAGGTCTCCCGGAACCGGTTGGACCACCGAACGGGCATTCCCGGCCTGTGGTTTTGTAACGCATCCTCGGGCTTCGCAGGTTTTGCCGGTACCTTCTGGACGGGTGCTCGCTTGTACGAGCGGCTCTCCGGCTGTGTCATTCTGGCGTGAATCCAGGCAGGGGACGGCCGCCGAGTCGCTCCGAAACGGCGAGCGCCGATCGGACCGCGCCCTCGTGCAGTCCGTCCTCCAACCACGCGCCGACGTGCCAGGTGTTTCGGCGTCCGTTGTGGGCGACGATGTCTGAGCGGGAGCGCATCGCGAGGTCCGTGTAGGCGGCGACGTCGTGATCCTGCCGGTGGATGACCGCCGCCGGATCGATCTCCGCGTCCAGGTCAAAACCAAGGTGGTAGGAGACCGTTCCTGGGTCTGGCAGCCCTGCGAGGCGGTTGAGATAGGCGTTGTACCCGTGGCCGCCGCCGGGAAGCGCGAACAGGTCGAACTCGCTCGGCGCGTGGATGCCTCTTCGTGTGTACATCCCGTTGTCGGTGTGGAGCACGGTTTGTACGGTGCCTCCCCTGTGGGCGCTGAACCAGCTGCGCTCGGCTTCGTCGGCATCGGCGAGCAAAGGCAGCACTCGATGCGGCGGTACCGCGAGGATCACCGCGTCGAAGCATGTGTTGGATGTATCGGTGAGGCCGATCCGTACGCCGCCGTCGGCGCGATGAATCGCGGCGACGCGCGTATGGACGTGGATTTGCGCACGAAGTTGTCGTGCGACCGCGTCCACGTAGGTCGAGACCCCGCCGGGGATGTGGGTCCACTCGTTGGAGTGGATGAACGCCCGCAGCATGGGGATCGCCAGCGCCCCTGAGAGGCTGCGCACCTCGTCGTAGTGCATGGAGTAGGCGTACATCAGCAGGCAGCGGACCCAGACCGAGAAGTCGTCGTCCGAGAGGAAGCGCTCCGCTGTCCCGGCACCCAACGCGTCTATACCCGCGGTCTCCCGTCGAAAGCGACGCAGGCGCAGCAGCGACGGAACGAGATGCGTCGCTGCGGAGAGCCTTTCCATCAGGCGAGGATGCTCTGCGGCGAGCGCCGTGGGGGCGTGCAAGTGACGGCCGTCGGCGAGGAACAGGGTGGAAGAACCTGCGCCGCGCAGCGGGGTCACCGCCACGCCGAGCGCGCGCATCCATGCATGAAACCCGGGAAAGTGGGCGCGGTCGAACTCGATCACCCCTGCGTCGAGCCTCGTCCCCGGGGGCAGTGTTTCACATGGAACATTGCCGCCTACCGTGCGGACGTGGCCCCCGAGGGTGGCGGATTGTTCAAAGACGTGGATCTCATGGGCCGCGTCCAGCAGCCACGCCGCTGCGAGTCCGCTGGCACCACCGCCTACGATCGCGATCCGCATGGTCTTAGGGTCTACGCGCCCTACGGATTGGCAAGGTCTACGGACGTGATCCATGCGTCGACCTGCGCGCGGAGCACGGGCAGCGTGACGGCTCCCTGCCCGAGCACCACGTCGTGGAAGGCTTTGAGGTCGAACCGGGCTCCGAGCCGGCGCTCGGCTTCATGGCGGAGCTTCCAAAGCTCAATCTGGCCGATCTTGTACGCGCAGGCCTGGCCCGGCCAAGTGATGTACCGGTCGACCTCATTGTGGATGTTGTTGGGTGCGAGCGCGGTATTTTCGAGCAGGAACGTCTCTGCTTGCGCGCGGGTCCAGCCTTTGGCGTGGATGCCGGTGTCGACGACGAGTCGGGAGGCGCGCCAGGCGTCGAACGACAGCATTCCAAGGCGGTCTAGGTCGCTGCTGTACAGCCCCATCTCGTCGGCGAGGCGCTCGGTGTAGAGCGCCCAGCCCTCCACAAACGCGGTGGTGCTCAGGTTCTTTCGGAACGCGGGCATGTCCGGGAGCTCCTGTGCGATCGCGATCTGCAGGTGGTGGCCGGGGATGGACTCGTGCCAGGTGAGCGCCTCCATCTCAAACCGCGCGCGGGTCTCGGGGCGCGACAAGTTGATGCGGTACTCCCCGCCGCGCTCGCCGGGGACCATGGGGTTGTAGTAGGCGATGTAGGTGTACGGCGCTTCGTAGTCGGGGATGGGCTTCACGGTGCAGGATGCCGCGGGCAGGCGTCCGAAGAAGCGGGGAATCGCCTGCGTGGAACGCGCGAGGCAACGCTCGGCGGCGGATTGGATCTCGGCGCCGTCCTTGAAGTACAGGGACGGATCGGTGCGGAGACGCTGGAGGATCGCCGGGATTTCTTCGATTCCGAACAGCGTTTTGCCCAGCGCGCGCATCTCGTCGTGGATGCCATCCAGCGCGCTCAGACCGGTCTGGTGCACTTCGGCTGCCGTGAGCGGGAGCGAGGTCTCCGAGCGGATCAGCGCGGTGTAGCAGGCCTCTCCATCCGGAAGGTAGAGCGTCCCCGCCCGTGACTCGGGTCGGGCTGCGGGGAGCAGCTCCGCGACCAAGAACCTCTGAAACTTTTGATATGCGTCGCGTACTTCGGGGATCGCAGCATGGATCCCGTCCGCGAGCGCTGCGACGTCGGCGCTGGACCAGTCCGGGTGCGGGGCGGCAGCCGGCGTGCTGATCACCCACGCGGCGTCAGGCTGGGCGAGCTGGTCGTTGACCTGTTTCAGCACCAGCTCGGTCGAGGACAGCGTAGGCGTGCGCCCTGCGGCGATCCCCGCCCGTAGGTTCGCGATGGCGCCGTCTACATAGCCGCCGGCCTGTCGCAGCCGTGCGACGTAGTGCGCGCCGTCGTCGGGGGTGGAGATGGGGGTCGCTTCGGCGAGGCCGTTGATGTCCACCAATGGACTGGTGCGCCCAGACAGCTCCCATTGTTCGGTGTGGCAGATGTCGGTCGCGGCGTCCGTCGTGAGCTTCTCGATGAACAGACTGACGGTGAGGGAGTCGCTGGGGGAGAGCGCGTCCACCGGGAGCGCCCGTGCGCGCTTGAGGAAGCTGTCGCGGGCGAGGATCGCCGCGAACGTGGCATCCGGACCGGTGGCCGGCAGCAGCGCATCGAAGCGGTGATCGCCGAGCGCGGTGGCCCAGGTCGGTGAACGACGCAGGGTGTCCTCCCAATGGTCGTTGAGCAGCGCGCGTAGCGCAGGATCGGTGACACCGGCGACCGCGGCAGGGTTGATCGGGCTTGAGCTCACGGCACTCTCGGCGGGGACGGGGTTCAGGCCGGCGGCGGGATGATGGGCGCAGGACAACGACAGGAGCAACAAAAGCGAGACCATGTGCGCATCGTATCCGGCGGGCCGGTCGCGCGTCGGAGGGGTTTCAACCCTGTGGATCGGTGAGACGGCTCACAGGCCTCACCGGCACGCTGCGCTACGTTTTGAGGGCAGGCAGTCGCCTGTGCATCCCGAGCGTCTGGCGAGAGTCAGATCGGCAACCTGGAGTCCCCCAAGGTGCCAAAACGATGCGCTCCCGCAGGAGAAACCATGGACCAACTACCCGATATCCCCGCCCTCCGACGCACCGCAGGGCAGCAGCTGCGCGCTCTGCGGATCTCCGCCGGATTGACTCGCGCTGCTGTTGGCGCGTCGCTGGGCTTCGGCGCGAAGCGCGCGTCTGCGTACGTCGGCGCGATCGAGGCCGGGATCCGCTGGCCGGACCCTGCGCAACAGGATGTGTTGCGTGTGTTGTTTGGGGGCTTGCCGGATGGATGGGCGCGGGCCGACGCACTCGAAGCCGGTACCCGAGCCGAGGCGCTGCGGGCTGCGGATCAGGAACGGGTGCTCGCGGTCGCGCTGGTCGTGGAGCTGCGTGGGCGCGTAGACGAGGTGCTCGCAGATCCGGACGCATGCGGCTTGTTGTTGCCGCGGCCGTTCGGGTTTTTTCATCCGGCGACCTTAGGCGCGCTGCTCATCGGGCTCACTGGACCGCTCAGGTTGCCGGCACGAGACGATGCCTGGATGGTGGGAGGCTTCGGGAGCCCGTTTTCGGGACGGGGTCGCGTGGCGGTGTTGGATGTGTCCCCTGTATCGGTTGTGTCACCGCGGGGATGGGCCCTCTCTGAGGTACAGAACGGCCCTGACCTTCATCACACGATGGTGTGGAAGGCTGGGGCGACGTGTGTAGCGCAGCTGCCTACGCATCCGCGCTCGCGTTGGACGATGCGGGAGGCTGCAGCTCAGCTGCTTGGGGTGGAAGCGGTGGAGCGAGTGTTGAACCGCAGCGCTTGATCTCGGCGTTGCCGCTTAGTCCTCGATCGCGCTCGCGGGCGCAGCGCTGCTCCGCCGCTGTCGTAGCGGATGCGTTAGGGGCTGAGAAGCGAGGTTTCTATGCGCTACGTTCCGCTTTTTGGCTTCGTTGCCTTCATTGCCTTCATTGCCGGTTGTTCCCGCCCTGAGACCGCGTGCGATCTCATGGCGGTCTCGTCCGTCACCGTCGATCTCGTCGCTGAGGACGGCGGAGACCTTTCTAGCGCGACGGTGACGTACGCGGTGGACGGCGGCGCACCGACGGCGTGTGACTCCTTCGGTACGTCGTGGTCTTGCGGCTACGAGCAGGCCGGTGTGCTGACGATCCGCGCCGAGGCCGACGGATACGATGCGATCGAGCGGGATGTCACCGTGGCCGAAGGTGAGTGCCATGTGGAGACCGAACAGGTCGTTTTGACAATGGCGGTCGAGTTCGTGGATTGCACCCAGGAGATGGTGCCTTCGGTGCTCGCGAACGTGGTCGGGTCTACCGGCGAGGTGCTGAACGGCGTCGCCGTCACGTGGGCCCGCACCAACTCCGAAGCTGCGCCGCAAGCCTGTACCCCCTACACGGATGACGTGTGGCAATGCGGCGAAGAGATCGCGGGGGAGCTGGAGATCTTCGCGGTCGCGGACGGCCACGTGGGCCAGACGCAGATCGTCACGGTGGGCGCCGATACGTGTCATGTGCTCACCGAAGGCCTGCGCTTCGAGCTGGAATGGGCGCCCGATTAGGCGGCTAGTTGTCGGGCTCAGATGCCTTCAAGAACGCGAGGATCTCCGCTTTTCGGGCCATGCCGTCTGAGTAGCCGGCGCTCAACAGCTGCTTGATGTACGAAGGCTCGAAGGCGAGGTAGCTCAACAGGCTCCAGCCCTCTTCGTCCGTCGCGCCCAGCCCGCGGAGCAAGTGGCGTAGCACGTATGGAAATTGGGTGAGCGGGTGGTCGCCGAGGCGCCCCAGATCGCGGGTGGGCTGGAAGGTCAGCAGGGTCAGTGGATGAAGCGGGCTTTGGGTTGCGGCTGTGTTTGGAATCAGCAGCGCGAGGGTGCGGTTGATGCGCTCGGCGCGCTCGATGTCAGCGTCCAAGGCGTCCATGAACAAGGCGTCGAGGAGCAGGCCCACCATGTGGGCCGTGGACGGGTACGGGGCGGGGAGCACCGCGGGACGCCCGGCGGTGCGCTGCACGCCGATCGCGAGGATGCGCTTGGCGCCGAGATGGATCGCCGGGGACAACGGGGAGTGCATGCGCACGCCGCCGTCGCTGTACCAGAGCCCTTCGATGGACGTCGCGGGGAAGAAGATCGGGATGGCGGCGGAGGCGATGACGTGGTCGAGGGTGATGTGCGCCTGCTCGGAGGTGCGCGTGCGTCGTACCCAAGGCAGGGTCTCGGGGTTCGCGTCGTAGAAGGTGACCCCGAGCCCGGTGTCCAGACGTGTGGTCGACACCGCGAGGCCATGCAGCACCCCGCTCGCGATGTTGCGCTGGGCGCGCTCGATGTCGAGCGCCTGCGTCAGCAGAGCCCGCAGCGGCGCGGTGTCCAAGAGCGACTGCGGGTGTCCGGAGCCCATCCACCCGCCCAGCCCGAGGTTCGCGATCCAGCCGGCCCCGACCTTGACCATCGTGGAGGTGTCCGTTTTGTACACCTTGTCGAGGGTGATGGACTCCCAAAGCGCCCAAAGTCCAGCGGTCGCCTCCTCGAAGTCCTCCGCTCGACTCGCGAGGTAGGTGCCGTTGATGCTGCCCGCCGAGGTGCCCGAGACCACCTGAAAGGGCAAGGGCCGTCGCCCGTGCAGCTCGCCGACCGCGCGCAGCACGCCAGCCTGGTAGGCGCCGCGTGCTCCGCCGCCGGTGAGTACAAGTCCATTGGACATCACGACTCCGCTGCCGACTGCTGTAAGCACCGTTTAGCGTGCGATGGTCTGCGTCACCGTTCCGGTCAGCGCGAGCTTGCCTGAGCTGCGCAGGGCGAAGCCGCTCGTCGTCCCGGTCACACCGTCTACGGTGTCGTCCATCGGACCCGACGTGAACCACACCGTCGAGGGCAGCGAAACGGGGGATAGAAAGCGTGCATCGACCGACAGGACGCCGGGCCATGTATCCGACGACACATCCATCTCAGCGAGGCAGCGGGCGAGCGTCCACCAGCCGTGCGCGATGGCGCGCTTGAACCCGAACAGCTTGGCGGTCCACGCATATTGGTGGATGGGGTTCACGTCGCCGCTCACCTTGGCGTAGCGCCGCCCAAGGTCCTCCGGCACCGTCCACGCCGTCGAGCGCTGGTGTTGAAATGGCGTCTCCGGCTTCGGCTCTCGCTTCGGCTCCGGCTCGTTCGCTTCGGGCAGCCGCGGCAGATCCCGCGAGAGGATGGTGGTGACGCCGTGCCACAGCGCTTCTTCGCCGTTGGAAACGACGGTGTGCATGTCGAGCTCGCCGCCCCGCTGCGCCGGGCGGTGCCCTTCGACCCACACGTGTCCAGACAGCGGCTCGTCCGCTGCGATGGCGCGACGCTGCTCGATGCGCTGGCGCACATGTACGATGCCCAAGAGCGGCACCGGAAACGCAGGATCGGTCAGCACCGCGAGCTGCAGCCCGCGGCACAGCATGTCGGGAAAACACACCGGTAGCATCGGGCTGGCGGGGAGGCCGCAGACCTCTGCGTACGCCGCGGGATCCCCGCGCAGCGTTCGGGCCGTGGCAGCGATGTGGGGGATGGACCCGCCCGCGCCGCGCTTGAGCGCGGTCCTCCACAGCGGCACGACCGGAGGCGTATCGAAGGGGCTCACGCCCACGGGCGCTCCGAGCGCCAGGTCTCCGGCCACGCCGAGCCGACGTTGCCGGGGATGTCATTGCCCGCGGCGTCGCGGACGAAGTTGCCGACATCGGCGAACGCGCGCTCGCTGTTCACCCGGCCGTCCCGCTGCCGCATCGGGATGTTCTGGCCCGCGATGCGCAGCGCGGCGACGTCGGCGGGGCCCGGTCTCAGGTCGACGAGCGCGCCCTTTTGGGAGGCGTTCATCAGCTGTTCTTCGTTGCCGATGGGATCCGCGACGGTTTTGGCCTTGAGCGTCCAGACCAACAACGACGTCGGGTCTCGCCCGGTGAACGCGTCCGCGAGCAGATCGCGGCCACCGTAGAAGCTCTTGCCGATGTCGTTCTGGTTGACCGGTCCCGCCATCAAGCAGATGCCGGAGAGCAGGTCGCAGCCCTCGGGGAGATCGATGCAGCCGGCCAGCTCGCACACCAGCGCGCTGCGCGAGGCTGCGGCGCCGAAGGCCCGCACCGCGTGGGCAAAGCTCAACCCCGCCGCTTCGATCTCGGGCTTGCACAAGCCGCCGACGTAGATGCGTTGTCCGGCCAGCGCGAAGGCTTTTTTGCCGCGCAGCGCGTTGCGGGACAAGGCACGACCGGTGGGGAGGTCGACCCACAGCGGCAAGCGCCGAACCAGCGTGTCGGTGACGTCCTCGAGGTGGGAGCGCACCGCGCGCAGGCGCTCTTTTCCGGTGGGCGTGAGCACGTCGATGCGCTCCAGGAGCAGCAAGCGCTTGGCGCTCTCGCGGTCGACGCCGGTCCAGCGGCAGAACGCGTTGTACCCGGCGCGACCGGCCATCTCGGTCAGCGCCTGCGGGACGTCCATGTCCTGCCGCGTCTGGTATTGGGGCGGCGCCTTCTCTTCGGCGTTCACGCCCGGTTGAATGCGCTCCGAGCGGAACGCCAGCAGGTTTGCGCCCACCTTGCGACACAGCTCCGGCGAGAGCGGCGACGCTTCGGCCACGGCGCCGACCTGCGCGACGAACGCCACGCGCCAGCCTTCGGCGATCGCCGCGTCGTCGAGGCCGATCAAGCGCTCGATCGCGGGTTGCCTGCCGCGATCGGCGAACGGCGCGAGCACGACGTGGGCGCGCCGCGCTCCTCCGGAGGCTATCAGTGCTGCCCGCTCCACCGCGTCGGCCCAGATTCCGACGTGCAGGTGCTGCAAGTACCCGATGGTCGGGATGTCATCGGCGTGCGCGAACTTCTTTTGCCACGCGCGGTTCAGCACGCCGAACGGGCTGGTCCAGGCGCTGTGGCCTACGAAGGTCAGCAGGAAGGTGAACGGCGTGCGGTAGGGGCGGGTCAGCGCGACGTGGGTGTAGCGGGCGTTGTCCAACGCCGGCGCGCCGGCAGCCCGCAGGATCCCGGCGATCGCAGCGGAGTCTTCGGGGCCGAGGGTGACTTGCCGTTGCCCGCGAAAGTTGGTGGACTGCCGCGCCGAGAGCACGCCTAAGGCGGCTTCTTCGAACAGCTCGGCTTCGGTAGGCGCTGCGCCGTCGACGAACGCGCTCGGCGGCTCCAGCGCCAGCAAGGCCGCGGCAGAGGCGGCTTCTTCTTGCGTGAGCGCGAGGCGCTTGCGGTAGCCGACGGGGCTCGGAGACGCGAGCCCGGACGGGAGATGGTAGCGGTTGCGCGCCTCGCCTTCTGCCGCAAACGCGGCGTTTCGGGCGACCTGTTGCTCGGGCGGAGGCAGGGGGATGGGGCAGAGGGTGACAGGCAGTTGCATGCGGGACGCCGGCGGAGTCCGGCATCCTATTGCGCTGGATGGGCACCGCCCCGGGTGGTAGTCCTCCTGCCTCACCTTCCGGAGCCTCCATGTGTACGCTGACGCTCATTTTTATTCGGGTTCAACCATGAACGTAGAGATCTGGACCGACATCGTTTGCCCCTGGTGCGGCATCGGCGATCATCGTCTCACCCAGGCCGTCGCGCGGTTTGAGGCCGAAGGCGGCGAGCCGGTAGAGGTCGTGCATCGGTCTTTTCAGCTCGATGCGCGCGCGGGAGCCCCGCGGCCGGTGCGTGAGGTGCTGCGCGAAAAGTACGGCATGGACGACGCGCGGCTCGCGGCGATGACCCGTCAGGTTGAAGGCATCGCTGCGGCCGACGGGCTCGTGCCGTACGTGTCCGGCGACAACCTCATCGGAAACACCGGCCTCGTGCACCAGATGTTGCAGATGGCCAACTCCAAGGGCTTGGGCGACACGGCATGGGCGATGGCGTCGCGCGCGCATTTTGGGGAGCAGCGCTCGATCTTCGACGTCGAGTCGGTGGTCGCGCTCGGCGCGCAGATCGGGCTGGACGCCGCGGAGCTGCGCGAGGCGCTCGCTGCTGGGCGCTACGCGGCCGCGGTGGACGAAGACTGCCGCGAGGCGGCGGCCTTGGGCTGCACCGGCGTGCCGTTTGTGGTGATCAACCGCAAGGTCGGCGTCGCCGGAGCCCAATCGGTGGACACGCTGGTGCGGGCGCTGCGCAGCGTGTGAAGCGCCGGGGCTCTCAGGTGGTGAT
The DNA here is from genome assembly GCA_903900265.1 of uncultured Pseudomonadota bacterium. Taxonomy (GTDB): domain Bacteria; phylum Myxococcota_A; class UBA796; order UBA796; family SXON01; genus CAIUMM01. The sequence continues at coordinate 27,343 of CAIUMM010000137.1, forward strand.
CACGCGGTCGAAGGACAGCCAGCGCCGAAGCAGCGTGGACGTCATCTCCCCGTTCTTCGCCATCTTCGCGGCGGTGGTCCCCATCTTCACGTAGTTGGCGGCGTGCGCCATCTGGATCAGCGGCCAAGGGTGCTTCTTGAGCGTCTCGCTCTTCGAGAGCGGCGTCAGCACCGAGCGCGGCACAAAGGACTTCGACAGCATCTGGATCAGCGCGATCCAGTACGTCTCTTCGACCGGGCGTGGGTATTCGAGGTTGACCCGGTGCTGGTAGAAGGTCTTGGTGGCGGTGCCTTCGATGTCGTACTCGCTGATGAGCCCGCTCTCGAGCAGCTTGTGGTTGAGCTCGCTGCCCGGGAACACCGTCATCGAGAACAAGTACAGGTCGAAGGGGTGCGGGAACGTCGAGATCATCTCGAACAGCTTGCGGCGGTCTTCGTCGGAGCTGACCGGATCGTCGAAGATCAGCTGGAAGTGCGGCTTGACCCCGAGCTTGTGGTAGAGCTGCGCGATGTCGCCGATGGTGTTGTTCTTGACCCGGCGATCGTAGAGATGCCCGGTGACGCGCTCGCTGGACTGCACGCCCATGTAGACGCTGGCGAGGCCGGCGTCACGCAGCTGGGTCATGCGGTCTTCGTTGACGAGCTTGGGCTCGATGAAGATCTCAAACGGGAGCCCGACGCGCTTCGGGTACTTCTCGGCGAACTCCGTCACCCAATCGCTCTGGAAGTTGAACACCTCGTCGTCGAAGCGGATGCGCTTGAAGTCCCAGTGGCTCTTGGCCTGGAGGATCTCTTCGATCATCGAGTCCGGCGAGCGCACGCGGAACCACTTTTGGCCCGGGTAGACGTCTTTTTTATACGTCGAGTTGTAGCAGTAGCTGCACTTGTAGATGCAGCCGCGGGAGCCCATCATCTGGAACACAGGGTCCCCGTGCATCGGGTCGCCCTGAATGATGCGCTTGCCCCAGATGAAGTACTTGTGGGCGTGGGAGTGGTAGTCGCGCCACGAGAGGTCATCGAGGTTCTCGACGAGGCCGCGGAGCGCGTTGCGGCGCACGCCTTGACCGGTGTGGGACCACACGTTGCGGGTGTCGTGCACCAGCGAGGCGTCCCCGCCTGAGTCGCGGATGCGGTGGGCGAGGTCGAGCAGCGCGAGCTCGCCTTCGCCTTGGAGCACCATGTCGGCGGTCTCGATGCACTGCGCGCCCATCAGCGTCGGGTGCATGCCGCCCCAGAGCACGGGGATGTCGAGGGTCTCGTGCAGGTGATCGGTCAGGATGCGCGCGGCGTTGTAGTAGGCGCTGGCGCGGATCGAGATGCAGACCAGATCAAGGTTTTCGTCTTGGACGACCTTGTTCAGGTTGGCCAGCTCGATGTCGGTCGCCGGGTCGAGGTGGTTCGAGATCCAGTCCTTGAAGTAGATCTCGACGGCGTGGTGTCCGCCCTCGCGCAGCGTACCGGCGAGGATGCGCACCGCGTTGTTTTCCACGTCGTACATCGAGATAATGCCGATGCGCACCGGCCGCCCCTTGGCTTTGCGAGCCAGCTCGGTCAGGCGCTCAGAGGCGTAGGTCGAGGCGGGCGAGTGGGGATGTGCGACCATGAGAGACTCCGTCACTGGCAAGGGTAGCAGATTGAGCGGGTCCGGGCTGTAAACAAGCCTACGGGACCGCGATGCCGACGGGGGATGTCGCAAGGTTAGAGCGCGCACACGATGCTCGTGCTGTTGTTGCTCCTCGCCTGCTGGGACGCGCTGCCGTCTGGCGCCGAGCCGTACGTTTTGGCGACGACCTCGCGGCTGACCACCGCCGATGGCGCGACCATCGCGCTGCATCACCATCCCGCGCCGGGGCCTCCGGTGTTGCTGGTGCACGGTGTCTCCAGCAATCACCGTTACTTTGACCTCGACGAGGACCACAACCTCGCCAGTTGGCTGGCGGCGCGCGGCCACGACGTGTGGATGCTCGACCTGCGCGGTCACGGGGATGCACTCTACGGGGGAGCGGGTCGCGGGGATCAAACGCGGCAGTTCACCGGTTGGACCGTCGATGACTACGGCGTATACGATGTGGACGCCGCGATTCGGTACATCCAAGCGGTGACCGGCGCGCCTCAAGTGGACTATGTCGGGCATTCGATGGGCGGCATGGTCGGGGCGATCTACGCGGTGAAGCACGGCGAGGACGCGCTGGGCGCGATGGTGGCGTTGGGGAGCCCGGGATCGTTTTCGCGCGAGGATCAGCACGTGGGGCTGGCCGCGACCGGGATGGCGGTGGGCGGGGGCTCGCTGCTGTGGGTCGAGACTCCAGCCTTAGGCGCGATGGCCGCGGATCTGAAGGGCGTGCTGCCGCGGCGCATGGCGGAGCTGCTGTACAACCCGGCGAACTACGCGCCCGCGACGGTGGATGCGATGCTGCGGCGCATCGCCAGTCCGCTCGCTCGCAGCGAGATGCAGCACTTCGCGCGGATGCTGCGGGACGAGCGCTTTGAGAGCTGGGACCGGTCGGTGGACTACGCCGCGGCGATGCGGTCCTTGACGGTGCCGTTACTGGTCATCGGCAGCGACGGCGACCACGTCGTGTCCACCCGCGCGGCGCGCGCGCTCTGCGACGCCGTCGGCGGAGAGCACGCGTTCTTCTTGGCCAGCGGCGGGTCGGTGGCCCACGAATACGGCCACTTGGACTACGCGCTCGGCGAGCACGCGTCGGAGGAGTTGTTTCCGAGGATCGAGGCTTGGTTGCGGAGGCGGTGAGGGGCTACCTCCGCGACCGCCGCGCGAGTCCCACCACCGCGAGCAGCCCCAGCAGCGCGCTGCCCGCGCCTGAGGGCGCCGTCGTCGCGCAGCCACATCCCGGCTGCGCGTCGGTGCCGCCGCTGCCGTCCGAGCCGCTGTCACCTGAGCCGCTGTCGTTTACCCCGCTGTCGTCCGGGATCTCACGCTCGACGAGGTACCAGTCGGTGCGCCAGCGGCCGTCGATGCGGAAGGTTCCGGCGGTGCCGTCGGTGATCGGGACCTCGACGCGCGGCCAGCCGTCTACGTCCAGCGCGGTGACCTTGACGATGCCGGGGATGGTCAGGTCGGCTTGCACCGGCTCGAGCAGCAGCGGGGGTCCGCCTACGCTCTCGAGTTCGGTGTAGTCGGCGTTGTACGCGGCGCCGGTCTGGATGTCGCGGGCGACGGCGGTGACCAACATGCGCGTGCTGCTCGCGATCGGTTGGCTGTCCAGCGCGGTGAGCAGCACCACGGCGTAGTCGGTGTCGAGCGCGACGGTCACGTCGGGCAGCGTGTGGGTGCGCCCGCCGCCAAAGCCGATGATGCCTTGGGTCATCGGCGCCTGCACCGTCGCGTAGCGGCTGGGCACGTCCCAGGAGAGCTCGCCGCCGATGCTTTGGATTACGCCGGTCAAATCCCCCCAGTCGGCGGCTTCGGGCGGATCGTCGCTGATCGCGTGCGAGACGCGGCCCAGGAGGGCGACGGCCGCGGGGACCTCGAGGCTGTCGCTGCCGTTGAACCCCGCGCCGGCGGGCGGATGCACGCGCGCGTCGACGCCGGACATCGCCGCGTCCATCGACACCCGCTGCACGGCGGCGGGCGCACCCTGTTGGATGTGGCCTTCGAGCACGGCGGTGGAGAGCGCGGGGAAAAGCCCCATGTAGTGCGGGGTCTCGGACACGTAGCTGTAGTTGTCGGGCCAGCCGCCCTCCCAGGTGTACCCGGACGCCGCAAAATGGAAGGAGGCGTCCCAGCCTTGGAGCCCGAGGCCGTAGAACGCCTCGATGGGCGCTGCTTCTGCGGCCCACGGGTCGGGGGTGCGCATGTCCCACTCGGTCATGAACAACGGGTGGTCGTCGACCTGCGAGGCCGCGACGTCGAGCAGGCCTTCTCCCGGATGATCGAAGTGCGTCCACGCGTCGACGCTGCCGGTGGTGATGCGCCAGTCGCCGGCACCGCCGCCTTGGTAGGCGTGGCGATCGATCGCGCCCAACGCCGAGTCGGTCCATGCGTTGGCGAGGTGCGCGGCGTCCCCGCCGGCCATCCACGCGGTGCTGATCACGATGCCGTTGTAGCCGGCTGCTCGCAGCGCTTCTGCGCGTCGCTCGTAGCCGTCACGCTGAATCTCCGCGAGGAAGCTGATGAAGTCGCCCATGCGCACCGCCTCGGAGGCGTTGAGCAGCGGGCCGTCGGCGGCCATCTCCCAGGCCGCGTAGATCGGCATCGCCGGGTTGTTCAGGCTGTCCCCGGGACGTCGGCCGCCCCACTCGGGTCCCCACGCGGCGATCAGCGCGGCGTCGTCGGCATAGCGTCCCTTCAGCCATTCTGCCCAGTCGGCTTGCAGCTCCGCGGTGTGCTCGGGCATCGAGCCGTCGGCGAGGCCGTTCAGCGGCCAATGCCAGAAGATCGAGTCTTCGTTGCGCAGCTCGACGGCGGCCAGCGCGGCGTCTTCGGCGTAGGTCTTGCCGGTGTAGGGGTTGCGGTGGGCGAGCAGCGCGGTCACCCAGGCAGTCTCGGCGTCTTGCAGCTCGGGGCGGATGGTGACCAAGCCGGAGGTGCTCCGCCCGCCCGTGGTCGCCGACAGCTCAGCGCGCAGGTTGTCGGGGTATGCGTCGGTGTCCGCGAGCACGAAGGGGTAGAACACCGACCAGCACGAGTAGATCCCTTGTTCGGATAGCACCGAGAACCAGTGGTCGAGCGCGTCGAGGCGATCGGGGTCGAAGGCGGGGGAGCCGTCGGCGTTGCGGCCGGTGCCCAACCAGTTTTGCACCGAGTGCAGCCGCACCGCGTTGACGCCTTGGCGCGCCCAGAACCGGGCCTGTCGCTCGCGCAGCTCGGCGGTCCCGGGCACCTCGCCGACGTTCACGCCCCACAGCTTGATGTGCGTGGCGTCGGCAAAAGCGAGGTCGGCGCCGTCGCGCGTTAGCGGTCCATGGGTGCCCGCGGGCCGCTCGAGCAGCGAGCTGCGGTCCATCGCCGAGTCGAAGTCGGTGCTCTCTTCTTTGGGGAGGAACGGGAACCACGCGTCGGGCTGGCCTTCGGCCTCGCCGTTCACCTCGGGTTGCAGCGCGCCGGTCGGCGCCCAGCGCGGCACGTTGGTGACGACGAACGCGTCGACGCCGCCGTAGGTCTCGGCTCCGGCCCAGTCCGGGTGCGAGGTCAGGCCCATCGTCAGCTCGTGCGCGCCGGCGTCCAGGTCGAAGTCTCCGACCTTGACCCACGAGATGAAGCGAACGTCGATGCTCGGGTAGACGAGGTTGACGGTCTCACGCGCGTAGTCGTCGAGCTCGAGATCCTGCGCATCTCCGGCGTCGACCGAGGCCCACATCCCGACGCGGTACGTGCCCACGCGCGCCCAGATCGTGTGGGTGCCGGCTTCGGCGACGTCAAAGGCCCAGGTGGCTTCGACCGGGACGTCGTTGTTGGCAAAATGCGCCGCCCAACCGCCCGCAGACTGCCCGGGAACCCCCGGCGAGAGCAGCGTTTCGTCGACGTCGCTGTACCAATTGTGCTGGTTGTAGGTGGAGGCGATGGTGTCGGATTCGCCCTCGACCCAAACGGCTTCCGTGGCGGCAACAAACGGGATCAGCGGCAGGAGGAGGAGGGTGATCATGGGCGCCTGTTATCCCAGAACCTCGCTGCGGCCTCGCAGAATGCCGATGCAGGTGTCGGAGTCGAGCACCTTCATAGGTCGATGTCCCTTCCGGCGGTGCGCCCGGCGTAGAGTAAGGCTACCTCCTCTTCAAAATCTGTGTCGGCCTCCCAAGCGCCCGCGAGCGCCTTCCACGCCTGTACCTGACGCTGCGCTCGCTCCTCTGCGGTCTCCCGGGCGTCCACGCCGCCTTCGAGGGTGATCGATGCCATTCGCGCCTCGTTGGTTCCATTATGGTGCGGAAATGGAAGTAGTCAAGGATAACCTTTGCTTGATCTGTGCCGCCTTCATCCCGTGTTCGGCGCTCCCGATACAGCCCGAGGCACGATAGACAGCCCCATGCTCAGGCTCTCTCCCTCGCTTGTTTTGCCGCTGGTGCTCTCCGGCTGCTCCGACTTCAAGGTGACCGAGCTGGAGCCGCGGCTGTCGGTCACGCCGCAGGTCGTTGACTTCGGCGCAGTTCCGGCGGGCACCGAGGGCATAGCGCAGGTCGGGGTCGTGAACTCGGGTGCTGCGCCGCTGACTTTTGTAGACCCGATCATCACCGTCGACGGATTGGGATCGCTGACCGCGGTGCTCGATCGCCCCACGCTTGAGCCGGGGGACGCCGGCACGCTCACGCTGACGTACATCCCGGCGGGCGAAGAGTCCGACGCGGGCACGGTCCTCGTCGGCGACACCACCGGGCTTCGCGAGGAGGTGGTCTGGTCGGGCACCGGCGTCGTCGGGTGGTTGCAGGCCGCCCCCTCCGCGCTGGATTTTGGGTCCTTGCTGGTCGGCGAGTCCGCCGAGCAGGTGCTCGCGTTGACCAACACCGGGCTCGCGTCGGTCACGGTCGATGCGCTGACGGTAGACGGGGACGCTGGCTTCACCGCCGCGCCGATGTCGGGCGGCCTGCCGTTCACCATCCCCGCCGGGTCCACCACGGTCGCGTGGGTCACCTACACCGCCGACGCGCTCGATCCCGCCGCGGCGACGCTCGCGATCCACAGCGACGATCCGCACGCAGACACGCTGATCGTGCCGCTCACCGCCAACACTGAGGCGCCCAACAACCGCCCGGTGATCTCGCTGTTGAGCCCCGCCGACGGCGACACGCTGAGCATCGGCCAAGCCTACACGCTGCGCGCCTACGCGCTCGACGCGGAGACGCCGTCCGAGGACCTCGAGGTCACCTTCAGCAGCGCGCTCCAAGGCACGCTCGGCGTGGTGCACCCCGACGCTTCGGGCGAGGCGCTGCTCGACGCGACCGCCACGGTGTTGGGCGACGACGTGATCACCGCGACCGTGGTCGATCTCGACGGCGGCAACAACGCAGACTCTGCTGCGATCTTCGTCACCGATTGCATGGAGCTGTCTTGGGATCGCTCCGAGACCTTTGACTCCACGTTCGACGACAGCTTGTTCGCGATGGACGGCACCGCGTACGTCGACGACACCACGCAGGAACTGGTGCTGACCGACAACGTGGCGTGGAACGCCGGCGCGATCTACCTGCGCGCGCCGATCCTGTTGCAGCGCTTCCACGTCGCCGTTGATTTCCACATCGATCTCGGGACCGGCGCGGACGGCATGGCGATCGTCGCCGCGACCGGCGCCGATCCCGAAGACATGCTGGGCCACACCGGCGAGCAGCTCGGCGTCGGCGCGATCTCGGGCGTCACTGGCTTTGCGATCGAGGTCGACGTGCACAGCAACGGCTCGCGCAGCGACCCCTCAGCCGACCACATCGCGCTGGTCAGCTTGCCCGACTACCAGCACGTCGGCACGCCCGCCGAGGTGGATGATCTGGAGACCGGCGAGCCCCACGAGCTCATCGTCGACTTTGACGAGGGCATCGTCGAGGTCAGCTTGGACGGCACGGTGGTGTTGACCGAGACCGTGCCCGATTGGGTGGAGTTCGAAGGGTACTTGGGCGCTACGGCGGCGACGGGATCGCTCTATGACCGGCACGTGCTGGGGCGCTGGGATGTGTTGACGGGGTGTTGGTAGCTTAGGTAGGAGGCAGGGAAGGGGGGGAATCGCTATGGACGAACCGGAAACCGAAGCGATTGACCTCGACTATCGCCCGCTGACGTACTTCGACTCGCTTGTGCAGCCGATCCAACCGGTAGTCTTCGTCGTCTCTGAAGAAGATTCCGCACAAGACAGCGAAGAATATTGGGCAAGTCCTTGGGACGATGCGGTGGAGATCGCCCAGATTCACATCCGGACGATCCACTGGGACATTGTCGCCGACTTCTACGAAGACTTCGACGCTGTGCTGCGAGAGCAGGTGCGCACGGAGACCGCGGCTGTGGAGGCTCGGGCGGCTGGGAAGCGTTGACGGGGTGTAGAGAAGCGCAGGGGCGTGCTGGGGTTTGGGTTTGGGATGTGCGAGTCTGGGGAACCACTTTCGGAGCCTCCGTGTACTCGACTCGTCTCTCTCAAATCCTCGCCTCCTCCGCCCTGTTTGTCGTCGCTGCGTGCGGGGACGGGCGCGTTCAGGTCCCGGGGGCCGGGGCTGAAGGCGCCGTCGGCGGTGACTGCCGCGACGGCGCGGACAACGACGAAGACGGCCTGTTCGACTGCGACGACGACGGCTGCGCCGCATCCCCTGACTGTGAAGGCTCCGACGAGAACGCCGCGCCCAGCGGTGCTGCGATCGCCATCGAGCCGGCCGCGCCCACCGACGCGGACGACCTGACGTGTACGATCGTCACCGAAGCGACCGACCCGAACGGCGACGCGTTGACCTACCGATACGCATGGGCGGTGAACGGCGCGGACGCCGGCATCAGCGGCGCCACGGTCGGCGCGGCGCTGACCAGCGGCGGCGACATCTGGACCTGCACCGTGACCCCGAACGACGGCGTGTTGGACGGTGCGCCCACCTCGGTCAGCGTCACCATCGCGCAGGGCAACCGCGCGCCGAGCGCGCCCGGCGTGAGCATCACCCCCGCCGCGCCCACCGACGATGACGTGCTGACCTGCGTGATCGACACCGAGAGCGTCGATCCCGACGGCGACGCTGTGACGTACAGCTACGCTTGGTCGGTGGACGGCGTGGATGCCGGCGTCAGCGCGGCGTCGGTCAACTCCACCCGCACCACCGCCGGCGAGACCTGGACGTGCAGCGTGACCGCGAACGATGGGGACATGAGCGGCGCGCCGGGGACGGCGAGCGTGGAGGTGGGCTCGGCGTGCCATTCGGTGGAATACAATGGAACAACATCTGCTTCCGATACGGATGGGTCGCTGTTGGCGGCGCTGGACGGGCTGACAACGCTGACGGTGGAAGCTTGGGTGTACAATCTTGGACCCGGGGAGTCCTATCGAAACATCGTGCGTCTGGGAGACGATCAGCCGCAGCGTGGCATCATGCTTCGCGTGGGGGCCTCGGAGACGGATGACCCCACCCACAACCTGCTCGAGGGATTTGTGCAGACGACCATTGGCAACGTCCATGTCGCGTCGGGTTCGCCGATTGCCCTCGACGCCTGGGTCCATGTCGCTATGGTCTACGACGGCGCCGCGCTGAGGCTTTACGTCAACGGAGTCCAGACATCCTCGGCTGCTCTTACCGGCGCAGTGGATGTGACCGGGACCTCGACCGGAATCGGATACTGGCAGTCGCGTGACTCCGAACGTTGGAATGGGCAGTTGTCGAATGTTCGAATCTCTTCGTCGGCGCGCTACACGGGCAGCTCGTTCACGCCCGCCACGGTGCTGGGTGCGGATGCACGGACCGTGGTGGCATGGCCGCTTGATGAGGGCAGTGGAGCGACCAGCCTTGGGTACGGCGCGTCCGCAGTTGACCTCCGGCATGTGTCCACGACGTGGTCCGACATCTGCCCCGAGTGATGGCTACTCGGTCCCAATGAGCACGCGGTACTGCGTCGTGCAGTAGCCACAGGACTCGGCGTGTGTGTAGTCCGGTCGTTCATCCTGATTGAAGTAGCCAAAGTCGAAGGCGCTACCGCCCGTGAGCGGCATCCGGCACGCAGCGCCCTCGCCGTCGAACAGGAGGGCGGCCGGCTCACCATTCGGAGCCACGCCCCCTACGTAGACGCGGGGCCCGTGTCGAGTGGGCAGCACGCGGACGGTCGTGACGTTGTAAAGCGGTAGGGCCCATGTCTCTTTTGGTGCTTCGACCCGCCAGTCGGGGAGGGGCTCGAACACGCGTACGGCATTCTCGTTCGCTACGACCAGCTCCGCCCCTGGGACTTCGTCCAAGTCGGCGACGTCGAACGCCAGCGCGTCCTCGACCAACGCCCGACCAGCGCCGAACTGTAGCGCGCCACGTTCGCCCGGGCGCCAGTCTAGGCGGTGCTGATCGCCCATCAGGAGGTAGAGGAGATCGGGGAATCCGTCTCGGTTCCAATCGGCGGTGTGGACGACGAACGGCACCTCGCCGCTGTCGATGAACTCCGGCTCGCGGAACCGTCTCCCGCCGAGGCCACGGGTGACCACAAACCCCATCAACTCTGTGGCTACTCCGATGAGGTCAACGTTTCCATCCCGGTCCAGATCAGCTGCGTCGGACCCGTTCGCGGATGATCCCATGCGCGTTGCTGGCACCACCGTTGGATGCTCGTTGAGCAGGCCCTCGGCGTTTCCCCAGAAGACGCGAAACTCTCGGCCGAGCGAATGTTGGAAGAGCACGTCTGTGAAGCCATCTCTGTCGATGTCGGTGAGGCGTCCGCCTCCGCCCTCCAGCCCTCCGGGTGGCGCCGACGATGTGCGCGGTGCAGCCTGCCACTCCCACGTCGTGGGGGCGCCGTCACACCTGGGAAGGGCGGCCCAGTCTTGGGAGCGTCGGACCAGTTGTGAACCCTCGTCCGTGGTCGCTCCGCCGGCCCACGGTGTTGCGGCGAAAGGCTGCGGCCACCACGCCGCCCCGGCGACCGTAGCGACGATGGCCAGCACGGCGGTACCCGCCCCCACCCACGCCCGAGACGTGCCGCTCAGACGTGACGCCTGTACGTACTGCCCGGACCGCGGCGTCTCCAAACCCGACAACCTCTCCCCCGCCTCCAACCTCCCGCCCGCCTCCACGACTCCCACGACCCGCTCGATCTCCCGCTTCTCGAGCCCCCGCCCCCGCAGCTCCGCGCGCAGCTCCGCCAGCGTCTCGGACAGGTACAGATCCCCCGGGGCCTTGCCGGTCACCAGCCACGCGAGCGTGACCGCCGCCGCGTACACGTCGGTCGCGGGGCCGACGTTGCGTGGGTCCCGACGTTGCTCGGGGGACATGAACGGCAGGCTGCCGAGGAACGCGCCGCTGCGCGTGCGTGTCAGGCCCTCGGCGCGCACCTGCGCGATGCCGAAGTCCGCGAGCTTCACCACGGCGCGCGGACGCCCGCCGCCGTCCCTCTCGAGCGCGCCGGGGAGCGCGCCGGGGACCGCGTGGGTGAACGCGCCGTCCAGCGCGCCGAACACCAGCAGGTTGTGGGGCTTGACGTCGCGGTGCACGATGCCCGCGGCGTGCGCGGCCTCGAGCGCTTGCAACGGCCCCTCCAGCGCAGCGAACGCCTCGTCCGGTGTCAGCGGCCCCATCGTGGCCACGCGCTCGGCCAGCGAGCCCTCGGCCAATTCCATCACGACAAACGCGTGGTCGCCGTCGACGAACGCGTCGTCGACGCGGACCACGTGCGGGTGCACCACACGACGGGCGAGCTCCAGCTCCCGCGCGGCGGCTTCGGCGCCGCCATCCGCCGCGAGCCAGACCTTGAGCGCGCGCTGCTCGCCGGCGACCGTATCGAGGGCGCGCCAGACTTCGGCTTCGCCTCCCGTTCGTAGCAAGCCAAGCAGGATGTAGCGCCCGTCCTGGAGGCGGCGGGTTGGGTGCAGCGTCACGGACTCCGGCTAACGCGAAGTCCCGGGAAACCCATGCACGCCCCTGCGTCGCTGCTGTATTCCCGGCGATAGTGGCCCGACGTGAGCACCCTCCTCGTCTCCGATTGCGGCCGCTGCCACGTCGTCCCCCTCGCGCCCAGCACGCTGATCGGCCGCCACTGGGCCTGTCCGGTGCGCCTGTCGGATCCGTCGTCCCCGCTGTATTGGCTCGAGGTGCGCTGGCTTGAAGGGGGTTGGGGTTGGCGCGCGCTGGGCGCGGAGGAGCGCACGCACGGCGGGGGGACGTCGCTGCCAGCGGGATGGCGGGCGCTCGCGGTGGCGACGCGGCGGGCCGGTCGGGTGCGCTTGAGCGAAGGGACGTGGATCGAGCTGATCGAGGCCGATGCGCCGCGCGCACACCTTGTGCGCCTGACGGACGGCGCGGTGCTGGATGCTGAGGAGGCGTCGGGCTGGGCGGAGGTGCGTTTGGACGCGGTACTGCCGTTGGACGCCGAGGGGGACGTGAGCCGCGCTTTTCCCGACGGGCACGTGCTCGTCCGAGACGGTGACGCTGTGCGGGTGCACGCGCCCGGCGCCCATTCCCGCACCCTCGACGCTACGGTGGATCTGTCGCGGTCAGGCGTGTACCTCGACGTGGATCTGTCGGGGCGGGCTGCGACCTTCAGCGGACCTGTGGGGCGGATCGCCGTGCGCGGCGAGTGCGTGCGCGTGCTCGAGGTCTACCGGGCTGCGCGGGTGGCGGACATCCCCGCGGGCGGCTGGCTGTCGGCGGCCGAGGCGCTGGACGCCTACGTCGAGCTCGGCGGGCCCGCAGACGCGCCGATCGAGCGGCTTTCCTGGGAGCGCTGCCGCCTCCGCGCCATGCTCACCCGCGCCGGCGGTGTAGGCGTCGGCGCCCTGTTCGACGTTGCGCCGGGTCGCGAC
>CAIUMM010000138.1 GCA_903900265.1 uncultured Pseudomonadota bacterium
GAGCAGCGACGTGTACGCGGTCGGCCTCATCGCATGGGAGCTGGTGGCGGGCCGGCCCGCTTGCCCGGATGGGGAGGTCGCGCGCAAGCTCATGTGGCACGTCATGGAGGGTGTGGGGGATGCCGCGAAGGTGTCCGCCGCACTGCCTGGGTGTCCGGCGTGGTTTGCGGAGGTCATCGCGACGCTGACCGCCCGCGATCCTTCGGCGCGCCCCGCAGATGGGGCTGCCGCGTTGACGCTCCTGCGGGAGAAGCGCGCGGGAGGGGTTGAGCCGCAACCGTCCGCTCCTGCGCCGCGTCGTGCTCCGCCGTCTACGGTGATGGGTCCGGTGAGCGCCCCGCCGGTGCGTATGTTGCCGTCCAGCGCGCCGCCGGTGAGCACGCCGCCGGTGAGCACGCCTCGGAGCGCGCCTCCGGGGACGGTGATCGGACCGGCGGCTGTGGCGCAGCGCAGCGAGCCTCCGTCCGCGCCCAGCGCGCCAACCACCGCCAATACGGGCGCAGCGACTGGTGCAGCGTCCAAGCTCCCCTTGCTGATCATGGTCGGACTGGTCGTGGCGGGCACGGCTTGGTGGCTTGGACGTTCGGGCGGGTCGGCGGAGCCTGTACCACAGGCAATTGCCACGGTGCCAAGGAATGCCAACCCCACGCCCGCGGGACCGACAATCACCACCTTCGGCTACACCCTCGCGCCCGTGCCCGCTGGGGGGTACACCATCGGCAGCCTTGACACCGAACCGGGCCGCAGCAACGACGAGACCCAGCACGCCGTCACGCTGACCCACGCCTTCTGGATGGGCACGACCGAGGTGACGCAGGGACAGTACAAGGCGCTGCTGGGCACCAACCCTGTCGTGAGCCAGTCGGACTGTGTGACGGCTGACAATACCGCGGGCCCTGCCGACGACGAGCCCGTATACTGCGTGAGCTGGGTGGATGCCGCCCAGCTCGCGAACGCGGCGAGCGTCAAGGATGGCTTGGAGTCCTGCTACGTGGTTTCGGGCGAGACCGTGACCTGGCCGAAGCGCTTGGAATGCACCGGCTACCGGTTGCCGACCGAGTCGGAGTGGGAGGTGGCCGCGCGCGGCGGCGGGAGCGGCATCTATGCGGGCGGGAACGACCTCGGCAGCGTGGGGTGGTTCAATGACAACAGCGGCGGACGCACACACCCTGTCGGGAAGAAGTCTCCGAACGGCTACGGGCTCTACGACATGAGCGGGAACGTGTGGGAGTGGACGTGGGACATCTACAATGAGACCTACCCGACGGGTTCGGTGCCGGACCCAACGGGCGCCACGGAAGGCCCGAGCCGCGTCTACCGCGGCGGCTCCTGGCGCGGCACCGCCGGCAGCGCGCGGGCTGCGTTCCGCCTCAGGCTCCTCCCCGGCAGCCGCCTCAACTACCTCGGCTTTCGCCTCTCGAGGACGATCCCTTGACGCTTGAACCCTTGAGCCCTTGGACGCTTGGAGACGCTACCGCTGGCAAGACGCAGCCGCTGGCCGGAGCGGCGGGTAGGCGGGGCGTGCGCCAGCCGCCCGCCGTACCGACGCGCAGGCTTGCGGCGTGTTTGGGGATGGGCGGTGGC
>CAIUMM010000139.1 GCA_903900265.1 uncultured Pseudomonadota bacterium
GGATTCGGTGGACGGCGGCCCGGACGCCCCCGCGCCGGCAAAACCGGCGGTAGGACCCTGGGCGAGCCTGCGGTGGAGCGGCCCCGTCGACCTGCGCGTGTCCGGCGACGTCAACGGGGTGCAAGGCGCGCCGCCGTTCGCGTTGGGTTCGGTGGACGTGCGGCGCGTATCGTCGTTGCAAAGCGGCCGGGCGAGCGGCAGGGCGAGCATCGGGACGATCGCAGCCCGCGCGGTGGCCCAAGTCGCGACCGATGGACCGTTCTACCGCCTGCCCAGCGCCGGCGGATCGACCCTGCTGCGCGGCGAGCCCGCAGGTCGGTACCGGGGACCGCTGCTCGCCGGGCTACAGGTCGAGTACCGCCGCCCGCTGTACGGCCCGATCCACGCGGCGCTGTTCGTCGATGGCGCGTTTGTGTCCGAATACAGGACCGGAAACAAGACCGGCTCCATGACCGGCTCCAATCCGCTCCAGCGCGCGCACATCAGCGCGGGAGGCGGCGTCCGCCTTGTCCTCCCGCCCGCAGACGTCAATGTCACCCGCGTCGACGTCGGGGTCGCGCCCCACGTCGACGGCACGGTCAGCTGGGGCGTGGTGGTCGGCTGGGGCGAGGCGTTCTAAGGCGCTCCCCATTCGGTCAGGGGTTGCAGTCCATATCGGTGCTCTCGATGCCGCCCTCGCCGCACGTGCAGGTGTTGCACCCGTCGGTGCAGGTCCAGGACTCCCCGAGATCGTAGACCGTGCCGTCGTCGTCGGTGCAGGTCACCGAAACACAGTCCATCATCGTGCTGAGGACCATGCCGTCCTCGCAGGAGCAGGTGTTGCAGTCATCGTCGCAGGACCAGGTCTCACCGGACGCGTGGGTGACGCCGCTCTCGGTGGGGCAATCGGCGCCGGCGCAAGCGAACAGGGACAGGAGGATGGACAGCAGCATGGTGGACTCCGTGGGGGTGGGGCGATGTCGCCTGCCCTCAGGGAAGCAACGCGCGTGCCAGAACGTAACCGTGGGCATCACAGGCGCGCCCGCGCCGCGATCGCGACACCCATGTCGCGCTGTCTACAGGTAGCCCCGCGTTAGAATACCACGAGGCCATCCCATGCATCTGCTCCTGCTCCTCGCGTGTGCTCCCAGCGACACGTCCTCCCTCGACGACACCGCCGTCACTCCCGACAGTGACGCCGACTCCGACGCCGACTCCGACGCGGATACCGACGCAGACTCCGACGCAGACTCCGACGCGGACTCCGACACCGATCCCGGCTGCCCCGACGCGGACGGCGACGGCCACGCTGACGCCACCTGCGGCGGCGACGACTGCGACGACGCCGACAACACGACCTACCCCGGCGCCGATGACGCGCCGTTCTCCCTCGGCTCCCCGACCGGCATCCCGGTCGGCATCACCCTGCGCACGTCCTACAACTCCAACATCGAGATCGCGCCGCTCTCCACCGGGGACTGGGCGGTCGCCTACGACAACAGCGGCAAGGTCTCGGTCTGCGCTGGGCTGTCCACGTGGACCTGCGACGACGTCGCGGCGGGCTACAAGCTCGACGGCCTCACCGTGTCTGGGGCGAGCACGCTGGGCGTGGACGCCGTGGTGCTCGCCGCGCACTACTCGTCCTATTCGAGTCAGGACGTCTGGGTCGGCACGCCGGGCAGCACGTGGGCGACGTACCGCGCGGGTCGGTACTACTCCACCGCCGACGTCGAGACCGATCCCACCACCGGCGAGGTCTGGGTGGTGACCGCGCTCTACGACGTCTGGCTCGATCGCGTCGCGCCGAGCGGCAGCACCATCGCCGGCGTCGACCGTCGGGAGTTGGGCTCGCTCGGGGGACCCAACGCCATCGATCTCGACCTGGACTGGTCGTCGTCCGGTCCTTCGATCGCCGTAGGGATCCCCAGCGCCGACGTGCACGTGCTGACCCAAACCGGCGAATACGTCGACACCACCTCAGGGTCCGGCACGCGCCTGAGCGGCCACTCGACGGCCGGCGGCGTGACCTACGCGGCGTCCTCTGCGAGCGGCGGCGACGACATAGTGCGGATCGAAGGCGGCGTCGCCAAGCCGTACGGCCGCCTCAGCAACGTCGCGGCGTTCGGGCGCGGCACGCTCGGCGAAGGCCTCGTGCTCGGCTCCTACGATGGCGTGCTCTACGCCGATCCCGAAGGCGACGGCACCTTCGAGCAGATGACGCTCGGACACGTCGTGTTCGGCGACATGCACGTCTCCGGCGGCGAGCTGTGGTGGGCCGGCGTGCCGGACTACGGCGGCGACCAACCGGTCTCGCTGTACCATGCCGCGCTCACGTTGGCGGACGGCGTCGATCAGAACTGTGACGGATCAGACGGGTAAGTTCCCCGGCGACCACCCCTGCGCGGCGATCAGCGCCTCTACGCGCTGCCGCACCTCGTCGCGGATCTCCCGCACCCGCTCCATGGTCTTGCCCTTGGGATCTTCCAGCGGCCAGTCCAGCCGCTGCACCGAAGGCGGGGCGACCGGACAGGCCTCGCCGCAGCCCATGGTGATCAGGAAGCCCGAGGCCGCGACCATCGCCGCGGTCAAAAGCTGCGGCTGCACCCCTTCGAGATCGACGCCAAGCTCGCGCATCGCGACGAGCACCTCAGGGTGCACCCGCGCGCCCGGTTGGGTGCCAGCCGACACGCCGCGCACCTTGGTTGGATCCGCGAGCATCGTGAGCAGCGCCGCCGCCATCTGGGATCGGCCCGCGTTGTGCACACAGGCAAAAACCACTTGGGTCATCGAGCGCTCCGAAGCGTAGGGACCAACCAAGTATACAAGGCCGTCGCAGCCGCTGCGCCGACCCACTGTGCAAGCACAAAGCCCGGGACATCCTCCGGACACCGGCCCTCACCCCAATGTACCGTCGAACCGCGGGCTGGACGCGTTGCCGGTCGGGTCCCCGGGCGCGCAAACCTGTCGCGCCCCAATCGCCCGGGCGCGCAAACCTGACGCGCCCCAATCGCCCGGGCGCGCAAACCTGACGCGCCCCAGTTGCCCAGTCGCAGGACATAGCGACACAACCGCTCCAGCCCCCCGCGGTCGCTCGCCGAAAACGACACGTTCGTACCCCTCGAACGCCGCGCAGCGAGGCCCAGCTGGACCTCCCTCCCGCCAAGCCGCTGCGTGCGACGCGCTCGCTTCCCGGGGGCGGGCTGTTCCGCCGAAACGCCTTGTCGGCGTTTGCGCCGCCAGCGGCCGCGCCGGCAGCCCCGCGTCGCCACCCACGGGATCACCCGGTCCACCCAGTGCGCTGCCTTCTCCGCCATGCGCCGACCCGCGCAGCTCGGGCAGAAGCCACGCGTCTTGCACGAGAACAACACGAGCCGGTGGCGGTCGCAGTCGGGACACCCGAGCCACGCAACGCCCTTCGCGGGGTCGCGACAGCCGAGGTAGGCGTCGAACTCTCGCAGCACGAACCGCGGCAGCTCCCGTTCTTCCTGGGCGAGCGCGCGCACGAGCAACGGCACGCCCGCTCGCACCACCTCGCGTAGGTGCGCGTCCGCGGTCCCCCGGAGCTCGACGATGCAGGCCATCGCCCAGGCGCCCAGCAAGGCGGAGGCAGGGTGAACGTCGGCGTTTGCAGGTTTGGCCCGAGCGCCTCAGGCGGTGGGCCCCCACGCGGGTCCTCCGCGAAGAGGGCTACGTGGAGGACAACATTCGCCCGCTCGACGGGTAGGCTACTGGCCCCAAGCTCGGTGCGCGAGCCACCAGCCGATGGGCGCTACGACCGCGATCACGCCGACCCAGAGGAGGGTCAGGAGGCAGCCGCCAACTCCGGGAGAGCGGCCCCCGTTCTCGGGGTGCCATGCCACGTTGCGCTGTACCAAGGCAAAGGTCAGCCCGGGCATGTCGCCGCTGCGCTCGCTCAGGAAGACCCCGGCGTCCGGGAAATATGCCGCGTAGTGGACTTCTTCTCCGGACGCCATGGACATCTCGCGATGTGCGAGCCACCGTCCACGGTCGACGGCGTCCCACGCGATGAGCCGGGTCGCACCACGATTCGACGCCTCCACGCCCCCTTCCACCAGTCGGAACCGCCAGCCCTCGGCCGCATGGTTCCACCAAGCGAAGCGCGCCCCGAGCACGACATCGACCGCAAAGGAAGGCAGCCACAAGATAAGGCCAGCCGCAATCTCGAGTGCCAGCCGCCAGCGGTCCTTGTGGTTGCACATCTGAGGATGCTTAGCTCGCTGTGGGGGCTGCTGGCGCTTGCCGTTCTCGGCCGCGCGGTTCTGCCGGGAGCTCACCGGCTGCGACCGCACCGGCCCCGTCACCGTGGTCCAGCGCTTTGAAAGCTCGCTCAAAGGGGACGTACACTGCCACGTCCTCTTTATCGACGGAGGCTACCACGAGCACGCCGCGGGCTCGCTCTGGATCCGCGCGTACCCGCCGCCTGTCAAGACGAGCATCAACACTTCGTCCAGGCCCGCGATCGCACTCTGTCACATGGCCACCGACTCCCGGCTCCATGTCAGCCTCACCTGCGAACATCTCTGGGCCGACGGACATCCCGAACCCATGCTGGTGGATCACCCCGTGCCCGCCTGGCCCCGCCTCGCCACCACCACCGCTCCCCCGAGGATCAGCACGCTCCAGGTCACGACACCCGGCGAGAGGAGCAGGAGCCCGACCGCGCCGAAGCCCCCGGGGACCAACGCGTCGAGCACGTGCTGGGCGAGCGAGCACGGGTACGCGATGTCCGGCGCGTGACGGCACACGCCGTCGTGATGCGTGACGGCATCCCAGACGGACAACCCCTCCACGGCCAGCGGCGGCAACGCGGTCAGGACCGCGCCCCACGCGTACACCAGCCGGGCACGGCCCTCGGCGCGGATCGCCACGGCGGTGGCGAGGGCTGTGGGGCCGACCCAGAGACTGAGGATCAGGAGCACTGCGACCAAGACGCCCTCCGGTTCGCCGCCGCTGCCGATTGCCGTCGCTCACGCCGCACCGGAACCCGGGCGCCGCGATCGTGGCCATGAACGCCGCCGTGTCCTTGTGCAACCTGGATCATGGTTGAGACCTCTGGGAGGAGACGTAGCACGAAGGCCCTGTCGGTGAGCACACTCCGGCAGGGAATACCCTCCCGGGCCGTCTCAGCGAGCGCTTCGTCCAGCTGAAAGCCGATGCGCACTTGCTTGGATCAGCGAGCATCGTGAGCAGCGCCGCCGCCATCTGGGACCGGCCCGCGTTGTGCACACAGGCAAAAACCACTTGGGTCATCGAGCGGTCCGAAGCGTAGGGACCAACCAAGTATACAAGGCCGTCGCAGCCGCTGCGCCGACCCACTGTGCAAGCACAAAGCCCGGGACATCCTCCGGACACCGGCCCCAAAGTAAGGATGAGCGCGACGAGCCCGCCACCGGTCGCCAGCGCGTTGCACAGCAGCGCGTTGCACAGCAGCGCGGTGCGCGCTGCCTCAGCGACGAGACGGTGCGGAAGCGTAGGGGCTGGCGAGGAGCGGCGCGAGGGGCGCAAGCCCTCATTCCAACGTACGCGCCAGCCGAAACCCGATGCGGTCATACGAAAAGTCAGGTCCGTTGTACCGTCGAAACGCGACACGCGCGTAGGACGCGTCGTAGCTCCAGTCCCCGCCCCGCA
>CAIUMM010000140.1 GCA_903900265.1 uncultured Pseudomonadota bacterium
GGGTCCGCCGCCGGTTCCTGCAGCAGAGCCTGTCGTCGCTGCCCCGGTCTCGGGTCCGCCGCCGGTTCCTGCAGCAGAGCCTGTCGTCGCTGCCCCGGTCTCGGGTCCGCCGCCGGTTCCTGCAGCGAAGCCTGTGGCGCCGGTCTCGGGTCCGCCGCCGGTTCCTGCAGCAAAGCCTTTGGCTACCACGCCAATTCCCGCAGCGAAGCCTGTGGCGCCGGTCTCGGGTCCGCCGCCGGTACCTGCAGCAGAGCCTGTCGCGCCGGTCTCGGGTCCGCCGCCGGTACCCGCAGCGAAGCCTGTTGCGCCCGCGCCGGTACCCGCAGCGAAGCCTGTTGCGCCCGCGCCGGTTTCTACGCCGAAGCCCGCGGTCTCCGCGCCGGTACCCGCAGCGAAGCCTGTTGCGCCCGCGCCGGTTTCTACGCCGAAGCCCGCGGTCTCCGCGCCGATTCCCGCAGCGAAGCCTGTTGCGCCCGCGCCGGTACCCGCAGCGAAGCCTGTTGCGCCCGCGCCGGTCTCCGCCCCTCCGGCACCTCCGGCCGAGGGCGGCTCGCTTCGGCTCGGCGTGGCTGCGGCGGTGGTGATCGGGTTGTTCGGGTGTGCCGGGTCGCTGGCTGCGGGCGGTGGGTGGTGGTGGGCGAACCGCTCGGCGAGCGGGATCTCCGCTGCTCCCGCGGCGGTCCCCGTCTCTGCTCCTGCGCCGGTCCCCGCCTCCGCTGCTGCGCCGGTCCCTGCCTCTGCTCCTGCGCCGGTCCCCGCCTCCGTTCCGGCGCCGATTCCTGCTGCCAGCCCGGTTGCGGCGTCCCCCAAGCCCGCTTCGACGGCACCTGCTCCCGCACCGGCCGCAAAAAACCGACCGAAGTCCTCCAGCACGCCCAGACACATCGGGGACAAGCCTCGGGCCAAGCCGCGCGGGCGCTGAGCGCTTCAGCCCGTCGGCGCGGGGGCCGCGTTTAGGGCGCAGCGTCGGTGTAGCCTAAGGCTTCGAGGCTTTGCTTCACCTCGGGCCGCATCGTCACGGGCGCGGCGGTAGCGGGCCCGCTCCATCGTACGCGCGGGTCGGCTTGGCCCAGCGTGCCCTGCACTTCGGTGGTGGGCGCTTCGGTGGTGGGCGCTTCGGTGGTGGGCGCTTCGGTGGTGGACACTCCGGCCGTGCTTTGGGGGGCATCGGAGAGCGTCAGCCGTGCGTCCGGGGGCCACATGCCAAAGGTGGCGGGCGCGACGAGCGTTGTCGCGATGCGCGTGCCGCGCTGCACGAGCGCTCCGGTGGACTGGAGCTGGCCGGCGAGCAGCGTCCACGGCTCGCCAAGGTGGGCGTAGATGCGCTGCTCCATGTCCGGCGCGGCTAAGGTCAGCGGGCGCTTTTGTTTGGGGTCGGCGCCGAGATCGTAGCGCTCGGAGGTCTGACGCTCCAGATCGAGCAGCAGGGCGGTCGCTGCGCTGGCCGGCCCGTCGATCAGGCCAAGCTGGTTGCTGGAGAAGCGGCTGGTCTCGGGCCAGAAGGGACGATCGGGCACCGGGCTGCGCAGGTCGCGGCCGTCTCCGATGTCCCACGGAACCCCGGCGATCGCGGCGATGGTCGCGGCCAGATCGATGTTCCCGACGCGGTCGGTGCGCACGCCCGCTTCGATCCCGGTCCCGGACACGATCAGCGGCACGCTCAGCGCCTCGCGGTACAGCGTGTGCGCGTGCCCCCAGCTCCCGCGCTCGCCCAGCTCTTCGCCGTGGTCGGCGGTCACGATGAACACGACGTCGCGGTCCCAGGCCCACGTGGCGATCAGCGGCTTCAAGCTGTCATCGATGTAGCGGATGCTCTCGTCATACTGCCCGGTGAGCTGGCGCAGCCGGCGCTTGGAGAGCGGGTGTTCTTTGTAGTAGTCCCAAGTTCGATAGGCGAGCTGCTTCTTGCCGATCGGTGGGTTGTACTTGCTGTTCCAGGGTTTGGGCGGCTCGTAGGGGTAGTGGGCGTCGTAGGTGTGAAGGAACAGGAACGCGGGTTGGTTCTCTGGGAGCGATTTGCCCCAGTCCAAGGCGTTTTGGACCAGCTCCGGTGTGCGAACGGCGTGCGCGAGGCTGAGCTTTTCGCTGAGCCCAAAGTCGTTCCAGACCCCGAAGCCGCGGGCGAACCCGTAGTCTTTACTCACGTAGATCGCGCTTACGAAGCCCGCAGTTGCGTAGCCTGCCGCCTGCATGCGCTCAGCGATGACCGGTACATCGTCGGCGAGCTTGCGGTCGTCTTCGATCACCTGATGCTCGGTGGGCCACAAGCCGGTCATCATCGTCATGTGCGACGGCAGCGTCCAGGGCGACCCGGAGATGGCGTGCGTAAAGCGTTGGCCGTCCTTGGCGAGCGCGTCGAGGGCCGGCGTGGTGTCGCGCTTGTAGCCGTAGCTGGACAGGTGGTCGGCGCGCAGGGAATCGATGGAGATCAGCACCACGTCGGGGCGCTTGGGGTCGCCCGCTGGGAGCGTATGGCAACCGGCCAGCGCCCAGATCAGGCTCACCATGTGCGCCACCACGGCCAACCGGCGGGCAGGAACTTCAGCATCAGCGCGATTAGAAAGAACACGGTGAACACCCCGATGATGCTGCGGAGCGAGCCGTTGGCGAGCACCTTCAGCGCGGCCCGCGGCTCGGAGTAAAAGGCCGCAGCGTGCACGAGCCAGAGCGGCTCAAGCGGCACGCGGTAGCGCGACAAGCCCGCGAGCACGGCGATGGCGGCGACGTGGTAGAGCACGATGAGCCCACTCCCCGCCGCGTACCAGCCTTTCGCGCGCGAGAACCAGCCGAGGGTTCCGCCTACGAGCGTCGCGAAGCTGAACCCCGCGACGGTGACGATCAAGGCCTCGTCCATCCAGTCGGGCAGGCCGCGCCATCGTCCCCACCGCAAGTTGCGGGTCAGGAAGCTGTGCGGGTTCACCAGCTGGGCGACGCGCAACGGCACGCGGGCGAGGAAGGTTTGCGGGTGCGCCTTGATCCACGCGACGCCGGCTTTGGCTTCGCAGCCGTCCTTCTCTACGGGGTTGCCTTCTTGCGCGCAGGGCGCTCGGCCTGAGCTGGTCGCGCGGTCGTAGGCGCGGTTCGAAAGATCCCCGTTTCCGTAGTCAAAGGTCATCGGCGGAAAATCGTTGTTGCCGAGGTACATCATCTGGCCGAGCGTGCGGTCTGAGATCACGAGGTCGCCGAACTTGCGCGTCGCGTACACGCTGTACGGCGCGACGATGAGCACCGCCGCGAGCGTGCTCGCGAGCGCCTGCTTCCACGCATCCCGCTGACGCAGGCGGCCCCACAGCAACACGGCGATGAACACCGGCGCCATGTACGTGGCGACGCCGCGAAAGAGCACGCACAAGCCCAACAGCGCGCCCGGCAGCAGCGCCCGCGCGACGCTGGACGAGCCACGGGCCCAACGCAGCGCGAGCATCGCCCCGATGAGCAGGCCCGAGTAGAAGGTCTCGCTCCACAGCGACGAGGTGTAGAAGATGAACGTGGGGTTTAGCGCGTAGCCCCACGCGGCGATGAGCGCGGGACGACGCCCGTACTCGCCTTCGGTGAGCCGGAAGATCATCGCGACGCAGGCCGTCGCGACGAACAATTGCCCGATCTCCACCGAGCCGGGCAGCCGGAACAACCACTGGTGGATCGCCAGCAACACCGGGTATGCGGGGGCCCACAGCCAGCCGTGGGTGCCGACCATGCCCTGCCCGCTCAGCAGGGAGCCCGCGAGGTCGACGTAGGTGCACTCGTCGCGCACGCAGGGCTTGTCGATCCACGCGAGCATCGGGACGAGGCGCAGCACAAACGCGACGATCATCGCGTTGCGAAGCGGCAGGTCCCTCCACATCCCGGAGAGGGTGCCGTCCTGTGGGGCAGGGCTGGTCGGTTCGGTCGGCGTCACGGAGCGCTACTCTCCGCCGCCAGCGGGCTCTTCGGCAGGTTCTTCAGGGTCTTCCGGCGGCGCTCCCGCGGCTTTGTCCATGTCCGCCTGCACGCCCTTCAGCTTGTCCACGGGGGACAGCGGACGCGCAGCCGGCTTCGTGGTCGGCTCGGTTTTCTCGGGTTGCTTCCCGGAGATGCCGAGGCGTTGGTCTCGGGCGGTCTCGAGGGCGACGCGGGCCCAGGAGCGCGTCGGATCGGCGCGCACCGTGCCGAGGAAGGCGAGGTAGGCGGCTTGAGGGTCTCCCGCGGCCATCGCCTTGTTGCCCGTCTCGAACAGCGTATCGGCCACGATCCGGCCGGCGGATAGCGCCTCGGGCGCGGTGGGGTCGATGCGCAGCGCGGAGGCGATCGCGGTGGCGCTGTCGGAAGGGGACGCGGCGCTGGCGGCGCGCTTCACGTAGCAAGCGACCAGCGCCTCGTTCAGCTCCGGCTCGTGGGCGTCGCGCCAGGCGGTGTTCCGGGCGACGTGGCGACGGGCGTTCTTGAACACTTCCCGGGCCGCTTCGCAGTCGCCTGCGCCCGCGGTCTTCAGCGCGCTCGCGAGGGTGTCCGATGCTTTTTTGAGGGCGGCGTCGGCGGTCACGATGTGCACCGCGCCGGCGGAGACCCACTCGCCGGGCAGGTAGCGCATGGGAGTCGGCGCTGCGCCAAGGTACGGCATGACCTGGCCGTCCTTGTTGTTGATCAAGACGATGCCGAGGTCGTAGTCGCCTTCGGGGAGGCTGGGAGGCACCGGCATGTACCAGTTTCCTTCGACGTATTCATCGGCCTTCCATTTTTCTGCTTTGTACCAGTCAAAGGCGGGTGCCATCTCCGCGGAGTGTATGTTTCCGCTGGCGTCTCGGAGGAACACGAGCACGCGAAAGCCGATCTTTCTCGGCGTGGCGATCCACCAGGTGTGCAGGTAAAGCTTGCCGCCCGCGGCGATCTCGGGCGCGGGGAGGGTGTAGCCAGCGAGCGTGACACCGTCGCCGAAGTCGACCTGCGCGTTCAGCGGGCCGGTGTACTCCTTGCGTGCGACCAGGTCTTTGCGGATGTGGTTGCCGACGTGGTACCCGTGCTTGCCCGAAGGATAGCCGGTGATCTCGAGGTACTGGTCTTTCCACTTCGGGTTTTGCGGGATCTTCGTGGTGCGTGCCCAGCTGCCGTGCACGTGCGCGAAGGTGGGCTTGACCTCGGTGAAGATGTAGTCGTCGATGAAGCTCTTTTGGTACTTGTGGCGCGCCATCGAGACGTCGATCAGCCCGGCCATGTCGGCGATGTGCCAGTTGGTGTAGAACATGTGCGCGCCCATGTCCACGTCGAGCAGCGTGATGTCGTCGAGATCGAGCTTTTCGCCCACCGTGCCCATGTAGTTTGCGCGGCGGTGCACGTCGTTCACCGAGGTCTCGGGCGCTTTCGCGAACTCGTAGCTCTTCCAGGTGTTGGGCAGCGCGAGGGCGAAGGTGGCGATCGTCGCAAAACTAAGCGCAAAGCTCCGTGTAACGCCGATGCCGCGCCAGGTGTGCACCTCGGCCGGCGCGCGCTCGCGCAGCGTGCCGAGGATGAAGCCGAGGGTGGTCGCCAGCGGGACGGCGATCAGGGCCAGCAGCGGGCCTCGCTTCGGCTTTACATGGAAGTCGGAAACATCGAAGGAGATTTTTCCGTCAAACACCGCCGGCACCCAGTTGGAGACGCCGTCGAGGAGATGCGCGAAGTACGCCGAGGCGCCGAGCACTGACAGGGCGAGCGCGGTGAGCACCCAGCCGCGCCGGGTCGCGGGCGTTCGACGCAGCACCCACTGCAGCAGCGGGGCGTCGGGATCGGGAAAGCTCCTCGCCAGCGAGCCTACGCCGAGCCCGATCAGCGTGAACACCGGGACCGCGACCAGCGAGCCCCAGCGAAAGCCTTTCATCCAGTCGCCGGTCGACCAGACCCAGAAGAACACGCCCACTGAGAAGCTGCCCCACAGCAGCCCGCGGGCGGCCCAGCCGCGGCGTGCCAGCGTCAACAACCCCAGCAACACGGCGGAGGCGGTGATGAACACGACCGCGCCGGTGTTCCACTGGCGCCCGACGTGCGCGGACCACCAGACGCTCGCTTCGTTGGAGAGCTGAACGGTGATCGTCGGCGAGAGGCGACCGTCCCACAGCGTGACCACGGCAAAACCGGCCAGCAGCGTGCCGATCAGCCACTTGCGCCAGCGATCGTTGTGCCCGGTGAGCGGCAGGAGCGCGAGCAGCACCGCGGGGGTCGCGAACACCACGCCGTACAGGAACGCCCAGTCCTTGAACTGCTTCCAGCCACCGGTCACCCAACCCACGAGGTTGACGGTGTCGCCCTTCTCTTTGGCGTAGTAGGTGTTGGGGAACCACCACGCGAAGTACTCGTACCTAGCGGCGTTGTAGGCGCCGTACGGGAGCGCGAACACCAGCAGCCAGATGGGCAACGCGGCCCATTGGCGGTTCCGCAAGGTGCCCAGAATGCGCGCGAACAGACCTACGGCCGCGTAGCCCAAGCCGTCGGGCCGGGTCATCGTCAGCAGGAAGAACGCGAGCGCGCTCCACGGCACCCGTCGACCCGCGCCGGGCTCAGAGCCGGTGCGCAGCTCGACGGACAGTCGCCAGATCCCCAACGAGAGCAGGAAGTTGAACAGGCTGTTTTCGAGGCCTGAGGCGCTCCACAGCACAAATTGCGTAGACGCCGCGAGCAGCGCCGTCCCGACCAAGGGCGCCCACTCGGGGACAGGCGAGCCCTCGGGTTGCGCTTCACGACGCATCCAGCCGGGCAGGCGATCCGGCTCGGGCTGCGCGCCGCGCGCTTCGTGGCCGATCGCCCAAGCCACGAGCAGCGTGGCCGATCCGAAGAGCGCGCCGAGCACTTTGGCAGAGAAGAACGGGTCGACGCGGAACAGGTACAGCGCGGCGATGAGGAACGTCCACGTCGGGTTCGAGTAGGCCTCGACCCGCTCGCCGCCCGCGAACGGCACCGCGCCTAGCCCAGTCGCGATGTTGCGCGCAAAAGCGAAGGAGATCCCGGAGTCTTCGATGAAGAAGGGCGTGATCAGGCACCACACTGCGTAGTGCGCGAAGAACACCGTGAGGATCAACGCCAGCACCGGCGCCTGACGGCGCGTCACTGGATCCCAACTCATCACTGCTGTCGTTGCGCGTGCACGCACCCGACCCAACACGCTGCGCATCTGGATCCGCCTTACATCGTCTTTTTGACGGTGCCCTCGGCCGCCGTGTTTCGGGCAGCCATCTGCTTTTTGAGTTCTTCAAGCTGCAATTGTGCCGCTGCGTCTTGGGTCTTCACCTTGACCTTGGCCAGCCGGGCATCGAGCGAATCCTGCTTGATCTCCGTGCCGACGTCGGCCTCCGCTTGCAGCTTGTGGATGTTCTCGCGGACGTTCTGCAGCGCCTTGATGTCGGCGTCCGTAGAGAGGCCGTCGAGCGTCTCTTGAATCTGGATTCGCGCCTGCGCAGTTGCTCTTTTGGCGAGCATCTCATCGCGCTCCCGCTTGAGCTTCTCGATCTCGCCCTGAAAGCTGATCAGCGTCTCGGTGGCGTCTTTCGCCTGCGCCGAGACCTTGTCCAGATCGAGTCGGGTCTGCGCGATTGAAGCTTCGAGGGCGTTTTTCTTGGTGATCAACAGCAGCGCGACCTCGTCATCCCCGGCTTCGATCGCTACGGGGAGCTGCGCGTGGACTTCCTGTAGGTCCCGCTCCTGCGTCTCCAGCTCCGCCGTGAGCTTGTTTCGCAGGTAAACGATGCCGCTTACTGCCTTTTTTAGCTCGCGGTGGCGCTTGATTCGCTCGTCGATCGCCGTCTCATAGACGGCTTCGGGGTTGTTGGTCTCCTTGGTGCTGATCCAACGCCCCAGGATGCCATTCCAGAGGTTGCTGAGTCGGTCGAAGAAGCCCATGGGTACTCCACAAGGGTGGGGCTAACCCCATGCAAGGGGGTGGGCGAATTCCGGGTTTGACCGCAGGCAGCCGCGCGGTGCCTCGATCCGCGGGGGGCAACCGCGCTGGATTTCGGATAATGGCGGCGCATGTCGCTGCCGCTACTTGTACTGTCCCTTCTGCCTCACGCGCTGGCCGCCGGGGCTGCTCCCTCCGCCGAAGCGGGGCTTGGCGTGCTCGCGTATGTGGGCGACACCGTGGTGCTGAACGGCACGGGCTCCAGCGATCCGGAAGGGGACAACCTGACGTATGTCTGGACGCAGGTGCAGGGCGCGGCGGTCGAGATCGAAGGGGCGACGACCGCTGAGCCCAGCTTCGTCATCGAAGCCCCCGGAGCCTACGGATTCGCGTTGGTGGTCAACGACGGGACCACGGACTCGCTCCCGGACGAGGTCGTGTTCTACGCGCCGGACCGGGAGCTGACGCCGGACGGTGGGAGCGCCGGGTGTGCGACCGCGAGCGGATCCGCTCCGGCGTGGAGCGCGTTGGGGCTGGCCGCCGCTTTGTTCGCTGTGCGCCGCCGCTTCAGCACGAAAACGAACGCTTAGACGGTCGCTTCCTGACGCCACGGCGCGGGGAAGCCCTCTTTGCCGTACTCGCGCTTCCAGTCGGAGAACGCGCCGCCCGCTTCGGTGACGCGAAGGCAGGCTTCGCCGCCCTCCCAACCGGCTTGCGCCAGCTGGAACTCGACCCAGGCCCAGCGCGCCGAGGCCGGGCGAACTTCGGCGCGGCAGCCCTTCAAGCCGGCGCGCAGCCGATCGAGGCGCTTGTCCACGACGGAGATGCCCGCGAACGGCGCGCCATCGAGCGGCGTGTTTCGTTTGGGGACGAACGGCGCGACGCCAAGCACCACCGCGTGGATCGCGGCGAGCTTTCGGGTGAACGCGATCAGCTCCTCGAGGTCGTCGTCCTGCTCGTCGGGGACGCCGAGCATCATGTAGACCTTCAGCAGGCGGTACTTGTGCTCGCGCGCGGCCTCGGCGCAGGCGATCAGCTGCGCGTCGGTGGTGCCTTTCGCGAGGGTGCGCCGCAGGCGTTGGCTCGCAGCGTCACTCGCGACGGTGAGGGTGCTGTAGCCCCCGAGGCGCAGTAGACGGGGAATGTCCGGCTTCAAGGCTACGCGATCGCCGCGCAGCGAGGAGATGCCGATGCCTTTGCCCGCGTCGAGCAGCGCCTGAAGCAGCGGCACAAGCTGCGGGTGGTCGGAGATCGCGGCGCCCACGAGCCCGACGCGGGGCGCGTCTTTGGGCACCAGCTCCATCAGCCGCTCGGGTGTGACCAGCCGCATGCCGCCTTTGGCGCCGCCGGTCTCGGGTTTGCTGTCCCGGCGCATCACGCAAAAGGTGCAGGTGCGGTGACAACCGCGCTCGCCTTCGATGAGGAACATGTCGTGGAGCTCGGTCTCCGGGGTCCAGATCCGTGACCGCGCGGGCAGCAGCGCGTCGTCGGCGCGGGCGATGGGCGGCAGCACCTCGCCGTGCTCCTCAGGCAGATAGCCGCCGGGCAACTTGGCGAGCGCCGAGAGGTCCCCATCTTCAAAAAACGCCTCCACCGCGTCTCCGATCACGTCGTCCGCCTCGCCGAGGATCATGCCATCGCAGAACGGCGCGGCGGGCAGCGGGTTGGAGAACGTCAGCGGCCCCCCGAGCAGAATCTGCGGATCCCGATCGCGGCGGTCGCGCCGCAGCGGTGGGATCCCCGAGAGGCGTAGCAGCTCGATCAGGCCCACCAGCTCGAGCTCGTAGGCGAGGCTCACGCACCAGATCGGGAAGTCAGTCAGCGGGGTGAGCGACTCCTCGGAGACGGGGACCTGACGGGCCTTGCGCCAGGCTTCGACGTCGTCGGGCAGGAACACCCGCTCTACCGAAAACCCTCTCTCCGACAGGATCGTAGACACCCACTGAAACCCGAGCGAGGACATGCCGGCGCGGTAGGGCGATGGATAGACCATCGCGACGCGACGCCGGCGACTGTTCGGGAACGGCACGCCCCGCTCCAGCGCCTTTCGACGCAGGATGGGCTCTGCGAGCGCGCGGGGGACTGCCATGGGGAGCCGCTAACGCGGCTCAGCAGGCCTCGACGATCACGGCGATGCCTTGACCGCCGCCGATGCACGCGCTGCCGAGGCCGTAACGGCTCTTCCGACGGCGCAGCTCGTGGATGAGCGTGCCGGTGATGCGCGCGCCCGAGGCGCCAAGCGGGTGGCCGAGGGAGATCGCGCCGCCGTTGACGTTGGTGATCGAGCGGTCGAGGCCGAGCGCCTTCTCTACCGCGAGGTACTGAGGCGCGAACGCCTCGTTGATCTCGACGAGGCCGAGGTCTGCGACGGTGAGGCCCGCGTTGGCCAGCGCGCGCTGCGAGGCGGGTACGGGGCCGATGCCCATGATGGTGGGGTCGCAGCCGGAGACGCCCCAGCTGACGAGGCGGGCGATGGGGGTGAGCCCACGCTTCTCGGCCCACTTGGCGTCGGCGACGATCAAGCTGGCAGCGCCGTCGCAGATGCCCGACGCGTTGCCGGCGGTGACGAGGCCGTCTTTCTTGAAGTAGGCGGGGAGCTTGGCGAGCGCGGCCATGTCGGAGCGGCGCGGGTGCTCGTCCTTCTGGAAAATGATGTCGCCCTTCTTGTTTTTGATGACGAAGGGGATGATCTCGTCATTGAAGCGGCCGGCGGCGTCGGCGGCGAACCAGCGCTCCTGGCTGGCGACCGCGACCTCGTCGACGGCTTCGCGGGTGAGCTCGTACTGCTCGCCGAGCTTCTCGGCGGTCTGGGCCATCGGCAGGTTGGTGTAGGTGTCGGTCAGGCACTCCCAGAGCAGGTCTTTGGTCACCGGGGGGCGGCCGAACTTGGCGCCTTCGCGCATCCCGTGGATGGTGTGCGGCGCCATGCTCATCGCTTCGGTGCCGCCGGCCAACACGACCTGAGCCTGACCGGTGAGGATCTGCTCGGCGGCGTTGATGATCGCCTGGAAGCCGGAGCCGCAGAGGCGGTTGACGGTGAGCGCCGGCACGTGCACCGGGACGCCGGCTTTGAGCGCGACGTGGCGCGCGCCGTAGATCGCGTCGTTGCTGGTCTGGAGCACGTTTCCGTAGATGACGTGGTCGAGGTCGTCGGGCGAGACGCCCGCGCGCTTCATCGCTTCGATGGCGGTAGGGACCGCGAGGTCCTGCGCGTTGAAGTCCTTGAGTGCGCCGCCCTGTGCGCCGAATGCGGTGCGGCAGGCGGAGAGGATGACGATGTCACGGGACTGGACGGAGAGGGCCATAGGAGACTCCACAGGTTGGACGCGCCGGGCGCGGGAAGGGTGGGGTGTCTAACCGCGTGGTGTACACGCGGCAGACCATTTGCGGTCAAGGCTTCGCGGGCTTGCCCGAAGTTCAGGCCTTCGGGGCCAGCGCGATGCTGCCGAGGAAGTCCCGCTTGCCGAGCGGAACGCCGTTGTGGCGCAGGATGGAGTAGGCGAGCGTGAGGTGAAAGTAAAGGTTGGGAGAGGCCATGTCGCGGAGGTAGTCCTCACCCGAGATGTCCATTCCCGGCGCAAAGTTCAGCTCGATGCGGCGCGCCGAGGCACCTTCAAACGCCGCCTCGTTGACCGTTTCGAGGTAAGCGATGACCGCCGCGATGCGGGCGCGCAGCGCGGGGATGGTGGTCTCGGTGTCAGGGTGGCTCGGCGCCGTGGTTCCGGTCAGGCGTGCGGCGCAGAACTTGGCGTTGTCGCAGATCATCTGCACCTGCCGGCCCAGCGCGTACTGGTCGGGCGCGAGCCGGGCGAGGAGCAGCGTATCGGCGTCAAACTTGCGTGTTTCCGCATACGCGACCGCGGCTTCGAGCCAGCGATCGAGGTTCTGGAGCATCTTGATGTGTTGGGGGACGGTCTGGGCGTAGAGCGACATGGGGCCTCTGAGTTCGGGGTAGGTTTCACACCCCGATCAGCTTGGCAAGTGCTCTTGAAAAGCAGGCAGCACGCAATAGAGGGTGCGCTGGTATACCCATGGATTCTGCACTTACTGTCTACCTCGCGACCGTTGGAGCGGCTCCGGCCGCGAGCGACGGTTTTTCTGTCTTCGCGCTGATCGCGGAGGCTGACATCGTCGTTCAGCTGGTGCTGTTCGGGCTGATCGGGATGTCGGTCACGTGCTGGGCGATCATCCTCAACAAGTTCATCACCGTGCGCAGCGCTGCCAGTCAGAGCCGCCATTTTGTGGACGCGTTCTGGAAGGCGTCGGCGCTTGAGCAGGCCTACCAAGCCAGCGGCCGTTACCCGCGCTCCCCCACCGCCGAGGTGTTCAAGGCCGGCTACGTCGAGCTCGCGAAGCTCACGCAGCAAGACGGCGGCGGGTCGATGGACATGGGCCTCACCGAGAACGTGGAGCGGGCGTTGCGCCGCACCGCGCAGGTGCAGCTCAACCAGCTCGAGCGCATGATGGCGTTCCTCGCGACCACCGCGAGCACCGGCCCGTTCATCGGCTTGTTCGGCACAGTGTGGGGCATCTTGCGCGCGTTCCAGAAGATCGGCGAGACTGGTCAAGCCAGCATCCAGACCGTTGGCCCGGACATCGCGCACGCGCTGATCGCGACGGCGGTGGGTCTGCTCGCGGCGATCCCCGCCAGCATGGCCTACAACTACTTCAACAGCTCGATCCGGAACATCGCGTCCGAGATTGATGCATTTTCGGCGGACTTCCTGAACATCGTCAAGCGCCACTATTCGCGGAGGTAGCCGATGAGCATGAGCGGGCCTTCGCAGGGCGGCAGTGGGATGATGGCCGAGATCAACGTGACGCCCTTCGTGGACGTCATGTTGGTGCTGTTGATCATCTTCATGGTCACTGCGCCGTTGATGACGACGGGCGTAGAGATGGAGCTTCCTCGTGCCGAAGCGCCGCCGTTGCAAGCCGACGATCCCGAGCAGATGGTGCTGTCGGTGACCGCGGACGAGGTGTACTACATCAACGACACCAAGCTGACTTTTGACGAGATGAAGACAAAACTGACCGCCATCGCTGCAGCAAATCCGGACCAACAGGTGTTCGTTCGGGCAGATGGCAAACTTCAGTACGAACGTGTGTTGCAGCTGCTCGCGGTGGCGAAGGGCTGTGGGATCCCCAAGGTGGGGCTCGTGACGCAGCCCGGACCTGTGGACGGCGGGCTCGGCGGATGAAGCTCCCTGCGCTTCTGGTCGAATGGCCCGTTGCGTTGGTCGCGCATGGCGTTGCGTTCGCCGTGCTGATGCTGTTCCAAATGCTCGGGGGCGCTCCGAAAGAGCCGTTGTTCAAGCAGGAGGACGTGATGATGGTCAGCATGTCTGGCCCGCCCAAGTCCGACTCGCGCATGGTGCAGCGCGCTGAGCGGGCTCCCGACGCCGTTCGCGGGGCTACGAAGCCGAACTTGGAGCCTCCGCCGCCCAAGCAGAGCGACATGGCGTTCAAGACGCCGGACGCCCCGGACACCAAGGGTCAGGCGGACGCGGACTTGCAGCGCCAGAAGCTGCTGGATGACATGAAGCGGCAGCAGCTGCTGAAGGACCTCTCGGCGCCGATCGGCACCACCAACCGCGCAGCGAGCGATCCCAACGGCTCGGGGGACGGCTCCACCGCCTCGGCGGGGATCAGCGATCCGGAGACCGCGCGGTGGATCAAGAAGATGCAGGAGAAGGTAGCGCCGAACTGGCATCCGCTGGTCTCGACCTGCCAGGCCAACAGCCGCTTGTCGGTGATCATCCGGGTTCCGATGGCGGCTTCGGGTGAGGTCAACGGGGATCTCGCGGTGGAGCAGAGCAGCGGGAACGCCTCGCTCGACCAGTCCGCGCTGCGTGCCGTCCAGCAGACCACCAACTTTCCACCTCCCCCCTCGAAATATGCAAGTGGCGTCAACGGTCGGGTGAAGTTCGACTGTGCGGACGTGATTTAGGCATTTGTCTTCGGAGATTCATGCGTATCCCCCGCTCGATGCTGCTGTTTCCACTTGGCGTGATCGCTGTAGCTCTGGCCCTGTCCGGGCAGGACGCCCGCGCAGGTGACGCTCCGGTCACCATTCAGATTGACATCGGCAAACCTGGGCAACGCGCCATCCCGATCGCGCTGCCCTACCCGAAAGGCGGCGCCGCGCAGGCGCAGGACTTCTGGGCGGTGGTCAAGCGGGACCTGGAGCTGACCGGCTATTTCAACGTGCTGGATCCCAATGTGTCGTTGGAGCCGGCAGATGCGGGCGTAGAGCCTGGACAGTTTGATTTTGCATCGTGGCGGCCCTCGGGCGCGGCGGTGCTCGCCAAAACGGTGACGGCGACGGCGGGGTCCAACCTGTCCACGCAGGTCTGGATCTACGAGGTTGGAACCGGCGGAAAGCTCTCCGCCAAGAGCTTCTCCGCAGGCAGCACCGCCACGCGCGCGCTCGCCCATCGCGTGGCGAATGAGATCGTCTACGCGGTGACCGGAAAGCGCAGCTTCTTCGACACACGCTTTGCGTTCTCGGGCAAGTTTGGGGACAACAAGGAGATCTACCTGTGCGACGCGGACGGCTACGGTCGTCGGTCGATCACCAAGAACGGCAGCATCAACCTAAGCCCGCGCTGGTCGCCCACGGGCGCCTCCATCGCGTACACCGGATACGCGGCGGGCAACCCCGATCTGTACGTCGCAGACCTCGCAAAGGGCCAGATTCGTCGGTTGGCCGCCAAGGCGGGCATCAACACCGGCGGCTCGTTTGGGCCGGGGGGCTCGATCCTCGCGCTCACGCAGACGGTCGGGAGTGACAGCGAGATCTTCACCATCGACGCGGCGAGCGGCGCGGCGATCGCTCGCCTGACGTCCTCGCCCGGCATCGACGTCTCGCCTACCTGGTCGCCGGACGGTTCGCAGATCGCGTTTGTGTCGGAGCGGTCCGGCGGGCCCCAGATCTACATCATGAACAAAGACGGATCCGGTGCGCATCGCGCCACGTTCCAGGGCGGGCAGAACACCTCGCCGTCCTGGTCGCCCAAGGGGGACCGCATCGCGTTCGTCGGTCGGGACGGGCATTTTGACGTGTTCACCGTCAAGCCCGACGGCTCTGGCGTCGTGCGCGTCACGCAAGGGCAGGGAGACAACGAAGATCCGAGCTTCAGCCCGGAAGGCGACTACGTGGCGTTCAGCTCGACCCGGTCGGGATCGTCGCACATCTGGGTGGCGTCGGCGGACGGCGACTTCCAGACGCAGATCACCTCGGGCGGCGGCGGGTACTCCAATCCGAACTGGTCGCCCCACTTGAGCTGGTGATGGTGCTTCTCGGCCTGATCGGATGCTCGCCGCTCGCGGCTGACCACGTGATGGCGTGGGTGCGTGACGATGACGGTAGCTACCACATCGGCGTGCGCGCGCTCCCCGAGCTGTACGACCCGGTGCACATGGCCGGCGACCTCGGGACGATCCGACATGGTGGCCGCATCCTGACCGAGAAGGACGGAAGCGGGAGCTACACCGGCGGCATCGGCATGACCGTGCACGCCACGACGGACCGCATCGACGGGGTGGACGTCGCCGTGCCGCTCGATGAAGACGGCCTGCTGCTGTACAGCTTCTACGCCAATCTTGCCGCGGTGCGCGCCGCGGTGGAGGCCCACGGCGTCGATGTAGAGCCGGTGTTTCCGATGGCGGGGGCGTGGAACCCTGCCGTAAGCCCACTTTTTGAGCTTGCTCCTGCGGATAACGCCGCCTATGCCACCGGCGCCAACGTCTTTATGTTGCTGCCGGACGGCGGAGACCGCGATGTGCCGCTGCTCGCGAATGAAGGCGTGATCTTTCATGAGTTTGGGCACGCGGTGTTCCACTTGCTGACCAGCGGGTCTCCCGAGAGCCCGCCGCTGGTCAATGATGCCGCATCCGAGGCGTTCTACTGGCAATCGAGCTTGCACGAGGGCTTCGCCGATACGCTCGCCACGTTGTTGCTGGATGACCCCGCGTTCATCGACGTCTCGATCGCGCTGCCGGAGCGCCATGTGGACGACGACCATGCTGTGGCCGACTCGGACATGCTCCCGGCTACGCGCGCAGACTCCGGGGCGTTGCTGGACGATCCTTACCCCTTGGGGACCGTCTACGCCTCGTTTGCGTGGGACCTGCGGGTCGCGAGTGACGCAGACACGGCGCTGGGCGTGGTGCTTGACGCGGTGCGTAGCTGGTCGCCGGCCGAGGCCAAAGACGTCGATGGGGCGGCATACCTCGCCGCGTTGTTGCAATCTGCAGATGCCGCGGGGCTGGGAGACGCTGCGTGCGCGAGCAATGCGGCGCGGTTCGCGGTGTTGGCGGTGCCATGCCCGTAGCGGTCGCGATCTCCATCGGCGAGGCGCTGGTGCGCTCCTCCGCCGGGCGGCACGAGGCCGCGTGGTTGGGCGGCGTCGCGGCGGGATGGCGCCAACGCTCGGGTCCGCTCGCGGTGATGGCTGAGGCCGATCTGACCCGATGGGCCGAGGACTCCGCGGTGTTGCACCTGCAGACCACCGAAGGGCGTCTCTCGGTGCTGCTCGAGGGCCATTTGGGCGGGGACGGAGACGCTTTTCGGTTCACCGTCGCTGGCGGGCCGGCGGCGACGCTGGGCTCGACGCGGCTCAATGGGCGCGTGTATACGACGTCGCTGCAGGGAGGCCGGCTGGTGGTCGGCGCGGACGGGCTGGTGTTGGCGAAGCGCACCGGCGGCGAACATTGGACGGTGGGCGTGCGTATCGGCGGCTTTGCGAACCGCTACGGCCTGGATCTGGACATCGGAGCGCGCACCGGGTGGCTGTTTTGAGTCGGAGCTGGGTGGTCGCGCTGCTGGCCCTGAGCGGCTGCACCCATCTGAGTACGCTGGAGGGGGCTGTCCCGGTTGATCCCGGGTATTCGGAGTTTACTGTAGACCTACAGGCGTCGCGCGCGCCAAACCCGGTACAGACGCCGATCGCCATCCCGCTCCCGAGCTTTGCGTTTCACGTCCGTCATGGGCTCTCGCGCAACCTCGATTTTGGCGCGCATGTGTACCCGCTTGGGCTCGGCGTAGACATGCGCTACCGGTTCGCGGAGCTGCAGGGATGGAGCCTCGCGGCGCAGCCCGGGGTAGGCGGTCTGATCATCCCTGTGCCCGGCCTGCAATATGGTCAGTTTGATGCGTCGTTTCCTGTGCGCGCCGAGCACTCCTTGGCGGGGGGCTGGGGCTTCGCGTTTGGTCCCGGGGTGCTCGCCCGGCAGACTTTTTTTGCGACCGAAGCCGGAGAGATCGCGTCCAGCACCGCGACGTTTGAACTTTATGCGGGAGGCGGGGCGCGGATTTTTCACGACTGGCCGAAGCTGCGCCTCGGAATCTCCGGCGATCTGTACGTAGACACCCTGCGGGCTACTGGGCTTTATGGCGGCTTGGGCATCGATTTTTCGATGACACACCGGGGTGGGAAATCCCGCAAATCACCGCCGCGCGGGATGGACGCCCCGCAGTGACGGGTTGTAGGCGGCCGGGCTACGTAGTCGAGTCCGCTGTCGTATTTTCGCTTTCCTTCGGAGATGCCTGTGCCCTTGAACCTTCGCCTGCTTTCCGTTGCTGGGATGCTGCTCTGTTTCGCGGGCGCCGCCGCTGCAGCGACGCCTGACCATACAACGGGGGCGAGCGCTGAGGTCAACGACGGCGAGCATGTCCGTTTATCCTCCGAGATCAAGCAGCTCGCCACGCGGCAGGCATGGCCGGGCGTAGAAAAGAAGTTTGAAGAGCTGGATCGCCTCGGCGTAGAGCTGACCTTCGACGATCTGCTGCACGGCGCCTACGCGGCGCGGGCGCTGGGCGACGCGCAGCGGGCGTACGACCGCTTGAAGGTCGCGGCGCGGATCAAGGGGACCAAAGAGGTCGTCGATTGGCTGTACACCATCGACACGGTGTACGGGCGTGTGGAGCTGATCGCGACCCCTCCTCGCGGGATCGTCCTCCAGCCCGAGATGATGCCCTTTGATCCCGATCAGCGCACGGCGGTGGCCGCGGCCATCGACACCGTCACCCACGACGGGCAGTTTTTGGGATTGCTTCCGAAGGGGAAATACCAGTTCGCAGGCACGTCCTTTGAAGTGCAGCCCGGCATCGCGGTGCGGATCGAGGTCGCGCCGAAGATGAAGAAGACCAACGGCGAGGTCGTGAACGTCTCGACATCTCCGGTGTCGTCCCCGGTCGTCGGAACGGAAAATTCCGGAGGTCAGTAGCCGATGTATCGCGTTGAGGTTGACCGAAATTTGTGCTCCAGCACCTCCAATTGCGTAGAAGACGCCCCGCTCGCTTTTGAGATGGGCGAGGACGGCATCGCCCGGGCGATCTCCGGCGCGGCCCCCGACGAGGTGCTTCGGGGTGCCCAGTCTTGTCCCGTTGAAGCCATCCGTGTCTACGATATCGCGAGCGGAAAAAGGGTGTTTCCATGATTGTATTGCTTGTCTCTCTGCTCTCCACCGCACAAGCCCTCGATCTGCGCTGGTGGGGCGTGGGTCCGACCATCGGCACGGTCGCGATTCCGGGCAAGTACCCGATCGCCTTGCCGACCGTCGCGCAGGATCAAGTCGACAAGGTCAAGGGGGACGTGGAGATCGGCGCGCAGGGTGTGCTGTACCCGAGCGGCTTCGGCCGGATTTTCTTGCATGGATCGTTGGGATTTGGCACCGCCGGCTACGGGCAGCAGGAGTTTACCGTCGGTTGGGATCAAGCCATCGTCAAGGACGAGGAGTTTCAGTTGTTGCTTGGCGCGGGCATCGGCGCGGGCCACGAGCGGTTCAAGGATAAAGGTCAGACAGACTACTTGAACGTCAACTACTTTCCGATTCGCGGTCAGATCACGGCGTTGCTGCGGGACCGCGTGCGCGCTTATCAGATCGACATCTACGGGTTCTACCACATCGTCGGCGGGCAGGAATATTGCTCGTCGGACGACGAGAGTTCGTGCACGAGCGGTGCGGACGGCGGCGGCCTTATCGCCGGCGCGGTGTACGCCGGCCTAGGTGCCGAAGCGACCATCTTCTTCGGAGACTTCCGGTCGAGGGGGAAAGGGAATTCATCGGGTGGAAACAAGAACAAGTAGCCCCGTCCG
The DNA here is from genome assembly GCA_903900265.1 of uncultured Pseudomonadota bacterium. Taxonomy (GTDB): domain Bacteria; phylum Myxococcota_A; class UBA796; order UBA796; family SXON01; genus CAIUMM01. The sequence continues at coordinate 18,946 of CAIUMM010000140.1, forward strand.
TCCTGCGCAGGCCGGTAGCTGTCGCTAAATTTAGGGTATTCACCTCGAATGGGATAGGGGGCGGCTTGCTTCGGCACCGCGCCGATGCAGCGGAGCCCGGCCATGTCCAGCGATTCGACTCCATCCACGCCTCCGCTCGACCCCAGCCGCCTGTGGCAGATCCACGGCGCCTATTACGACCTCGAGCCGTTTCTGACCGAGCATCCGGGCGGGCGCAGGTTCTTGGAACAGGTCCGCGGCACCGACTGCACCGCGGTCTTTGAGAGCACCCACCTCCACGACCGTATGCCTCGGGCGATGCTCAAACGGTTCTATGTGGCGGACAATCCGGCGTATGTTCCGGAGTATTCCTGGAAGCCCGACGGGTTTTACGCCACGCTGAAGCGTCGGGTGCAGGACCACTTTGTACAAGAGGCGGCGGCGTTGGGGCTGCCGAAGGGCGACCATCGCTTTGCGCACCATGGAACTCCCGCGTTCATCGGGCGGCTTTTTGGGTTCTGGGCGGTCTGGTTGGCGCTCACCATCGGGGCGATCGGCGGCGGTTGGTGGTGGTGCGCGCTCCCTTGGGGGATGTTCGCGTTTGCGCTCGGCGGCTACGGCCACGAGGCGATGCACGCCGGTGTGTTCAAATCAGCGCTCGCCAATCGGGTGCTCGCGCTGATCACGCTGGACCTTCAGGGGCTCTCTTCGTTTGTCTTTACGGCGATGCACGTCCCGCTTCATCACGTTCACACCAACGTCTCCAAGCTGGATCCCGACATTGAAGTCCACTTTCCCCTCGTTCGGGAGCGCCCAGAGCAGCCGCTGTACTGGTTCCATCGCGCGCAACCGATCTACGCGTGGATCCTGTACTTCATCACGCTGCCGGTGCTCTGGGTGAACGACATCGTGACGGTGGTGATCGGCGTGTGGTTTGGCCCGTATGGCAAGCTGCGGCGCCCGTACTGGCAGGAAGCGGCGGTGTTCGCGCTGTTCAAAGTGCTGTCGTTCTCCATCTTCTACGCGCTGCCGTTTGTGCTGCACCCGTGGCCGCAGGCGCTGCTGATCGTCGTATTGATGCTGGGCGGCGGCGGGTTTGCGGTGCAGGCCACGTTCGCGCTCAGCCATCAGAACTCGCTGGCGATGAACCTCGATGGGCGCACGTCCACTCAGGCGGGGGATTGGGGCGCGCTTCAGTGCGAGACCACCGCCGATTTTCAGCACGGCCACTGGTTGCCGACCACGTTCTTTGGCGGCCTCGGCTATCAGCTGGAGCACCACCTGTTTCCCACGCTGAGCTACAGCCGCCTGCAGGGAATCGTGCCGATTGTCCGCGCCACCTGCGCCGAGTTTGGCGTTCCGTACTTCTACTACCCGACCGCGTGGCACGCGATTCGGGCGCACATGGCGTTCCTCGTGCGGATGTCGCGCCCCGATCCCGTGGCCGTCGCAGCGGTGCTGCCGGGGCCCGGCGCAGGGTGAACGCGTTTCCTCCGGCGCGCGATCCCTATTTTCCGGGGCGCTGCCAGAATTGTCGGATGCCGCCGTCTGCGTGCTTTTGCAGCGAGATCGTCCCGTTTGCCTCCAAGGTGCGGGTGCTCATCGTGCGCCACGCCGCCGAGATCAACAAGACCTCCAACACCGGTCGGTTGGTCAGCCGCGCGCTGACCAACTCGGTGCTGGTGGATCATGGCGCTCCGGAGCACACGCTCGATCTGACCGGGTTGCTCGGGGAGAATCCGTGGGTGCTCGCCCCCGGCGCGGCTCCGCTTGTGCAGCCTCCTGCGGTGCACACGCTGGTGGTGATTGACAGCACCTGGGCTTCGGCCCGCGGGATGCGCTGGCGGGTCCCGCCGCTCGCGTCGGTCCCGACGCTCTCGCTGCCGGCCCCGGTCATCGCGCCGATTCGACGGATGCGTCGCGGGGACCATCCCGATCAGATGGCGACGATCGAGGCTGTGGCTGCGGCCTTGGACTTCCTCGGTGAGCCCGAGCCAGCGGCGCACTTGCGGCGTTTGTTCGATGTGATGGCCGAACGGGTGTGGCGCCTGCGCGGCTTCGACATGCCGCCGAAGCGCCGCGGGCTGTTTCGAGGCTCGAGCCCTGTATCGGACGATCCGAACGAGTAGCGCGGGTCGGGCCTTGCGGTGGATATACGTCGCCGCTGTCGGAGTCTGCGCATGTTCGGTTCGCTCGCATCGTGGTCGTTGGTGGTCGCTCTTCAACCCGCTGCGCTCGCCGCCGAGCCGGATTGGAAGGCTGCGGGCGACGAAGCCGCGTCGGTGCTCGCGCAGTATTTGCAGGTGGACACGGTCAATCCGGACGGCAACGAGGACCGTGCGGTCGCTTTTCTGGGGGGGATCCTGGACCGGGAGGGCATCCCGTGGGTCTCGTACCCGTTCGCGCCGGGCCGATCTTCGCTGGTCGCGCGCCTGACAGGCAGCGGCGCTGAGCCTCCGCTGTGCTTGGTCAGTCATACCGACGTCGTTCCCAGCGAGCCCGCGTTCTGGCCTGCTGAACGTCCGCCGCTCGGTGGGATCGTCGCGGACGGGTATGTCTGGGGACGGGGTGCCTTGGACATGAAGGGCATGGGCGTGCTGGAGCTACAGACGATGATCGCGCTCAAGCGGCAAGGCGTTCCGCTGCGCCGTGACGTGATCCTGCTTGCGGTGGGGGACGAGGAGGTCGGATCCGGCGGGATGAACGACATCGTCGCGAATCATTGGGCAGAGCTCGGCTGCTCTCAGGCGATCAACGAGGGCGGCATGGGCATCCGCGACCTGCTGTTCAAGGGCCAGACGCTCTACGGCATCTCGGTCGCAGAAAAGGGCATCGCGTGGGTGGACATGGTCGCGACCGGACCGGCGGGCCACGGCTCCCGCCCGGCGCCTGAGCAAGCGCCGCACGTGCTCACCCGGGCCGCGGCGGCGTTGGAGGCCTACGATCCGAAGCCGCGCTGGCATTGGAGCCTGCTGGAGCTGTTCAAGAACGTCGCTCCCACGCAGAAGGGGCTGACGCGGATGGTGCTGGGAAATACTGGCTTGACCAAGCTGGCGCTGCGTGGGCGGTTCATGGCGGATCCCGCGACGCGAGCAGAGCTGATCAATACGATCAACCTGACTAACTTTTCGGGTGGAAGCTCGCCGAACGTCGTCCCGACTGAGGTCCACGCCACGCTGGACTGTCGCCTGCTCCCGGGGACGACGCCCGACGACATGCTCGCGCTGCTTCGCTCGATGGTGCCCGATCCTGCGGTGCGGTTCTCGTTGCTTCAAGGCCGGCTATCGAACGAGAGCCCGACCGAGGACAGCTTGTATCGAGCGCTGGCGCGGGCGGCGGTCACCGACGCCACCGGTGCGGTGCGGTCCGACGCGGTGGCGGGGCCGATCCTGTCGGTGGGGTTCACCGACTCCTTGCTGCTGCGCCCTCTGGGCGTACATGCCTACGGATTTGTGCCGTTCGAGGTCAGCTTGGACGATGCGGTCACCATGCACGGGCACGGCGAGCGAGTCAGCATCGACAACATCCGCGAGGGTCTGCGGATCCTGTACGCCGCGGTCGTAGAAGTCTCGCGCTCCTGATCGGGGCGCGCTCAGGTCCCCGACGAGCTGTACTTGTTGAGGCTGAAACGGAAGAATGCATAGGCTGCGGTCATGCTGCACGCCGCGGCCGTCAGATGCAGCCCACCCATCTTGACGCTCGTATGTCCAAGCAGCGTGGCCGTAGGAAGATAGGCGAGAAAGCCGAACATTCCAAGCAAGAGCAGGGCTCGAAGCGCGCGAGGGTACAGATCGAACGGGTAGCGCGCGTAGCTCGCCGCTTGAAACACCACGCCGACGGCGGTCCCGCTGTGGCGCACGTGAAACCCCAGCGACGCGAAAACCGTGAGGATCGAAGCGAACACCCCAA
>CAIUMM010000141.1 GCA_903900265.1 uncultured Pseudomonadota bacterium
CGACCGGGCCGCCGGGCGAGGGGTGACGGTCGAGGTCCAGGAGGCGTAGCTTCGCAGTCCGCAACGGGCGGGCTGTTACGAACACGCGGGGCTGGAGGCCGGAGGCGTGGGCGGGGAGCGCGCGGCGCGCGGATCTTGGGGGGACGACCGGCGTTTTAGAGGCGGGCGGGGCTTGCGGACGAGGGCCGGCAGGGTGTAGACTCCGGCGGTGCTTCAAGAACAAGGCCGCCTCATCCCATCTATCCCCTCCCCCGCCCACCAAACCCCACGCCACCTCCGAGGTTGTGCCGGAGCCGTGATAACCCCACCATATGCGCATCCTCGTCACCGGCGGAGCCGGCTTCATCGCTTCGCACCTTTGTGAACGTCTACTCGAACAGGGTCACGAGGTCGTCGCGGTCGACAACTTCATCACCGGACACCGCCGAAACATCGCGACTCTGCCGCCGCATCCTGCGTTTCGCTTCGTCGAGGCCGACGTCACCCGCTCGCTCCCGGTAGACGGTCGCTTCGATCGCATCTTCCACATGGCCAGCCCGGCCAGCCCCATCGACTATGTGCAGCTGCCCTTCGAGACGCTCTACTGCGGCTCGGACGCCACGCGCATCGCCCTCGATCGCGCGCTGAACGACGGCGCGCGCTTCTTCCTCGCCAGCACCAGTGAGGTCTACGGCGATCCGCTCGTGCACCCGCAGGTCGAGACCTACTGGGGCAACGTGAACCCCATCGGTCCGCGCAGCGTCTACGACGAAGCCAAGCGCTTCGCCGAGGCGCTCACCATGGCCTACCATCGCTATCGGCACGTAGAAACCCGCATCGTGCGCATCTTCAACACCTACGGCCCCCGCATGCGCGCCAACGACGGCCGGGTGATGCCCGCGTTCATCTCCCAAGCGCTGCGCAACGAGCCGCTCACCGTGTTCGGCGACGGTCTACAGACGCGCAGCTTCTGCTACGTCGACGACAACGTTCGCGGCTTGATGGGCTTGATGGAGTCGGACTTGCAAGAGCCCTGCAACATCGGCAACCCCGAAGAGATGACGATGCTGGCGCTGGCCGAGTACATCAACCGGTTCACCGGAAACACGGCTGGCATCGTGTTCAAGCCGCTGCCCACCGACGATCCGATGCAGCGCAAGCCGGTGATCGATCGCGCCCGCAACGCCTTCGGCTGGGAGCCTCAGGTGAGCTTCGAGACCGGCGTGGAGCGCACCGTCGCGTACTTCCGCGACCACCCCGAATAATCCCATCGGATCTTGATCCGACGGCAGAAGACGGACGCAGAAGCGACTTCGACGCGTTAGCAGCGCCGCCCCGAAGGAGACTGCATGTCCGTGAACGCTCCCCTCGATCGCCTGACCGCCAACACGCTCCGCGGCCTGTCGATGGACGCCATTCAGGCGGCAAACTCTGGCCACCCCGGCATGCCGCTGGGCATGGCCGACGCCGCGACGGTGCTGTTCACGAGGTTCATCCGCTACGATCCCACGGCGCCGCACTGGTTTGACCGCGATCGCTTTGTGCTCTCCGCCGGTCACGGGTCGATGCTGCTCTACGCGATGCTGCACCTCACCGGCACCGGTATCGCGGGCGGCTCCCACGCCGATCAGCCCATCGGCCTCGACGACATCAAGCAGTTCCGTCAATGGGGGTCGCGCTGCGCCGGCCATCCGGAATTCGGCGAGGCGCCCGGAATCGAGACGACCACCGGTCCGCTCGGTCAGGGCTTCTGCAACGGCGTCGGCATGGCCATCGCCGAGGCCAACCTCCGCGCCCGCTTTGGCGCCGACCACGTCGACCATTGGACCTACGCGATCGTCTCCGACGGCGATCTCATGGAGGGCGTCTGCGCCGAAGCCGCCTCGCTCGCCGGTCACCTCGGCCTCGGCCGCCTCGTCTACCTTTGGGACGACAACGGCATCACCATTGACGGCACCACCGAAGTCGCGTTCACCGAAGACGTGCTCGCCAGGTTCGCGGCCTATGGTTGGCATGTGCAGCGCGTTGACGGCCACGACATGGAGGCCATCGCCACCGCGGTCATCGCCGCGCGGGCTTCCGACAAGCCGAGCCTCATCGCCTGCAAGACGGTGATCGGCTTCGGCTCCCCCAACAAGAGCGGCAAGTCCGCTTCGCACGGGGCTCCCTTGGGCGTGGACGAGGTCAAGCTGACCAAGACCGCGCTCGGACTCGATCCCGAGCAGAGCTTTGTCGTTCCCGCCGAGGCCGTCGCGTACGTGCGCCAGCGGGACGCCGCGCGCACCGCCGAGCGCAAGGCTTGGGAGGCGCGCGTACAAGGCGCGTCCAACGCTGGCTTCGCGCGCGTGCTCGCGAACGCGGACACCGGCGCGCTCCAGATCGGGGACATCGTATGGCCCGAGTACGCCGTCGGCGTGAAGACCTCGACCCGCAAGGCCAGCCACGCCGCGCTGCAGGTGATCTGCAACGCCGTTCCCGAGGTCATCGGCGGTTCAGCCGACCTCGCCGAGTCCAACCTCACCCACATGAAGGGCACCGGCGCGTTCCAACGCACCACGCCCGAGGGCCGCAACATCGGCTTCGGCATCCGCGAGCACGCGATGGCGGCGATCTGCAACGGCATCAGCCTGCACGGTGGACTGCGCCCGTTCAACGCCACTTTCCTGATCTTCCACGACTATCACCGCCCGTCGGTGCGGCTCGCCGGCCTGATGCACCAGCCGGTGCTCTACGTGTACACGCACGACTCCATCTGGGTGGGCGAAGACGGCCCGACCCATCAGCCCACCGAGACGCTCCAAGCGCTGCGGCTGATCCCCAACCTCGAGACCTTCCGCCCCTGCGACGCGAACGAAGCCAACGACGTCTGGCGCGAGGCGCTGCTGCGCACCGACGGCCCGGTCGCGATGGCGTTCTCCCGTCAGGATCTGCCGGTGCTCGACCGCTCCAACGGCGGCGCCGCGGTCGCCGGTTCCTCCGGCGTGCATCACGGCGGCTACGTGCTGGTCGAGGCCGCCAACGCCGCGGTCACGCTCATCGCCTCGGGCTCCGAAGTCTCGCTGGCGATGGAAGCCCGCGACGCCCTCGCCGCGCAGGGCATCGTCGCTCGCGTTGTGAACATGGTGAGCTGCGAGCGCTTTGACAAGCAGGACCGCGCCTACCGCCTCGCCACCCTCGGCAGCGCGCCGCGCGTCAGCGTTGAAGCCGGCAGCACCCGCGGCTGGGAGCGCTACGTCGGACTGGAAGGCGCCAGCGTCGGCATCGATCGCTTTGGCGCCTCCGCGCCGGGTAAGATCGTCGCTGAGAAGCTGGGGATGAGCGTCGCGAACATCGTCGCTACCGTCAAGACCGTACTCGGCGGGTAGTCGGCGAGCACGTTGGCTGCGAGCGCGAACTCCCACGAGCCCCCGGCGCGAGCATCGACGACATCGGCGCCCTGCGTGTTACCCGCGACTAGAGGCGTGTCCTGAACAAGCAAAGCGAGCACAACCCGACCATGCCGAAGAAGTCCATCAGCGTCCGCGGTGTAATGGCTATGGTCGCCGCGGCGCTCGTCGCCGGACAGCTCCTCCTCGGCGGCGTCGTTGGATGGCGACAGGCGAAGGTAGGCTTCGCGGGAGACGCTTGGAACGACGTGGTCCTCGCGAAGGACCTCGTCGCCGACGTGCTCCCGCCCCCGGAGTACCTCGTCGAGGCGCACCTCATGGCCTACCAGGCCGCGCTCACCACCGACCCCGCCGAGCGTGCGCGCGCGCTCACTACGCTCACGCGCCTCGAGTCCGAGTTCCGGACTCGCCACGACTACTGGGCTGAGAACCTACCAGACGGCCAGCTCCGCACCTTGCTCCTCGAGGACGCATGGACCCCGGGCGTGCGCTACTTCGCGCTGGTGTCCGGCCGCTTCGTCCCCGCGCTCGCCGCGGGCGACAGCGCCACGGCCGTCGAGGTGCTTAGCGGGCCGATGAGCGCCGAGTACGCGCAACACCGCGCCGCGATCGACAAGGTGGTGTCGGGCAGCAACAGCTGGCTCATCGAGACGCAGAGCGCGGCGGCCGCGAACGACGCATCCGCGGCCCGAATCTACCTCGCCTGCGCGGCGCTCAACGCGCTGCTCGGGGTGACCGTCGCCCTGGCCTTTGCGTCCGGGCTGGACAAGCGCCTCGCCGCAGCGACACAGGCCCTCGGCAAGCTCGCGAATCGCGACCTCACCGTGCGGGCGGAGGCCATCGGCGAGCGCGAGTTTCAGGCCCTCGCGGGCGCGGTCAACCACACCGTCGAGCGCCTCCGCACCGACGTCGGCAGCTACCTCGCCACCGCGGGGAGCGTGGCCGACGCGTCCCGCCGCATCCGCGCGATGAGCCAGGATCTCGGAGGCATCTCCTCCAAGAATCTCGGTCAGGCCGATACCGTGAACACCCTCGCAGACAGCGTCGTGGGCCAGCTGCACCTCGTCGCCGGCGCGGCTGAAGAGATGAGCGCCACGGTGCGCGCCATCTCCGGCAGCACGACCGAGGCCGCACGCGTGGCGGGCGCCGCGGTCAGCACCGCCGACGCCGCGAACCAGACGGTCGGCCGGCTGGCCCAGTCCAGCAACGAGATCGGCGCAGTGGTGAAGGTCATCAACACCATCGCCGCGCAGACCAACCTGTTGGCCCTGAACGCTACGATCGAGGCGGCGCGCGCCGGCGAGGCGGGCAAGGGCTTCGCGGTGGTCGCCAACGAGGTGAAGGAGCTGGCTCGCCAGACGACGCTCGCCACCGAGGAGATCACCCGGCGGGTCGAGGCCATCCAGACCGACAGCGGCCAGACGATCAGCGCCATCACGACCATCCATCAGGTCATCCAGAAGGTACATCAGCTTCAGGACAGCATCGCAGCGGCGGTCGGACAGCAGAGCGCTGCGACCAACGAGATCTCCCGCGCGGTCGCGGAGGCGGCATCGTCGAGCGAGGGCATCGCCAGCGCGGCCCAAGCCAGCGTGAGCGGCGCACGGAGCGTTGCTAACAGCGCCGAGCGGCTCGATCAGGAGGGCGCGAAGCTCGACGCGCTCGCGAGCAACCTCCGGGATCAAGCCGCCGGTTGGCGCACCGCCTCGCCGTCCTAAGGCACGCCCGGGGCCGCATAGCCCTGCGGCAGGGAGGGGCCGCACTCAACTAAAACGGGATGTCGTCGTCCGTCAACGGCGGCGGGGTGTCATCGCCGCGATCCGGCGGGGCGAAGGATCCGCGCGAAGACGAGCTGTAACCTCCGTAGTCCGCCGGAGACGGGGCACCGCGGGACGGGCCGCCGTAGTTGGACACGTCGGACTCTCCGCCGCCCCCTTGCCGCGCGAGCTCCGCCTCGATGGCGGCGAGGAGCTGGCGCTCCTTTTCGTGCCAGCGGGACTTGGACGCGTCGTCGAGGGATCGCCGGCAGCCGTTCGCGTAGTACTCGAGGTCCCCCTTGGTGGCGCCGCGCACCGGCGCGCCCTTGCTGCGGCCGTACGGCGGGAACACCTCGCCGCCGCCACCGCCGCCGCCGCCGCCAGAAGGCGTTACCGCGACGGGAGCCGGACGCCGGGGCGCTTCGGGGGTGGTGCCGATGGACAAGGTGCCGAGGGAGAGCACGAAGGCGTCGCCCTCGCGCACGGCGCTGCCGACGCGGACGTTCTCGGTGGAGCCGTCAGGACGTTTCACGGCGACAAGGACGGGGAAGGTGTCAGACATGCCACCCGATTCGCATTGCAGCGGCCGCTTGTCAACCGCGTCGAGCAAGTTCTCTGTTCCGCGAGCCCGCTCCCGCGCACGAACACTACGACAACAACGGATACCCGACCGTCTGGGCGAGCAGGACCTCGTGATCGTGCCCGAGCCCGAGCGCGTTGGCTAAGGCCTGCCGGTCCATCCAAGCGCGGATCACCGTAGAGAGCCCGTTGGCCGCGGCGAACAGGTAGATGTTCTGCGCGATAGCACCGGCACAGGCCGAAGCGTAGCGGATTCGTTGCTGTTCGGGGACGAGCAACAAGCGACGATGATCGGCTACAAAAACCAGATCCATCGGCGCCGAGTCCACAAAGTCCTGGTATCCGGTCACCCTGCGCACATCGGTGCTGGTCACCCGCCGCAGCGCGTGCGCCTCGGGCTCGTACAGATACGCGCCGCCGGGCATCGCGACGTAGAGCTCCACCTCCTGCGCGTTGATCGCCGAAGGCACAGTGCGTCCACCCTCGTCGCGGTTCACGCCCCACGCCGCCCACAACAGCGTCGACAGCAACGGCAGCGGAAGCTCGGTCCCCGCAAACTCCCGAGACGATCGCCGCAGACCCAGCGCGTCCAGCAGCGGCAAGCCTCCGTGCATCTGCGCCGGCGGCAGGCGGATGCGGTCCGCCGTGGGGTCGGCGACCGGACGGGGACGAAGCTGGCCGATCATGCCCAGCGCGACCTTCGAGAGGGTGTTCATTCGGGCTCCTTGGTGTACACACCAGCTAGGATCGCGTGCTGGTCGCGACAAGCGGGTGAAAACGCACAATGCGCGATCGCGATGCGCAAAAGCGCTCGGGTGACATTTTCACATCTCGGCGTGCACCATCAAAAGTTCTTTGCTAAAATGCGGCCATGTCGACCCCTGCTCTTCGAATTCACTACCACCCCGCCTCGTACAATGCCCGCCGCGCCCTCGCCGTAGCGTTTCACGTAGGCGCCCCCGTCGAGATCGTGATCTGCGACCTGATGGCCGGAGCCCAGGGCACGCCCGCGTTCCGCGCGCTCAACCCCAACGGGCTGGTGCCGGTGCTCGAAGACGGCGACTTTGTGCTGTGGGAGTCGATGGCGATCGCGCAGTACCTCGCCGACAAGTACCCTTCCTCGGCGTGGCCCGCCGATGCTCGCGCCCGCGCCGACATCACCCGCTGGCAAGCATGGGATCTGGCGCACTTCGGCCGCGCGGCCGACGTGCTGCTGTTCGAAAACCGCCTGAAGGGCATGTTTGGCTTGGGGGCTCCGAATGAAGTAGCGGTCGCCCAAGCGGAAGCCGCGTTCACCAAGCACGCCAAGGTGCTGGACGCGCAGCTCGCGTCGCGCCCCTACGTGGTAGGCGACGCGCCCACCCTCGCGGACTTCGCGTTGGCGGGCACCTTCGGCTCAGCCACGTACTCCGGAGGCCCGGTCACCGGTTTCGCCAACATTGACCGTTGGTATGGGAAGATGCAAGCGCTCCCCGCTTGGGAGCGCGTGTCCAAGACATGACCGACCCTGCGGATTTTTCGGCAGCCGGTCTCGAGCTTTACGCCTACACCAGCACCTACGCGGGCGCCCCAGACGAGGCCAGCAGCGTGCTGAGCGCGATCCGCGAGGTCGCGGAGGTACGCAACCCACAGCTGGGCATCACCGGTGCGCTGGTCCATGATCGCGGGCGCTTTCTTCAGGTGCTCGAAGGGGAGCCAGCTGCGCTCGACACCTTGGTCGCCGCCATCCAGCGAGATCCGCGCCACCGAGACATAAAGCCGCTCGTGCGCGCCCCCATCCGCGAGCGCACGTTCACCGGTTGGAGCATGGCAACCTACGACACCGGCACCGCCGATGCGAACGCGGCCGCTGCGAAGGCCGACACGAAATCCGCCAGCGCGCCGGCCGCGGCCATCGACCTCCAGCGGATGACCGAGGCGTTTCGCGCCAATTTCCGACTCGCCGCCGCGGACTACTTTGAGTGCATGACCCGGCTCCTCCGGAGCCCTACCTACGGAACGCACGCATGAAGACGCTCCCACCGGACGCCAACGAGGATGCCGAAGACGCCTTGGTGTGGGGCGACGACACTCAGGAGGTGGACGAGGCCGAGGCGCAACACGCCTCCGCCCCACGCAGCGTAGAACCATGGACGGTGCTGGTCGTCGATGATGACGAGTCCGTACACGTCATCACCCGCTTGGTGTTGGCCGGGCTGACGTTCCGGGACCGGCCGATTGAGCTGCTCTCCGCGTACACGGCGGAGAACGGCATCGCGGTGCTGCGAGCGCACCCCGAGGTCGCGCTGGTGCTGCTGGACGTGGTGATGGAGACCGATGACGCCGGTCTGCGCGCCGTTCAGCAGGTGCGCGAAGAGCTGAACAACGTGAACGTGCGCGTCGTGCTGCGCACCGGCCAGCCTGGAAAGGCGCCGGAGCGGGACGTCGTCGTACGCTACGAGATCGACGGCTACGAGCTGAAGACCGAGCAGACCTCTCAGAACCTCGTCACCGTGGTCATCGCCGCGCTGCGCTCCTTCGATCTGATCCGGAGCATCGAGCGCAATCGCGCCGGGCTTGAGCTGATCATGAACGCGACGGCGGAGATGTCGCAGCTGCGCAGCGCCCGCGCGTTCGCGGCGAGCGCCCTCCAGAACCTGCAAGCCTTGTCCAACCGCTCCGGCGGTGCGGTGTTCTGCGCGCCGAGCGGCCGCGCGACAGGGACCGACACGCTCCCCGTCGAGGTGCTCGCCGGCACCGGCCCGTACACCGACTGGGCGGCGCGGATGTTGGACGACGCCGACCCCGAGGGCCGAATCCGCGCCGAGATCCTCCAGACGGCGTCAGGGGGCGACCCGCTCCCCGATCCGCTCGCGTTGGGGACGGCGCTCGTGCTCAAGTCGCCGCACGTGCGAAGCGCGACGATCTGGGTGCACGACGTCTACGCGTTGGACCCCATCGAAAAGCAGCTCTTGGACGTGTTCTGCTCGAAGATCGCGGTGGCGTTCGACAACGTGCAGCTCATCGAGCTGTTCCGCAAAGCCCAACAAGCCACGGTCGTCGCGCTCGCCGATCTCGCCGAATACCGGGACACCGACACCGGCGAGCACGTGCTCCGCGTGGCCCGCACCACCGACCTGTTGGCGCGGGATCTGCACGCAGCAGGCAAGTTTCGAACCGAGCTGGACGAGCTGCTGGTCGAGCAGATCGGCCTCGCCAGCATGTTGCACGACGTCGGCAAGGTGTCGATCCCCGACGCCGTGCTGTTGAAGCCTGGCCAGCTCGACGCCGACGAGCGGCGGCTGATGGAGACCCACGCCGGCGTCGGCATGCGCATCCTCGCGCGCGCCGACCGCATCGTCGGGCAACGCAGCTACCTGACGCTCGCCGCGGAGATCGCGATCGGCCATCACGAGTGGTACGACGGCACCGGATACCCGCAGCAGGTCGCAGGTACCAAGATTCCGCTGTCCGCGCGGATCACCGCGGTGGCGGACGTCTACGACGCGCTCACCAACGCGCGCCCGTACAAGCAGCCTTGGTCCGCGGACGCGGCCAAGCAATACATCATCGAGCGCTCGGGCACCCAGTTTGACCCGGCAGTCGTCGAGTCCTTCCTGCGCGTGCTTCAGGCGCCGGAGTGGAACACCCCGTTCGGCGTGCCGACCGAGGTCGGGCCCTTTTCTTTATGAAAGTGTGCGTCGCCAGCGATAACGCGGCGTTTATCGCTGACGTCAAAGCTCGTTTTGATGAGGTGGGACAAGGCTTTCTGTGGGTGAGCGCAGCCCCCGGCGAACCCCTGCCGGTGGCAGGTCTGCTGTTATTCGATGGATCCAAGCCCGCAAATGCCCCGGTGGTGCGGTTTGACGCGCCCCGGTGGCTGCTGTGCACCGGTGCTCCCCCAACGGACCTCGCGGGGTGGGATGCCGTGATGGAGTGGCCGATCCCGGCGCCGCGGCTCGCCGAAGCCATCGAGCAAGCTCGAAATACCATCCGGGCGCGCTCCGGAATCGCCGGCACCGATCTGCTCGCCTCCGGCATGCGGCGCATCCTCGAGCTCGCGTCCGAGTCCATCGAGCTGACCGACACTTCGGTGCGCCTGCTCTATGTCAACCCGGCGTTTGAGCAGATCACCGGCTGGCTGTTGGAGGACGCCGTCGGAAGTCAGACCGGCGAGCTTTTTCGCGCCGGCACGCATGATCCGTCCTACTACGCCGAGATCATGGCGACGCTGCGCCGCGGCGAGGTCTGGCGAGGCCCGCTGATCGGGCGCCGACGCAACGACGCGCTGTCCTTTCAAGAAGCGACGCTGGCGCCGCTGAATGGCCCGGACGGAAAGCCGATGGCGTTCGTCGCGATCAAGCGAGATTTAGCCCGGGACACCTTGACCGAGCGCGCGTTGGAGAGCCGCGAGACCCGCCTCCAGACCATGCTCGAAGGTGCGGGCGACGGCGTGCTCGTGCACGACAACGCCGGGTTGATCGCCGACGCCAACTCCAGCGCGTCCGCGATGTTGGGCGTCGATCAAGACGATCTGCTCGCCGGGTGCCGAATCGGCGCCTTCTTTGAAGGCTACACCGAAGCAGAGCTGGTCGCAGCTTTTCGCGACGTCGTCGAAGGCGCGCCGATCACCATCGAAGGCAACTTTCGCCGAGCGGACGGGCAAAGTATCCCGGTCAGCTTGCGCATCGGCGCGTTCTTGTTCGGCGGCGAGCGCTTCCTCGTGACCCTCGCGCGGGATGTGAGCGAGCGTGTGGAGCTCGAACGTCGGCTGCGGCTCCGCACCGAGGAGCTTGACGCGTCGCTGGCAGACTTGAAGCGCACCCAGAAAGAGCTCGTCCAACGCGAGAAGCTGTCGGCGTTGGGCACGCTCGTGGCGGGCGTCGCGCACGAGGTCAACACCCCGCTCGGCGTGGCGCTCACTGCGCTCTCGCTGGCCGACGAGGCGCTACAGGGGATGCGCGCGGCGTTGAACAGCCCCGCGCCGTCGCGCCGCACCATTCAGGCGCGCATGGACGAGCTCGATGAGTCCATGAAGCTCGCGCTCCAGAACGGACGACGCGCCGCCACCCTCGTCGCCGATTTCAAGAAGATCGCCGTCGATCAAGCGAGCGAGGCGCTGCGTCAGATCGACCTCGGCGAGTACCTGCAGTCGATCCTGTCGTCGCTGAGCCCAATGCTGCGCAAGGAGAACGTGGTCGTTCTGACGGACCTCTCGCCCATCCCGATGCGCACGCGCCCCGGCGCGATCGCGCAGGTGGTCAGCAACCTCATCCAAAACGCCGTCACCCACGCGTTCCCCGACCCGGCCAGCGATCGTCAGCTCTGGGTGCGCTGCCAAGAGGTGGGCGGAATGGCCCAGATCGAGATTGAAGACCGCGGCGCCGGCATCGACCCGGTCACGCTCAAGGCGGTGTTCGATCCGTTTGTCACGACGCGGATGGGCGGCGGCGGCAGCGGACTGGGCATGTACGTCGTCCACAACCTCGTGGTCGAGGTGCTGAACGGCGCCGTCGAGGTCGAATCCGAGCAAGGGCGCGGAACGCGGGTGCGGGTGCGGATTCCGCTCACGCCGAAGGCCTGAGGCCTCAGGCCCCGAAAACGCGCGCCTGCACGTCGCGCGCGTGCCGGACGTACCAGCCCGGGTCGCACAGCGCCGCCACCTGCTCGGCCCCCAGCACGCCGCCCACCTCGGGATCGGCGATCAGCAGCTTCGGCAAGGGGATCCCCTCCCCCCACGTGCGCATCGCGCTGCGCTGCACCAAACCGTAAGCCGCTTCGCGCGAGAGCCCGGTCTCGACGAGGGCCAGCATGACGCGCTGGCTGTAGAACAGCCCCCCCGAAGCCTCGAGGTTGCGCTGCATGTGATCGGGGTAGACCACGAGTCCGTCCAGCAAGCCAGCGAGACGCCCCAGCATAAAGTGCAGGGTGACCGTGGCATCGGGCGCGATGATGCGCTCGGCGGAGCTGTGAGAGATGTCGCGCTCGTGCCACAGCGGCACGTTCTCCATCGCCGTGAAGGCGTAGCCGCGCAGCACC
Organism: uncultured Pseudomonadota bacterium; assembly: GCA_903900265.1. GTDB lineage: Bacteria > Myxococcota_A > UBA796 > UBA796 > SXON01 > CAIUMM01. Next base: position 11,720 of record CAIUMM010000141.1, read on the forward strand.
CGCGCGAGCCCGGTGAGGTTCTCCGACAGGATCGGGTTGCGCTTGTGCGGCATCGCCGAGCTGCCCTTCTGGCCCGGGGTGAACGGCTCTTCGGCTTCGAGCACCTCGGTGCGCTGCAGATGACGGATCTCTACGGCGATCTTCTCGATCGTCGTGGCGATCAGCGCCAGCACATTGAAGAAGAACGCGTGCCGATCGCGCTGCACCACCTGATTGGACGCCGGCGCGGGCTGCAAGTTCAGCCGCGCGCACACGAACGCTTCCACGTCGGGGTGCACGTGCGCGAAGGTGCCGACCGCGCCCGAGATCTTGCCCACGCTGATGTCGGTGATCGCGTGGTCGAGGCGCTCACGCCCGCGCCGCAGCTCGTCCCAAAGCAAGCACAGCTTCCAGCCAAAGGTCACCGGCTCCGCGTGGATGCCGTGGCTGCGACCGATGCAGATGGTGTCGACGTGCTCGCGGGCACGGCGCTCGAGCACGGTCAGCACACGGGCCAGCTCGTCCCGCAGCAACATCCCGGCTTCGCGCAGCTGCACGGCGAGCGCGGTGTCGAGCACGTCGGAGCTGGTCATGCCCTTGTGGAGGTGACGAGCGGGCTCGCCGATGTGCTCGCCGACGTTGGTCAAGAACGCGATGACGTCGTGCTTGAGCACGCGCTCCAACGCATCGACGCGCTCGACGTCGAACTTCGCGCCCGCGCGGCAGGCCGCGGTGGTGCCTACAGGCACCTCGCCCCGCGACTCCATCGCTTCACACGCCAGAAGCTCGACCTCCAGCATGATCTGAAAGCGACGCTCGACGGTCCAGAGCGCCACCATCTCGGGGCGGCTGTAGCGGGTGATCATCTCGACTCCAAGGGAGCCGGCCCCTATCAAGGATCAGGGGGCGCGGCCCCGATAGGCTCCCGAGCGACCCCGTTGTCCGGGCTCGCGCGAGCTATACCCACAATCCAATGCCTCCAATGTTCTATTTTGTGCTCCTCGTCGGCGCGCTGAGCGCGGTAGGGTTGCTGTTTGCGAGAGCCCAGGGCGCGATGGAGCGGGCCGTGTTTGCCGAGGCGGCCCGCGCGCTGCGGCTGCAGCAAACACCGAGGTGGAACCTTCATCGCGCCGGCGGACTGCGCGGGAGAATGGGACCGTTCCTCGTCTACGTGGGCCCCTACGCCCGACGGAAGCAGGTCCATCGAACGCGACCACGAGGTAGGGACCACGAAGAGTGCACCCTCTATGAGGTGCACGGGCTCCCAAAGCACTTCGAATTCTCCCACCAGACGTTCAGCGACAACGTCCTGCAGCTCGTGACCGGCAAGGACTTTCAGACCGGAGACCTCGCCTTCGACGACGCGATGCTGATCCACGGGGAGGAAAAGCCCCTCCGCGCCGCGCTGAACGCCAAGACCCGCACCCTGCTCCTTCAGCTGTTCAGCCCGTGGGAAAGCGGCGGCGTCCGAAACGGCTCGATCCGCCTCATCCAACCGGTGATCGCGCAAAACGCCGGCGAGATCACCGGCCAGCTGCGCGAGCTGGTGGCGCTGGCCGAGCGCCTGTCCGCCACGCCTTCGGAGCTCCGTAGCCAGCTTGCAGAAAATGCACGTCAGGACCCGAACCCGCAAGTTCGGCTCCATGCGCTGCTGACGCTCCATCGCTATTTTCAAGGCGCAACCACCGAGCACGCGCTCCGCGCGGCGCTCCGGGACCCGTCCATGGAGGTTCAAGCCGCGGCGGCGCGCACCTTGCCGTCCCCAGACACGCTCCTCGCGTTGACGCGGAATCCGATGGCGCCCGCTTCGGTGCGGGCCGACTGCATCCGCGCGCTGGGCACCCTGACGGACCATCCGCTGAGCCCCGACGAGCTGCTCGAGCTGCTTCAGGACCGCGCCCCGCTGGTGCGGCAGGCGGCGCTCCGCACCTTGCCGACCTTGGACCCGCGGCTCGCGAAAACCTACCTGCCCGCTTGGCCCTCCCCGCAGGATCCCGCGGAACGCCTAGCGCTCACCGAGGGGATCGCGCGCGTGCGCACCCAGAAAGCCGAGGCCCGCCTGATCACGCTCGCGGCCGACCCTGACCGCGCGGTGCGCGTCGCGGCTATCGAAGGGCTCGGGGAGATCGGCACGGCGAGCGCGCTGCCGGTGCTACGCGTCGCATCGGGCGAGGCCTTCGGCCTGTCCGAAGTGTCCGATGCAGCCCGCGCGGCAATCGCACGGATTGAAGGACGCGGGCTAGGCGCGTAGCCGGGATACAACGGCGCATGCGCGCGCGCTCCGCAGCCTTTGCGATCTACGCCACCGGCCTCGTCCTCGCCGCGGGGTCCTCGATGCCCGCGCTGCACGCCGCTGCGGCGCTGGTGGGTCTGGGCTTGGCGCTCGGGATGCGGCGACGACCGACGGGCCGGTGGTCGTTTGCGCTCGCTGGGGTCGGGCTGGTGCAGGGCAGCCTTGGATGGCTGTTGGGTCCATCCGACGCCGCGACGATGGCGCGGGCCTTTCTCCGGCGGCCGGAAGACTACGTGCGCGGACAGGGCGCGGGGATGGCGGAGGGAGCGGTGCGTACGCTGCTCACGTCCGCAGGGACCTCCGGCTGGGCGGTGCCGGCGATCGGCGCGCTGGTGGGGGTGCTCGCGCTGCGGATGGGGGAGCGCGCATGGCGCATCCCCGCGGCTGGAACGCCGCTGCTCGCGCTGACCGGGGCGATGGCGCTGGCGATACCGACCACCGCAGAGGGACGTTGGGCCGCAGCGGTGCGCACCGCGACGGACGATCTGCCGGTGCTCGAGCCGCTGCCGCGCCCCACGCTGCCGGAGCTCGCGCCCGCTCCCGGTCGCAAGGTCGCGGTGATCAGCGTCGAGAGCATCGGCGCTGACGCCGTGCGCGTCGAGCTGGCCGCCCACCCCGACGAAGGCCTCGCCCGGCTGATCGCCCGCGGCGCCTACTTCCCCACCGCCGTCGCTGCGGCCAACGTCAGCCACCTGTCCCAGCCCGCGCTGTTCACCTCGCATGACTTCAGCCACGGCCTCACCCGCTGGTTCGCCGCGCCCGATCCTGGGCTGCCGCTGATCTCCATGGCCGAGTACTTCCATCGCAAGGGCCTGCGCACCCACTCGCGCGCCGCTGAAGACCAGTCGTGGTTGGCCATGGACAAGGTGATGATCGCCGGCCAGCCTTGGGACTCCGCGCAGCAATCCGCCGATCTGCCCCACACCGCCGATGCCTGCGGGGTGCCCGTGGCGTTGGACAGCGTAGCGCTGGACGCCGCCGGGGCCTTGCTCGACGCGGCGCCGCCCGAGGGCGTCTACACGTGGATCGTCACGCAAGACAGCCACTGGCCCTACATCCTCGAAGATAGCCCCGAGCGCTACGACACACGTGCGCAGTGTTGGTGGTTCGTCGACATGCCGGCGGAGCAGCTGCCCGCGGCGGAGCTTCGTTACCGCGCGGCGGTGCACCAGACCTTTGAGCGGCTCGCTCGCTTTGCCGATGCGCACCCCGACACGCTGATCGCCCTCGCCGGAGACCACGGCGAGTCCATGAACGCCGGAGAGGCCTTCGGCCACGGCAAGTCGACGTCCGCGGTCGAGGTCGAGAGCTTCTTCTTGCTGATCGGCCCGGAGATCGAGCCCGCGGTGCACGAGGCCCCGGTGTCGTTGTTGGACGTGTTCCCGACGCTGGTCGCCCGGTTTGCGCCCGAGGACGCCGTGAAGCTCGCGCCGTTCTGGCAGGGTCAGGACGCGACGGCCCCGCGGCGGGGGCCGATGCTGACGGCGTCCCACGGCTTCGGCGAGGTCGAGTTCGCGCTGTACACCCCAACCGCGGTGGCCCGACGTGGCCCCGAGCGCCTGAGCTGCGACGGCGCGGTCGATACCTGCGCGGACGCCGATACGCGCTTGTTGCGCTGGCTGCGCTGCCTCGATGACTACTACGCGGACCCAGCGCCCGACACCACGAGCCCCTGCGTCGCTGAACGTTTCTGACCGCACCCCGGGCGCGTCGAGCGCGAGATAGAACGACGCCCTCGGAGGTCCTTTGCTGGTCGCCAACCCCCTGTGCACGCGTTCGCCCTGCTTGTTGCTGCGCGCGCTTGGGCGGAGCGGCCGCAGATGAGCTCTCCCGCGCTGATCGCGGTCATCGGCGCGCTGCCGTTTCCGGTGGCCGTCGCGATGGTCGCGCGCGTGCTTGGCGGGCGCATGCGTGTGGCACGCGCGGCGGGCCTGGTCTTGGCGTGGACGCAGATCGGCGCGATGCTGCTGCTCGCGACGGGGTCGCTCACCGGCGTTGCGGTCGCAGCGTGGATCGCGCTCGGCGGCGCGGGGTTGGGCGTCTGGCGGGCGCTGGGCTGGCGACACGCGGCGCGGCCTGTGCCTTTCGACCTCGTCCTCACCGCGAATTGCGCGCTGCCCGCGCTGTTCCTGCTGGCCTGCGCGGCGGTGCCGCCGTGGTACCGCGACGAGCTGGTCTACCACCTCGCGTTGCCGCAGCAATTTGTGGCTGCGCACGGCTACGTGCAGCCAGACGACAACATCTTCGCCAATTTTCCGCTGGGTTGGGAGAGCATCGTCGCTGCGGGGATGGCGCTCGGGCTCCCCAATGCGCGGGAGTTGGGCGCGTGGGTGACGTTGGCGGACGCCGCAGCGATCGCGGGGATCGCCGCCCGTTTTGGGGCGCGCCCCGCGGGGAGAGCGGCCGCGGCGCTGGTGTTCTTGCTGATCCCGACGGTGCTCGAATTCGGCGCGTCCGCGTACGTTGAGCCCTACCTTGTGCTGTTGTCCCTGCTGACGTTGGACGCGGTGATCGACGCGACCAAAGCGACGGGTCCGGAGGCCCGCCGTTGGGCGGTACGCGCGGCAGGAACGTGGGCGGGTCTCGCGATGTCCGTGAAATACCCCGGCGTCGCGGTGGCGGGGTTGGTCCTCACGTTGCTCCCGGGAGAGCGCGTGACGGCGCTGGTCCCGATGCTCGTCTTGGGGACGCCGTTCTATCTGCGCAACCTGCTCACCCGCGGCAACCCGGTTTTTCCGCTCGCGTACGGCGCGTTCGGCGGTCTCGGCTGGGACGCGACGCGCGCGTGGGGGTACGGCCTGACGCTGGACCACTACGGCCTCGGTCGCGGCCTCGTCGACTACCTGCTGCTGGTGCCGCGTCTGCTGACGACGCGCGCGATGCACACGGCGTTTCAGGGATCTGTCGGGCCTGCGCTGCTCGTCGGCGCGTGGGCGCTGCGGCGTCGTCCGAAGCTGCTGCTGTTTGTGGTCGCATGGACGATCTGGTGGGCGCTGACGGTGCAACAGGTTCGCTTCTACCTGCCCGCGGCGGCGGTGTTGAGCATCGGCGTCGGCTTGCAGGTGCACCGTCGCTGGACCGCCGGGGTGCTGGTCGCCGGCGCGGTGGCCTGGTCGGCGGCGCCGGCCGTGAACCTGTGGCAGACCCAGCAGACCGGCGCGTGGTGGACCGGCGCGGTGTCCAAAGACGCGCTCTTGGACACGCTGCTGCCCGATTCGGCGCCGGTGTACCGGGACGTCGCGCGCCTCGTCCCGCCGAACGGCCGGGTTTGGCTGGTCTGGATGCGCGGGTACACGCTGGACTTTCCGCGGGATTACCGCTTGGACTGCGTGTTTGAGAGCTGGCGCCTCGAAAAAGCGCTCGATGAGGACGCCGTCCCCGCCGACGTCACCCACCTGCTCATCAACGAGCGCTTCTTTCTGACCGCCGACAGCGCCGACTGGCAGACGCCGGGGCGCACCGCGCGGCTGCGCGCCCAGTGGGCGACCTGGCTGGCCGCGGGACATGTCCGTGAGGTGCAGCGCTGGGGCGCGGTCGCGCTCTACGAAGTGCGACCGTAGGACGCCGCAGCCCTCCCCCGCCCCGAGCCCGCGCCCCTACCGCGGATCGGTGACCACACCGGCGAACAACACCGCACCACCGACCTCGCGGATCAGGTAGAAGAACGGCCGGTCGATGACCACCGGACCGAGGGGTGGGTCCTCAAACGCGGTGCCGGCAAACGCGGCGACCGTCGCTGCAGCCGCCTCGGTGCCGGTCTCGCTCACCGACACGAAGCCCTGCTGGCCGATGCTGGCGAGGGACAGCTGATCGTTGATGCCCGGGTACGCGCCGCCATAGGCAGGCCCAAGGCCCATCGCCATAAGCGCGCCGTCCATGTCGGGCGCGCTCCGGACCTCGAACGAGGGCAGCGTGACCGAGCACTCCCCGCACGCCACCTCAGCCGCGACCGCAGCGTCCAGCGTCGCGGCGTCCAATCCGCCAAGCACCTCGGTGAAGCGCCCCTCGTCCGGCACGACCACCGTCAGCGTCAAGCCCGGGTCCGAGTACGGCAGATCCGCGACGAAGAACCCGTCTGCGGTCGCCGCGCTGACGCTCACCGAGCCCGACATCGTCGGGACGTTGACCGTCGATCCATCGAGGAGCGTGAACGCCGCGTCGGTGGTGGCCTCGGCGTAGAACTGCACCGGCCACGAGGCCTTGAAGTAGACCGCGTTCACCAAGAGCAGCCCGCTCTGGGCCACCGAGCCAGCCTCGACGAGATCTTTGATGTGCCCGCCGGTGCGGTCCTCCACCCAGGCGTTGATCGCGTCCGCGGAGCCCGCCGAATCGCCGGCGAGGTCCATCTGCTGCACGCCGGTGCCGTAGAACGCGGAGAGCGTGTCCAGCCAGTCGGTGCCAATGTCGTACTGAAAGTCCGAGAAGATCTGGTTCGTGGTGGTGAGCGTGACAGCCGGATCCGCTGCAGGATCCTCGTGGCTGACGACGGATAAGTCCGCGGCGTCGAACGCCTCGTGCAGCGCATCCCCGCTCAACGACCAGCCAAAGGCGTCGGCGATGGCGGTCTGAACGTCGCTGTCGCCGCCCGCGTAGACCTGCGCCAACACCACCTGCAAGCTCCAGGGAGAGAGCACCGTGTTCTCGGGGGAGCCGGTGTAGACGGTATCGAGCAACTCCAGCGAGAACTGCGCGTTCTCTGCGGACAAGGTGCCCAGATCCGCGGTGCTGGGGTCCATCCGGCGGGCCGCTGTGCCCATCAGGGTCTTGCCTGGCATCGGTTGGGCGCAGCCGGTGAGGATCAGCGCGAGCGTGATGAGCGAGGTGCGGCGGGTCATGGATGGCTCCGGGTTGAGGTTCGGCGGTGAGTAGAGCGACGAGCGTGCCAACACCAACAAACGCCGACTATCTCAAGCTCGCGTTCAAGACCGCGACAATCCTGTCGCGCTCCCGCTCCGCTTCGGGGCGCGCGGTGCCTACAATTCCGCATGTCCCTGCACGCACCCGCGCAGCAGGCCCGTCATCCTCCTCAAAAAGGGTTATCCGCGGCCCCACATGAAATTCAACGATCTCGAGCTCGACCCGTTCCAAGCAGAATCCATCACCGCCTTGGACAACGGCAAGTCCGTGCTGGTGTGCGCGCCAACGGGCACAGGCAAAACCATCATCGCCGACTGGTTGGTGGACCGCGCGCTCAACCGCAAGCGGCACATCATCTACACCGCGCCCATCAAAGCGTTGTCGAACCAGAAGTTTCGCGACTGGACGCGCCGGTACGGGGACGACGCGGTCGGCCTGCTCACCGGCGATCTGGTGATCCGCCGGGACGCCCCGTGCCGGGTCATGACCACCGAGATCCTGCGCAACATGCTGCTTGGCGACGAGACCTTCGAAAACCTCGACGCCGTCATCATCGACGAGATCCACTTCCTCGATGACCGCGAGCGCGGCACCGTATGGGAAGAGCTGCTCATCTACCTGCCGAAGACCGTGCAGATCCTCGGCTTGTCGGCCACGCTCTCCAACGCGAGCCAGTTCGCCGCGTGGATGAGCGAGGTTCGCCAGACCGAAATGGCCGTGGTGCGTCAAGACAAGCGCACGGTGCCGTTGGACTTCTGGGTGTACAACATCGAGTCCGGCGTGGTGCGGCCGCAGCAGTTTGACGCCGAGCACCAGCGTTGGCTGAAGAAAAATCAAGCATCGGGGCGCGAAGGCGGCGGGCGCGAAGAGCGGCGCGGCGGGCGTGAAGAGCGGCGCGGAGGCCGCGGCGGTGGGCGTGGACCGACGACGAGCCACTCCGACGCGGTGCACGCGGTGTGGGAGGCCAACGGACTCCCCTGCTTATACTTTGTGTTCTCTCGCAAGCTGACCGAGCAGAACGCGCGTTCGCTGACCCAGCGGCTCGGCGGGGACTCCCTGCTCGACGACGATCAGCACGGCAAAGTCGTGCAGATCCTCGCGAACTTGGAGCGCGACTACCCGCAGCTCGTAGACGACGAGCTGCGCACGGCGCTGCTCGCCGGCGTGGCGTGGCATCACGCGGGCGTGCATGTCCAGATCAAGGCGTTGGTCGAAGACTTGTACGAGCGCAAGCTGGTGCGGGTGCTCTACTGCACCAGCACCTTCGCCTTGGGCATCAACATGCCTGCCCGCACCGTGATCTTCGACGGTCTGCGCAAGTTTGACGGCATCTCCATGCGCCCGTTGACCACCCGCGAGTTCCTTCAGAAGGCCGGCCGCGCTGGACGTCGCGGCATGGACACCGAAGGCCACGTGGTGATCAAGGTGGAGCACAGCGAGTGGGACGACCTGCGCGGGCCGCTGATGCGCCTGCTCGAGGGCCAATCCGAGCCGGTGCGTTCCAGCTTCTCGCTGTCGTTCAACTCGGTGGTCAACCTGTTGAGCCGCAACACGCTCGACAAGGTGCGCGACATCGTCGACAAGAGCTTCCTGTCGTTCGCGCGCCAGGCCGAAGCCCGACGGCTCGAAGAGGACGTCGAGCGCTTGAAGGCGCAGATGGAGACCATCGCCACCACCAATAAGGGCGCAGCCGAAAAACTTGCTCGCAAACAAGAAAAAGACATCAACAAGCTGGAGCGCCGCGTCGAAGACGTCGGCAACCGCTCGTGGATGGAGTTCGAATCGCGCATCCGCTTCCTCGTCGAGATCGGCTACCTCGCGCCCGACTTGACGTTCAACGCCGGCGGCAAGGTGTTGATGAACATTCAGATGGAGGAGATCTTCGTCACCGAGCTGATCTTGTCCGGCCTCATTGAAGACATGGACGGCGCCACCTTGTTCGGCCTGCTGTGCGCGGTGAACAAGGAGTTTGGCCGCGATGTACGCGTACGCGCAAAGCTGAAGGGCCCCGCGCTCGAAGCCGCGAAAGCCGCCAACAAGATCCGCATGAGCCCGGTCGTCACCGGCGCCGAGCGCCTGACCGGCTTCGGCGTCACCTGGTGCCCGGAGATGATCCCCTTCGGCGCGATGTGGGCCGAGGGGCGCAGCTTCAACGACTGCTTGCTGTTCATCGACTCCGCCACCGACATGAGCGGCGATCTGGTCGGCGCGTTCCGTCGCGCAAAAGACCTGATCGGCCAGCTGAAAGACGTCTACCGCGAAGACGAGAGCAAGCGGGAGATGCTCGCGATGCTGCTCCGCGCGGTCTCTCGCGATGAAGTGCTGGTCATCGACTGATTTCCACCGCCGGCGCAATTCAGGGATAACCTCTAGCGGTGCGACTCCCCTCCCCCGCCCTCCCCCTCGCGTGCCTGCTCCTCGTGTCCAGCCTGACTGGCTGCAACCAGGGGGGCATGAAAAAGAATCGGCCCCCGGCGGAGCCGCAAACGCTGCGCGTCGAGACGCTGACCGCGACCACCAACAACCGCGGCGTCTACAAGTTCGACATCGAGGTCAAAGAAGGCGAGCGCTTCCAAGCCGTATTTGAAGAGGATGGCCGGGCCTATTTGGCCACCGAATCGCTGATCGACCCCGCCGGCGAGTCTGCGTTGGAATGGCAGGACTGGCTGTACAGCGACTACTCGCTGACTGAGGCGTTCTACGCGACCGAATACGTCAGCACGTTGAACTGGCCCGTGCGCGCCGAGGACGGACCACTCGCTCCCGGGACCTGGACCATCGAGGGCAGCGCTACGACCGCGTCGGGCGACCCCAAATCAAACGCCGCGATCACCGCCACCATCCTGTACCGAACCGACGACGCGCCGACCCAAGGCACTATCCACGCGGTGGTCGCCTATTGCACCGGGATCCGCGACGACAGCGACATCGTCGCCGGCATCGAGGCCGGCGTAGCCCACTGGCAACAGCTGTACGCCTCGTGGGGCATCGACCTGACCGTCGAATACAGCGACATCGACGTCGATCCCGCGCTCCCCGACACCTACAAAGGCGTCACCGCCTACCAAGATCTGCTCGACACCAAAGAGGGCTACCCGCTGCTGATGGTGATCGGCGACCTGATCGCCGACGACAACTACGTGTACGGAGAAGCCGGCGCGATCCCCGGCCCGATGATCGGGTCGCCGATCTCCGCGGTGGAGGTGTCGTGGATCGCACACGCCGGCTCCAACGGCAAGTTCTCGGACTGGGAGATCGGCGTGCTGGGCGAGACCATGGCGCACGAGACCGGTCACTACCTTGGCATGTTCCATCCCGTCGAGATGGACTGGAACTACTGGGACGCGGTCAGCGACACCGACGAGTGTACGTCCACGCAGTCCTGCGAGCGCAACCTTGGGAAGAACCTCATGTTTCCATACTCCCTGTGCTACGGTGCCTCCAGCTGCGAATCGCAGGATGAGCTGACCGACGGACAAATCGGGATCATGCAGCGTTACGCAGGAGTTGAATGACCATGATGAAGCGCACCCTGAACCTTTGTTGGACGTCCTCCCTGCTGCTGCTGTACATCGCGTCGGCCAGCGCCGCCGAGCCGGCCCGCATGGAGCTGTCCAACGACGACCCGGTGATTCACGCCCTGCGCTGGAAAGAGGGCGTCGATTGCAACAAGCTGCCGAGCGACCCGGATCTGGCGGCCAAGCTGCACGCCATCGCCGAGGGGGACATCGCCCCGTCGGTGGTGCCGCTGCGCGCGGCGTCCTGCCTGACCGAGCGGTACTCGAAGGACGCGCGCTACCTCGCGTGGGTCACGCCCTGGTTCAGCGATGCCGAGCGTGGCGGACTGGCGTTCGCAGCGCTCAGCACCGGCGTCGATCGCGAGGAGCTGGCGCCGCTGGTTGAACTTGCACCGGATTCTTGGAAAAGCGCTTTCCAACGCGGCCTGTCCCGCCCGACGCGGGCACCCGCCCCGTAGGCTCACCGGAATTTGACGCGCATCGCCGGCCATACCGGCGCACATTGGTTTTCTGATCTGGAGTGCATCGCTTGTCTACGCCGACCAACCCCAAGAAAGACCCGCTCTCGAGCCTCTTCGCCCAGTCGTCGCAGCCCGCCGCAGACGGTAGCGCCAGCGACACCCCAGAGCCGGGCAACTTCCGAGCCCCCCGCCCGGTGAGCCGCCCGATGCCGCCCCCGGTAGTGCCCGCAGCACCCGCCGCCGGACCTGACCCGCGCGCATTGGCCAAGGCGCTCGCCAAAGCCGCGGTCGCAAAGGCAGGCGCTCCCGCTCCACGCGCGGAAGAACCCGCTCCCGCAGCACCTGCGCGCGCAGCCGAAGCCAAGCCTGTGGTGCGTGGGGTCGCCGCTGCTCCCCCGCCGGTCCGCAAGCTCTCCGCGCTCGAAGCGTTGGAGCTCGCGCGCAAGCAAGAGGCAGAGCGCGCCGCAGCACCGCCGGCAGCAGCACCCGCCGCACCCGCTCCGGCCGCAGCAGCGGCTCCCAAAGCAACTCCCGCGCCGGCCGCAGCACCCGCTGCGCCGGTCGCGGCCCCAGCCCCTGTCGCGGCACCCGCGGCCCCGGCGATCTCCGAAGACCAGCTGGGCGACGCGATTCAAACCCTGCTCAGCGGCGCGCTCCCCGGAGCACAGGTGTACATCGCCAACGCGATGTTCGCGACCGATCGCAAGGCGCTGACCGCCCTCTGGCGTGCGCACCGCGCGCGCTTCCTCGCGACGCACCAGATCGAGTACGCGGTCGGTTCGGCCACCGTGCTGCACCTGCTCGCATCGTGCCCGACCGACCAGCTGGCGATGGCGCACGGCGTGACCGACAAGGGCGAGTTCCTGATCTGGATCGACCTGAGCACCCGCTCGCTCGTGACCGCCTTCGCCAATCCGAAGCAGCTGATCGCGGGCTGGTAGGTGCGCACCGTCGTCCTCCCGCTGGTCTGGTTCGTGTCGTTCGGGAGCCTTGGTGCATGCGCCGGCTCCGGGAAGGGCTCAACCGAAGACGTCGATGGCGACGGCTACTCCGAGCAGGATGGCGACTGCAATGACGCCGACGCGGGCGTTTTTCCCGGCGCGGAGGAGACCTGCGACGGCGTCGACCAAGATTGCGACACGGTGATCGACAACGCGCCGGTAGACCAGCTCTGGTACACCGACGCGGATCAGGACGGCTACGGCGACACCGACTCGGCGGTAGGCAGCTGCGTGGTCATCGTCGGCCGCATCGAGACGGGCGGAGACTGCGACGACAGCAACTCCGCGATCCATCCCGGCGCCACCGAACACTGCGACGACGTGGATGAAGACTGCGACGGCATGATGGACGAAGAGGCGGTCGACGCGATCACCTACTACGAAGACCTCGACCAGGACGGCTACGGCGGCAGCCTCTACCCGATGCACACCTGCTACGCGGCGATCGGCTACGCCGACAACTCCGACGACTGCGACGACACCCGCAGCGACGTTCATCCCGGAGCGCACGACGAGCCCGGCGACGGTCTGGACGCCGACTGTTCGCATGACACCTACATCTGGGGCTCCACCAACGGGCACGAAGCCGCGGTCGCGACGATCACCGGCAACCACGGCGCGCATTTCCCCACCTGCGTCGTCGGCTTGGGCGACATCGACCTCGACGGCTACGGCGATGTCTACATCGGCGACGCCGCGCTGGACGACGCATCCGCCACCGACGCCGGCTATTTTTACCCGGGGCCGCTCTCGGGCGCGCTCACGCCCACCAACGCCAAAGAAGTGCTGGACTGGGGCTCCTCGACCGGCGCGCACGGTACATCCTGCGCGGCGATCGGCGACGTCAACGACAACGGCACCGATGACCTGCTGATCGGCGCGCCCGGAGTCGGCGCAGACGCCATGGGCAGCGTGTCGGTGTACCTCGGCGAGCGCTTGAACGCGTGGGACGCCGGAACGCCGGACGCGTCCGTGCAGGACTCGACCGCGGGGTCCGGATTTGGCGCCACCGTCGCCGGCGCAGACGACGTGGACGCAGATGGCATCACCGACGTGCTGGTCGCGGGTGTGAACGCCTCCGGAACAGGCGTCGTACACCTCTACTCGGGCGCAGACTGGGCCTCGTGGAGCACCGACTCCCTCGCGGAGATCACCGGCGACGGCCGGCTCGGCGAGACCCTCGCGGCCTTGGGCGACGTCAATGGCGACGGACACGCCGACTTCGCGCTCGGCGCCCCCGCAAAGGGCGATGACGCTGGGGTCGTCGAGGTACGTCTGGGCGGCGGAGATTACGGAGTTTGGGCCACGGTGAGCGGCACGACCGCTGGAATCGCGCTCGGCTCCGGACTCGCGGCGGATGATGTCGACCAGGACGGCGTCACCGATCTCGTGGTCAGCGGGCACGGCGGGCTGCAGGACGGCTTCGGCACCACGCCGGGCGGCGAGACCTGGGTGTTTTCCGGCGCGGCGTTGCACTCGGGCGCGACGAGCCCGGACGACGCGCTGGCGCACATCGTCGGTGGTCCGATGTTCACCTACGCAAGCTGGCAGGTGGC
>CAIUMM010000142.1 GCA_903900265.1 uncultured Pseudomonadota bacterium
CATCGGTGTAGCAGGAGTCAACGCTGTCGCAGTCTTGGTCGACGCCGTCGGCCACGGTCTCGGTGGCGGCGGGGTTGATCGTGGCGCTGCTGTCGTTGCAGTCGGTCGACACGGGCGCGCCGGTACCGGTCGCGCAGGAGAGCGAGGATCCGTCGATGACTACGGTGGTGCCGTAGTTGTCGCCATCGGCGTCGGTGTAGCAGGAGTCGACGCTGTCGCAGTCCTGGTCGATGCCGTCGGCTACCGTCTCCGTGCCGGCGGGGTTGATCCCGGCGCTGGAGTCGTCGCAGTCGGTCGAGACGGACGCACCTGTGCCCGTGGCGCAGCTCAACGAAGAACCGTCGACGACTACGGTGGTGCCGTAGTTGTCGCCATCGGCGTCGGTGTAGCAGGAGTCAACGCTGTCGCAGTCCTGGTCGATGCCGTCCGCGACGGTCTCGGTGGCGGCGGGGTTGATCGTGGCGCTGCTGTCGTTGCAGTCGGTCGCGGTGGTGACGTAGCCGGACGGCGCGGAGCGCGCTGTGACGCTCGATGCCGAGCTACCGTAGCCGTCGCCGTCCGCATCGGCGTAATAGGTGGTGCCAGCGGTGAAGATGTGTCCGCCGCGGGAATCCCCAGAGAGCCCGCCGTAAACCCACGGACCCCAGCCTTGCGGCCGGCCCTCGGCCGGCGAGGCGAGCACGCGCGCCCGCCAGTGGTAGCCAGCAGACCCAGTGAGGCCGCTCACGACCTGCTGGATGCTGGCGCCGGTGAGCCCGGAGCTGGTGTAGCTGGTTTGGGTCTGCAGGCTCGTGCCGTCAAACGCAGTGCCGAGCGGCTTGGCCTCCACCTGCACCTTGATCTTGCCCCGGCCCCAAGCGCCACGCGCCGTCGCCATCGAGACATCGAAGGCGGAAGCGGACGACGAGGCGAGGCCCGCCACGATGGGCGTCGTCGTCCCGGTCTGCCGCGCCTGGGATGCGCGCGCGAGGGACGTGGTGCCGTCGGCGCCGTTGCCGTAGTAAACGAAAGCGCGACCTTCGTTCGTCGAGCCGCTGTCGTAGTAGCACGCCCCAACTACCACATCGCCATAGCCGTCCCCGTTCACGTCACCCGCAGACGCCACCGATTGACCAAACCTAGCGCTTGCTTGGTTGGCCTCCCCGAACCACGACGAAATGACTGACAGCCCAGTTGACGAACCCAAATATACAGAGGATCGACCTTCGTCCGTTGAGCCATTGTCGTACGCGACAGCCCCGACTACAACGTCGCCATAGCCGTCCCCGTTCACGTCACCTGCCCCAGCCACAGCCACCCCGAACAACGAAAAGGCTTGGTCCGACTCCGCCGTCCACGACGCGCTCGTGCTGAGGCCGGAGGATGAGCCCATATAAACATACGCGCGGCCTTCGTCGGTCTCGCCATTGTCATAGGAGTTCGCACCAACAATCACGTCACCGTAACCATCGCCATTGACGTCCCCGGCCGCCAGCAAGGACAAACCCAATTCGGCGTAAGCCTGATCTGACTCCGCTGTCCATGAAACGGTCGGGGACAATCCGTCCACCGAGCCCATATAAAGGTACGCACGGCCCTCATCCACCGAGCCATTGTCATACAGGTGTGCCCCCACCAGGACGTCACCGTAACCGTCCCCGTTCACGTCCCCTGCCGGAGCGACCGGCCATCCAAATTCCGCGCCCGACTGGTTCGACTCCGCCGTCCACACCGCCGTCACCGACAGCCCGGTAGACGAACCAAGATACATATACGCCTTGCCCTCTTCGGACGAGCCGTTGTCGTAGCCGTAGGCCCCGACCACCACGTCGCTGTATCCGTCCCCATTCACGTCTCCCGCCGACGCTACCGACCCTCCAAAGTATGCCGAAGCTTGGTCCGACTCGGCCGTCCACGCAGCGCTCGTCCCGAGACCGGACGCGCTTCCCAGGTACACATAGGCGCGCCCCTCGTCCGTCGAGCCATTATCGTACCTCAGAGCACCTACGGTCACATCCCCGTACCCGTCCCCATTCACATCTCCAGCAGATGCCACAAAGTACCCATAGTATGACGACGCTTGGTCCGACTCGGCCGTCCAGGCCGCGGCAGACGCTAATCCAGATGACGACCCAAGGTACACATACGCGCGGCCCTCATCCGTCTGGCCATTATCGAATGCGTAAGCTCCCACCACAACATCCCCATACCCGTCACCGTTCACGTCCCCGGCAGAAGAAACCGAAACTCCGAAGATCGCAGAGGCCTGATCCGACTCACCCGTCCAACCCGCGCTCGTCGCGAGGCCGGAGGCTGAGCCCATGTATACGTACGCGCTGCCCTCGTTCGCCTCGCCGTTGGTACTGCTATACGCCCCAACCAAGACATCAGCATAGCCGTCTCCATTAACATCCCCCGCCGACGCCACCGAATGCCCAAAAAAAGACGTCGAAAGGTTTGACTCTGCCGTCCATCCTGCGGTTGCGGAGAGTCCTGACGAGGCGCCAAAGTACACATACGCGCGCCCCTCATCAGTCGATCCATTTGAAAATGCCTCTGCACCGATGATTACATCGCCGTACCCGTCCCCGTTGACATCGCCAGCGAAGGAGACTGAACTGCCGAAATATGCAGACGCCTGGTCGGACTCCGCCGTCCATGCCGCGGTTGTCGATAGCCCTGTCGACGAACCAGCGTAAAGGTATACACGACCCTCATGGGACTCCCCATTGCCGTAATATTCTGCGCCAACCAGTACGTCCCCATAGCCATCTCCATTGACATCCCCAGCCGACGACACCGAGTTGCCGAACCTCGCCCAATCCTGATTGGGTTCTCCCGTCCATGCTGAGCTCGACGACAACCCCGACGAAGATCCCATAAATACATAGGCCTGACCTTCATTCGTCGAACCATTGTCGTAGCCGTAGGCTCCAACAACGACATCCACATAGCCGTCCGCATTCACATCCCCCGCCGAAGATACCGAGTAGCCGAAATTTGCAATTGACTGATTCGACTCGGCCGTCCATGCTGCAGTAGCATACAGCCCAGACGACGAACCCAGGTACAGATACGCCCGTCCCTCGTCCGTTTGGCCATTGTCATACTGATAGGCGCCAACCAAGACATCGCCATATCCGTCTCCATTCACGTCACCCGCGGATGACAAAGCCCATCCGAACCGGGCGGATGACTGATCGGGCTCAGCCGTCCAAGACGCGCTCGATGACAGCCCCGATGAGGAGCCTAAGTACAGGTAAGCACGCCCCTCATCGAGCGAACCATTGTCGTAGAGGTAAGCTCCCACCATGACGTCTCCGTACCCGTCCCCATTCACGTCCCCCGCCAGAGACACAGAACATCCGAAGTGTGCACTCGCCTGGTTCGACTCGGCCGTCCAAGACGCGCTCGTCGAAAGCCCAGAGGAAGAGCCTAAGTATACAAACACCCCCCCCTCGTCCGAAGAGCCATTGTCGTACTTGTCGGCCCCCACCACCACGTCCCCGTAGCCGTCCGCGTTCACGTCCCCCGCCGACGCGACGGACCAGCCTAGGTTTGCGCCCGCCTGATCCGACTCCGCCCTCCAGCTCGACGTCGTGAGCAGCGGATCCACCGTCACCGTGCCCACGGCGCCGTCGTCGTCCACCACGATCCGCAGGCCGTCGTCCGTCTCCTCCATCCACGCCGGCAGGCTGCGCCCCGCCTCGTCCCACGCCGCGAGCTTCCCGAAGGACAGCCGCTCGCCGGCCTCGCGCACGAGCGTCGCGGCGTCCCCGTCGACCTCGGCCAGTGCCCCCCCGACCGCGAGCTCGAACACCAGCGCGCCGTCGCCGTCCGGCGGCGCCGTCACGGTGAAGCCCTGCTCGAGGCCCTCAACGCGGTTCTCCCACCACTCCACCAGCCCCGGGCGCGCGTACTGAACGCGCCGCAGGCAGTCGCCAAACGCGTCCACCGCGCCGCCCGACAGGCACTCGCCCTCTTCGGCCGGGGTGGGATCCACCTCGGCGGTTGCGTCCGCACGGCCCCAGGCCCGCAGCGACAGCGTCACCTCGCCGGTGCCGGCGCGATCGGTCACGGCGAGGCCGTGCTCGCCGAAGGTGCCGCGTAGGTTTTGGGCGCGGTTGGTCACCCGGAAGCCCGCACCGTCAACCTGCGGCGCGTACTCGCCCGCAGCGATGCCCTCTTGCGCAGCGGCCGACCAGTTGGTGGTCGCGCCTGAGGCGGTGGCTTCGGCAGCGGGGCCCTTAGGAGCCTCGGGGGTAGACTCAAAATCACGGAGCCCCGCAGGCCCGAGCGGGAGCGCGGGGGCATCGGCCTCGGGTGCGCAGCCGGTCAGGGCGGCGGCGAACGCGACAGCAAGCAAAAAAGTGTAGCGGGCGGCGGCAAACATTTCTTACACTTTCACGAAACGATTGACCGCCGCGAGAAGCCGACAAACTACCTGCATGTAAGCATCATATTTTTTCATTCATCAAACTTGACACGTCAACGGCGATGCGGCGCGAGGTGACCCTAAACACCCCCGCGGACAGCGTGCCAGACGGCTATGGTCAGCACATGCCCTACCAGCGCTTCGCGTCTCTCGCCATCGGCATCAACGAGGTTCTATTTCTGTTCCTCGCCGCGTCCGCCTGCGCCGCCCGAGCCGCCCCCGGACCCGCAGCAGCACCCAACTTAGCTGCACCCCACCCAACCGCACCCCACCCAACCGCACCGCTCCCCTCCCCGTTCGCCCTCGGCATCAACGAGGCCGTCGCGATCCCGCGGCGCCTCGCCGATGCCATGCCGGTGGCTCAGCAAACGACCGAGCTGAACCGCCGCGCCGGCCTGAGCGCCAGGTTGGGCGCGCGCTTTGTGCGCGGCCACACCGGAAACTACCCGTGGGTAAGCCAACAGTCGCTCGCGGAAGACCCGCGCCGCATCGCGCAGTCTGACGCGTGGGTGCAAGCCGTGCAAGCCGCGGGCATGGAGCCCGCCGCGATGGTGAGCCCATGGCCCGGAAATGACACCGGCGCGTACACCGATTCCTACGTGCCGAAGGACATGGCGGCTTACGAAGCCTACGTACGCTACGTCGTCGAACGTTACGACGGGGACGGCGTAGACGACATGCCTGGGCTGGCGCGGCCGGTGGTGTACTGGGAGGCCGACAACGAGCCGGACCTGAAGAACGCGCATCGGGCACGCTCGGCGGTGCGGGAGTACGATCCAGCGCAATTTTGCACGCCGGCCGAATACGCGGAGGTCTTTCTCGCGACGGCGCGGGCGATCAAGCAGGCGTTCCCGGACGCAAAAGTGCTCAACGGCGGCTTGTACAAGCCGGACGGCCCCGAAGGCGCGCGATGGTTCAAGGCCTTCGCACAGACCCCCGGCGTCCCGGCGGCGATCGACATCGTCTCGGTGCACACCTACCACGACAACATCGCTGGCGACCGCATCGCAGCCGGGATCGGCACCGAACGCGCGGGGCTCGAGGACAAGCCGGTTTGGGTGACCGAGACCAGCTTCGGCACCGACGCCACGACCGACGCCGAGGGGCAGGCGCGGATGCTCGCGGTTCTGGTCGCGCGAGCGGCTTTAGCGGGCGCAGACGCGCTGTTCTGGCACAGCCTCGAGGACAAGGCGGCGTCGGCGTATCCCAAAAAGCTGCCGACCTTCTTTGGATACTCGCTGCTCGACACCGACGCGGCCGGCGTGAGCACGCCCAAGCCGGTAGGCGTGGTGTTCCGCAACCTCGCGCAGCTCCTGAGCGCGCATGATCTTCGCGGCTGCACCGCCGACGGGAGCGGCGCGGCGCGCTTGAACGACGGCACCGTGCTGATCTACGAAGGGTCGCGCACGGTGACCGGCTCGGGGCTCAACCTGCGCACCGGGGAGCCGCTCACGACCGGCGCGATCGCCGTTGCGCCGGCGGTGTTGTACCCTATTTGACCCAGATCGCCTGCGCTCCGCCCGCGGCTCCGTAGTAGATCCAAGAGGCTCCCCACGTGGTCGTCATCGCCGCGTAGCCGTCGCCGCCGCACAGGGTCAAGCCGGCGTTGGCGTAGGGGCTGTCCGAAAAATCCCAGCCCGACCCGAGCAAGCCGTGTCCTTTGCAGCCCGCGGTCGCGCCCTCGGGGTTGTTCACCGCGCCCACGCCGCCGTCGGTGTAGCTGCTCGGGCCGCCGCACCAATAGTACGGCGAGTCACCGCCATACAGCAAGTAGCCGGGCTCGCCGAAGCGCAGCCGCAACGCCGAACGTGGAACGTCCTGCGACACCGCGGACTCGGTGCCCGACGTGTAGGCGGCGATGCGCAGCGACTCCCACGCAAAGTCGTTGAGATCGATCCAACCCAACAGCGGCGCGCCGCTCGCTGAAGCATCGGCCGGGGAACTCGCGAGCACGTCCACGTCTACGTCGCCGGAGCCAAAGTCCCCTTCGGAGCCGGTGCTCGAGCTGTTGCGTAGAAAACCAAGGGTCCAACCGCCGCCGCGCATGTCGCACCAGAGCTGCGTCGAAGCCCCCGAAGGCAAGGCGATCCACCGCGCCCCGTCGGCCGCGGACGGCGAGGCTGCGAGGATCGCGCTGCAGCTCTGCGCTGGGCAGGCTTTGGCTGCGCCGCCCTCGGTGCCGGAGATGCCGTCGCAATCGCGGTCTACGCCGTCACAGGACTCCTCGGCGCCGGGGTGGGCGGTCGCGTCGGCATCGTCGCAGTCTCCGGGCTGAATGGTGGCGCCCTCGCCCGCGGCGCACGCGGTGACCACGGTAGCCTCGTCGCCCCATCCATCGCCGTCGGCGTCGACGTAGAACGGCAAGCCATCGACCGGATCTTCATCGATCAGGCCGTCGCAGTCGTCGTCCTCGCCGTTGCACACCTCGGGCGCCGCAGGGTCTCCGGCCCGATCGCCGTTCGGGCACGGAGCGTCCGGAGCGTCGGAGTCGGGATCCGCTTCGGAGTCCGGTTGGTCCTGCGAATCCGGCGACCCGCTGGGGTCCGGTGAACCGCAGCCCCCCAAGAGCGCCGCGACCGTCAAACGAAGGGCCGATCGGGCACGACGCCGCGCACGCGCAACACAAGCACCTACCACCGCGAGCAGCGCAGGCACGACGCCCAAGCCTGACCCAACTCCGGAGCCGCCGGTCGCGCACCCGCAGCCCGAGGCGGGCGGGGCATCGGAGATGCCGTCCGCAGCGCCGTCCCCGCGGTTCGCGCTATCTACGGTGCCCGCGGAGTCTCCGGTGTCCTCGACGGGCCGAACCTCTCCGCCTGTGCCCCGGAGCGCAGAGAAGTCCTGCACGTGATCGCCCCACCGGTTGGGCGCGCCGAAGGTGGACAGCACGCCATCGCGGTAGGCGGGATCGGTGCGCCGCACGGCAGTGGAAGGATCCGCGGCGAGCAAGCCGACTTCGTGACCGGAGATTCCGCTGAGCGGCGCGACCGACTCGCCCGCCGGTCCAAAGCGCACAAGCCCGTCGGCGTCGAGCACGGTCAGGCGCCAATCTTGGGCGGTGACGTCAAAGCCTTCGCTGCGCACGTAGCGTCCGTCGGGGCTCGCGCGCAGGTGAAAGCGCCAGTCGCCCAAGTCGGGCGCGTAGGCGGCGTCTTCGGGAAGATCGGCGGCGATGGTCAACAGCGTGCCAGCGCGCAGGTCGGCGAGCAGCGGATCGTCGGTAAAGACCAGCTCGCCTTGGGACATGCGGCGGTCTTGCGCCGACAGCGTCCAGCCACGCAGATCGAGGTGATCGGTGATCACCACCAGCTCGATCCAATCGCCGCCGTTGCCCGCGACTACGCCGAACGCGTCATCGGCGCCCGCGTCCGACAACACCTCCCCCGGTTCGACCGCGTTCCATTCGTTGAGCACGAGCGGAGATGCCTCGTCGATCTCAAAAAACCGGCGATCGATGGGCCCCCACTCGTCCCCGACCCGCAGGCGCGCGCTGATCATCGTCGAGTGGCTGAGCACCACGCGCTTGGACTCGGGGTGGTCGGTGTCTGCGACGAGCACGTTGGGGTTCACCGCGCCGCCCGGCAAGCGCGGGTCCTCGCCGTTGGTGGTGACGTAGAGCACGCCTGTATCGCCGGAGACCTCGACCGTCGCGCCCGCAGCGACCATGCCCGCCTCGGTTTCTACGGTCGGCGCAGGGACCGGGTACCAACCCGCGGCCCGCACTTGGGCGAGCAGCTCCTCGGTGCGGTACGGCATCCATCCATCGAGCAGGTAGTCGCGCTCCGGCACCCAATAGGCGTCCCGCTCCCACCAGCCCAGTCCCCAGCGCGCCGATTCAGCGACCACCGGATCTTCCGCCAGCGCCGCGAGCCTCGCGTAGCGCGCACCGGCGCGCCCGGCGGTCAGCGGGCCGTCGTGCTCGAGGTTGCGGTAGATCGCGTCGCGCAGGGCGACCTTGAAGTCGGCGTCGCCTTCAGCGTTGAGGTACCCGAAGAGCTGGTCAGGACCGGGTTCGTAGAGGATGTTGGTGGTGTAGTCGTAGTAGAGCGTGATGTCCGAGTCGGAGGACTGAAACACAAAGCCGCCGCGATCGGGCTCAGTCGGCCCCACCGCGATCCAATTGTGGTTGTAGCTCCAATCCCATGCGTTGGCGGCGTAGTAGTTCAGGATCATGTAGTCGAGGAAGTTCTCAACGTTGATCCAATGCTTGACCGTCTGAAAATCGCCGCGGGCCGCGACCACCTGCGCCCAGGCCGCGCCCGATCCGTCAAACGCGGCGCCGCCATTGACCGCTTCCCAATCGCTCTCGTCGCCCCCCAAATAATCGGCGAGCATCGCTGCGTTGAAGCGCTCCCGCACGTGGTAGAGCCCGGTGTATACGCCGTTGACCGCGAGGTGCGCAAAACGACCGTGCGGAGCGATGTGGCCCATCTCGAGTTGGGTCTCGTCCATCCACAGGTTGCGGATGTGCTGCCCGGCGGTACCGAGGTAAAACTGCGAGTCGTGGTTGCCGCCCCGCAGCGTGAGCGCGTCAAAACTCGTCGATGGGGGCACGCCGGGCGCGCTGTCACCGTAAAGATCGAGATCCAAGCGAGACGCCCCGTACTCTTCCCGGAACACCAAGCGGATGCTAGTTTTTTCGTAGGAATACAAGCTGTGCCCGCCGACGCGGCGTACGCCCGCCCCAACGCCGAGGGAGGTTCCGGTTTCGGGGTCGATCCACTCGATGGAGGCGGCCTGCTCGGCGGTGCTCAAGCCTGCCGGGATCACCAGCGAGATCCACGGCAGCTGGCGCAGCGTCTCGCCAAGGACGTCGGTGTAGCGCGGGTCCGCGGTGATGCGCGTCTCCATCAACGGACTGGCGATGACGTCGTCCACAAAAACGTAGGTTTGCGTAACGACCTCGGACAGCGTGCCGTCCGCGAGCTGTTCGCGCGCGCGCAAGACCGTGGTGGCGTCGATCGCGATGGCGTCGGTGTACGGGAGAGTCGGCTCCGCACCATCCCGACTCCAGTAGATCTGCGCGTCGGAAGCCGACGGCGTCAGCGTGACGGTGACGGGATCCTCGAAGAGACCGCGCTCCACGCTGAACGCGGGCGCGGCCAGAACAACCGGCGTGACAAGCGGATTGACGAGCAAGGTGACAAGCGGGGAAGCGTAGAGCAGCACAGCGCGTAAGGTACAGGGTCGCGGGGGTGGAGTCCAGCCGGTTACCCGCCCCGCGATGAACCTCGTCCTCTTCGAGCCCGGTGAGCTGGACCAGCCGCTGCCCCGCACCGACACACGCGCGCGGCACGTGCTTGAGGTCCTTCGACGCCAGGCCGGCCAGAGCTTCGACGCCGGCGTCGTAGACGGGGACATCGGCACGGCGACGATCATCGCGCAGAGCGACGACGCGCTGCGGCTCAGCTTCGCGGCGGTGCGGACGCCTGCGCCGCTGCCCGCGATCACGCTGCTGATCGGCATGGCCCGGCCACAGACCGCGCGGGATCTGCTGCGCGACGCCGCGACAATGGGCGTGCGCGCCATGCACTTCGTCGCGACGGAGCGCAGCGACCGCAGCTACGCGCAAAGCTCCTTGTGGACCTCCGGCGAATGGCGTCGACAATTGCTGATCGGCGCGGCGCAGGCCTTCGACACCCGTCTCCCGGAGGTCACCTGGTCCAGCACGCTCGGCGAGGAGCTATCCAACCGCACGGCCCAACCGGGCGCACGGGTCGCGCTCGACAACTACGAGGCTTCTACGAGGCTGGTTATCGCAGCCTCAAGCGCTGCCTCAACCGATCCCGCCGCGCACGTCACGCTCGCCATCGGGCCCGAGCGCGGCTGGGGTCCCAAAGACCGGGTCCAGCTCCGGGACCATGGGTACACGCTCGCGCATCTCGGGTCCCGCGTGCTGCGGGTGGAGAGCGCATGCATCGCGGCGCTGGCGATCCTCGGCGCGCGCGGTTGATGCCGGCGGCCTGCATCGAAGCCCCCTACGTGCATTTGCGTACCGAACCCCGCATTTCGGATATCGCGTCAGGGTCCGCGAATGGCATAGCCGACGGCATGGATCCACGATCGCTCCGTCCGCGGACGGATGGGCGCGGACCAAACGGATGCGGCGCGGCCCGGGCAGGCTGCATACCTTACGAGAAGGCCGTGCTGCGCCGCTTTTCCACTAGGTGCCCATGTTGAAGTTCCACTCCGGCTCGTCCTCCACTCCCGACACCGCACGCGCCGCCCTGCAAGCGCTGCGCTCCGCGATCGAAGGGGTGGCCGCTCAAGATGTTTGATTGGTGGTTTTTCACGTCACGATGGGACATGACCCAGGCTCGGCGCTGAAGGCCATCCGCTCCGAGTGTCCGGGCGCACGTGTGGTCGGCTGCTCCGTCGCCGGGGTCATCGGCCGCGACGGCGCGAACGAAGCCCTGCGGGCGCTGGCGTTGATGGCGGTCAGCGGGGATGCGGAAGAGGTCAGCGTCACCCACACCGACGGCTTCACCGGGGCGACTTCGCGCACGCTCGCGGCGTCCCTGGCACGCACGCTGCAGGTAGGCAGCCCCGCGCTGCGCTCGGTGATGCTGATCGCGCCCGGCATCGACGTAGCGATGGACGACGCCATCGCCGGCATCGAATCGGTGCTCGGCCCCGATCTCCCGATCTTCGGCGGGACCGCCAGCGACAACATGAAGGGCATCGCGACCTACCAGTGCGTCGATGACGCGGTGTACCAACAAGGTGCATTCCTGATTGGTTTTTCCGACCCGACGCTCGAGTTTCACTCCACGGTCACGCACGGCTTCGTAGCGGCTGGCGTCGAGATGGAGGTCACTTCGGCGACGGGAAACCGCGTACATACGCTCGACGGAAAGCCGGCGTGGGCTGCCTATACCAACGCGCTCGGCCTGCCAGCGACCGCGACGCCGGGGGACACGATCCCGCCCGGCGCCGTAGGGGTTCGGCTGCCCGACGCGCTCGCCGCTGAGTGCGGAGATTCCCACATCCTCCGCGTGATCACCCACCGCGAGCCCGACGGCAGCTTCATCCTGCCGGTGACGTGTGAGGTAGGAACCCGGTTGTCGCTGATGCGTCGCGACGAAGAGCGGATCTTCGCGAACCTCGCCACGCGCATGACTGAGCTCGTGGAACGCACCGGCGGTCAGCGCCCTGTCGCGGTGTTCCAGACCGACTGTGGCGCCCGAGGGCGCCTGATGCTCGATCGGGTCTCGAAGGAAGAGATCGTGGCCGACATGCAGCGGCCGCTATTTGGCGCTGAAACCGGCCCTTGGCTGGGCATGTACGGCTTCGGCGAAATCACCCAGCTTGGGGGACGCAACATGTTCCACAACTACACAACTTCCCTCTACGTTTTCACCAGACGGCAGGGGTAGCGCCGCATGGATCAGGGCGACGATCGCTCCGCCCTGCTCGGAAGGGTCCTCAACCTGCAGCAGCAGAATATTGACCTGCGGGCGCAGCTGGACCGCGAGCACCAAGCCGGAGAGGGCTTTCTGCGGTTCAGCGAGCGCGCGTTGGAGCAGCATGATCTGCCCTCATTCTGGGCGTTGGCGGCAGAAGAGCTGGTGTCCACGTTCAGCACCGAGAGCGCGCTTTTGGTGCGCATCCACGGCGACTCGGCCGAGGTCTGCGCGTCGTGCTGCGCCGACGACGTCACCTGCTCGGAGCTGCAGGCGCTCGCGACGATCATCCGTCGCCTCTCGCCGGGGCGCACGCTCATGGTTCATGCCGACGAGCTTGTGCCTGTCGGCAGTCGCCCCCCACCGCGGTGCAGCTGATCGGCACCTTCCGGGACCGCGGGGACGACGGGCGGGTATACGCCGTGGTCGCCAACGTCTCCGCCGCAAAAGTGCTCTTCTACCCTACATTTGACAGCACCTGCGTACCGCTGTTCGCGACGTTCGTCAACCACACGGCCGTCCTGCAGCAGCACATCAGCGGGAGGTTCGCGATGCGCCGCGACGCAGACCGGATGCGCCGCCTCGCGGATGTGGCCGACCGCACCTCCAACGCGGTGGTGATCACCGGGAAAGACGGGCTCATCGAGTGGGTCAACGACGGCTTCACGCGCTTGACGGGCTGGGAGCTCTCCGAGGTCGTCGGCAGTCGCCCCGGCACCTTCCTTCAAGGCCCGAGCACGTCTCAGGCAGCGCGCCGCGCGATGCGCGAGGCGGTGGCCGCAAACCAGGGTTTCGACTGCGAGGTGCTCAACTATGCGCGGTCGGGAAGGCGCTACTGGGTGCAGATCGAGACCCGCGTCACCTACGACGAGCGCGGCGAACCCTCCGGCTTCGTCGCCATCGAGACCGACGTCACCGAGCGGCGCCTCGCGGAGCGACGGGAACGACTCGCCCAGCGCATCGCGGCCTGCCTGTTGGAGAGCGGCTCGCTGGATCGGGCCGCGGCGCAGGTCGTCGCTGAGCTGGTGGGCGAGTTGGACGTGCGCGTCGCGCAGATGTGGGTGGTCGAGGAGCCGACGGCTGCGCTGCGCCACGTCGCAGGAGCCGCGGCGGCCGACGCTGGGGTCGAGGGACAGGCGTTCGTGGACGCGACCCGACACCGTGCGTTCCCGAAGGTCCCCACGCCGGGGCTCGATTTTGCCCTGCCGGGGAGCGCCTGGGGAGCGGGGCGGGCGTGTGTACAACCGTTGCCGTCCACGCGCGCAACGTCCGGCCGAGGCGTAGAGGCGCTGAACGCAGGCATCACCACGCTCAGCGCAGCGCCCATCCTCGGACCGAGCGGCGTGCTCGGGGTCATCGAGGTGGGCACTACCGACACGCACCCCGGCGCCGAGCTGTTGCCCGCCATCCTCGAGCGAGTGGCCGAGCAGGTCGCGTCCTTTATGCTGCACGACAACAGCCGACGCACCTTCCAAACCATCTTTGAGCAAAGCCCAGACGGCCTGCTGCTGGTGGACCCGGAAGGACGCGTTCTCGCGGCGAACGGAAGGGCCGAGTCTCTGTTCGGCGACGAAGCGAATCCGGAGCTGGACCGCCTCCTGACCGACGGCACCGCGCTGATGCGCGAGGCGCTGGCGACATACGCCGCAGGTCAGGTCCCCCCGCTGTACCACAGGGACGCCACCGGCCCGCATGGCCAACGCTTCTCCGCCGAGGTCAGCGTGGCTGCGACGCCCACGTCGAGCACTCAGGCGGCGATCATCGCCGTGCGCGATCTCACCGAGCGGCACCGGATGGAGCAGGCGGTCGCGCAGTCGCTCCGCGAGAAGGAGACGCTGCTCAAAGAGATCCACCATCGGGTCAAGAACAACCTGCAGATCATCTCCAGCTTGCTGCAGCTGCAGGTGGATCGGGTGCCCACGGCCGAAGCGCGGGGCGCGCTGGAGGAGAGCGTGCATCGCGTGCGCTCGATGGCGCTCATCCACCAGCAGCTGTACGGCGCGGCGTCGCTTGAACGCGTGGATCTGGCGGTCTACGCCGAGCAACTGTCGGAGCCGCTGCGGCGCGCGCTGGCTCCGAACGCGCGGCTGAAGCTGGTGGCGCCATCGATTGAGGTCACCGTCGAGCACGCGGTGCCGTTCGGGCTGATCTTGAACGAGCTGCTGACCAACGCGTTCAAGTACGGCGTGCCCCCCGGCGGATCGCCCGATGCGCCGTGCGACGTGACGCTGACCCTGGAGTACGACGACGGAATGCTGCGCCTGACGGTGCAGGATCGCGGCCCGGGGTTGCCCGCAGGCTTTGACGTGGCGCAAGGAGCGAGCCTCGGATTGTTGTTGGTGCGCACGTTGACCCGGCAGCTGCGCGGCACCTTCGAGGCGTTCAACGCCGGCGGCGCCTGTTTCCGGCTGTCGTTCCGGGTGCGCCCTTCAGGGTGACCTTAGGGGGATTGACGCGGCGGCTCCCAGCGCAGACCGCCGATCACCTGCAACGTAGGGTCGTTGACGAAGGCGACGATGGGCAAGGCAAGGCCCGCGTCTACCGTCCAGCCATCGCCCAGATCCCGACGCGCCAACCCGCGGAGGTGCAGCGGAGTCTGTGCGTTATTGAGCAGCTCAGCCTCGGCGACCACGAACCACGTGTCGCCCACCGGCTGAATCGTCGCGAGGCTGGTGTTTAGATCGAACAAGGAGAACACGTACATATTGGCCCAGTAAGCATCCGTCTGAAGCCCCACTTGGGCGTGCCACACCCAGCGCTTGGACGCCAACTCCCAGGCGATCGCTACGCCATAGGTAGGAACAATCGCGCCAGGGACGGTGCCCCACCATGCAGCGGGCCCGTGGGCGCCAGCGCTTCCGCCCAATGGGAGCGTACCGTGTAGGCCAACCGCAGCCGTCACCGTGCCTCCAAACAGAACCCGGACGTCGAGCCCAAGGTTTCCCAAACGCGCCCCCGACCAGACATCGCTCGCGCCAGCCGTACCGGCGACCTCAGCGGCAAAAGACGCCCAGCGAAAACCGACCTGCGCGTGCGCCGTAGCCTCGAAGATGAACGGCCCGCCAGGGTCCTCGACCAAAGCGACCCGCGTGGAGACGGCGTTCCCGGCAGGCAACGAAGTGCGGTAGCCGGTGGTTCCCATGCGCGGCTTCGGGACTTTAGCGAGGGGACCGCTGGGCAGTTCGAGCGGGGCCTCCGTCTCTGGGAGCGGCGCCGGCGCAGACGCCTCGGACGGATCCGCGAGCGCGGGAGCGCACAGGAGGAGCGCGATCATCGGGTCACCGCCGTGTCGCCGGTATCTCCAGAGTCTCCAGAGTCTCCAGAGTCTCCAGTGTCGCCGTATCCGTTGCAAGCGGCGTCGGTGGCTTCACTTAGGGGGCGAACCAGAGCCACGCAGTCAACCGCGTTCATCGCGGGCTTCCCGTTTGAATCTGAGGTTCGAAACCGGACCGTTGGCAACGCCTCGTGCTCGAAAGCCACCTCGTTGCTGGGCTTGGCTGTCCACGGGCCGATCTCCCAGATGTAGTCCGTGTTTGGACGCAGTCCATCGCGCGCGCAAACCGCCGTCACGCCGCCGTCGATGCCGACCACGAGCGGCACATCCACGCCGTCTGCGTCCACGAGCCGCAAGCCCCGTAGGAATGCATCGGTGTCGACCGGCGGCCACCATCCGATCTGCAGGCGCAGCGGCTCCGACGTCTCCCAGACCATGCTGTCCCCGCACGGCCAGGTCGCATCGTCGGGGAACGAGAACTTGTCCGCCACCAGCGAGCCGAACAGCACCGGCGCCGCCCCCAAAGCCGCCCACTTCGGCGCTACACGCGGGCTCCGCCACGCAAAAACAGCGCCGAACAGGGCGGGCAACGCCACAAGATCACCGACGTCCGCCACGTGCCGCACGCTAAACCAAGCCCCGAACGGCGGCCAGACCTGCAACGCGGTGTACACGCAACCCGCCGCCACCAACGCCAGCGGCGTCGCCCAGCGGTGCGCGACGCCGCACAAGCCCAGCAGCGCTGCCAACAATACCGGCACCACCACGAGCCATCCCACGTCCGACAGCTTGCCGGTCAACCACCCAGGCGCAACGCCGCGAAGCGCAAAATCATTCACGACGATCAGCAGCGCGGCACCCACGACGACAGGATGTGAGAGTGCATACGATGGCGCTTTCATTAGGTTCATACTAGAAGTGTACCCCGTTTTTGGTGACCGGCGGGGGGAGGTGTCAGGTTGTTACCATTACACTTTCCGTAAAGTGTAATGGTAACAACCTGACACCTAGCGGTGCGGGTTGCTCTCCCCCCCCTGCCCGCGATACCCGCCGCGCCATGGAACCTACGCCCCTACAGTCTTTTCAGGCCCTCATCCTGACGCTCCAGCGCTACTGGGCCGCCCAGGGATGTGCCGTTTTGCAACCGTACGACATGCCGATGGGCGCAGGCACCTTTCATCCTGCCACGTTCCTTAGGGCGCTGTCCCCGAAGCCCTGGCGCGCGGCCTACGTGCAGCCCTCGCGCCGGCCTACCGACGGGCGCTACGGCGAGAACCCGAATCGCCTAGGTCATTACTACCAATTTCAGATGATCTGGAAGCCGAGCCCGCTCAACATTCAGGAGCTTTACCTCGGCTCGCTCGCCGCGATCGGCCTCGATCTCAAGGCCCACGACGTGCGCTTCGTCGAGGATGACTGGGAGTCCCCTACCCTCGCCGCATCGGGCTTAGGCTGGGAGGTCTGGCTGGACGGCATGGAGGTGAGTCAATTCACGTACTTCCAGCAGTGCGGCGGCGTAGAGCTGACGTCCACGCCGGTAGAGCTCACCTACGGACTTGAACGTCTGGCGATGTACCTGCAAAAAGTAGATCGGGTCTACGACCTCGTGTGGGTGCCCGAAGGCGTCAACCCGGACGGCAGCCATCGTCCCGCGGTGTCCTACGGCGACGTGTTCGAGTGGAACGAGCTTGAGCAAGCTCAGGACAACTTTGAGAACGCGGATGTCCCCGAGATGCTGCGCGGCTTCGAAGTGTGGGAGTCCCAAGCAAAAGACTTGATCCAACGCTCCCTGCCGCTGCCCGCCTATGACTGCGTGATGATGTGCTCGCACACCTTCAACATGCTGCAGGCTCGCGGTGCGATCAGCGTGGCCGAGCGTGTGCAGTACATCAAGCGCGTGCGCGACCTCGCGGTGATGGTCGCCAAGGAGTACATCCGAAAAGACGCGATGACCCTTGCAGAACGTCGGGAAGAAGCCGGCAGAGGTGCAGTATGAGCGACCCTGGAATTGAGCTGTTCATCGAGGTCCAATGCGAAGAGATCCCGGCGCGCTTCGTCGCACCGGCGATGGAGGGCTTCGCGGCCGGCATCCAAAAGCTGCTTGGCGGTCTCATCCTCGGCCCGGTGGTCCCGTACTCGACGCCCCGTCGTCTCGCGATCGCGGTGCAGGTGGCGCCCAAGCGCCCTGCGGTGGAGAAGGTGGTGACCGGCATGCCGCTGGCCCAAGCCCGCAGCGCCGATGGACTATGGGGTCCCGCAGCCTTGGGCTTCGCGAAAAAGCGCGGCGTCGATGCCTCCGCCCTGTTCGACCACAACGGCTTCGCGGCGATTCGCGTCGTTGAAGGTGGCGAGTCCACCGCGACGCTGATCGCCGCCGGGCTTGAAGCCGTCGTGCTGGGCATCCCGTTCAAAAAGACCATGCGGTGGGGGGATGGCGCCACGCGCTTTGCCCGCCCGCTCCATGGCATTTTGTGCGTGCTCGACGGCCAGGTCGTCCCCGCCACGATCGCCGGGCTCGCGTGCTCCAACGTCTCTGCCGGTCACTGGCTGCTCTCGCCCGAGCCGTTCACCGTGACCAGCGCCGAAGGATGGCTCCACGCGCTGCGGGAGCGCGGCGTGTACGCCGATCGGTCCGAGCGCCACGCGCGAGTCGAAGCGCAGCTCCGCACCGTCGCGGCCGCCGAGGGACTGCACGTGCAGCCCGACGCGGACCTGCTGGACGAAGTGGTCAACCTCGTGGAGAGCCCGAAGGTCATCGTCGGGCACTTCAATGAGGAATTACTGAACCTTCCGCACCGACTCCTCATCGAGTCGATGAAGGTCAATCAGCGCTACTTCCCGCTGTTCTCGAGGGACGGAGCGCGGCCACAGCTGACCAACGCGTTCTTGATCGTCGCCAACAACCCCGAAGGCGACCCGGCGCTGATCGCCGAGGGCAACGCGCGCGTGCTCGGCGCGCGCTTCCACGACGCCAAGTTCTTCTACGCCGAAGATCGCAAGCTCGCGCTCGGCAAGCACGCGCAGAAGCTCTCGGGGACCGTATGGATCCGCGGGCTGGGCACCATGGCCGAGCGTCAAGCGGCGATCACCGACGCAGCCATGAAGCTCGCGCCCCTCACCGGCGCGAACGTCGACCACCTCGCCCGGCTTGGGACCGTCCTGAAGGCGGACCTCGCGACGTTGATGGTCGGCGAGTTCCCGGAGCTGCAAGGCCATGTCGGGCACCTGCTCGCCGAGGCTGAAGGCTACGCCGACGCGCTGGCGATCGAAGAGGCGTGGTTGCCGCGTCACTCGGGCGATGCGCTGCCGTCGACCCCGGCGGGCCTCTCCTTCGCGCTCGCAGAGCGGATGACGCTGCTCTCCCGCTGCTTTGTCGCGGAGATGGAGCCCAAGGGCTCCGACCCTCAGGGCCTGCGGCGCGCTGCCGTGGGGCTGGTCGCGCTCCTCCAAGCCCTGCCGCACGGCGCTCAGGGCGGATTGGACGCGCTGTTCGCAACGGCAGGCGTGCCGCTTCCCAAGTCCCTCGCCGAATTCCTGCTCGCACGGCTCCGCGCCAGCTTGACCGGAGAGGGCCACGCCACCGACCTCGTGGACGCGGTCATGGCCACGGGAGGTGCAGACGTCGCGTCGATCACCGCGCGCGTGCACGGCCTGTCTGCGCTGCCCAAGGACGAGATGGCGGCGGTGCGCACCACCTTCCGGCGCGTCGCGGGCCTCGGGCGCGATCACAGCGCGGCGGACTACAGCCTCGCGTTGTTGCAAACCGAAGCCGACCAGCAGCTTCACCTCGCGGTCCAAGCGCTGCCGACGGACGACGCCGATCTGCTCGTCGCGCTGCGCAACCTGCGTCCGGTCGTAGACCGGTTCTTCGCCGAAGTCATGGTGATGTGCGACGACCTGCCGCTCCGGGGCAACCGCCTCGGGCTGCTGCGCAGCATCTTGGACCGCTTCTCCGGATTCGCCGACTTTGCTCGCCTTGGCGGAGAATAGTTAGCCGCGACGCCAGATGACCCGGACGCCTTCAAGCAGGGCGTCCGGCGCGACGAGCTCGGCTGCACCGACGTCGCTAAACTCCAGCCACTCTTTCGCGAAGCCGCAGTCCGGCCGGTACGTCAGCGCGGTTAGGTCGTGGGTACCGCCGCAGCCGCAGGCGAGGCTCCGAGCCCCGCCGCGGCGCCAGGCCTCCAGCGCAGGGACAAAGCGGGCCGTGGCGTTTCGGGCATCCACCGGGCACCACACCCGAAATCCGCCCTGCCCCGAGCTGACGAACTGTTCGTGATCAAACGCGATGATCCGCGCGCCCGCAAAACCATCGGGGAACAACGTACGGTCCCCCGGGACCCACCCCGCGTCCCTTTCGGGTAACGGCCGCAAGTAGCCGTTGTGCTCCAGCCGCGTAGTCAGCGCGGCGGCGTCTTCAGTCAGCAGCAGACATCCAAGCTGATGGCGAGGTGGCGCAGGCAGATCAACACCGTTCTGCGGCAGGCTAACGTGCGCGGCGAGGAGTCTGCTGCCACAAACCCGAAACAAATGCTGTGATCCAGCGCTTTTGGGGATAGAATAGCAGGATGTACAATACGACCAAGTCCGGAGCCCAGATGTTGTCCACCGCCGCTCCCAGCGTGCTTCGCAACGCCCTCGCGGTCGCAGTGCTCGCCGGACTACCGGCGTGTAGCGTCGCGACCATCACCATCGGTGGAGTCGAAACCGGGGTTAGCGGCCCCGAGCTGACCCCCGACTCCAACCTTGTCGACTTCGGCAGCGTCGCGGCGGGCATGGGCGGCACCGCTCAGGTGCTCACCTTGACCAACACGGGCGATGAGTCGGTGCAGATCCTTGGGTTCTCTGTAGATGACCCCACAGCGCCGTTCACGATCCAGAACGTCGGCTCCACCGATCTCGCTCCGGGCGAAGCTACCGAGGTCGTGCTGGGCTTCACGCCCTCGATCCCCGGCAGCTATGGAGCCAACCTGCGCGTCGCCTCCAATGACCCAGCAGGCGTCGACGAGATCGTCTTGGTCGGGGAATCGGCAGACGGCGGCTTGGCGCTCAGCCCGTCGTCCTACGACTTCGGCACGGTCACCCTTGGCTGCACCGCAGATGCAAGCGTAAACCTTCAAAATGCTGGAGGTAGCTCGCTGACCGTGACCGACGTCTCGATCGTCGGCGCCGAAGGAGAGCTGTACGTGACACCGGAGGCCGCGCTGCCGTGGACCCTCGCGGCCGGCGAATCCCGCGCGGTGACCGTCAGCTACACCCCGACCTTGCAGCACGTGGTCTTTGGCACCCTGACCGCCACGTCCACCAGCACCACTACACCGGTCGTCACCGGCACCTATTTCGGTTCCGGTCAGAGCCTATCGACCGCGTCGGACAGCTTCACGACGCCGGACGGCATCCTCGATCTCGTCGTGTTCGTCGACAAGACGCAGTCCATGCAGGACGCCGGATACGTGAACCGCTTCCGTGCCGAGATGATCACGCTGTACGAAGCCTTAGTCGCCGAGCACGTCGACTTTCAGCTCGCGGTCATCACCGATGACGACGGCTGCGTGAACGGGCCGAAAAACTTCATCACCTCGGCGGACAACTGGGTGCAGGCGAGCACCGCCCTGTCGGTGATGTTCGACTCCACCTACTACGGCGGGGAGCTCGCGGAGCAAGGCTTCAGCGTGCTCTACGCCGCCACCAAATCCGACGCCACCGACGAGCGCGGCTGCAACGCAGGGCTCGTGCGGGGCACCGGCGGGCTTTCGCTGCTGGGAATCTCGGACGAAGACGAGCAGTCCGATGGGACCTCCGGCGAATGGGTCGCCGCGTTCACGAGCCTGAAGCCTGATCCGTCCCGGGTCGCGGTTTACGCGATGTCCGGGGACCTCCCTGGCGGTTGCGAATCCGCCGCGGCAGGCACGATCTGGTCCACCGTCGCCCAGCTCACCGGCGGCGCGATGTACTCGATCTGCGACTCGGACACCCAATGGGGCGCCAACCTCGCCGATCTGGTCGATAGCTCGGCAGGGTTGCGCTCCAGCTACGGACTGTCCGCGGATCCCGACGCCGGCACGATCGTCGTGAAGGTAGACGGCGCACCTTCTTACGATTGGACCTACGACGCAGCGTCGCGCAGCGTCGTGTTCACCGAAGGTGCAGGCTTGACGTGGAATCAGACCATCACGGTCGACTACACCATCGCTCAGAACTGCGCAGACTGACGCACGCAGCAGGCCGCGCACGGGGTTACGTTGCTTTCCCAAGAGGCCTGCCTGTCCACCGCTACCACTCGCGGCATCCGCGTCGATGTCGCTCCAGAGTTCCTTCCCGGACACTCTGACCCCAAGAACAGCCACTGGATGTTCGCGTATGACGTCACCATTCACAACGAAGGTGACGAGCGCGTGCAGCTGATCAGCCGTCAGTGGACGATCACCGATGCCTCCGGGCGCGTGGAAGAAGTACGGGGCCCCGGCGTTGTCGGGGAGCAGCCGGTGCTCGAGCCGGGCGCCCACTACAGCTACCGCAGCGGCTGCCCGCTCTCGACCCCGATGGGGACCATGCACGGCAGCTATCAGATGGTGACCGCGCGAGGCGAACGCTTTGACGCCGAGATCGCCCCGTTTACTCTGGTAGAACCCTACGCGCTGAACTGATGATTAGGAGCAATCCAATGTCCGAAGCACCGACCACCACCGGCCCCTCTCCCCTCCCCCCCTGCACGCGGGAGGAGCTCACCCATCTGTTCCGCGAGATGCTGCTGATCCGTCGCGTGGAGGAGTTGGCCGCCAAAGCCTACACCCAGCGGAAGATCCTCGGTTTCTGCCACTTGTACATCGGGCAAGAGTCGGTCGCTGTGGGGTGCGCCGCCGCGTGCAAGCCCGAAGACCACTGGATCACCGCCTACCGCGAGCACGGTCAGGCGATGGCGAAGGGCGTCAGCGCGCGCGCAGTGATGGCGGAGCTTTTCGGAAAAGCCACGGGTTGCACCGAAGGTCTCGGCGGGTCCATGCACCTGTTCGACGCGAAGGTGAACTTCATGGGCGGCTACGGCATCGTCGGCGCGCACATCCCGCTCGCGGTCGGTGTGGCGTGGGCATTGAAGCAGCGCAAGACCGGCGGCGTCGCGGTGGTCTACTTCGGCGACGGCGCTGCGAATCAGGGCGCGTTCTTCGAGGCGCTCTGCCTCGCGCAGCTGTACAAGCTGCCCGTCGTGTTCTTGTGTGAGAACAACTTCTACGCGATGGGGACCAGCGTCGATCGCCAGTCTTCGCTCATCGACATGAGCCTGCGCGGAAACGGCGTCGGCATGATGCGCGAGCAGTTCGAGGGCTTTGACGTCGAGCACGTCCGCGACCGCGTCGGCGCCGCCGTCGCCTACGCACGCGAAGGCAAAGGACCGGTCATCCTCGAAGCGATCACCTACCGCTTCCGTGGCCACTCCATGTCGGACCCGGCCAAGTACCGGCCCGAAGGCGAGCTCGAAGAGAAGAAGAAGGGTGATCCCCTGCTGATCACCGAGGCGCGGCTGCGCGCGATGGGGATGCAGGACGCCGAATTGGCCGCGCTGCACGCGTCCGTCGAGGCCGAAGCGGAGGACGCCTACCAGTTCGCCGACACCTCGCCCGAGCCGGATCCGGCGCGCTTGTACGAATACACCTACGCTCCGTAAGCGATCTCCAGAACGATAAAGCCGCCGAGGGGCAACCCCGGCGGCTTGTAGCAGCGCCCGAAAGCCTCGGGCGGTCCCAACGACGCGTACGCTACAGGTCGTTGATCAAGTACCGGATGGCTTTTCCGCCCTTGCCGTCGGTGTTCGAGGCCATGCGCCACGAGGTGTACACCACGGAGCCGTCTCCTTCCTCGAAGGTCAGCGCCAACGGGCGCCCAGACTCATTCGTGGAGTCCATGCCGAACCGCCACGTGATGTCTCCCTTCTGCAACACGGTGACGTCCTCGGCGACCCGCTCGACCACCGGCCAAGCGTCGAGGTCAAAATCCACCTGCATAGAGGACTCACCGACGGCGGTCTTGAGGCCGTTGTCGACGATGCTGGCGTTGACGTTCATCGGTACGCCCAGCTGCGCGGCTTCGGGTATGGTGTCATCGCCGAGGAAGTCCACGCGCATCGGCCAGATGGTCTCGATGACGTCGTACGACCAGTCGCTGGCGACGACCTTGCCACCCGCGCTCACATAGGCCGCCACGGCTTCACGAACCGCCGCGACGTTCCCGGCGCTGTCGGTGCTGTCGGTGTCGTAGAAGACGTCCTCCTCCACGTGCCCACCGGCGAAGTACACCGTCGAGTAGGGCTCGAGGTTGCTCGCGGAGCGCAAGAATTCAACCAATCCGGAGGCATCCCGACCGTCGATGATTGTGAAGCTGTCGATGCCGGCGTCCTGCAGCACCGCCGCCATGTCGTCAAAATCGCCGGTGACCACCGCGATGTCGCCAGAGACCGAGCCCCCGCAGGTGGGATCGGGCACGATCAGGTCACCGCCGCCGCTCAGATCCACATCGTACTGGTCAATCACCGTGCTTCCAAACTGGACATACACGGTGTAGACCAAGCCCGAGCGTAGCTCCAGGAGGTGGTAATAGCCCTCCACGTCGGTGATCGCCTCTACGGTGCCGATCAGCTCGCCGGAGTCGCTGATGATGTGGGTGTAGACGGTCGCGCCCTCCATCCACTGGTTGCGATCCGGGTCACACACCCGACCGGTGATGCTGGCATCGTACTGGCCACCGTAATCGGTGACCTTTTGGAAGCCGGTGTCCGAGCACCCGAACGTCCCTGCGGCGATCGCCAAGAATGGCACGACTTGGTAAAAAGCAGTGTTGCGCATATCAGTTTCCAGGGACAACGATGTAGATGTCGAGGGTGTCGAGGAGAACGGTGCCGTCGCCGACCACGTTCAACGCCACGTGGTAAACCTTGTCCTCGGCCTGAGCCGGGACCGCGCCGCGGAAGGTCAGGGCGAAGTCGATCACCTGGCCGTTTGCACCGCTTGAAAGCGTATAGCTCTCGGGATCGATGCCAACGACAAAGCCGTACGGATCATCGGGGACGAGCGTGACCTCGGAGAACCGCAGCGATCCGACCAGATCGGTGACGGCGTTCACAATGGTCGTGCGCAGCGCGGTGGAGCTGCCCGACCACGTGAACACCAGCTTGTCATCGGCAGCGCCGTCGCCATCGGTGTCCGCGTAGGAGTTCGTGCGGTCCGCGAGGGTGTTCATCTGCGCGACCGGCGCCGATCCACCGACCGAGATGCCGATCAGATACGCGCCCGAAGCGGTCGCTGCCGCCACCACGTCCGTCGCGCCCGCGTTCAAGCACGCCGTGCGCGGCGCGCCGTTGTAGCTGGCGTTGGTGGAGTCCGGGTCCCGCATCTGGGCGTCCGTCGCGTAGATGACGACCGGCAGCGCATAGTCGCGGAACCCGGAGCCGCCGCCGATGCCGCCGCCCGAGGTGCTGGAGTCGTACCACTGGCCGCCGGAGCCGCTGAAGAGGTCTCCCGCGCTGGCCATGAACGGAACGACGTCGGTGGTCGCGCTGTAGTTGCCGTCGCAGTTCATGTCGTAGCCGTCACCCGACAAGGCCTGGTAGATGGCCTCCATGCTAGATTCGGGCGTGTCGTTACCGCTGTGCAGGCCCAAGCCGGACAGGGTGGACTGAACCGCCGCGGTGTCATCGGTGATCTGCTTCTTCAAGATGTACGGCTTGTCGATGCCGGCGCTTCCGTGCGTGCCGTCCGGATAATCGTCGAAGGTCGCCACACCGTACTGCGCATCGGGGAGCGCGGTGGACAAGCCCGAGACGATGCTCGAGAACTGGCTGGACATGCCCGACAAGGTGGACGACATCGAACAGGTGGTGTCGATGAGGAACATGACGTCGCCCATCTCGACGTTGAGCGTAAAGTCGAAGGTGTCTTCGACGGAGGTGCGCTCGGGGACGGTGACGTAGATGCCGTCGATCTGCGAGGTGCGATCGGACGGATCGGTGCCGGCCTCGACCTCCGCGCCGTCGGTGAACCCATCGCTGTCCGAGTCGGAGTCGCGCGGGTTGGTGCCCATCGCGGCCTCTTCGACGTCGGTCAGGCCA
Organism: uncultured Pseudomonadota bacterium; assembly: GCA_903900265.1. Taxonomy (GTDB): domain Bacteria; phylum Myxococcota_A; class UBA796; order UBA796; family SXON01; genus CAIUMM01. Next base: position 25,191 of record CAIUMM010000142.1, read on the forward strand.
TCGCCGTCGGAGTCGAAGTCCGCAGAGTCGATGATGCCGTCGCCGTCGGTGTCCCGCGGGGCTTCATCCGCAGAGGAGGTGCCATCCTCGAGGGTGTCGGAGACGCCGTCGCCGTCCGAGTCGTCATCGAGGTAATCGGGCGTGCCGTCCTGATCGGTGTCGGCGGGCGAATCGTCGTAGGCGGAAGTTCCGGACTCGTACACGTCCGCGACGTTGTCGTTGTCGGAGTCGATGTCCTGGTAGTCGGGCGTGCCGTCGCCATCGTGATCAGGGGCTTCGCAGGTCTCGCCGATCTCGTAGGCGTCTTTGATGTTGTCGCCGTCGTCGTCCAGATCGGACGAATCAATCACGCCGTCCGCGTCGAGATCCGCCGTGCCTTCGTCGGCGTCGGCGATGCAGTTGTCGTCGCTGTCGAGATCGCGAAAATCGGCGATGCCGTCTTCATCCGAATCGTAGGGAAGCGTGAGGGGGTCCTCATCACCCGCTTCCACCGAGTCGAGGATGCCGTCCTCATCGCTGTCGGTGTCGAGGTAGTCGGCGGTGCCATCGCCGTCGGTGTCGAGAGACTCGCCCGTAGAGCCGCTGTCGGCGGACTCAGGATCGACGAACCCTTCCTGGAAGTCGATGATCGTGTCGCCGTCTTGATCCGAGTAGGACACGACCTGATTGGGGCCGTCCGACGTAGTACCTTTGCCGCCGCCTTCACAGCCGGTCAACGCGAGCGCGACGAGCAGGCTGGTCGCCAGCGGCTGCGAGCCTCGAACGACAGGTCCAATCAACGAGAGGAAGGCACGGGGAGTCTGGATCATCCACGCAGTATAGATAAAAACCGCCCCAAAAACCAGCACTCCGCTTCATTCTGATAAAATCAGCGAGGCCGAGCAGAATTTACGGGCAGCTCAGCGTGACGGTCTCGGGGCGGCCGGGCGTACGGAACTTGATCTCTTTGGGCAAAGAGCAGCTTGTACCATTCGCATCGCTGACCAGCTTGAACTGACGAACGCCCTCGTTCACCTGCACCGTCACCGGCATCGGACCCCGATCAAAGCCATCGACCAGCACGTGGTAGCCGGCGGGACCGTAGACGTTGACCGCGCCGGTCACGAGCTCGGGCTTCAGCGTGAACGGCACGGTGAGCGACGCCACGCCGATGTTCACATCGCGAACCTCGGTTTTATACCCGCCGCGCACCACGCGGATGTTCTGCATCCCGTAGGGCAGCTCGACGGTCAGCGGGGTTTTTCCACGCTGCTTGTCGTTAACGTACACCGTCGCGCCGTCCGGATCGGTGACGATCTTCAACACACCGGAGGTCGCGGCGGCCGGAGCGCCCCACGGGTCGGCTTCGGCAGCAGCGGCGCGGGGCGCAGTTTGGGGCGGCGGCGCGACCGCGGCGGCAGCAGCGGGCTTTGCAGTAGGCGCCACTGGAGCCACAGGCTTCTCCACCGCCGCGGGGACCGGCTTCGCTGCAGCAACAGGCGCTCCCCCCGCAGGAACAGGCGGCGCGACCACGGGCGCAGCCGGAGCAGCGACGGGCGGAGCCACCACCGGCTCGACAGGGGCAGCGGGAGCCTCGACGGGGGGCACAGGAGCGGCGACAGGCGGGGCGACCGGAGCCACCGCAACCGCCGCTGCTGGCGGCGCTTCGGGCTTCGAGGTCTTTCCGCCCATCATCCCGAAGCCGATCACTCCGAGCAACGCGACCGCGCCCAGCGCGACTCCGCCGAAGACCATGCCCATGCCGCCCTTCTTTTCGGCGGGGGCGGCGGCTTCCGGCTCGGGCGCTTCTTCCGTCGATGCGGACGCAGAGGCTGCGTCAAAGGCCGCAAACAAGTCCGCGACTTCGGCGGCCGCTGCGGCGGGGACCTCGACCGCTGTGGCATCCGAAACCGACGACTCCGAAGGAACCGCTGCCACGTGAACGGGAGTTGCGGACTCATCCGATGCAGGGACGGACCCCGCGTGCAAAACGGTGGGCTCACTGTTCTCGTCGAATGCGGACTGTTCCGCGTTCGAAGCGGCCGGGAGATCGGCCGCAGTCGGGACCGGCAGGTTGAGCGTAGGCACCGGCGCGGGACGTCGGAACTCCTCGCCATCTTCGTCGTAGATTCCCCCGGTAAAGATGCCGGTGATGTCACTCGGCGGGGCGGCGGGCTCCGGTCGTCCCGGCGCTTCATCGCCGTGCCCAACCGCAGAGGCGGGCGCTTCAGGAGGCGGCGCAGTCTCGGACGACGGCAGCTCAGCGGCATCGGTCAGACTCGGCGCAACTTCGGCGACCTCCGTCGCAGCCGTCACGCGCAGCGGCGACGAAGCACCGCCCATCGCGACCAACGGCATGCCGTCGCTGAAACAGAAGTCAATCCAGTCCTCATAGGTCGTGCTGCACAACGGACAGGTCTTCATCTGGGCTCACCCACTCCGGCTCGGGACGCGCACTATACACCCGATTCGAACAAATCGCCGGTCGCCACGCGTCATCGTCGACCAGAGACGTCTACGGCATCGACAATACCGGCCTCGTCGAAGGTGCGCATCTCAGAGAGCGTGCGGCATGCGGCCTCCACAAGTCCCACCGCGAGCGCAGCGCCGGACCCCTCCCCCAGCCGCAGAGAAAGATCCAGCAACGGCACGAGTCCGAGGGAGTGAAGCACCGCCGCGTGGCCTGCTTCAGCGGAGCGGTGCGCGGCGATCAGCGCTCCGGCGACCGCAGGGCGGGCGCGGACCGCGACCAACGCCGCGGCGCCGGTGATGAACCCGTCGAGGATCACCGGGATGCCCCGGAGCGCGGCCTCATCGATCAGGCCCACCAGCGCTGCGATCTCGTAGCCACCGAGGCACTGAAGCGGATCGCCCCCCGCGTGCAGCTCGAGCCCACGCGCGACGGCGCCGACCTTGCGCGCCCACGTCGCGTCGCCGACGCCGGTGCCCCGACCTACGATGGCCTCCGGATCCGCGCC
>CAIUMM010000143.1 GCA_903900265.1 uncultured Pseudomonadota bacterium
GCGACGTGAATCTCCCGCAGTTGATCGACGATCGGCAGCGCGGCGAGCTCGACGAGCTGCGCGCTGTGTACGCCGCCGATCACCCGCAACGAAGGAAAGTGTTCCGGCGTGAGCATCGCGAGCTCCACGCGCGGCCCCAGCTCCGCCTCTTCCAGCGCACGCCACTCCCGGTACATCGGGTCCTTCGGCACCGCCGCGATCCGGCACGCCACGACGACCCCGCCCTCCCAGCGCCTCGGGCGCAACGCGTGCGCGCCAAACGCCCCCAACCACGCTTTTTCATGGCGCCGCAAGGCTGCGGCCTCGTCCGCAGGACGAACGCCGGACGCGAGCGCGCGCAAGCTCGCAGACAGGAACGGGCCTCGCGCGTCTTCAAGCTCGGTATACAGGTCCGCCAGCACCCATCGGGGCGTCCGGTCCGCCGGATTCGCATAGATCAGCGACCACAGTTCGGCAGCCCTCGCGTCCCATGGGCGCGCGAGCCCAGCCCGGATCGCGGCGATCGCCACCGCAGGCAACGCGTCCTCCGCGGGGGTCGACGCCACGAGCCCCAGCGACGCTGCGGCGCTGCTGGACTCCGGGAGATGCGCCACCACGAAGGCTTCGACCTCCCGACGACGGCTCCCAAGCTCGGCGTAGGCGTTGAACGGCAGGGCCTCCAACCAGCGCACGGCGAGCGGATGAGGCTCCCGGGTGTACCGCGCCATCCGCGCCCACACCTCCGAGAGCAGCGCCGCGTCGCAGGTACGGCCCCGCAGGTCCGTCAGCGGATCCACGGTCCCCCCGCCAAGGCGCGCCGCGAGCTCCGCCGCGACCTCGACCAGCGCCGGCGACCGACAGATCCGCCAGCTCTCTACCGCACAATCCATCGCTCGTGACCAGTCCGCCGCCTCGATCGCGCGCTGCAACGCTTGGATTGGCGCGTCAACGCTGCGCTCCCGGAGCCGGACCGCGAGCTCGCGCAGCCCGATCTGCAAGGCGTCCGGCGTTCCGGCGTCCCCCGCCGCAGCCTCCACAGCCCGCGCCAAACGCGCACGAACCGGCGCCGCTGCGACCTCGCCGAGGCGACTGACCGGCACCAGCAGCGCGCTCCCAAAGCGCGCAAACATCGCGCGGGTCGCGAGCTGCGTCGTGACCGGATCATCCCCCGCGACCAGCGCATAGGCTGCGACCCACACCGCCGCGGGGTCCTCGCGAAGCTCAAAAAGATCGCGTCCAAAGCCCGCGCCGATCAAAGCTCCGCGGTGGATGCGCTCCCAGAGCGCGCCAACCTCGTCATCCTCGTCGCGGGTTCCGGCCGCCCAACTCTCGGCACGGGGGCGCACAAGTTCGGGGACCGCGCGGGCGAAATTCATCCGGTAGGCTAACCTGCGGACATGGACACACAGAGCCTCTGGCGCGCGAGTGAATGGCGCGTCCACACCTTGCTGAGGCGGGCACGCCACACCCAACACGGGCGCTCCGTCGAGACCCGCGACCTGCAGCTCACCTCCACCGCCGGCTACACCCTCGCGGCGCGCATCACCCGAAGGGTCGGCGCCGGGGCCCAGCCGGGCTTGGTCGTCAGCCCCGGCATCCATCAGGGGCTCGCGGAGCTACACGGCTACGGCTCGGTCGTGAGCGCAGCAGAGCTCGCGGGCGCCGGCTACACCGTGCTCACCTTTGACCCGGCTGGAAGAGGCAAAAGCTGGGGCGAAGAAGACTTCGGCGGCCCCGAGCACCAAGACAACATCCGCGCCGCGTTCCGAGCGCTGCGTGAGGATGCCGGTTGTAACGGTCAAGTGGGCGTCGTCGCGCTGTCGCTGGGCATCGCCGCCGCGACCGCAGCCCTCGCGCGCTGGCCCGAGCTCGGCGCGAGCTTCCTGTTGGATTGGGAAGGACCCTGCGACCGCGAGATCATCACCTCGGGCGGTACGATCCTGACGCCCGCCGCGGGTCATACGCTGGACGACGACGGCTACTGGACTCCCCGCGAAGCCGTAGGGCACGTCGCCAGATTGCCGTGTCCCTACGTCCGCTTGCAAGCCCTGCCTGACCACGCCCAACCTACCGAAGTGCGCCACGCGCTCCGGATGGCCCACGCCGCAGAGCGCAGCCGGCACGACGGCACGTTGCCCTGGTTTCAGCTCAACGATCACCCCCGCAACGAAGTCCCCGCGAGGCCGACCTGGGTAGACGGCGGCCCCATCGCAGCGAGTCGGACGATCCTTCGCAAGCTGCGTAGCCTGCGGGCCCTGCTTGAAGCGGCGCCCGCTGTGGCCCGCGCTGCTGAGCGGGGGGGCTCCGGCCATGGCTGAGCGGCTCCGCCCCCTCGAGACGATCGCCGCCGAAGACGCGCGCTCCCTCGTCGGTGTGCTCTGCGACATCGATGACACGCTCACCGTCGAAGGACGGCTTGTCCCGTCAGCTTTTGCGGCGCTCGACGCCTTGCAGCGCGCCGGACTCGCGGTCATCCCGGTCACCGGGCGTCCGGCGGGCTGGTGTGACCACATCGCGCGCGCGTGGCCGGTTTCAGGCGTCGTCGGCGAGAACGGCGGCCTGTGGTTCTGGATGTCTGCGCACGGAGCAGACGGCCCTCCGAAGCTACAACGCGGATTTTTTCAGTCCGAGGCCGAGCGGGCTCAGAACCGCGCGCGCCTCGACGCGCTCGCCGGGCAGATCCTCGCCGCGGTGCCCGGCACTGCGCTCGCCAGCGATCAAGGCTACCGGGCTTTGGACCTCGCGATCGACTTCTGCGAGGATGTGCCTGCGCTCCCGCGGGAGTCCATCGACGGGATCGTCGCCGCGTTCACAGCGATCGGCGCGACCTGCAAGGTCAGTTCCATCCATGTGAACGGCTGGTTCGGCGACTTTGACAAGCTGACCGGCTTCGAGCGGCTGACCCACGCGCTCGGGCTGCCCGCCGATCCCGCACGTTGGGCCTTCGTCGGTGACTCTGCGAACGACGCGCCGATGTTCGGCCACTTCCCGTTGTCGGTCGGCGTCGCCAACGTCGACGCGTTCCTTGACCGGATCCCGGTCTGGCCGGCGTACCGCACCGCCGAGCCCGGCGGCGTAGGTTTCGCGGCGCTCGCTGCGCGCTTGCTCTCGCTCCGCAGCGGTGAGGATAAGCAGCGTTGATGTACTCGGTGATCGAAGCACAACGCCGCCTCGGGCTGCACATGCAGGAGCACGGCCTGAAGCGCACGCGCCAGCGAGACCAGCTGCTCGAGGTTTTCTACGAGTTCGGCGGTCACGCGAGCGTGGACGAGGTGCTCGCGCGCGTGCAGCTCCGCATGCCCGGCGTAGGCTACGCCACCGTCTACCGGACGATGAAGCTCTTCGTCGAAGCCGGGGTCGCGCACGAACGCAAGTTCCAAGACGGTCAGGCCCGCTATGAGCCGCACCTTGGCGACGAGCACCATGACCACCTGATCTGTCTGGACTGCGACCGCATCTTCGAGTTCGACGACCCGGTGATCGAAGCGCGGCAGGCCGAAATCTGCAGCGCCCATCACCTGCGCCCGGAGCACCATCGCCACGAGGTCTACGCCCGGTGCACGCTCGGGGCGACGTGCGTGAACCGCAAGCCACCTACGCGCTGAAGCGATCGGCCCGCAGCGCTGAGGGCAAGGACTTCCCCTCCAGAATGGCGTCCGCGACCGAAAGCGCGGTGTACGGGGCAAGCAAGATCCCGTTGCGATGATGGCCGCTGGCGACCCAGACGCCGTGCACGGTTCCCAGCAGCGGCAGCCCATCGGGCGTGCTGGGACGAAACCCAGACCAGGTCTCGAGCTCCACCGCGTCGATCAGCTGCGGGCAGAGCTGGTGCGCCGTGGCCCGAAGCTTCGCGAGGCCTTCGGGGGTAACGCCACGCGCAAAGCCTACATCTTCCATCGTCGAACCCACCAGCACACGCCCGTCGGCGCGGGGGACCAAATAGCCTCCGGCGCCGAACACGACATGGTCGAGGCGGAACCCTGCCGGCGGCCGCAGCGACAGCACCTGTCCCCGCAGCGGACGCACCGGCAACGCCGTCAGGCCCGGGACCTGCGCGGTCCACGCCCCCGCGCAGACCACGACTACGCCCTGCAGCGCCCCCGCAGCGGTGCGCACCTCGCCCTCCCGTACACCGAGCACCTCAGCTTGAACGACGCGAACCCCCGCAGCCAGCGCCGCAGCGTGCACCGCCGGCGCCAAGGCCTTGGGATCGAGCCAGCCTTCACCGTCCACCATCCACGCAGGCCGCTCGGGCGCGAGCCCCGGCTCCACCTCGGCCCGCTCCGCCCCTTTCAGGCTCCGCGATCCCGGGGGCCCAGCATCCCCCGCGACGATCACCCCGCCGAGGTTCAACGGCACCCGAAGCTGCGAGGCCGCCTCCATCTGGCGAACCCAGGCCGGGTAGAGGCGGAGGCTCTCTCGCCCCATCCACGCCGCTACGCCCTCCTCGCTGCCATCCGCACCCGCCGCTGCGCTCGGGTGTGCCCAAGCCTCTACGGTGGGCGCCAAAATGCCTGCGGCGGCGGTGGACGCCTCCGCGCCCGGCACGCCGCGCTCCACGAGCACCACGTCACCGCCGCGCCTCGCCAACTCCCACGCCAACGCACACCCGTGTAAACCTGCTCCCACAACCACAAATGGCCGCGGGGAGCTCATCGCGTGACGACGCCGTGCCGCAACCCGCGGTCGCTGACGCGGCACGCTTGCCGACGCGCCTGCTCCAGCACGCGCAGCAGGATCGTCGCGCCCGCGAGCAGCGTGTCGGCGCGACCGGGGCTGACCGCGACCATCACCTTGCGCTCCTCGGGCGTCGCGAGCATCAGCCTGTCAATCCAGGTGCGCAGCGACGCCGCCGACAGCGTACCGCCGTGGATCTTTTCGCCATCGTAGGTCGACAAACCCAGCTCCAACGCCATCAGCGTGGTCGCGGTCCCTGCGACGGCCACGAGCGCCTTCGGGATCACCGGCACGGTGAGCGCACCCACAACGCCGTCCACATGCGCGCGCAGCCGCGCGTAGTCCGACGCGGATACCGAGCCATACCCAAGGAACATCTCGGTCAGTCGCACCGTGCCGATCTCCAAGGAGCACCGCGTCCGCAGCTGCCGCCCTTCGCCGGTGATCACCTCGGTGGAGCCACCGCCGGGGTCTACGACCATCAGCGTCCCCGCCGGGAGCTCCATCCCGCCGAGGCTCCCACGCCACGTGTATGTAGCTTCGTCTTCGCCCGAGATCACTTGAACGCGAATGCCGGTTTTCCGAAACACATCCTCGTAGAACGAGGCCGCGTTCATCGCCCGACGCGACGCGGAGGTGGCGACCGCCCGGATGTCTTCGGGCCGCAAGCCCAGCGCCACCGCCCGTTCAGAGTAGCCGCGCAGCACCGTCATCGCCGCTTCCATACGGTCCGGCCGAAAGAGCCCGCGCTCGGGACCGAGCCCCTTGCCCAGACCCACGACGTTCTGCTCGTCGACCACGGTGCGCCCTTGGGCATCCTGCACGAGGAGAAGCAGAGAATTGGAACCAATATCGATCGATGCGCGCATGCCTCCTACTATCCAGCCAACGCACCGGTGGCTAGAGCGAAAAGCGGCGCTGCGGGTGCCCGTGTCGACGATCTCCAGCGGCGTAGAAACCCCGATCGTGCTAACGTTGACCCCCGACTCAGGTCCAGAAGCCCGCTTCGGTCCACCTTTGCCCCACCGCCGTGTCCCGAGGAGAAATGGAGTCCCGCCGCCGCTTCCGCTTCCTCAAGGAGATCGCCGCAGGGGGATTCGGCAAGGTGTACCTTGCTGAAATGAAAACCGGCGACAACTTTTCGTCGATCGTGGCGGTGAAGGTCCTGCACGGAAAGTGGGTAGGGAACGACGAGATCGTGATGCGCTCGCGCGACGAAGCGCGGCTGCTGGGGCGACTGCGGCACCGCAACATCGTTCGCGTAGAGGACCTCACGGCGATCCACGGGCAATGCGCGATCGTGATGGAGTACCTTCGCGGCGTTGATCTGAAGGCGGTCACGAACCACCTCAAAGAGACGGGCGGCATCTTTCCGCGGCAGTCAGCGTTTGAGGTGATCGGCCAGATCGCCACCGCCCTCGATGCGGCGTTCAACAGCGTGCCGCTGCAAGGCGGGGTTGCGCTGCAAGTGATCCACCGCGACATCAAGCCCTCCAACGCGATGGTGACCGTAGAAGGCGATGTGAAGGTGCTCGACTTCGGGACGGCGCGCGCGAGTTTTGAGGAGCGCGAGGCCAAAACCCAGGCGCTGGCCTTCGGGAGCGCCGCATACATGAGCCCCGAGCGGCTGATGGGCGAAGACGACACCACCTCGGCCGACATCTTCAGCCTCGGCGTCACGCTCTACGAGCTGCTGACGCTCGAATCGTTCGGTAAAATCCAGATTCGGCCCGAGAAGTTCGAGCAGACGCTGCAAGAGCGCATCGTGGGTATCGACCTCTCGCAGATGGACGACGAGCAAGCCGACCATGTCCGCGAAACATTGAGCTTGATGCTGGCGTATGACCAGAATCAGCGCCCCACCGCCGCTGAAGTCTGCGAGCTGATGGAAGACCTCGCTGAGCGGACCCGGGACGGCGGGCTCAAGCGCTTCGCACGAGACGTGGTCAAGACGGTGTACGAAAACCAAGATCAGACGCAGGATCCCGACGATCCGCTGGTCGGGACCACGATCGTCGAGGAGCGTTCGGGCTTCACCGGCGCCGAGGTCGAGTCCTACCTCGAAGACAACGCCACGATCGAGACCGGTGCAGGCGCGATGGGGCCCAGCACGGTCAGCACACCGATGGCGGTCGATCTGCCGCGAAGCCGACCGGAGAGCGAGGTGATCCCTCCCCCGGTGCCGCTCGGAATCTCGACCGCCAACCCGGGCGGCGCACCCCCAATCCCCGCGCCCCAGACCACCCAGCCGGTCCCGAAGCCCCAGCAGAGCGGGTCCAAGATCGTCCTCGTCGCGGGTGCGGTCGGGCTCATGGCGCTTCTGCTTGTGGGGGGCGGACTGTTCCTGATGACCTCCGGCACCTCCACGACCACCGTAGAGGCCACCACCGAGGACGCAGAAGGTGCGGCGCGCACCGACCTGCCGACCGGCAGCCCGGACATGGACTGGGCCCCCAACGCACCCGGAAAAGGGGGCGTGATCCTTTCCATTCCAGAAAAGGCCGTAGAGGTGACCATCAACAACTCTACGGACTTCAAAGCCGAGTGGGACGGCGTCGGGTTCTTGAGGCTCAGAGACCTCGCCCCGGGGACGTACCGCACCAAAGTGAAGCTCGCGTCCGGAGGGGCAGCCGTACTCACCGATTTTTCGGTTACGGCAGACAAGACCTGTGTATTCAAACTCGATGCGGGAGCGCAGACATGGCCGTTGGGAGAGTGTCGGTGAGCGTGTATAGCCCCTCGCATATTGGACTTTTCCGCTATGCGATCACCGCGCTTGCGCTGCAAGGAGCGGTTGGTTTGATGTGCCCGGAGGCGCGCGCAGAAGACGCCACGTTCCTGCAGACCCTCGAAAGCGCCAAAGCGAAGCTGGCGAGCAAAGACTATCGGGGCGCGGAGCGCACCCTCGACGACGCCAAGGACGCCGCACCCCAAAGCGCGCAGCTGGTCCTGTCCGAAGACCTCTCCCGGATGCTGTTCTACCGCGGCGTCGCCGAATGGTACGGCGGTGACCGGGATAAGGCAGCGTTGGACGCCTGGCGGGCGACCGCGGTGCTCAACCCTGCGTATCAGCCGGACGCCGCGGTGCTCCCCGAAACCGAAGCCCAAGACGCGTTCTACGCGATCGTCAGCGAGGTCAAGGGCTACACCGAAGCGCAGCTGAACATCCCCGAAGACACAGGGGATTCCATGCTGTTCATCGACGGCACCCGCAAGGAGGTCGGTGACACCGTGCGCGTCGGCGAGCACTTTGTGCAGCTGCGGTGCGGTGAGGGCAACGTGGTGGGCGCGTGGTACACCTACGGCGTTGCACCCCCAGATTACACGGTGCTGTGCTCGGGCGGCGCCTATCCGGGAGCGAAGGTGCGCCCCGCGAAAAAGGCGGACAACGCCAATAGTTCCAAAGCAGCAGACGCGAAAGCCCAAGCCGACAAGACGGACAAGCCCGAAAAGACGGCCGCAGAGGTCACGACGGACGCGAGCCCCGCAAAGGCCGCGGACGAGAAGCCGGCCAAAGAGAAGCCGGCTCCCGAGAAGGTCGCCAAAGAAAAGGCACCCGAGCAAGCGCCGCCGGAAAAAGCTGCTGCTGAAAAAGCGCAGCCCGAGAAAGCGCCGCCGGAAAAAGCCGAAAAAGTCGCAAAGGAAAAGCCTCCGGCTGAAAAGCCCGCGAAGACCCCGACCGAGAAAGCGCCCGTCGAAAAGGCCGCAGCCGAGAAAACTCCCGTCGAAAAGACTGCTGCCGAGAAAGCTCCCATCGAAAAGACCGCAGCGGAGAAAGCCCCCGTCGAGAAAACTCCCGTCGAGAAAGCCCCCGTCGAGAAGACCGCGAAGGCTGCGCCTGAAAAGGCCGACAAGGCGGTGCCGGACAAGCCTGCACCGGACAAGCCTGCATCGGACAAGCCTGTGGCCAAGTCGGGTGGGGTCGCTGGCTACGCGCTGATGGGTGCGGGCGCGGCCCTGCTGGGGAGCGGCGCAGCGGTGAACTTCCTCGTCGTGAACTCAGCGTGGAACGATGGGCAACGCGCCATCGAGGCCCCAAGCACGGTCAGCCCCGCCGAAGCCCAAGCCCTTGAGTCGCGCTTCAACGCGGGACGTTGGGCGACCATCGCGCTGCTCGCGGGCGGCGCGGTGTCGGTCGGCACCGGCGTGGTTCTGGGCCCGCTGCACACCTCGTGGACGATCGGCCCCACGGGCGTAGGCGTTCACGGCACCTGGTAGTCGAAGCGCACGATCATCGGCGCGGATAGCGCGGTCCCGCCCGGCGCGCGCTGGCCGCGCACGGCCCAGCGAGACGATGCCCACACGCGGTTGACCGACCGCAAGGTCAGCAAAGGCAACGGCCCGATCGCCGCGGGCGCGTTCGGAGGCAAGCGCGCCGCGCGCAAGTCGGCTGCGTAGAGCGCCGCATCGGTGCGTACAAAGCTGCTTGGAAAGCCCACATCGGCGGCCACCACCATCGCGGAATCGCCTACGCCCCGCGCCACGTCCGCGATAGCCCCCACCTCAGTCTCCAACGCCGCGCCGAAGAGCGGCAAGCTTGAAACCAAGAGCGGAACTGCAATATCTGCGCCCGGCGCCGCGAACACCAACGCAGAGTGCTCACCGACCGGCCACGCATCCGCTTCGCCGCACAGCGCAAAGCCCGCGCGCGCCCACACCAGCGCGCCGCCCGGCACGCCGCGCAGCTCGCCCCCGGCGGTCTCCAGCGCGGCGTCGGGGTTCACCGTAGGATCGACCAGCACGATCACGTCGGCGATGTCCGCGAGCGACCTCAACGCAGGCGCGTCATTTGCGCCGTTCCACTGGGCAAGAATCCATGCCGAAGGCAGCGAGACGCGCCCCGCACACGTCTCCACCGAACCAACCCAACCGGGCGCGGCCGCGCTCGGGGCCCAGTCCATCGGCAAGGTAGGGCCGACCCGCGAGAACAGCAAGAAAAACGTCGTTCCGACCGCCGCACAGAGGCCCTGCAGCCACCGCCCGGACACAAAGCACAGATGGACGACGCAGATGCCAAGCACCGCCGGCAGCGGCTCGCTGAGCAGCAACACCGCCGTGACGTCATTGGCCTCGCGCACCAAGCCGGTCGCAACCCCCAACAGGATCAGGATCGCGGCGAACAGCGCGGGCACGAAGAACGGCAACCGCGAGCGTTCAGCGCCAGTTGGACTTGGAGACACGCCCGCCCCTATCCCGGCGGCCGAGGCGCGCAGCGGCAGCACCGCCCCTGCAGCGAGGCTGCGCGGTGAGCCACCGCCCGACTACTCTTGCTCTGCGACGGGCGCGTCGTCTGCGCTCGCTTCCGAGGCTGCGTCGTCCGAGCCTGCGTCTGCGACCGCTTCTTCCGCAGCAGCGTCCCCGCCCTCCGCAGCCGCACCCTCCGCTTCCGCAGGCGCGCCTTCGCCCTTGTCCCCGCCCTTCTTGCGACGACGACGGCTGGTCTTGCCGGCTTCCCGACGCTCGCCGGTCGCAGGCTTGACCTCGGGCAGCGCAAGGCCAGACGCCTCGGCGACCTTCTGCATCTCCAGCGCCGCGCCGCTCGCGATCAGCACGGTGCAGCGCTCCATGGCGCTCGCGTAGCGCTCACGCGCCGCGGTGCCGGGCTGGCTGCGCTCAACGGCCTTCTGGAACTCAGGGACGGCGGCGAACACGTAGCCTTGCGCTTCGCGAAGCAATCCGCGGGCGTAGAACGCTTCGTGGCAGCTGCCATCGAGGCGCACCGCGAGGTCGAGCCAGGAGTCAGCTTCGGCCCATGCGCTGGCGCCGATCGCCAACAACGCGAGCTCGACCGCGGGCATCGGCGCCCGCTCGTCCAGCTTGCCCGCCTTCTTCAGCGCCCAACCCGCCTGCTCGAGATCCCCGCCCGTCAACCGCAAGAAGCGGCCGAGGTAGAGATGCGCGAGGTAGTTCTTGCCGTCCTGCTTGACCGCGAGCTGGAGGATCTCGTTCGCTTCGGTCTTGCGGGCTTCGTCGTCCAAGCCGCCGCGCTCCACCATCAACGCGCCGAGGCGCGCGAGGTGCAGCCCGTTGTCCGGATCGAGACGGCGCGCCTCAGCCAACGCCTCTTCAGCGAGGTCGTAGGCGCCGCGGATCAGGTAGACTTCGCCGAGCAGACCGTAGCTGTCCGGCATCATCGGCTCGAGCGTCTGCGCTTCTTTGAGCGCGGCGATCGCGTCTTCGAGCTTGTGCTGCCCGAGCAGGATGCCCGCGAGGCGGCGACGGATTCGCCCGCTCTCGGGGAACGCCACCGCGGCGCGTTCGAGCGTCGCGACCGCACGGCCACGGCCACCCTTGGACTTGTCGTTCCAGTTGGTCTCCTGGTGGAAGACCTCGGGTGTGGGCTGCTTCTCGGCTTCGGCGAACGCGGCGGCGATCTTCTCTCCGCCCGCGTTGAGGGCGATGAGCAGCTCAGCGCGCATCAACAGGAGCTCGGGGTTGGCGGGGTCCACGGCCAAGGTCTCGTTCAAGCGCTGCTCAGCGAGGTCGGGGCGGGCCGCCTTGGAGCGGATCAGGCCACGCAAGGACTCGAGCGCCGGGTCGTTGTCCGGGTACGGGAGGGTCCAGCGATTGCGGATCTTGCGCGCGGCGAAGAGCAAGCGGTTGCCTTCCTGCGCGAGCGCGAGCTTCTCCAAGCTCTTGTCGTCCAGCTTGACCGCGCTCTTGAGCGTCTCGTCGCCGAGGTACTCCAACAGCGCGTAGTCCTCGCGCACATCGAGCACATCCCGAACGAGCGGGTGCACCGAGTACACCTTCTCCGGGCCTTTCTCGCCGACGCTGTCGCGCTGATCGAGCAAGCCTGCGGCGAGCAGGTCCAACCGAGCCTGACGATCGACGTGGATGCCGTCGAAGTCCGCGGTGCGCACCGGCAGGCGGAAGTGCGCGAGCACCGCGAGGGCCTTGCGCTGATCTTCCGGGAGCTGCTTGAGCGCACGGTCGATGCGGCGCCGAAGCACCTCAGCGTCCGAGACGTTGTCCATGTGCATGAACCGGCCGTTTTCGACGAGGTCGCCGCGGGTCTCGGGGTCCCGAACAGCGACCGCGAACAGGCGCGCCGCGAAGGGATGCCCGTGAATGCGCTCGTGGATCGGCCCAAAGTTGTCGCGCGCAAAGTCTTCGACGCGGTACGCGTCGAAGATCTCGTGCAGCTCGCGACCCTTGAGGCCGCCGAGCTCGAGCACCGCGAGATCCTTGCCTTCGCCTTCCCGATAGAAGCGCGGGCGGATCGTCGAGGTGAACACGACGTGCAGCGCGAAGCTGCCGGTGAGCAGCGCGCGCAAAAGCAGCTCGAGACGGCCTTCGCGGTGGAAGGTGCCGTCGCGGCGGAGAGCGTGCTCCAGGCGATCCACCACCATCACCCGACCGGCCAACGCCTCATTGCCGAGGCACTCCACCGCGAGCTTGACGAGCTCGGCCGGAACCGGGCGCGTCGCAGGGTGGTTCAACGCATCGGTGAGCCGCTTGTCACCGACTTCGGCGGCCAACAACGCAAAGCGCGCGAACAACGCGTCGGCTTCAGAGCCCCAGCCGATGCTGAAGTCGGGGAGGCGCTTGAGGCCGGAGGCGCTCAGCGCCTTCTCGACCAACCAACGCTTGCCGATGCCGTGGGGACCGGCGACCACGATCGGACCGCCCTTTTCGAGGAAGGTCGTGAAGGTCGCGAGCTCTTCTTCGCGTCCCACAAACTGGACGCGAGGCGCGCCACCGGCCTTTTTCTTGGGCTCATCGGCTTTGGCGGCGGCCTTGCTGCCCGCAGGAGCGGCCGCGGCGACCGGCGTAGGAACCGGGAGGCTCTGGAGGAACTCCTTGGCCTTCTTCTTTTCGTGGTCGAACTTCAACATCCGCAGCGGCGTGGGCAGCGCGAACGGGTTGAACGCACGAGCAACAATGACCAACCGCGGCTTTTGAGCAGCAGCAGCCACGGCGGCGGCGAGCGCGTTCAGGCCCGCAGCGTCCGCGGCCTCAGGCTCCACGAGCACGATGACGCCGCCTTCGCGGAGGGCATGTGCGGCGGATTCGGGTGAAAAAGCCGCCGCCGGGCTGGGCGCAGCACCAGAGAGCACGACCGCGGGCACCGCAGCGCGATGGCGAAGTTCGCCAAGCGTGTCGGATTCAGCGAGCGCTTTGGCTCCAAAAGCGAGGAGGCAACGGCCTTCCTGAACAGCAAGTTCTGCACGGGTCATAAAAGCTCTCTTGGGGGCCCGCCGCGGTAACCCCCAAAACGCTTCTTGTCAGTCTGCACCCAATGACTTGTCAGGCATCCTCGACGGGGTAGGCAGCGATCATGGCTGATCCCCGACGCCCAACGCGCCGCCCCGTAGACGATGAAGACGCCGGCGTCGACGGCGCCGGGTTCGAGCCCTTCGCCCCAGCGCGCAAGCGCGTCCCGAAAGAAGTGCAGGCGAAACCTGCAACCGCCACCGTCGTCGAGATGGTCGGAAAATGGGTACGGGTGCGCTTCGATCCCAATCCGGACGCCCCGCCTGCCCGGCAAGGCGAGGCCCGGCTGCGCGTGCGCGTGGAGGTCGTCGCCGGAGACCGCGTTTGGGTGGAAGACGAAGGCGACACCTGCGTAGTCGCGGGCGTGGCGCCCCGCCGCACGGAGCTACGTCGCAGCGGAAACAGCGGCGTGCGCGTCGTCTGCGCGAACGCCGATGTCCTCGCCGTGGTGTCCGCGTCCCAAGATCCTCCGTTCCGCACCGGACTCGTCGACCGCATGTTGGTCGCGGCCGGCGCCGCAGGCATGACCGCGGCGTTGGTGCTGAACAAGTGCGATACCGGCATGCCCGACGAGGTGCTCGAACGGCTCGCGTGGTACGAGCACATCGGGGTGCCCGTGTTCCTTTTGTCGGCGCAGCAAGCCAAAAACCTCGAAGCCTTCCAGGAATTTCTCCGCGGGCGCACCACCGTGCTCGCGGGCCACTCCGGCGTAGGAAAAAGCTCGCTGCTGCGCGCGCTGGTGCCCGGCACCGATCGCGCCGCCGGGGAGCTCGACATCTGGGGGCGCGGCAAGCACACCACCACCGGTGCCTGCGCGTTTGAAGTCCCGACCGGAGGCACGCTCGTGGACCTGCCCGGCATCCGCGAGTACGGCATCGGCTTCGTGCTGAAAGAAGAGCTCCGCGGCTACTTTCCGGAGCTCAAAGGTCTGGAGTGCCACTACGCAGACTGCGCCCACGACGGCGAAGAAGGCTGCGAGGCCGACGAGGCCTGCGACCCGCTGCGCCTCGAGAGCTACCGCAAGCTGCTCGAAGAGTGCGTGTAGTTCAGATCTCGAGCAGGATTCGCTCGGGGTTCTCGATGCACTCTTTGATGCGCACCAGCGTCATCACCGCCTCCCGGCCATCCAACAACCGGTGGTCGTAGGACATCGCGAGGTACATCATCGGCCGCACGACGATCTGATCGCCTTCCGGGCCCGAAACCACGACCGCGCGCTTCTGGATCGCGTGCATGCCGAGGATCGCCACCTGAGGCGGGTTCAAGATCGGCGTCGACATCATCGAGCCAAAGATGCCGCCGTTGGAGATCGTGAAGGTGCCACCTTGCAGATCATCGACGGTGATCTTGCCCTCTTTGGCCTTCTGTCCGTAGCCGGCGATCACCTGCTCGGTCTCTGCGAACGACAGACGATCGGCGTGGCGCACGACGGGGACCACGAGGCCGCGTGCCCCGGAGACCGCGACGCCGACGTGGTAGTAGTGCTTGTAGACGATGTCCGTGCCGCGGATCTCGGCGTTCGCCGACGGGAAGGCCTTGAGCGCCTCGATCGCGGCTTTGACGAAGAAGCTCATGAACCCGAGCTTGATGCCGTACTTCTTCGCGAAGCGGTCCTGATATTTCTCGCGGAGCGCGAGCACGGCGCTCATGTCGACCTCGTTGAAGGTCGTGAGGATCGCGGCGGTAGACTGGGCTTCGACCAGACGCTCGGCGATACGGCGCCGCAGGTTGGTCATCGGCACGATCTCCACCGGCTCGTCGCCCACCAGCACAGGCGGGTTTACGGCCGCGATCGGCGCCGCAGGAGCAGGAGTCACAGGCGCAGCCGCGGCGCGCGGCGCGTCGACGTCGGCGCGGGTGATGCGCCCGCCCTTTCCGGTGCCTTGCACATCCGCCGCGTCCACGCCCGCGTCCCGAAGCGCCTGTCGCACCGCCGGACCCGCAGGACCCGCAGCAGCAGGAGCCGCGGCTTTTACCGCTGCATTGGCCGCATCGGCGGGGGCAACCGCAACGGCAACACCGGCCGCGATGCGCGCGATGACCTGGCCGATCGCCACCTCATCGCCTTCGGCGACGAGCAGCGCCTCGACCACGCCCGCGACCGGTGACGGCAGCTCGGCGGTCGCTTTGTCGCTGTCCACCTCGACCAGCGCCTCATCGAGCTTTACGGCATCTCCCGGCTTCTTAAGCCAGCGCGAGATGATCGCGGATTTGACCGATTCGCCCATCGACGGGATCACAAGCTCAACAGACACGGGGACTCCAAAACGACCCCCCCGCCTTATCCGCCCGGCCCCGGTCCGGCCCGTCCAGCGCGATCTCCCAACCACCACGCGAGCGAAACAACGTCCCGCGCCGTCAGCCGGGTGCGGTCCCAAGGACGACGCCACGCCGGCGACATCACCGGAAAAGGTATAGGTTCAAATCCGTATACCTTCGCGATCCGCAGCGAGCGCGCCATGTGGAACGGCTCGGTCACCACGTACACCCGGGGCCCCGGGCACAGTCCGCGGGAGAACGCAAAGTTCCCCTCGGTGTTCCTTGACTTCTCTTCCATGCGAATCGCATCTGCCGGGACGCCGTTGTCGCGCAGGATCTGCGCCGCGACGACGGCCTCTCCCGGAGGTTGTTCGTGGGAAGCTCCGGTCGTCACGATCACCGGGGCAACGCCGGTCGCGAACAGCGCGGCTCCGGCTTCAGCGCGCGCCCGCAGGGACCCGGAAGGCACGCCACCGGGAAGCAATCTACATCCAAGCACGACAATCGCGTCAGCCGTCTCGCTTGGGGAAGGCGAAACCAGCGCGGCGCCGCGGCGAACTTCATCAAGCGAAGCCGGCAAGTAGCCTGCGAAACGAAAAATCAGCTCGGGATCCCAACGACGCATGGGCCCTTACATAGCCGCCTCATCGCGCCGCCGGATTCTTGATAGGCGCTTTGCGCGCTCCAGTGCGCTCCCCTTTTTTATTTTCGCGTGTGGATTTCTCCTATGGATTCAACCATGTTCTCTTTCTTGCTGCTTGTCGCCGCCTGCACCGCCCCTTCTAACTCTACGGATGACTCCGCAGCGCCCCAAACCGACTCGGGCACGGACTCGGGCACCGACACGGACTCGAGCACCGACTCCGGCGACGACACCGGCACCGCTGCCCCGTACACCGGCGCCGCGGCCGGCCCGTGGACGGTCTCGACCACGACGATGCAGGTCGATGGCGACGCGGTCACGCTCTACATCCCGAACAGCCCCGCCGAGTCCACCTCGCTCGCGGTCGTGAGCCACGGCTTCGCCCGTGGACCCTCCAATCACATCACCACCGCTACGCGTCTTTCAAGCTGGGGATTCATCGTCGCGACCCCGGCGCTTCCCAGCTACACCGACCACGAAGCGAACGGAAAGTACATCGCGCAGACCCTCGTCCCGGCGATGCACACCGCCTACGACGCAGCGAGCGACGGCAAAGTGGTGCTGATCGGACACTCCGCGGGCGGGCTCGCGAGCATCGTCGCGGCCGCGCTGGTCACCAACGCCGGCTACGTCGGGCTCGACGCTGTCGACATGAGCGACGTAGGCAACTCCTACGCCAACTCGGTCACCTCCCCAGCGTTGCTGCTCGCCGGGGACCCCAGCCGCTGCAACAGCGACGGCAACAGCGCCGGTTGGGCAGACATGGTGGGCGGAGAGCACTGGCTTGTCTCCGTCAGCGACGCCACGCACTGCGACTTTGAGAGCGAGACCGACAGCCTCTGCGACAACTTGTGCGGCGACAGCGACACAGCCCGTCAGGACCTGATCCAGACCTACGCTGTGGCCTGGGCCCTGCAGCAGACCCGCGGCAACGCGTCCAGCTACCTCGCCGGCGGATCGCAGGCGGAAGCGGATCGCAGCGCGGGACGCCTGAGTTGGTAGCGCCGCTCATCGAGGTCGAGGCGCTCTCCAAGACCTACCGCGTGCCGGTCAAAGGAGAGGGGCTGTCGGGCTCCCTGCGCTCGCTGTGGAACCGCGAGTACCGCGACGTCGAGGCGGTCAAAAACATCAGCTTTCGCATCGCCGCCGGTGAGCGCGTCGGGTTCTTGGGCCCCAACGGCGCGGGCAAAACCACCACGCTGAAGATGCTGTCCGGCCTGCTTTTTCCCACCTCCGGACAGATTCGCATCGCGGGCTTCACGCCTCAGGACCGCGCGGTCGCGTTCCTCGGGCGCATCACCCTCGTGATGGGCCAGAAGCAGCAGCTGCTGTGGGACCTGCCGCCGCGCGAGTCCTTCCTGCTCAACCGAGCGATGTACGGGGTTGACCCCGTGGTGTTCAAAAAGACGCTGGACGAGCTGGTGACGATGCTGCGCATCGAAGCGGTGCTCGACAAGCCGGTGCGGAACTTGTCGCTCGGCGAGCGGATGAAGTGCGAGCTGGTCGCGGCGCTGCTGCACCAGCCGCAGGTGCTGTTCCTCGATGAGCCGACCATCGGCCTCGACGTCGAGATGCAGGTTCAAGTACGCAAGTTTATCGCTGACTACAATCAAGCCACCGGCGCCACGGTGATCTTGACCAGCCACTACATGCAAGACATCGCCGCGCTGACGCCGCGCTTGTTGGTGATCGATCACGGCAGCCTGCGCTACGACGGCGGCCTCATCGCGCTGGCCGAGCGGGTCGCGCCGGAGCGCCGCATCGTCGTCAAAGGCGGGCCCAAAGAGCTGTCGGAGCTTGGCTTTATGGAGGTCGATGGCGACCAGATCGCGACCCTCACCCCCGAAGAGACGAACAAACGTCTGGCCGCGGTGCTGGCGCGGTGGCCGATGGTGGAGATCGCCGTAGAGAGCCCGCCGTTGGAAGAGGTGATGGCGCGGTACTTCCGGGAGGGCGCTTGACGCATCCTACCGGCACAGGCACGACGAACCCATCTTCCAAGCTGGAATTGGGGTCGATGCGTATCCTTTGGATGGCGGTGCCCACCCTGTGGCGCGTCGCGGTCGCCGGCATGGTCGCCTACCGCGCCGAGATGGTGATCTGGATCCTCTCGGCGACGTTGCCGTTGGTGATGCTCGCGCTCTGGGACGCCGCGGCGATCGCCGGCCCGCTGGAGGGCTTCGGCCAGACCGACTTCGCCCGCTACTTTACGGTAACGATGATTGTACGCCAGCTAACGGGCGCATGGATCGTCTGGGAGCTGAACTACGCTGTGCGCTCCGGCACGCTCTCGCCGCAGCTGCTCCGGCCGGTAAACCCACTTGTCTACAACCTTTTCGAGACCCTCGCCGCGATCCCCTGGCGGCTGCTGGTGCTGATCCCCTTGGTCGGCGGGCTCGTGGCCTGGCGCCCGGAGGTGCTCTTCGTGCCGGAAGGGTGGCGGGTTCCGCTGTTCGGGATCAGCACGTTGCTGGCGTTCGCTGTCGCGTGGTTGGTACAAGCGCTGTTCGGGATGCTCGCCTTTTGGTTTGACCAAGCGATGGGCATCTTTTCGGTGCACTTCGCGCTTTGGTCGTTCTTTTCCGGGTACATCATCCCCATGGCGCTGCTGCCGGAGGGCGTCTCGCGTTTGGCACGTTGGCTGCCGTTCTACTCGAGTCTCGGAGCGCCGGTGGACGTGCTGTTGGGCCGCGCCGGAGGGCTGGAGGTCGGCGCGCAAGCGCTTTGGGTCGTGGCGCTCTCGGGGCTGCTGCATTTGGCCTGGACGCGCGGCATCCGACGCTACGGCGCGGTGGGCGCATGAGCGCTCCGCCCAATGCGCCGCGGCTGTGGACGGTGTGCAGCGCGCTGGCCCGAGTCGCGCTGATGAACGCGCTCCAGTACCGCGAAGGCTTCCTCGTGGAGTTTTTCGTCGGGACCGGCAATGTCGTCGCGATCTTGCTGCCGCTCGCGGTGATCTTCGACCGATCCGCGTCGGTCGCGGGCTGGAATTGGGACCAAAGCTTGCTGGTCACGGGGTTCTTCTTGTTGCAGAGCGCGGTGATGGGCGGGCTCGTCGAGCCCAACCTCGGCGCCGTGGTCGAAGGCATTCGCGCCGGACAGATGGACTACCTGCTTTTGCGGCCGGTAGATGCCCAGCTTGTCGCGTCCACGCAGCGGGTCGCGCCGGCCAAAGTGTGGGACGCGGTCGCCGCGGTTGGCGTCATCGGCTGGGGGCTGCACGGCACCGGCTTGCCGGACCTCGGAGCGTTTGCGGCGGCCTTCGCGCTGCTGCTCGCGGGGATCCTCGCGATGTACAGTCTTTGGCTGCTGGTGATCTGCCTTTCTTTTTGGTTCGTGCGCGTGGACAACCTGCGCTACCTTTTGGGCGCGGTAGCCGACGCCGGACGCTGGCCGGTAGACATCTATCGGGGCGTTGCTCGCGTATTTCTGACCGTGGTCGTGCCGGTCGCGCTCGCCACGAGCTGGCCTGCGCTCGCGCTCTTGGGTCGCCTCGATGTCGCGCTCACCGCGCAAGCGATCGTGGTTTCCTGCGGTCTTTTTGCGCTTTCGCGCTGGGCCTGGCTGCGCGCCCTGCGAAGCTACACCTCCGCCAGCAGCTGATCTGCGCCGCCGCGGGGAAGTTTGCCGAATCGTCGCAGAATCCGGTATACTCGCCGCCCGCTCGTGAGCATGCATGTCCAGCCCCGCCTCCGGTTCTGAAGTCTCCTTGGAAAACGCCGTCCCCGACGGCCTCCCCGACCTCTCCAAGCTCCCGCTGGACGAGCGCGAGGCCGCGTGGCGCACGCACTACTTCCAAGGAACGGAGGTTCCCCAGCTGACCACCCGCGCCGTCGTCATGGGCGGGCTGATCGGCATGTTGATGGCGTTCTCGAACTTGTACACCACGCTCAAGTTGGGCTGGGCGTTCGGCGTCGCCATCACCGCTTCGGTGCTCTCCTACAGCATCTGGTCGAGCCTGATGGGCCTCGGCGTCGTCAAGTCCCGCATGACGATGCTCGAGAACAACTGCATGGCGTCCACGGCCTCTGCCGCCGGCTATTCGACGGGCGGTACGCTCGCGACCGCCGCGGGCGCGATGCTGCTCATCACCGGGGACAACGACCGCCTCGGTTGGGTCGCGACCACCGGTTGGGTGTTCTTTGTGGCGCTGTTAGGCGTGTTCCTCGCGATCCCGATGAAGCGGCAGATGATCAACATCGACCAGCTTCCTTTCCCCTCCGGCATCGCCGCTGCGGAGACCCTGCGCAGCTTGTACGCCGAAGGCGAGTCCGCGGTCCGCAAGGCCCGGGCGCTGGTTGACTCGCTGATCGTCGGCGGTGTTTGGGGCTTGCTGCGCTCCTTCGCTGTCATCCCCGACACCATCCCCTTCGGCGGATCGGTCTCGGTGGGAACCGGCTCCACCGCGAAGGTCGTGAGCCTGAAGGCGATGGGCATCGCGTTTGAGCCCAGCCTGCTGATGACCGCAGCCGGCCTCATCATGGGCATGCGCGTGTGCTTGACCATGCTGATTGCGGCGATCTTCAACTCCTTCATCCTCGCGCCGCTGATGCTGAACCTGCCGGACTGGTCCGACGGTACCAAGCACTTCATGGGCCACATCGAGGTCGCGATCGGCGACGGTGACGTGATCACCGCCGTCAAGGTCACCCGCTGGAGCCTCTGGCTGGGCACCTCGCTGCTGGTCAGCTCCGGGCTCACCAGCTTCGCGCTGAGCTGGCGCACCATCCTCAACGCCTTCTCCAGCTTCGGCAAGAAGCAGGATCTGGCCGTGGGCGCGGTGGACAACTCGGACATCGAGGTCCCCAACTCCTGGATGCTCTACGGCCTCATCCCGATCACCCTCGGCCTCGTAGCAGTGTGCTGGTTCTCCTTCCACATCAGCCCGTTCCTCGGCGTGTTCTCGGTGGCGATGAGCTTCGCGCTCTCGCTCGTCGCGGCCCGCGCGACGGGCGAGACCGACACCACGCCGATCGGCGCGATGGGCAAGGTCACCCAGCTGACCTACGCGATCCTCGCGCCCGCCAACATCACCGTCAACCTGATGACCGCCGGCATCACGGCCGGCGCCGCCGGCTCCTCCGCGGACCTGCTCACCGACCTGAAGAGCGGCTACCTGCTGGGCGCCAACCCCCGCCAGCAGTTCCTCGCGCAGTTCGTCGGCGTGTTCTTCGGCACCCTCGCGGTCATCCCCGCCTGGTACCTGCTCGTGCCCGATCAGGCTGCGCTGATGGCGTTCAATCCTCCCGCCACGAACATGTGGTTCGCGGTCGCGCAGGCGCTCGCGAACGGCCCGAAGGTCATCCCGACCTCGGCGCTCTACGCGATCGCGATCGGCGCGCTGGTCGGTATCGCGCTGCCGTTGCTCGAAAAGGCGTTCCCGAACGCAAAGAAGTTCCTGCCCAGCGCGATGGGGCTCGGCCTCGCCTTCGTCGTGACCTTCCAGAACTCCTTGTCGTTCTTCCTTGGCGCGCTGATCGCCCAACGCTGGGCCGCGCGCAACCAGAAGTCCGCCGACGAGTACGTCGTGCCCGTCGCTTCGGGCCTGATCGCCGGCGAGTCGCTCGCCGCCGCAGGGTTCGCGGTCGGCGTCGCGATCCTCGACCTGTTGAACACCTACGTCGCGTTCCCGTTCCACTTGGTGTTCTGAACGCGAGGGGGCGCGGGTCGAAACGCTTGGAGATGACGTGTTCCTGACTTTTTTCCTGTGCTCCATGTGCTCCCTGATGTCGCGCGCTGCGGCCTCGCCACTGCACTCCGGGCGGGTGGACGCGCCGTCCGGGCGCTCGTGTGACGTACATCTGCACGCGGTGCCTGACGCGAGCGCCCTGCCATTGGTGGCCGTGGCGGGCGGCACCGGGCGCTACACAACGGCGGACCACGCGGGGCTCTACTCCCGGCTCGTCGACGACGGGCGCTTCGCCGTCGTCGCCTTCGACAAGCCGGGCATCCACGCGGACGCCGAAGCGACCGACGGCTATACCGTAGAAGAAGCGGTCTACCGCACCTACACGCAGGACGATCTGGCGGCGTGCGCGGTCGCCGCGATCGGCTGGGCGCGGTCACAGCAAGCCGTAGATGGCGCGGCGCCCGTCGTTCTGTTCGGGCACAGCGAGGGCGCGAACGTGATGCTCGACGTCCTCGGTCGGCTGGTCGACGGGGGGGGCGCCGTCGGCGCCGTGCTGCTGTCCGGCACCCCTACCGAGCCCTTTGAGGAGGCGCTGCGGCGGCAGACCGGGGCGACCTGGCCGAGCTACCGTCGCGCGATCGAAGAGGGGGACGACGACTACCTTGTAGAGGAGACCGGCGTCGCGTCCGCGTCCCTCCGCGACATGGCGACAGCCCCCGGCTTCGAGGCCCACATGGAGCGGCTGGCGGCGCTGCGCGTCACTACGCCCATCCGGCTGTTCCACGGCACGGACGACAAGGCGGCCGACGCGGCCCACGCGGAGGAGACGTTCGTGACACGCTGGCGGCGGGTGCACGGAGCGGACCGGCGGCCGCTGGACGTCAGCATGCGCATGTACCCCGGGTGCGGACACATCCCGTGCCCGCAGATGTCGCGGGACCTCGAGATTTCGACCCTCGCGGCGGTCACGGAGCGCGCGATTGTAGCCCGCTCCGCTCCGGGCCGCGGCTGGGTGGGCGCAGTGACGGATCTGCCCCCCGACCCCTCGCTCCTAACGGACATCCCCGGTCGTTACGCGATCTTCGGACTGCTGCCGATGGGCAGCGTGGTGCTGCGCGGCGACCAGCTCGTGCTCATGAATCGTGCGCTCCCTGGCGTGACGCTCTTGTACCAGGGAGCCGGCCGCTTCGTGTTCGATCACGATACCGAGACGACGCTGACGTTCACGCGCGGGCCGCGCCGTCTGACCATCCGCAAGGCGGGGACCACGCTGCCGATGTGGCGCATGGGGCCTCCAAAGCCGCACCATGCGCGACGGGTAGAGGGCGCGCCCCCCGCCGGTCGCCCATGGTCGACGGCCGCACCCGTCCCGACGCCTCCAATGACCGCCACCGGCGACGCCCCACCCGACGCGCCCCCCATCGGCGTCGAACACGTGGCGACGCCCGCTCCGCATACGCCGTAAGCCGCGCGGAGACCGGCCTAAAACACGCCTTCGTAGGCCGGAGCGACCGCGGCGGGGAGGTCCCGCGTGCCGGTGTACACGACGATCTCCCCGTCGTCATCGACATCCGCGTGCCCGTACACGATGAAGTCCTTCGGGGTCGCGAGCACCGTGTAGTTGCCGCGCACATCGCCGGAGGGCTGGTAGCCCAGCCGGGTCCACTCCGGTGAGGTCAGCCAAGGCGCCAGCTTCTTGTCGAGCAGGGCGTCGTCCCGCGGTGAGGTCGGGGTGGTGACGAAGTCGTTGAACACCAGCTCGTAGGCCGTTTCACAGGTGCGGATGCCGTCGATGGTCGCGGGGACCTCGCTCCGACGCGCCTTCAGCTGCATGCTGATGATGTTCGGGATGGCGATGGCCGCGAGGATGCTGATGACAGCAACGACGATCATCAGCTCGACGAGTGAAAATCCGGGGCGGGAGCGCGACATGCGTCCCGCTATCCTGCCC
>CAIUMM010000144.1 GCA_903900265.1 uncultured Pseudomonadota bacterium
CACGTTCCGCTCGCTGCGATCGACACCGCAGCGACGACGCTCACCTTGGGCGATTCGCCTGGCTATGGTATCGCTGCCGGGCAGGCATTTTACGCCTACAACCTGCTCGAAGAGCTGACGCAGCCTGGAGAGTGGTACCTCGATCGGGCGACGAACCTGCTCTACGTGTGGCCTCCTGAGGGCTTTGACGCAGCGCAGGTGCAGGTCTCCGTGCTGTCCGACCCTGTGCTTGTGGTGTCGAACGCCCATGACATCCAATTGCAGGACCTCACCATCGAGGCGGCGCGCGGCGATCTGTTGGAGGTGGATCAAGGCGTAGACGTGCAGATCGAAGGCGTGCGGCTGCGCAATGGCGGGGGCTACGGCGCGATGGTCACCGGCACCAACGTGGCCTTGGATGGGCTGCTTGTGTACGGGACGGGCGCGGGCGGGGTGTCGATCAGCGGCGGGGATCGTCGCTCGCTTACGCGCGGAAACGTGTCGATTTCCAACAGCGCTATCCACGATTTTGCGCGTTGGGAGTGGACCTATAGGCCGGGGGTCTACGCGACCGGGGTCGGTCAGACCGTCGCCAACAACGCGATCTGGTCGGCGCCGCACTCCGCGATCTTGTTTAGCGGGAACGACCACGCGTTCACCCGCAACGACGTCCACGACGTGCTGCAATACTCCAGCGATGCTGGGGCGATTTACTCGGGACGTGACTGGGGCGCGCGCGGGAACGTGATCGAGCAGAACTTCATCCACGACCTCTCTACCGTGTTCCCCGGCTACGGAGTGCACGGGATTTACCTTGATGATTGCCTCAGCGGCGTCGATGTCACCGGCAACCTCCTTTACGGCATCACCGGCAACGCGATCCAGCACGGGGGCGGCCGCGACGACCACATCACCGGCAACCTCGTGGCCCGCTCCGGCGTAGGCTTGGCGACCGACGCGCGCTGCGCGACGTGGGCGAACACCCCCAGCACCGCAGCCGGCAGCAGCTGGAACCTGCTTGAGAAGCTCGAGGCGCAGGGCTACCAGCAGGAGCCGTGGGCGAGTCGCTGGCCGGAGTGTGCGGCGATCCCCGACGACTACGACGTCATCTTCGAGGCGGGCACGCTCTGGCGCTACCCCGAGGGTACGACGTTCAGCTCGAACGTCGCTTGGGAAGCCGAAACTTGGATCGACGACGATGACAGCGCCACGACGTACTTCGCCGACACAAGCAACAACCAGACCCTCGACGCCTCGCCGTTTGTGGACGAAGCAGGTGGCGACTTTCACCTCGATCCGGCAGGAGCGGCGTTCAGCGTGGTAGGTTTCGAGGATATTCCTATCGATTTGATGGGCGTTCAGAAGTAAGCCTCATCGCGATGCCGGCAGCGCGCGGCCGTGGTATCATCTGCCGATGCGTCGCTCCCTCCTTCGGTTCTCGTCCCTTCCGCTCCGGTCCTTGTCGTGGTTGGTGCTCGCAAGTACGGCGTGTTCGCGCTCGACAAAGACCGACCCCGGCGTGCCAGATGCGCCAACTCCGGGCATTCAGGTCTCGGTAGAGGCTGCGATTCAACGCAATGGGTGGGGTGAAAACCTGGGTCGTTGCGAGATCAAGGTTGCATTTACGCGTCCGGGGGACACCGACGGCATGATGGAGGGGAGCGGGCAGCTTTGGGATCCGTTGGCGCTCCCGGAGGCCGATCAGGACTGCGCGGTGACCATCCGGGACCCGGTGGCGATGCAAGCCGCACTGGACGCACAGGACCCTCCGGATGACAATTGGGTCTTGGAGGGACAAGTCTACGTGGGCAGCTCGGTCTCGCTCGAGGGCACCGCCCACACCCTACAGTTGGACGCCGCCTACAATGACGACGGCGCCTACACCGGCTACCAAATGTCGGGTTGCAGCGAGGCCACCTTCCCGTTCAGCGAGGTCTTCGCTCTCGTGGTCCCCGAAGGATCGCCCGACGACGATATCGCGCCCTTCCGCGTCGAGAACGCCCTCGCGACCGGCCCCGAGATCGCCTTGGTGGGCCTCGGCGCGTTGGATCATGTAGAGACCTCCACCGCGCAGCAAGGCGTCGATTTTCCTATCGCCTGGGCGTTTGACGGCACGGTCCCTGCGCTTGATGAGCCGGTAGACCACAGCGTGTGGCTGACTGTCAAAAATAACCAGACCGACGGCGTTCAAGAGTTCGAGGGCGTCATCTGCCTCGCCGACCCCGATGACGGATCCATGCCCACCTCCTTCGTCCTCCCGGGTGACACGCTCGCCGAGCTCACGCCGGACGAGAACGGCGATGGCGCGCTTGGCTTGGGCTTGCAGCTGGACAGCGTTACCGAGGGCCCGGACGTGACTGCTCCTTGGGGCGAGCGCATCCGAGTGGAGTCCCGCGTGTCCATCGACGGCACCGGCAGCCTCGCGCCCTGAGGCTTGGGGCGATGCGATGTGAGTCCGCTGCGGCCGCTTAACCGTCATTCCCCTGGTTCGTACCGCGACCAGCAGTTCAGCTTCGGAGCGGGTGTCCATGGGTGGGGCTTATGCCGTTGGTCAATGCTTCGGCGTGTACCGGTATTATACCGGCGGTCGATGATTCGGATTGGTGGATCGCCGTCGAGGCCGGCGTGGATGGCAAGGCGGATTTGACGAAGCCTGCCGGGGCAGGCGAGGAAAACCAACGAAGCCAGACGCGTCGGACACAGGCGAGGAACAAGCCGAATCAAG
>CAIUMM010000145.1 GCA_903900265.1 uncultured Pseudomonadota bacterium
CATCTCCAGACCGACGACGAAACCGATGCAGACCAGCGTTCCCCACGGATCAAGGGGGATTGGGCCGAGCTTGTACACAGGGATTTGGAAGTAGGGGATCACCCGGAACCGAATAACCGGTCGAGCACCCCGCGCGCCCGCTCCACCACGACGTCCACCGGGATGCGCTCCAGACATGTGCGTCCAAGGAAGCAGGTTTTGCGATAACAGGGGCCACACCAGATCGGCCCCCCGCTGACCGCCGCGCCGGTGCCGGTCCGACGCGCATCGGTGGATCCGTGGATCATCAGGACGGGCACGCCCACGGCGTCGGCGAAGTGCGCCGCTCCGCTGTCGTTGCTGACAAACAAGGCGACGTCCTGCAGCGCAGCGGCAAATTCAACCAAAGGGAGCCCTGCGACGACGGGATAGGGGCCGGCGATGTCCCGAACCGCCGCGTCCTCCCCTGGACCCGCGAAAAAGACCACCGAGTGTCCGGGCAGCTCCGCGGCGAGCCGGTCCGCGAGCGCCCGGAAGTGCGGCCACCGCACTGTCTCGCTCGGCGACCACGGGTTCAACGCGATGATCGAGCCCCGTCCCCCCGCCGAACGCTGCGGAGTCGCCGGCTTGCCCGGCACGACGGCGCCCAACACCGCAGCGATAGCCGCGTAGCCTTCGCGACGATGCGCGCCCGCGGGCTCGACCACCGGATCGGTGAGCAGCGCCGATCGCCCGTTGATCGCCAACCCGACCCGCCGCGGCAGGTGTCGCCAGCGCCACGCCGCACCAAAACTCGGCTTGAAGAGCACCCCGGTCCCTTCGGCGGGCAGGTCCGTCCCCGGCCGCACCGTCACCGAGCGTACGTCCAACGCCTCGAACAGCCCGCCAAGAAGCCGCGGCCCATAAACTACCGTCTCTCCGAGGTCCGCGATGGCGCGCATCGCCGGGATCGCCATCGTCGCGTCGCCGAGGTGGTCAGGGGCGCGGATCACAAAGCGAGCCATCTGCACCCCATAGTCCATACCGAGCACCTCGCCGAGGTCGTAGGCTCGCGTTAGCCGCGCACATGCTTGGCACCCTCGCTCCCGCTGAATCCGCGTTCAACCCCGCCGACCTCCACCGCGCCGTAGAGCGCGTGCGCGAACCCGCGCACATCGTCCGGCACCCCGATGGCTTTGTAGGCGTCGGCTTCGGCAGCGGCGCAGGCCAGCCTCTGGAGTGGCTGGGCACCCTCCCCGCGTTGTACCCGGAGTGGTTGGGCGATCGCTCCTTCCAAGAAGCCCACGGCACGCGCTACGCGTACATCGCCGGCGCGATGGCGAACGGCATCGCCTCCACCGACATCGTCATCGCGATCGCCAAGGCAGGCGGCATCGGGTTCTTCGGCGCCGCTGGTCTCCCGGAGAGCCGCGTGAGCGCGGCGATCGACACCATCCAGGCGGCGCTGGGCAAGGCCGACGAAGGCGGCTTGCCGCACGGCTTCAACCTCATCCACTCCCCGCAAGAGCCCGAGCTCGAGGCCGCCGTCGCGGACTTGTACCTTCGCCGCGGTATCCGCAGGGTCTCAGCCGCGGCCTACATGGGCTTGACCCCGTGGATCGTCCGTTACGCGGTCACCGGCCTGACGCGCACGCCCGACGGCCGCATCCATCGTCAGAATCATGTGTTCGCGAAGATCTCCCGCCCCGAGGTCGCGCGACGCTTTCTCTCCCCCGCGCCGCAGGAGATCCTCGCCCAGCTGCTACGGGACCGGCTGATCCCCGCGAGCGAGGCCGCGCTCGCCCGCAGCGTGCCGATCGCCGAGGACGTCACGATGGAGTCCGACTCCGGCGGCCACACCGACAATCAGCCACTCGGCGCCGTGCTGCCGATCCTGCTGCGCTTGCGCGACGACCTGGTCCGCCAGCACGGCTACACCCGCCCCATCCGCATCGGCGCAGCCGGCGGAATGGGCACTCCCAACGCGGTGGCGTCTGCTTTTGCGCTCGGCGCGGCCTACGTGCTCACCGGATCCGTCAATCAGGCCAGCCTCGAGGCTGCGCTGGCCCCGAACGCCAAAGAGATGCTCTGCAAGGCCGATGCGGCCGACGTCGCGATGGCGCCCGCGGCCGACATGTTCGAGATGGGCGTGGAGGTGCAGGTTCTGAAGCGCGGCACGCTGTTCGCCGCCCGCGGTCACAAGCTACGCGACATCTACCAGCGTTTTTCGGGGTTGAGCGACATCCCTCCCGAGGAGCGCTCGAAGCTTGAGCGCGACATCTTCAAGGACACGCTGGAGAACGTCTGGGCCAAGACCGACGCGTTCTTCCAAGAGCGGGACCCCAAGCAGCTCGCGCGCGCCCGCGCCGACGAAAAGCACAAGATGGCGCTGGTGTTCCGCGCGTACTTGGGCCAGTCGAGCAAGTGGGCCATCGCTGGCGCCCCCGACCGCATCATGGACTACCAGATCTGGTGCGGCCCGGCGATGGGAAGCTTCAACCAGTGGGCAAAAGGCAGCTTCCTTGAACCCGCGAGCGGCCGCACCGTCACGCAGATCGCGCTGAACTTGCTCGAAGGCGCTGCGGTGGTCACGCGCGCCGGACAGCTGCGCAGCTACGGGGTGCCGGTCCCCGCCGAGGCGTGGGACTTCCGTCCGCGCCTGCTCGGCTGAGACGAGCGGCGTCGCAGCAGCGTAAGCCCGATCCCCGCCCACAACGCCGATAGAACGGTGAGCGCCCCCGGCGCGGGAGCGGTCGTACAGCCCTTGCACCCAGACAGGCCTCCCGTCGCGCCGTTGGGATCGGTGCCCAGCAGGTACTCGTCGAGGTTCGAGAAGCCGTCGCCGTCGAGATCCTCCGCGGCGTCGTCGCGCGCGGGGTCAAGCCCGTGGTCCTGCTCCCAGGCGTCGCCCATCGCGTCGTGGTCGTCATCGTCGGGGAGGTGAAAGTCGGCGCCGGCAAAAGCCTGCCCCGCGCCCAATTGCAGCTGGGCGGCCCAGTCTTCGGACAGCGCGTCCTGCCACCACACCGTGACATAGCCCTGATCCGACGGGCAATAATGCACGTAGCTCGCACGCACCGTGTAGAAGCCATCCGGTAGGCCCAACAACGCGTAGTAGCCATCCGAATCCGCGACGGCCGCGTAGCTGCGATCGGGATCATCGGCGGGAAAGGCGTAGACATAGCCACCGTACACGCCCTCCCCGGCGTCGTCGGTCAAGCGTCCGGTGATGCTCGCCGCGAGCTGGAGCGGGACGTCGAGGTCGGTGGACGTCGCGAGCACGGTGCCCTCAAAGGCGTAGCCGTCTTCAAAGCCGCCGTCGGAGCCATAGACGTACAGATCGTAGGTGCCCGGCCACAGCCCGTCGATCACCATCGTGCCGTCGTCATCGACCGGACCGCCGCGCCCGACGGTGTGCGCGTCGTTGTACAACAACGCGGAGACCTCGCCGAGATCGCCCACCCCCTCGCCATCGGCGGCGCTGAAGTGCAAGGTGAGCACGGTCTCAGCAGGCAGATCGAGGTCAATGCCGTCGACGTTCATGCCTTCATCGGGCGCAGGGATCCGCTCGGTGGTCGGGCGGTCACTGCCGGGCCAATAGGTGGTCGCGAGGCCGTCGACCGAAGCCCAGGAGATCACGTCTCCCGGCGGCAAACCGTCAGCTTCGTACACCCCGTCGACGCCCACCGGGCTGGTGATGACCTGAGAGGACGCGTAGACGAACGCGGTGCCCGAATCGACCGCGCCGTCCGGACCGTAGACCGTGCCGGCGATGCGGATGCCGTCGAGCAGCGCGAAGTCCCCGATGTCTTCGGAAGCGGCGCCGGCGGAATCTGCAGGAAGGTAGGCCGAAAAGACAGCGGCGTCGGCGTCCTTGTAGGTGCCGCCCAGCCACTGGTTCGGAAAGCTTGGGAGCCGGACGTAGCACTGCCAATCCGTTGGCTCTCCGGGGTCGGCATCCAAACCATACAAGGTGAAGCTGCCATCTTCGGCTGTCTCCGCCATGCGCGTACCCAGCGCAGTCCGGCTGTCGACGCCCTGCGCGTACACCGCAGCGCCCGCCAACGGGTTGCCGCCCAAATCGAGGAGGGTGCCGCTCAAGCGCCCGCCCTCAGGAACGGCGATGTCAAGGCCGGAAGCGGTGCCATCTTCGCCGATCTCCACCGCCTCTGCCGAGCAGAAGTCCCACTCGGAGGGGTAAAATCGGTCCGCGTACAGCGCGTCTTGGCCGGGCATCGCACGGATCCGGTAGCGCCCGGCCGGAAGTTGCCGTATCGACCAAGAGCCATCGTTTGTGCTGGTGGCGGCTCCATAGTTGAGGCGCTCGTCATAGGCGATGATGTCGACCCCAGCGAGCGGATCGCCCGCTTCGGAGAGCACGCGCCCCTCGAGCACGCCCGCGTAGGCCGGCGGCGCGAGCGCCAGCCCCGAGGCAAGCAGGAGGATGGAGGCGGGTAGGAGGACGATCGGCGCGTACATCACGCCCCCGTCATAGCCCGCGCCGCGGCGATGCGATCGAGGGCAATTTTCAGCGCGCCGGCGAGCGGCGTGTCGCCGACGTCGTCCCCCACGGAGGCGTTCAAGGACGCGCCGCCGGATTGTGAAGCTCCAAGCACCCAGACATCCATGCCCCGCATCCACAACCTGAGCACGGCGGGGTCTAGCAACCAGCGCTGGGACTCGCGCGGCCAACGCCACGGACCGGTGCGCGGCAAATGCGCTACGCCCCCGCCGCTGCCCACCACCCAGAGCACCGCAGGCCGCGCAGCGCGTCGCCAATCGAGCGTGCCCAACACCCCTCGGGCGTCACGACGGGAGCCCCCGGCAAGCAGTAACGGCACGACAGCAGCCCGGGTGACCGGCACACATTGGCGATACCACCCAGACACTTCCGGCACGGCGCCCCGAAACAGCAGCAGCCCCGCAGGCACCACCGAGATGCCGAGGGCGACGGGCCAAGGCAGCCATGGCGCGGCCAGAAAAGAGCAGCAGAGCAGCAGCCGCGCCAACGTGATCGCCGGAACCGGAACATCAATCGGAAGAACCACGATAGTGGGCGTGGTAGGCCCGAGCGGCCCGACCACCACCGACCACGTCGGCGAGCGCGGAAAGAGCCCGTCCAGCAAGCGCGCGCCCAGCGCCTGCGCGGCTACGAGCACCGCCGCCGCACCGCACGCGACGCCCAACGCAGCGGACGGCACCCAACCCGCGGCTGTAGCGCCCGCGCACGCCGCGACGATCCCCGTCAGCGCAGCTTCTGGAGCCCAAACGCCGACGTCTCCGACGACGCCGACGCGCTCCCCCGCCGTGCGCAGCGCCAACGCGCGCGCGGCTTCCCCTTCTGCCTCGGAGCCGGAGCGAGCGGGCAGCACGATCTCGGGGTTGGAAAGCGTAGAGCTCACGGGCATGTAGAGGCCTATCAAGGATGCCCGTCCCGTTCATCGCCGTTGGGCAGCGCCTTCTCACGTTCTGGACGGGATCGGTTAGAAGTTGCCTTTCATGACAGGGTCGCCGCCTCACGGCGATTCCTGCGGTTGTCAACGCTCAGCTCAGGTTTGCCAAGATGCGCTTTCGCGGTCAGGAATATCTAGGACAAGGCCAGACCATCGCGATCATCGACAGCGGGGTGGACGTCACCGACCCTCGGCTGAAGGGGTGCGACATTCAGGGCATGTCCATCACGATGAGCGCGACCCAACACGTGATGGTGTCCGGAGAGCACGGGGACGAAAACGGCCACGGCACCGAGATCGCCGCCGCCGTGCACTCCATGGCGCCGGCCGCCAAGCTGATCTGCATCCGCATCATGGACGCTCGCTTGCGCACCAGCGCCGATTTGATGGCGTCCGGGATTGAGCTGGCCGCGCGCTCGGGGGCGCGGGTGATCAACTTGTCGCTGGGTACGCCGAACATGGGCAAAGCACTGCTGCTGCGCGACTGCTGCGCGCTCGCGGTGGAGCAAGGCGCGCTGGTGCTCGCCGCCGCACACCCCAAGGGCGAGCGTGCGTACCCCGCCGATCTTCCGGAGACTATCGGCATCGCGAGCCATCCCGACTGCCCGCTCGACAAGTTCTACTACTTTGCCCCGCATCGGTTCCCCGCCAAACAGTGGGGCAATCTAACTGGAAAGTTCCTTGCGCACGGCTACACCTTGCTGGCCGAAGGTCAGCGTGGCGTGTACCGCGGCTCGGGTATCGCGACGGCGTACCTGTCGGCGCGAGCCGCGTGCTTGCAAGAGGCGCTGCCCGGAGAAGGTCCGCTCGAAGTCACCGAGATCCTTCGGCAAACGGCGCTCACGCCCGTCCCTGAAATCGGCTACGCGTGAACCACCGCCGGGTTTCAGCGGGCGCGCTCTGCCTTGGACTGCTGGCGCACGCGGCGCCGGCTGCCGCCAGCCCGATGGAATTCTTTGGGTTTGGCGGGCGTCCTATGGGGCGTGCCGGTGCAGGACTCGCGCTGTCCGAAGGCACCGAGAGCGTGCTCTCCGACCCTGCGGCGCTGCCCGGGATCACGCATCCCGAGCTGTCGGTGGGCTTCTTGCTCGCGGACACGGCGTTCGCGCAATTTGGGGACCTCTGGTGGGACTCCAACCGGGACGGCCGCATCGATGAAGCCGATCCTGGCTTGGACGCCGGCCCCAACTACGACGCGGTGCACGGCGTGATGATCGGCGCCACCCGCCCATTGGGAAAACGCGCCGCCATGGGCATCGCGCTGTTCATCCCCAAAGAGCGCCTGCTCCGCCTGCAAACCTTCGATCCGTCGATCCCGACCTACTTTCTCTACGCGAACCGAACGCAGCGCTACGAGCTGGGCGCAGGCGTCGCCGTGCGTCCCATCGCCGGGATCTCCGCCGGCCTCGGCGTCCAGATGGTGCCACGCGCGCGCTACTCGATTGACGGAACCTTGAACATTGGGGTCTCCGGCGCAACCGCCGAGGACAGCGCGGCCAGCGACGTGGTCGCTCTGGGCATGGACGTCCACGAGATGAGCCTCGACCTTGTCCCGGGTTTCTCCCCGAACGTCTCGCTGCAATGGCAGGCGGGACAAGCGATACCGGCGTTGGAAGGGCTCTCA
>CAIUMM010000146.1 GCA_903900265.1 uncultured Pseudomonadota bacterium
AACGGCGTCGATCAGGAGTTCTACTACCGGGGGCCCGATCCGTTGCCGTACCCATCCGGCCGATTCGGCATGTTCTACTCCGATGGGGAGCCCAAGCCTTCGGGATTCGCTGCGCTGCTCTGGAAGCAGCTCGTCGACCATCCTACGATGCGCACCTTGACGGGTCCCACGAGCGGGCCGCTCTGGGCGCTCGCGGGGCAAAATGGGCAGGGCGAGACCGCCGTGCTGTTGGCCAACGCCGGCGCCGCGCCGCTGAGCTGGTCGCTGGCCGGCGCGGGGGACGTGAAGACCGCGCAGCTCACCCGCTTGCGTGGCACCGCGCGTGCCTTGGAGGAGACGACCCTCGCGGGTACGAGCGCGGGGCTTGGTTTTACGCTGGACGCCTACGAGACCGCGCTGCTGCGGTTTACGCAGGGCGGAAAGTAAGCATGGTGGATGCTCGGTTACGGCCGTATCGGGCGCTGGGGTTCCTGCTTGCGCTTGGGGTTTGGGCGAGCGGCTGCCAGCGTTCGACGCCTGCGACTGAGGACTCTGAAGGCGACTCTCAAGGCGACTCCACCCCCTATTCGACCTTGGACTCGGACTCGGGCGAACCTGTCGAGCCAACGGCCGTTTTGGCGCTGCGCCCGATGGCGGATCAGAATGTCGTGGTGATCCAGGTCGACACGCTACGCGCGGACCACCTGCCTTTTTACGGGTACGCGCGCCAGACCACCCCACGAATCCAAGAGCTCCCTTGGTTGGTCGTCACCGGCTTGCGTCCTACGGCGGGTTGGACCCTCCCTTCGAGCGCCTCGCTGATGACCGGGCTCTCGCCGCAGCGTCACTTGCTGACGTTTTTCTATGAGAAGCACATGCCCAGCGGGCCGCTTCAAGGCGTCACCTTTCAGGAGCGCTTGCAAGGGAATGGCTATGCGACCGGGCTCTTTTCGGGCAACGACGTGGTCTCCGAGTACACCGGGCTCGACGTGGGCTTCGACAAGGTGGTCGTTCGCATGAAGAGCACGCCGGACTCCGGCGTGAACGGCGGCGGCTCGATGGAGACGATCGCGTCCGATGCGCTCGCTTGGATCGACACGCTCCCGCCTGGAAAGCCCTTCCACGCGCACATCCAACCGATGAATTTGCATCAGCCGGTGACCGTCTCCCAAGCCGATCTCGACGAATTCCGCACCGGCGCGCCTACCTTTCCGATGGGGGACTCAGGCGCGTACGAATACTCCGACTTCTTTGGAGCCTATCGGGATGCGAGCAGCTCCGCTGAGAAAGCCGCGCTGAACCAATCGCTGCTGGATGTCTACGACGCGGCGCTGTACGGCTTGGATCGGGAGATCGCCATCTTCATCGCCGGTCTGGATGCACGCGGCTTGCGCGCGAACACCACCATCGTCATCACCGCAGACCACGGCGAGACGCTCAACGACGAATACAACGGCTACTGGGGCCACAGCATCGATCTGCGCGAGGAGCTGACCCGCGTGCCGTTCTTGGTGTTGCAGCCCGACGGTGCGGCCGGGACGACCACGTGTGTCTCGAGCGGCACCGATGTTTGGCCGACGCTGTGGGGCGCGATGGGCTTGGAGCCGGTCGCCGATATCGATGGCGTAGACCTCGCCAAGGGATGTCGGGTGCAAGCCGACTCCAATCGGTTTTCGCCGGAGGGCGTGACCGACGCGTCCGCCGGGAACGAGGTCGGGAAGATCGCCGTCAATTGTGCGGCGGGCAGGGCGTTGGGCACCAACGTCGGGCCCGACGCCGACCGCATGGAGCAGACCCCCGCGAGCGATGTCAATTCGGGCGAGGCGCTGTCCGCGCAGATTCGGTCGGTGCTGGACGCGATCCCGGCCTCCAGCGGTGGCTTGGCGTGCCCGTTCGAATAGCTATCTGCGCTCGCCGGTGATCCGCCGCCTGCGATGAACGAGCGCCCAGCTGATGAGCGCCAACGCGCCAAGTTGGGGTTGCCAAGCTTGGGTGGGGCTCGCTGCGCAGCCGCAGGTGCGCCGTTGCGCGCACGTGGTGACGGTCGGATCGGCGTCGTCGCAGTCTCCATCGTCGAAGCTCAGCCCGTCCGCGTCCCAGTCGTGGTCGACGCGGCCCATCCAGCTTGGGCTCGCCCACTCCCACTCTTCGTCGGTGTCGTCGGCGTCGTCGCACAAATCAAGGGCAGATCCGTCGATCTGCACCGCGAGGTAGCCCCAAACCGGCAGCGCGTCATCCGCGAGATTCCGCGACCACGTGTCGGCGGCGGTCGGGCTGAGCGGCAGATCGCCGTCGGGCGTGACCAGCCAGACGCCGGTGATGACGTGCGCATCCGACTCGGGGACTTGAACGCCGATCGTCAACGAATCTCCAGCCGGCAACGCGATGTCTTGTCCTAACGACCACGTGTCGCCGTGGGTGTCGGAGGCAAAGACCGAAAGCGGGATTCGCGGCCCGGACGTAGCGATGGTGCGGTGCAGGCGGATCGCGTCGTACAGCGCGGTCCGGTCGAACGGGGTTCCTTCGGCGACCACCGCCATCGTCAGGCCGCCGGTGTTGACCCGACCGCCGCCGACGGGCTTGCAGAGATCGCCCGGCAGCGTGCTGTGTCCGTCGGTGCCGGCCAAGAACCCAAGGTGCAGGTCGTAGCCGTCGGGATCCATCGCGACATCGACGGCGCCGCTCTCCACGAGGGTGCTCGGGGTGTCGAAGTCCCGGTCCCATCCCAAGCCGGTGCCCCAGGAGGAGAACATCTCCACCGCCGGCTCGTAGGCACCGGCGTTGCAGCTCCAATCGGTGGGCATCGGGTTCTCGACCATCGGGTGGTGCGGGATGAGCAGCGCGGGACCGAACGCGGCCGTCAGACCGTCCATCCACGCCGGGATCGCGGGACACGCGCCCACTTCGACGGTCGAGTCCCCGTTTGGCTGCACGTCGCTGAGGTCGAGGTCGGCGAGCACCTCCGGAGCGCCGAACAGCAGCAGGTTTTTGTGGCCGATCTCTACGCCGCCCGACGCGAACCAGTCTTCGACCCCGGGGATGACCAGCAGATCCGACAACCCCGAGGCGTTCACCGAAGTATCGAGCAGCGTCGCAAACTCGGCCGGCGTGGTCGCGTACATCCCGTTGACGTGGTCCGAGAGCACGACCCAATCGAGCCCGTTGTCGGTCGCGATATGGAACACCTCGGCGAAGGCTCCGCACTCGCCTTCGGGCGGGCAGCCGTCGCCGAGATCCGAGGACCAGCCGTCGTGGGAGAGCCCGGTGTGAGCGTGCGGATCGCCGTAGTAATAGGCCTTCCCCGCGAACTGATCCGCGGCTCGGGCTGTCCCCGAAACGGTGAGCAGGAGGGCGGTGAGGCCCAGCGTGAGCAGCGGCGAAGGTTGCACAGGAAGAGCCTACCACGTGGCGTCCCCAAACCCCGTGTTAGGCGCCGGCAGAACTTTCGCTCACCTACGGATCTCCCATGCGCCTCGTCGTCTCCCTCCTCGGTCTCTCGATCCTCGCCTGCGCCAGCCCCCGGGACTGGTACGACTCCCCGGGAGAGGTGGAAGGCTCTCCCTACAAGAACTGCAAGGCCGATGTGCAGGTGGATGACGTGCTCAGCAGCGACCGGTCTTACAACAACAAGGGCTACCTCGAGCTTTCGCACAATTACGCCCCCGACGGCTCCGTGGAGTCGGTCACCTCGTACGGCTACGACAAGGACGGCAAGACCCTGCTGACCATCGAGTCGGGCCTGTCGGAGGGCGAGGTGGTGCAGACCGTGACCTACAGCTACGAAAAGGGAGAGCTCGCCAGCATGGTCAGCGAGACCGATGGCTCCGGTGGCTACAGCGTGCGCTACACCTACGACACGGGCGGGCGCCGGGAGACCGAGAAGGCGGTGTTCCCAGACTCGCCGGAGATGAACGAGACCCGCACGTGGACTTGGAGCGACGGCGCGGATGGCGGCGACATCGCCGATGTGGAGTCGGACGTCAGTGACTACGCGACCTCCTCGGTGTGGGACAAGTCCAAGCTGCTGCTCAGCCTGACGCAGTCTTCTGGGGCCTACACGGTCGACCAAGCGTTCAGCTACAGCGACGACGCCGCCAAGCGCTTGCAGTCCGTGGAGTACAGCTACGACGCGGGTGCTTCGGGAACGGCGTCCGGCACGTACCGCTACATCTACGACGACTCCGACCGGCTCACCACGCTCAAGCAGTCGTTGGAGAGCATGGGCTACACCTCGGACAGCACCACCGGCTACGACTGGTCGTGTGATTAGCTGAAGAGTCGCTCAGGCCGAGAGGATCGCCTCGGCCAGCGCGCGCCTGCTTTGCGAGCTCGGGCACGGCGGTGGACTCGAAGTCGCGGGGCCGGAGCAGGCCGCCTACCGCCCAGAGGCCGCGGGTCTGGCCGCTCACGCCCGTCACCTGACTGCGGGCGTCCGCCAGCACGCCGAGGCCATGGGCGTCGGGCTGCACCAAACCGGCTTCGATCAGCTCGGGCCAAGGTCCGTCGAAGCTGCGCACGTCGCTGGACGGGCCGGTGCACAGCACCACCCGGTCGACGTGCACGACGCTGGTGCTGTCCTCGCCGCCGATGGTCACATCCCAGCCGCCCCCCGAGGCG
Organism: uncultured Pseudomonadota bacterium; assembly: GCA_903900265.1. Taxonomy (GTDB): domain Bacteria; phylum Myxococcota_A; class UBA796; order UBA796; family SXON01; genus CAIUMM01. Next base: position 4,597 of record CAIUMM010000146.1, read on the forward strand.
GCGCAGCCGAACACCGAGCCCCGCGTGCGCCGCACCCAACCGGCGGCCTCCCATTCGCGCACCGCGTCGATCAGCGTGGGCGGGGCGCGATGGCGCAGGCGCTCCCACTGAGGACGGTGCGTCTGCAGGAAGCGCGTGCGCTCCTCCGGTGCCAAGCGGCCCCACAGCAGCGGCAGGTGCGGCCGCACCGCGTCCACCGCAGCCTGCCAGGGGATCTCCCGTGCGCGCCCCTGTGCGATCAGGCCGTCGAACCACGCCGCGAGCCCATCGGCGGTGTCCGGCGCGGTCGCGAGGTCCACCTCGATCGGCGGCCCGCCCCACGTGACCGTGGTGAGGTGACGATGCGGCCATTGGCCGGTCAGGCTGACCACATCGATCGGGCCGGGGTGGCCGCGGCGATGCAAGGTGGCCAGCACGTCCAGCGCCGTCAGGCCGGTCCCGACCAGCAGCAGCCGCTCGTGCAGCCCGATCTGGCCCAGCGCCTCGGGGGCGCCGGCTCCGAGCACCGTCGGTACGCTGGCGTCCCGGAGCGGCGGGGGCGTGTACGCGGGGCCGTGGCCCGACGCGAGCACCACGTCGTCCGCGGGCAGCGTGCGGCCGTCCGACAGCGCTACGCACCATCGATCCCCGTCGCGGCGTACGCCTTGAACGCTCGCGCGCGCGATGCGCAGCCGGCCGGAGGCGCCGATGATCGTGCGCGCCAGACGGTCGAGCACGTAGTCACCGTACAAGCGGCGCGGCAACAGCGAGCGCCCCTCGGCAGGGATCCCCTGCGCGCGGGCATAGCCCAGAAACTCGTCGGCTTGTTTGGGGTCCACGCCCATGCGCGCCGCGGGCACATTCAGCAGATGCTCGGGGTCGTGCGTGCCATAGGCCGCGCCGCGTCCGATGCCGCCGTCGCGCTCCACGAGGGTCACGTGGAGGTCCGCGCCGCCTTGCTCCAGCAGGTGGATCGCGACCGCTGCGCCTGACCACCCTCCGCCGACGATGACCACCCTGCGCCCGTCATCCCCGCTGGGTTGCTCGACTGGGAGCGGGGGGGCGTAGACCTGCAGCAGGTAGAGCGGCTCAGGACCCTCGTTGGACACCTGATGCACCACGTTGGGCTCGACGACCGCGACGCTGCCTGCTTCGAGCGCGCGATCGGGGAGCCCGATGCGGATCTCGGAGGCGCGGCCGGACAGCACCCGGATCGCGCCCTGTACGTTGCCGTGCCCGTGCAGCGCCGTGGACTCGCCGGGGCGCCAGCAGGAGAGGGAAACCTCGAACGCCGCGCTGGCGTAGAGCGGCACGTGCGCCGAGCGGGCCTCTCCGAGCACAACGTGGTCAAGCACCGCCGGTACATCCAACGCTCCGGAGAGCGCGGCCGCGATGGACGGGCCGTCGAGCGCGCTCGCTTGGATGCGGTGGACAAGGTCTGAGAGGGCTGCGGCCATGACGAACTCCAGCGGCGCGAAGGTGCGCTCGCGGCGTGGAGCAAGAGTCAGGCCACAGGGTCGGCACGCGCCAACGCCCGATATGGGGGAGGGGTGCCCGTGAGGACGGAATTTCCGTCACGGAAAATCTTGGACGATCAGCCCCGAATCCACCGGATGTTGGGCAGCTCCGACGCCAGCACCCGCAGGTGATCGACGCCTACGGGCCAGCTCGACGCCTTGCGCACGCCGCCAATGCGCGCGCCTTCGGTGGTCGGCACCTCGTCGATGCGCCAGCCGCGCGACAAGCTGCGGATGGTGATCTGGTACTCGATGGGGAAGCGCTTGACGGTGGTCTGCAGCTCAAGGAGGTCCGCGCGACGCAGCGCCCGGAAGCCGTTGATGGTGTCGTACACGCGCGGCTGGTCGGTGCGGAACAGGCCGTTGCAGATGCGGGACAGCGTGTCGTTCACGCGGGCGCGGAGCTTGATGATCTCGCCGTCCTCTTCGTTGCGGGCGCCCGGACCGAAGCGCCGGGCGATGGCGATGCGCGCGCCGTCGATCAGGCGGTCGTCGAGGCGCACGATGTCGGCGGGGTCTTCGTTGCCGTCCGGGCTGAAGAAGATCAACCGCTCGGCGCTGCTCGCTTCGGCGGCCACGCGGAACGCGACGCCACGCCCACGGATGGGCTGGGTGACCACGGGGATGCCGCGCTCGGTCAGGAACTCGACAGTGCCGTCGGTGCTGCCGCCGTCTACGGCGAAGCACTCGCGGAACTGGTCGACGGGGATCTGATCCCACAGGGTGTTTAGGCCCTGAACCTCGTTCAGGGTCAAAAGGACGAGGGCGGCATCACGTTTGGGTGCGGCGGACATCCCGCGAGCCTACCACGTTCGGTCATTCGCGATCGTAGCGGATCTCCACCTGCGGCATGGGAATCTCACTTTCTGGCAGCAAGCAGCGCAGCAGCACGTAGCCGGCGAGGTGCCCGGTGGTGTCGATCCAGTTTGGATGGCCCGGATCCCGTCCGGCGATGCAGATCTCGTAGCGCCCGTCCACCTGCTGGATCTGGCTGTGGTTGCGGTGCACGCGGTGGTGCCGGTACTCCAGCGACTCCATCCAGGTGTTGTAGAGCGCAAAGCTCCAGTACCGCGCCTTGGGCGCCTCGCCGCGGATGTACAGGTGCTGGTCGGCGCCGATGCGGTACCACATCACGAGGTAGGTGTTGTCCGGCGTGGGAAACAGGGCTTCGCCGCCGATCGGGATGAAGCGGTTGAGCGCCGCGGCCTGCGCCATCTTGCGCGCTTCGGCGGTGCGTTGCATCACGCTGTCGAGGTTGCGCTGCGCGAGCTGAAAGCCACGCGCGAGGCTGGGGACGGTCAACGCCGCGGTAGGGTCCGGCCCGAGGCGCTCGATGTGCAGCGTCACCGGGGTCTGGGTGCTGCGGTCGGTGTAGTATTGGCGGACAAACACCGCAGTTTCATCCCCATCCGCCTTCAACCACGCGCTGCCGTCCCCGGGATCACTGCGCCGGATGCGCACCTCAAAAGTGCCGTCAGGACGCACAAAGTGACGATCGGCGAGCCGACCCGCCACGCGCCCGCCTTTGCCGTACAGCAGCATGCCGACGTAGACGGTGCCGGGCGCGATCTGGCCGCTCACCCGGTACTCGGGCTCGGCAGCGGCAGCGGCAAACCGGATCGGCGCGCGGAAGTAGTCGGCGTCGGGGTTGTCGGCGAACATCTTGCGGGTTGGGCTCTCGGCGTGATGAAACGCCGGTCGCTCGGCGTCGTTCTCTTCCACGAACATGTCGAGGCTCTGCGCGACCATGCGGGCGAGGAAGCGTCGGCCTTCCAGAGCGTCTTGATCATCCGGCACGTTCAGCGTCTGCTCGAGCGCGACGACGCGGGTGAAGAACCCTCGCATCGCTTCGGAGACCGCGGTGATCGGCGGGGGCGGCAGCGTCGACAGGTCATAGCCGAGGCTGCGGGCCAGCCCGTGCGTCTCTGGGCTGACGCTCGCGGGGTCGAAGCCTTCGAGCCACGCCGTCGCCAGCTCGGGCTGCACCTTGCCGCGCCCGGCGAGGTTCGGGTCCCCGACCGCGCGCGCTCCCGGCGGCCCTTCGCGCATCCGGTCTCCCTCGTAGGGCTGCGCCATCGCGGGGTCGTAGCGCACGCCCACCACGTTGGACACGCGCTGCAGCGCTGCGGCCGCGCTCTCCGGGGACGCGACGAGGTCTTCGTAGTGGACGGTGACCTTGCGCTCGGCGGGGATGGTCTCGAGGAAGCCTTGGATGTTGCTGTTGGCGTAGTACCAGATGCTGCGGGCGTCGGGCGCGTAGCCTTGCAGGATCACCTCGGCCATCGGCATGTTCTCGATGCTGCGCGTCACGCTGCCCGGGTGGCGGAGGATCCACACCCAGCGGGCGTCGGGGAACCAGCGCGCGAGCCGCGCCATCGCGCTTGGATCGGCCGAGAGGTGCGGGCACTTGTCGACGAGGATGCGCTCGCCTAAGGCTTCGATCAGGCGTTGGTACACCTCGGGCACGGTGAGCGACTCCCACTCGGCCTCGAGGGCTTTGGCAGCGTCAACGTCGACGCCGTGCAGCTCCATCAGCGTGCGCCGCAGGCCGCCTTTTTCCCAGAAGCGCTCGTCCAGCTTCTTGCGACGCTCGGCCATGGTCGCGAACGGCGCGATCACCATCTCGGGCGGCGAAAAGAGCTGCGGGTGACCGGCGAGCATCACCCGCAGCAGCGTGGTTCCAGAGCGGGGGGCACCAAGGACGAAGACGGGAGAGGGCATCGGGGGCAGGTAACGTGGCCGTTGGCTCACCCGCAGGCGCGTGAGGGCCGGCTGCGGGAGTCCCGAGCCGGCCCGGTGCCGCTCAGCCCCCGCAGGCGCCGAGCGCGAAGTGCACGTTGGTGTAGGCGTCAAAGAACGCTACGTCGCCGCACCCATCCGCGTTGACGTCGCCGGCCGCGAGGTTCGACCCGTACCCGTAGCTCCACGGCGCGATGTCGAAGTCGGTGTGCTCGGCGGCGGCGAAGCCGTCCTCCCCGCGCAGGTTCCAGGAGAGCTGGGCCGAAGAGTAGGAGCTGTGGTCGGTGTACTCGTAGTGGTAGAGGCTCTCCAAGGCGTCCTTGGTGCCGTCGCCATCGAGGTCGTAGCCGACCGCGCCCGTCGGGGTGCTCTCGAAGTCGTTGATGCGCAGGAACTCGGCGTGGCCCACGTTGGGGTCGTAGAATTGCAGTCCGTCGGTGCCCGTGCTGACCAGCTCGTCGCTCCCGTCGCCGTCGTAGTCGGTGTTGAACCCGTAGGAGATGGAGTCGTTGGAAAAGCGCAGGTTCGTCAAACCCGAGAGATAGATAAAATCGGAGCCCCAGTAGTCGTACAGCTCCACCGAGTAAACGTAGCCGGCGCTGTAGGCGTCGGTGAAGATCGCGGACTGACGACCGTTGCCGTCGAGGTCAGCGGCGATCATCGTGTACGCATACAGGTAGCTGTACACTTGGTAGGAGTAGGTGAATCCAAGTGCGCCCGCGCTGTCCCGACCAAGAACGTCGATCCGCCCAGTGCCGTCGTAGTTCTGCCCAGCCACGACCACCTCGGGTGCGCCATCGCCGTCCAAGTCGGCGGAGCCAAGCGTCAGCGGGTAGGATCCGTCGACTGCTGCCCAGTTCACTTCGGCCCGGAAGCGGCCGGAGGCGCCCGCGAACAGCGAGATGGTGTTGCCGAAGGTCGCGACGAGGTCGGGGATGCCATCGTCGGTGAGGTCGACGAGGATCGGCGAGGGATAGTAGCCGCTCGGCGCGCTGTTGGTCACGGTCGGGGTGCCGAACGTGCCGTCGCCGTTACTCGGGTAGACCGAGATGGTGAGCTGGTAGGCGAGGCCGTCGGAGGTGACCGTAGGCTGGGTGACGATGAGGTCGTCGAGCCCATCACGGTTCATGTCGGTGAGCCACACCCCGTTGGCCATGCTGTAGGTCTCCGCCTCGATCACGGTGGTGTCCGCGCCGGGCGCCCAAGCCGGGGCGGGCCCGCCAGAGTCGGGCTCTGCGGCGGTGTCTTCGCCAGAGTCGTCGGGCGCAGTGTCGGTGGTGCCGCCGGAGTCGGTCGTGCCGCCGGAGTCGTCGGCCGCGTCCCCGGAGTCGGGGGGCTGGGTGACGTCTACCTCGGTGGACGCTGGGAGGTTCACTTCGACAAAGCTGCAGCCGGTGAGGGCGAGGGAGAGAAGAAGGCTCATCGTGGATCTCCGGTGGTTGGGTTGGACCAAGTCGCGGGTGCGACTTGGTTGTAGTTGGCATGAGTACGGTACCTGCTCGGGAGCGGACCCCACAAGCAATTTGTGACAACTGCTTCCCGCTTTGCAGCAACTAGACAATTGGACCCGTCGCGCTCGCCGGTCCCCGTGTCGCTTCGTCGCTACGCCATCGTGGGCTCCTGTGTCCTGAGCGGCGGCCTTGTCGCCGCCGACACACAGTGCGGGCGCGGCTGCGAGCTTGTCCTCAGGCCCGCCGTTTGCTAACCTGCACACAGAGGTGCTTTTTGGCTCAGCTGATCCTGGATGATGTGTACGATTGGGAGACGAAGGCCAAGGACCGCGTCTACCTCACCCAGCCGCTCGGCGGCGTCGCCGTGGAGGACTACACCTGGGGACGGGTGGTCGGGGAGGCTCGACGCGTGGCGGCTCACCTGCGTTCGCTCGGGCTGCAGCCCGGCGACAAGGTGGGGATGCTCTCCAAGAATTGCGCCCACTTCTTCATGGCCGAGCTGGCGATCTGGATGGGCGGTTTTACGACGGTCGCCATCTTCCCGACCGAGGGACCCGACACGGTGCGGTACGTGCTTGAGCACAGCGAAGCCAAGGCGCTGTTCGTCGGCAAGCTCGACACCTGGAGCGCTCAGGAGCCCGGCGTGCCGGCCCACTTGCCGCGCGTCGCCTTCCCGCTGGCGCCGCCCACGTCGTTCGACACGTGGGATGCGATCGTCGCGCGCACTGCGCCGCTCGACGGTCGCCCGTCGCGGAGCCCCGACGACCTCGCGATGATCATCTACACCTCGGGCTCCACGGGAACGCCGAAGGGCGTGATGCACAGCTTTGGCCGCATCACCCAAGCCGCCCGGGGGATCGTGAAGGAGCTCGAGATCTCCGCGGAGGAGCGCTACATCTCCTACCTTCCGCTCGCGCACGTCTTTGAGCGGGCGTATGTCGAGGTGTCGTCGATGGTCGCGGGCTCGCACGTGTTCTTTGCTGAGGCGCTCGACACCTTCGTCGCCGACCTCAAACGTGCGCGGCCGACCTTGTTCATCTCGGTGCCCCGGCTCTGGCTCAAGTTCCAGCAGGGCGTGTTCACAAAGATGCCGCCGTCGCGGCTCGATCTCCTGCTCAAGATCCCGATCGTGAAGGGGATCATCTCCAAGAAGGTGCTCACCGGCCTCGGCCTCGACAGCGTCCGCGTCGCTGGCAGCGGCTCGGCGCCGATCCCCGCGGACCTCATCGCGTGGTACCGGCGCCTGGGTCTGAACTTGCGTGAAGGCTACGCGATGACCGAGGACTTCGCGTATTCGCACCTCTCCCGCGAAGACAATTGCGTCCCCGGGTACGTCGGCCAACCCTACGCCGAGGTCGAGGTGCGCATCGCCGAGGACGGCGAGGTCCTCATCAAGTCCCCCGGCCAGATGATCGGCTACTACAAGAGCCCGGAGCTCACGGCTGAGGTGATGACGGCCGATGGCTTCTTCCGGACCGGGGACAAGGGCGAGCGGCGTCCGGACGGGCTCCTCAAGCTCACCGGCCGGCTCAAAGAGCTCTTCAAGACCGCCAAGGGCAAGTATGTGGCGCCCGCGCCGATTGAGAACAAGCTCAACGAACACCCGCTCATCGAGCTCTCCTGCGTTTCGGGGAGCGGCTGTCCGTCCGCCTATGCGCTGGTCGTGCTCGCCGAGGACATCCGCCCGAAGATGGCCGAAGCGGCCACCCGCACCCGCGTGGAGCAGGAGCTTGGCGCTTGGCTTGAGCAGGTGAACAAGACGCTCTCCGGGTACGAGCAGCTCCAGATGATCGTCGTGAGCCCCGAGCCTTGGACGGTTGAAAACGGCTTCCTGACGCCTACGCTCAAGATCAAACGATCGAGGATCGAAGCGTCGGTGGAGTCGAAGTTCGATGGTTGGTTCGCGACGAAGGGATCGGTGCTCTGGGGCTGATCGCCGGTCTCGGCACTCGGGGGCGCGATGCACATCCGCCCCCGCGCGGCGTGGCGATCGACGCTCAGCCGATGCGCACGAGCACGCCCTTGTTCTTTGCGACGTTCTTGTAGTCCCACTGGATGTCCCTCGCTTTCGCCAGCCATCGTTCCATCGCGGGGGCGTCGACTTCCCTGGCGCCGGCGAACCGTGCCTCGGCGGCTTTGAACTTTCCGACGGGCGACAGCGCGGGCTCGTCGAACGACTGCCCGCTCCAGAACAGCAGCCGCACGCCTTCTTTGTGGACGCTGTAGCCGACCACCGGGTTGCCCTCGAGAAAGAACACGGGGTGCCCGTGCCAGACCTTCCCGACGGCTTCGGGCAGCGCGCCTGCGATGATCGCGGCGAGCGCCTCACAGGTGGGACGATCGGTCTCGGTCTGCGCCGCGTGGTACGCGGCGACGTCGGGGGGCGTCGGCGTGTACGCGGTCACGGGCGACCGTTCAGGGAGGATGGGAGACAGCAACCGCGGCTTGGGGAGCGCATGGGGTCATCGTACGCCCAACGCCCGCGCGCCCGCAAGTCGCGGTCGCCATCGTGCTCTATCGGTTAGCGTCGCGGGATGCGTAGGTCGCTCCCGCTGCTCCCCATTTCGTGTGCTGTTTTTGCGTGGCTCAGCCTCGCGTGCGCGGGGGGAAAGCGGGACGGCGACTCCGATTGCAGCGGCCGCTGCGACAGCGCGAGCGACACCGGCGATGCCTACGCCGAGTTTACCCATTGGGACGGCACCCGGCGCTTCTACGGCTCGGGCTGCGACGACACCTTCCACGAGACGGGTGAGCGCATCCCCGCCGATGCGGCGCTCTCCGCGGAGCTGGCGGTCGTGTGCTGGGAGTGCGACGCCTTTTTCGAGATGACCCCAGACGTGGACTTCCTCTGCGGGTCGATCGACGTTCACGGCGACTACATCGGCGTGACCTTCGCGGGCGCCGACTCCCGGGCCGAGGTGCTCTACCAGAACTCCCAGGGCGTCTACACCTCGGTCGACAGCGCCGACGCCACCGTGGACGGCGCTGCGGTCACCTTCAAGTACGCCGTCGACAGCCTCGACATGAAGGTGGACGTCGACGGGACGCTGTCCGCTGGGTCGTGAGCGGGGCGCTTCACGCTGCTCCGCTGGACCTCGCCGCTCTCCGACTCCCCCGCCCTACTTCCCGCCGGGCCTGCGCCACACGCCGGGGCTGACCTCGACGGCGTCGTTGCTGCGCGGCCGTGGCGCTTCGCTGCTTGGCGCGCGATCGCCCCAAGAGCCGCCGCTGCCCGCGTTGGCGCCGCCGCGCTGACCGCCGTAGCCGCCCCGGTTGGAAGGCGCGCTCTGACCGCCGCGGTCGTTCCGATGGTCCTGAGGAATGCCGTAGCCGCCGCTGTTCTGCGGAGGCCGCGCGCCGCCGCCGTCGTTGCTCTGCGCGGGGCGCCCGCCGCCGTTGCCGTTCGGACGCCCGTAGACGCCGCCGCCGCTCTGTGCGGGACGCCCGCCGCCGCCGTTTCCGCCGCTGCTCTGCGCGGGACGCCCGCCGCCGCCGCCGTTTCCGCCGCCGCTCTGGGCAGGACGTCCGCCGCCGCCGTTTCCGCCGCCGCCGTTTCCGCCGCCGCTGCTCTGGGCAGGACGCCCGCCGCCGCGCGGCATGGGCTGCCCGCTGGCTTTGGCGCGTGCGCGCTCACGCTCCTCAGACTTGCGGGCGCGGATCTCCGCGATGCGCTGGCCGATGGGGATCTCCAGCGGCTCGCTGGGGCGCTGGTTGTAGTCGAAGTCCTCGATGCGGACGCGCGGCAAGCGCGTGGCGATGGCGCGCTCGATGGCGTTCAGATCGCCTTCTTCTTCGGGGCTGACGAAGGTGAACGCCTCGCCGGTGGCCTCTGCGCGCGCGGTGCGACCGACGCGGTGGATGTAGTCCGCCGGGATGTTCGGCACGTCGAAGTTCACGACGTGCTCCAGCTGCTCGACGTCGATGCCGCGGGCGACGATGTCGGTGGCGCAGAGCACGCGGATCTTGCCGGTCTTGAAGCCGGCGAGCGCCTCGGTGCGCTGGGGCTGGCTGCGGTTTCCATGCATGCGGGCGTTCGGGATGCCCTCCTTCTCCAGCAGCTCAGACAGCCGGTTGGTGCGGTGCTTGGTGCGCGTGAACACGATGACGTTCCCGATCTCGTTGCGGCGCAGCAGCTCGATGAGCAGCGGGGCTTTTGCGGACTCGGGCACCGGGTAAAGCACCTGACGGATGCCCTTGGCCGGGGCCGCCTTGCGCTCGATGTTGAACGCGACCGGGTCATGCAGCATGTCCTTCGACAGGCGCTGCACTTCCGGGGGCATGGTGGCGCTGAAGAACAGCGTTTGGCGCTGCTTCGGCAGGCGCGCGAGCACGCGGCGGACATCGGGCAGGAAGCCCATGTCGAGCATGCGGTCGGCCTCGTCGATCACCAGCACGTCGAGCGAGTCGAAGCGCGCGTAGTCGGCGGACATGTGGTCGAGCAGTCGACCGGGCGTGGCGATGATCACGTCTACGCCGGCGCGGAAGGCGCGCTCCTGAGGGCCAGGACCCACGCCGCCGAACACCGGAGCGCCGGTGATCTTGGTGAAGCGCGCGAGCTCCACGAGCTCTTCGTGGATCTGCGCAGCGAGCTCGCGCGTGGGCGTCAACACCAAAGCGCGGGTGGCGCCACGGGGCTTGTCGAGCAGGCGATGCAGCACAGGGAGCAAGAACGAAGCGGTTTTTCCGCTTCCGGTCATCGCCGCAGCGAGCAGATCGCGCCCGGCCATACCGGCGGGGATCGACTGTTCCTGGATCGGCGTCGGGTGGGTGAACCCGATAGCCGCGATTCCTTGTAGAAGTCGGGAATCGAGGTTGAAGTCTTTGAATTCCAAAAGGTGTTCCTTGGTAGCGTTACAGGGGCGCGGGATAACGCAGCGGTGGCCCCGGTGTAGGGTAGATCGCGTGCTTGGGGCGCATGCGGGATAGCGCGCCAGAATGAGCGCCCCTGACTCCCCCGCCACCCGTACGCTGCTGGTCCTTGGCTGGTCCGACATCCTTGCCCAGGTCGCGCTGGCGTGCCGTACGCTCGCGGGGGCGCGCGCAGCGGCTGAGATCGCGCTGTTGTCGGACGCTTCGGCGGTGCGCGGCGTCTACGCGTCGGTGCGGGAGCTCGGCGAGCTCGAGCGCGGCGGGCTGCGGTGCCCGGTCGGCGCGGTGAACGACATCGGTCCGGCTGTAGAGCGCGCCGGCCGCGGCCTCACCTTGGAGATGGAAGACCTGCGCGCGGTCGGCAGCGGCCTCGAGGGCTTGCACATCCTGCGACGTTGGGCCGAGTCGGTGGCGGAGGAGGCCCCGGCGGTGTTCGCGATCGCGCACCCGATCGAGGTGGATAACGAGCTCGCGCAGCTTCTACGCCGCAGCTTTGACGCTACCGGGCAGCTCTCCGGCAAAGAATACCCGCAGCTCGATGAGCTCCGTCGCCGGCGCGAGAGCCTGAAGTCGCGCATCCACAGCACCCTCGACGAGCTGATGCGCGACGACGGGCTGGGGGCGCTGCTGCAGGACCGCTACTTCACCGAGCGCAACGGCCGTTACGTGCTGCCGGTCAAGTCCAGCTTTCGCAAGGGCATCGGCATCGTGCACGGCACGTCGCAGTCCGGCGAGACGGTGTACATCGAGCCGGCGGCGGTCGTGGAGCTGCACAACGACTTGACCGAGGCCGAAGCCTCGTTGTTCCGCGAGGAGCGGCGCATCTTGGGCGAGCTGTCGGATCGCGTGGGACGAGGTCGGACGCCGATCCTGCGCAGCCTCGCGGCGGCGGTGCGCCTCGATCTGATCTGCGCGCGCGTCACCTTTGGAGCGCGTCTGGGCGCGACGATCCCGGCGGTACACACCGAAGGCGTGATCACCGTGGTGGACGCGCGTCACCCGCTGTTGGCGTTCAACGCCATTCCTTCGGCGGAGAACCCCAACCCCCGCGCGGTGGTCGCGAATGATCTTTCGCTCACGCCCCAGGCCCCGGGCTTGGTGTTGACCGGGCCGAACGCCGGCGGCAAGACGGTGGCGCTGAAGACGCTGGGGCTGTTCGCGTTGCTGGTGCGCGCGGGCCTGCCCGTTCCGGCGGCGCCGGGCGCGCGCGTGGACCTTTTTGACCCGATCTTCGCGGACATCGGCGACCAACAGTCGGTGCAGGAGGGCTTGTCGACGTTCTCGGCCCATGTGCGCTCGCTCACGCACGCGGTCGCGCTGACCTCGGCGGCAGCGCCGGGCGCCGCGCTGGTGCTCATCGATGAGATCACCGCGGGCACCGATCCCTCGCAGGGCGCGGCGCTCGCCCGCGCGGTGGTGGAGCAGCTCGTCGACAACGGCGCGCGCGTCGCCGTGACGACGCACTTCCCGGAGATGAAGGCGCTCGCGGCGGCCGACGCGCGATTTTCGGTGGCGGCCGCGCAGTTCGCCGATGGGAAACCCACCTTTCGCTTGGAGACCGGCGCGCCGGGCCCGTCCCACGCGATGGCGATCGCCCGCCGCATGGGCATGCCGGCGGCGGTGCTGGACCGCGCCGTAGCGGTGATGGACGAGGCGAGCCGGGCGCTCACGCAGCAGCTGGAGGCGCTGGACGAGGAGCGCGGCCGTGCGCGGATCCAAGCCGAGCGGCTCGCCGCTGAGCGCGTGGAGATGACGCGCCGCTTGGAGGAGCTGACCGCGCGCGAGGCGGTGCTGCAACGGCGCATTGATCGTGCGGTAGCCGAGGAGGTCGACAAGGCGCGCGTACGGCTGCGGGCGCGCGAGGATGAAGTGCGCGCGTTGGTCGCCGGCCTGCAGGCCAACCCCGAGATGCGCGCCGCGAACGAGGCGCTTCGTCAGGTGCGGCAGGTGGGCGCGGCGTTAGGCGAGCCCGAGGCCGGTGGTACCGGCGTGGGCGAGGCCGTACCGGTGGCCGCGCCCGTGGTCGCTTTTTCCGCCGGCCAGCGGGTGCGCCACCGCACCTTGGGCATCGTCGATATTGTAGAGGTGGGCGGCGACAAGATCCGCATCTCGCTGCGCGGCATGTTGAGCTGGGTGCCGGCGCGCGATCTGCAGGAGATCAGCGGCGCTAAGCCGAATGGCGGCAAGCCCAGCAAAGTCGACACGCGTCATCACCGCGAGGTCCATCCGAGCGCGCGGCCCCGCCCCGGTGCGCGCCCCGATTCGAGGCCCGACCCGTCCCGAGAATCCGCCGAGACCACCGGCGTTCACGTCGCGATGGCCCACAACACCATCGATCTGCGCGGCTTTCGCGTCGAGGATGCGTTCCCGGCGATGGAGCAGTTTTTTGATGGCTTGTCCAACCGGTCCAGCGTCGGGTTCATCCTGCACGGTCACGGCACCGGGGCGCTCAAGGTCGGCGTGCGGCAATGGCTGTCGAGCTCGTCCTACGTGCGTGATTTTCGCCCGGCCAACATCGAAGAGGGCGGCGATGCGTTCACCGTCGTGCGGTTTCGGGAGTGATCGGGTCGGAAGGGATCGTGTCTGAGACGGCCGAGACGGACCAGGCTCGATCGCCTGCGCTTGCGCTCGCTTGGATCGCCGATCGGCTCGATGAGCGCGGCATCGCCTGGCGCATCACCGGCGGGCTCGCGGCGCGCGCGCACGCCCGCACGCCCACGCTCGTCCGCCCGCTCGCGGACATCGACATCGAGGTCCCCGACGAGGCGATCGCCGCGCTGCTCCCGGTGATCGCGCCCTTTGTGGTCTACGGCCCGGCGCGCTTTCAGGATGAAAACTGGGATCTTTTGCTTTGCACGTTGGATTACCACGGGCAGATGATTGACCTCTGTGGGGGTTCAACCTGCCGTATCTTCGACGCCGCGGCGGGCCTCTGGCGTGACGATCCGTTCCTCCCCGGCGACTTTGTGCTGCGCGACGTGCTTGGGCGACGCTGCCCGGTCGTGCATCTCGCCGCGTTGATCGCCTATAAACGCTGTCTGTCTCGGGATGTCGATCGGGCTGACATCGCGCTGCTGACCGGCATAGATCCCTCGGCATGAAACTCTCCATCGTCAAAAGCATCGTCAAGTCTGCGCTCGGCCTGTCGGGCAAGACGCACCTGCAGGTCGGACAGCCCGCGCCGGAGCTCGCCGTAGACGAAGCCGGCCACGTGTGGACGCTCGCTGAGGTCAAGGGGCAGCCGTTCGTGCTCTACTTCTACCCGAAGGACGACACCCCAGGTTGCACCAAAGAGAGCTGCTCCTTCCGCGACGCGGTCCCAGCCTTTGGCGGGCTCGGCGTACGCGTCTTTGGAGCCTCCCGCGACGACGCCGCTTCGCACCGCGCATTCAAGCAGAAGTACAACTTGAACTTCCCGTTGTTGATTGACGGGGACGGCGCGTTAGGCACCCGCTGGGGCGTCGAAGACGGCGGCATCTCCCGTCGCGTCAGCTTTTTGGTCGATGCAAACGGCGTCATCCGGAACATCTGGGATCCGGTCAGCGTCGCGGGGCACGCGGAGCAGGTCGCGTCGGCGCTGAAGAGCCTCTGATCGTGCGTCGCTGGGCAGGCCTCTGGGCCGTTGGTATCGCTGCGTGCGTCGCGATCGGCGTCGGCTCCTCGGTCGCTCGCGGGGATGCAGCACCGCAGTTTGCCCGGTCCACCGAGCCTGAGGTCGGTCCTGCGACGGCGGTTCAGGACTTTTTGATGCCCTTTCTGGGCTGGGCCGCCGATCCCAGCGTCGGCTTTCTGGGCGGCGGCGGCTTGTATGCGGACGACGGCACGCTTCGCGTCGCGCGTACCTGCGGCGCGCAGCTGCTCGCCGGTGCGAGCGCGGCTACCGGGAACATCTATGCGTTCCTTAGTTCGGACGGCCGGATCTGCGTTTTTGAAGGCGCCGATCCGCGCACGTTGTCCGAGGTCAAAGCCCGCGCTTCGTCGATCGCGTTGGCGCGCGCGACCAGCGCCGATGGGCGCGACACGCTCGACACGGTGGTCTACACGCGGGGACAGGCGGCGGTCGCGATCGACGGGCGCTCGGGCCAGAAGCTGTGGTCGCGGGATCCCGACCTCGGCGTGCTGAGCGCGGCGGCGTCGAGTCGAGAGGACGGAAAGTACGCGGTCGGCGGCGAGCGGGGCGCTGCCGTGCTCTACGGCGAGACGGGGCGGCTGCTGCGTGCGGTCACGACGGCGCGGCGCGGCCCGAGCGGCGCGATGGTGGCCGATCCGGTGCACGCGGTGGCGCTCGATGTGCGCGCCGAGCAGCTGCTGACCGGGCAGGGCGACGGGCGCGTGACGATATGGGACGTGCGCCTTGGCAAGTCCATCCGCGTTATCGATTTTGGCGACGGCGACGTGGTCGACGTCGATTGGTCCGCGGATGGCCAGCAGATCAGCGCCGTCTCGCGCACGCCGGCGGTGGGCAGCGTGCCCGCGACCTTGCAGTTCGAGGTCTGGGACCTGATCGACGACATGCCGCTGTTCCGCGAGTCGGTGCCCGACGTCCCCGGAGCGCGGCCCACGCTGCGGATGTCGCCGTGGGGACGCACGGTGATCGGCTCGGACGGCGCTGGGTTTACGCGGGTTTGGCGCCGGCCGGCGCGGTACCATGTGCTGCGGGGCGACGCGCTTCGGGAGATCCCGCATCATCGCAAGACCCGCGCGATCGCCGATCCGGTGCGGCTCGCCACGGCTTCGGATGTGGAGGGCGCGACGCTCTCGCCGGGCCCGTCGCGGCTCTGGCCCGCGCCGGACGGGCAGATCCGCCTCGCGACCGATGCGGAATCGGGCGCGTCGGTGTGGGTGGACAGCGCCACCCGTCAGGCCCTCGCCGTCTACGCCGCCGACGGCAGCGTCAAAGTGCGCCACGCGCTCACTCAGCCGGCCTCGGGCGCGAGTCTGACCGGGGAGCACCTCTCTGTGGTCGGGGCCGATGGCACCGTGCGGACCACGCTGAAGGTGTCGGCGCCGCTCGCGGTGGTCAAGGACATCGCTGGGGCCACGGCGGTCGCGACGACCAGCGAAGCCTCGTCGGCCACCGCGGGCATGGTCTGGGGATCGGCGACCGGAGATGTGACCTTTGTACGTGGGGGCTCTTCGGGAGGGCCGCGGGTGTACAGCGTGCACGCAGGCCCGGTCGTGGCCGTGGCGGCGCGGGGGGACATCGCCGTGTCCGTCGGGCCTCGGGTGGCCGATCCGGGCGCGACCGACGCGGTTCCGACGCTGGGCGTGAGCGTGCTGCTGCGCGAGCCCGAGAGCCGCGGGGCGGTGATGGCGTCGATACTTGGGGGTTCGCAGGCCTACAGTTGGGTGGTGGATGGGACGACCGCGACGGTGTCGATCCGCGAGCCGCTGGCGCTGGTGCGCACCGATTTGGAGACGGTGGTGTTCGACCTCGCGCAGGGCGGGCGGCGCCTGACCCTGCCGTGGGCGGCGCGGGATGCGGCGTTTGCAGACGGTGACCGCGCCGGGAACGGCGTCGGGAGCACGGTGCGCTGGATCGATCCGTTCGGGCGCGAGCGCAGCGTGACGTTGCCGGCGGGCCCCGGCGCGAGCGAACTTGCGGCCGGGACCGGCGCCCGCAGCGCGTCGGCCGGACCGCCGCAGGCCGACCGGCCGCGCGGGCGGACCTTGTGCACCGACCGCGAGGGGCGCTCGGTCGCGACGCTCGACGCCGACGTCATCACGCTTTGGAACGGCTTTACCGGCTTGAAGGGGCAGTCGCTGGCCGCCACGGGGACGCCGATCCTGCAGTGTGCCTTCAATGAAGGGGGCAAAAAACTCGCGTTGTTTCAAGCAGACGGCCGCTTCGAGGTGTGGTCGGTGGACAGCATGACCGCGCAGGCCGGCATCAGCGACGTCACCGTTCAAGACCCCTGGTTCGCCTTCGCCCCGACCACGCGGTCCGAGCAGGTGCGCGAAGAGGCCACCGGCGAGAGCGACTCCGGATCGGCGTGGGTGCGCAAGGACGCCACCCACCTCGTTCGCATCGCGTTGAGCGCCAGCTCCCAGACCGAGGTCGCCGAGACCCTCGAGATCCCCGCTGGCGTCACGCGCATCGACGCGCGCTCCGGGCGCTTTGGGACGCTGCTCGGCCCTACCGGCGCGACGTTGGGCTACGTGGATCTGGTCGCCGCGCTGCCCGAAGGCGGTCGCCGGCTGTGGGATTTGGACAACCGTCCGCTCGCCGCGCGGGGTTCAACCTACGCGTGGTCCCGAGGCCGCGCGCTCTGGATCGGTCCCGCCGCTGGTCCCGCGCTCTCCGGTCCGCTGCACGGCGCAACCCCAGTCGCGGCGCAATGGAGCGACGACGGCAAGCTGCTCGCGATCGCCGATGACAACAACGTCGTCTCGCTGATCGACCTGCCATTCCGGGGTGTACGCACCATGGCGGCGGGCTCGCCGCCGGCCTCGCCCTTCCCTTCGCCGCCGATCGAGCGGCTGTGGTTTGAGGCCGACACGCTCTACGGTCGCGACACGCTGGGCCGCATCCGGCACTGGTCGTGGATGGCGGCCGCGGGCGGGGATGTCGGGGCGGTGCCGCCCGGAGCGATCGGCGCGGTGCCGGCGATCCACGTGCTGCGCGCCTCTCCCGATGGTCGCACGCTCTATTCCGGGCAGGCCGACACGCTGGTTCGCGCCTGGGACGTCGACACCGCCACGCAGCGCGACGCCTACATGGGCGCGGTGGCGCCGATCGGCGCGCTCGCGGTCTCGGGGGACGGCAAGTGGTTGGCGGTGGGCGCGGATGACGGCGTGGTGCGGGTCATCGACGCGGTCACCAAGGTCGTAGAGCGCTCGCTCTACACCTTCGACGAGCCGACGGTCGCGGTGGCGTTCGCGCAGGAAGGGGCCGCATGGAAGCTCGCGGCGATGAGCGACAGCGGCGTGCTGCGGGTCTGGGACTTGCTGACGTCGAAGCCGCTGATGCACTGGAGCATCGCGCCTTTCTCGCCCGTCGCAGAGTCTGCGCTGGCGTGGATGTCCGGCTTGTCCCGCCTGACGGTCACCCTTGGCGGGCTGGACTACGGGCTGGGCCTCGACGGCGCCGCCGTGCTCCCCGGTGAACCCACGCAGATCGAGGCGCCGCCGGTGTTTCTTGGCAAGGTCGATCAGTGGGTGCGCTTGAAGGGCGATCGCTACGCGACGGCCGACGCGCTCGGCCACATCTACCTGTGGGACGGCGCGCTGCAGATGCCGTACGCGCGGCTGACGATGCTGGACGACGGCGGCTGGATCAGCGATCGCGTCGATGGGCGGCAGATCGCGAGCGAGTCGCTGCGCGACGGCACCTCGCTGGTGCTCTACCAGCGCGGCGGCTTGATGGAGCCCAACACCAACGAGCGTGCTGCGGGGCGCGTCTCCTACGCGGTGACCGAGCAGAACCCGGTCGTCGAGCAATGTCTGGTCGGGTCGCCGGCTGCGGGCTCGCCTGCGGGCATAGCACCGGCAGGAGGATCCCTGGAGCTCGCGTGGCAGGTGTCCGCGGGGGTGCTGCGAAAGACGAAGGTCGTCGCGAACAGCACCGGCAGCGATGCGCTCGCCGCGTGCGTGGTCGAGGCGATGCAAGCGATGCGCTTCGATCTGGACTTCGACACCGCCGAGATCAAGCGCACGTGGACCGTCTCCGGCGTCGGTGCGGTGCGTATGCTCGGCGTGGACGCGGACGCCAGCGCGACGACCTTGCGTGCGGTGGACGCAGCCATCAACGCCGCAAAGCCGCCGCGCTCGTGTGTGCCCAAGGCTGGGATGCCGGCGGGCCTCGCGCTGCAATGGCACGTGGAAGCCGGGCGCTTGCAGGTCGTGCCGCTCGCGGCGGAGGGAGAGGCCGCGACGGTAGGCGCGTGCCTCGCCAACGCGGTCCACGGCGCTCGGGTCGAGGGCGTGGAGCGCGCTACCGGGGTGTGGCTGCCGGAGTGAGCGCCTGGGGCTCAAGGCGCGCGAGCAGCGCGGGAGACCCAAGGCGCGCGAGCAGCGCCGGCGCCACGTACAACGACTCGAAGGTCTGTTCCGCGCGCCCGCTGAGCGTCGCTTGGGCCGATCGCCCGGCGTCGAGCTCGAGGTGGTGCAGCTTCAGGTGCTCGGGCAATCCGGGGCCGTAGCTGCGATCGCCGCAGCGCCCATCAAAGCTGACGATGTACGAGACGCCGCGCTGGTTCGCGCGGTCCAGCTCGGCGATGAAGCGCTCGAGGTCCAGCCCTTGTACGTAGCGGCGGTCGCGCGTGCCGGACACGCCCATGTAGGGCGGGTCCATGTAGACCACGTCGTTGGGAGCGGCGTCGTGGAGGCTTTGGGCGTAGTCGCGGGGGTAACAGCGCGCGTTTTTGAGCAGGCCGTGGCTCTGGAGCACGCGGTGCCGAACCCGGTCGGGGTGCGTGCCGATGCGGCGGGTGTCGGGGGACTGGTTGAACGCGCCGTCGGCGTTGAAGCGCACCGCGTTCTTGACGCAGCGCGAGATGAGGAAGTACAGCCGGATGGGATCGGGCGCGGCGTTGTAGTCGGCGCGGCAGGCGTCGTAGGTCGCGCGGGGCGATGCGCCTTGGGCGGTCCAAAGCTGCGCGTAGCCGGCGCAGAGGCGCTCCGGATCGGTGCGGATCAGCTCCCAGATGCCGATGAGCGGGGCGAGGGCGTCGGAGAGCACGTAGTGCTTCGCCCGGCCAGCGGCAGCGGCGGCGAGCGTCACCGCGCCCGAGCCCGCGAAGGGCTCGTACAGCACGCCGGTATCCGGCGGCAAGAAGCCCAAGATCCGCTGCGCGAGCAGGCGCTTGCTGCCCTGGTAGGGGATCGGCTGCGGGACGGGAGCCACGGCACCTCCTCGGCGCTCCCTTATGCCGGGGGGCGCTGCGGCGCGTCGGCCGGCGATCGGCCCTCCGGGGACGGATGGAAAACCGAATTCTCCAAGCTCTCCCAACACCCAAAAACCGCGCTGGGTATAACTTGTGTATAAGCCCGTGGATATCCATTGATAACTTATGGACACATTATGTAGTAGTGCAGAGAAAAGAAAGCCACAACATGTTGGGGGCGAGCCCTTGAATTTCCCCCTGCGACCCCATACTATGGGATCCCCGGTCGCGGTGTACCGGGTCGTGTTCGCGTTGCGGACCGTGTGTACAAGTGCGCCCGCGCCCCCTTTCCTCGTCAGTCCCTCCGGAGCCCGCTATGCAGATCACCCGCCGATTCACCACCGCCGCCCCCTCCGCGGCCGCACCCACCTCCCCCTACGCGGCGCTCGAGTTCGTCTCGCGCCGCTCGGAGATCCGCAACCCAGACGGCAGCGTCGTCTTTGAGGCCGAAGACGTCAAGGTCCCCTCGGGCTGGTCGCAGGTAGCCGTCGACATCCTCGCCCAGAAGTACTTTCGCAAGGCCGGCATCCCCGCCGCCACCAAGCCCCTCGAAGAGAAGGGCATGCCCGCGTGGTTGTCGCGTCGCGTGGCCGATGAAGACGCGCTCGCCGGCATGAGCGAAGACCGCCGCTTTGGTCCCGAGCGCGACAGCCGGCAGGTGTTTGATCGCCTCGCGGGCTGCTGGACCTATTGGGGCTGGAAAGACGGCATCTTCTCTACCGAAGACGACGCTCGGGCGTTCTACGACGAGATGCGCTTCATGCTCGCCGCGCAGATCTGCGCGCCGAACTCGCCGCAGTGGTTCAACACCGGCCTGAACTGGGCGTACGGCGTCGACGGCCCGGCGCAAGGCCACTACTACTTTGACGAGCGTACCGGCAAAGTTCGCGCGTCGACCAGCTCCTACGAGCGCCCGCAGCCCCACGCGTGCTTCATCCAGTCGGTCAACGACGACCTGGTGAACGACGGCGGCATCATGGACCTTTGGACTCGCGAAGCCCGGTTGTTCAAGTATGGCTCGGGCACCGGCACCAACTTCTCTCGCGTGCGCGGCGAGGGCGAGAAGCTCTCGGGCGGCGGGCGCAGCTCGGGCTTGATGAGCTTCTTGAAGATCGGTGACCGCGCGGCGGGCGCGATCAAGTCCGGCGGGACCACGCGTCGCGCCGCGAAGATGGTGTGCTTGGACCTCGATCACCCCGATGTCGAGCGCTTCATCGACTGGAAGGTGCACGAAGAGCAGAAGGTCGCCGCGCTGGTCACCGGCTCCAAGCTCAACAACATCCACCTCAACAACATCCTCGCCGCCTGCAAAGAGACCGAAGACCTGCAGGGCAGCCGCCGCTTTGATCCGCGCCACAACGCGCCGCTCCGCAAAGCGATGCGCGACGCCCGCGCCGTCGGCGTGAACGACAACTACGTGGTTCGGACCTTGCAGTTTGCGCGTCAGGGCTTCACCGAGATCGACTTCCCCGCCTACGACACCGATTGGGATGGCGAGGGCTACGCCTCGGTCTCCGGCCAGAACTCCAACAACTCGGTGCGCGTCCCCAACAGCTTCATGGACGCGATGCTGCGCGACGAAGAGTGGCACCTCCGCACCCGGAACAACGGCAAGATCGTCAAGTCTATGCAGGCCAAGGATCTCTGGGACCAGATCTCCATCGCGGCCTGGGCCTGCGCCGATCCGGGCTTGCAGTTCGACACCACCATCAACGAGTGGCACACCTGCCCCGAAGACGGCAGGATCAACGCGTCGAACCCGTGCTCCGAGTACATGTTCCTCGACGACACGGCATGCAATCTTGCTTCGTTGAACCTGATGAAGTTCTACGACGTCAAGACCGGCATGTTTGACATCGCCGGGTACCGTCACGCGATCCACCTGTGGACGATCGTGCTGGAGATCTCCGTGGGTATGGCGCAGTACCCCAGCCCGCAGATCGCCAAGCTCTCCTACGACTTCCGTACCTTGGGCCTCGGCTATGCCAACCTCGGCGCGATGTTGATGGTCATGGGCGTGCCCTACGACTCCCCCGAAGCCCGCTCGATCTGCGCCGCGCTCTCCGCGGTGCTCACCGGTGACAGCTACGCGAGCAGCGCCAAGATGGCCAAGGAGCGCGGGCCCTTTGCGGGCTACAAGCGCAACCGCGAGCACATGCTCCGCGTCATGCGCAATCATCGGCGCGCCGCCTACAACGCCCCGGCCACCGAGTACGAGGGGTTGACCATCCGCCCGGTGGGGCTCGCCCCTGAAAAGTGCCCGGCCTACCTGCTTGAAGCCGCACGGGACGCGTGGGATCAGGCGGTGTCCTTGGGCGAAGCCCACGGCTACCGCAACGCCCAGACCACGGTCATCGCGCCGACCGGGACCATCGGTCTGGTCATGGACTGCGACACCACCGGCATCGAGCCCGACTTTGCGTTGGTGAAGTTCAAGAAGCTCGCCGGCGGCGGCTACTTCAAGATCGCCAACGAGTCGGTGGCTCCTGCGCTCGTGCGCTTGGGCTACGACGCAGCGGCGGTGCAGGAGATCATCCACTACGCCACCGGTCGCGGCACGCTGCGCGGCGCGCCGGGCATCAACCACGAGACCCTGCGCGCCAAGGGCTTTGACGACGCGACGCTCGCGAAGGTCGAGAAGGCGCTGCCCAGCGCGTTCGACATCAAGTTCGTGTTCAACCGCTGGAACCTCGGCGAGGCCTTCTGCCGCGACGTGCTTGGGCTGTCCGCGAGCCAGCTGGGCGAGCCCAGCTTCGATCTGCTTGAGGCGATCGGCTTCACCCGCGGCCAGATCGACAGCGCCAACGCGTTCGCGACGGGCACGATGACGTTGGAGGGCGCGCCGGCGTTGAAGCCTGAGCATCAGGCGGTGTTCGACTGCGCCAACCGCTGCGGTCGCAACGGCGTGCGCTACATCAGCTACGAAGCGCACATCCGCATGATGGCGGCCTGTCAGCCGTTCATCTCCGGCGCGATCTCCAAGACCATCAACATGCCGAACGACGCAACGGTCGAGGACGTCAAGCAGGCGTACCTGATGTCGTGGCGGCTCTCGATCAAGGCCAACGCCATCTACCGCGACGGCTCCAAGCTCTCGCAGCCGCTGTCGTCGATGTTCGCGAGCGACCTGTTCAGCGCCGTCGACCAGCCCGAGGCCGAGCCGGTGCGCGCGCCCGCAGGGGAGCTGCCCCCGCAAGAGGCGTTCTTCAGCCAGGCGCCCACCGAGCAGGCGCGTATGATGGCCGAGCGGGTGATCGTCCGCTACCTCGCCAAGCGTCGCCGGCTCCCGGACCGCCGCAACGGCTACACCCAGAAGGCCGTCGTGGGCGGTCACAAGGTGTTCTTGCGCACCGGCGAGTACGAGGATGGCTCGCTCGGCGAGATCTTCATCGACATGCACAAAGAAGGCGCGGCCTTCCGCAGCTTGATGAACAGCTTTGCCATCGCGATCAGCATCGGCCTGCAACACGGCGTGCCGCTCGAGCGCTTCGTCGATCAGTTCTTGTTCAGCCGCTTCGAGCCGAACGGCATGGTCAAGGGCAACTCGCGCATCAAGATGTCCACCAGCGTCATCGATTACCTGTTCCGCGAGCTGGCGATCAACTACCTCGGCCGCAACGACCTCGCGCACGTGGATCCCGAGGCGCTGCGCCACGACACGCTGCACCAGGAAGACGAGCCGAAGTGGTCCGACGAGGAGGTCATGCCGGTGCGCAGCGTGATGATCCACGACGCCGCGATCAACGTGGATGACGCCCCGCGCGTGTCCGCGACGGTGGCGAGCGCCGCGCGCGCACAGGCGGAGATGCACGTCGACGCCGGCCGCAGCGCCGAGTCCATCGCTCGTGGCCGCACTGCGTCGGCGATCCGCGACGCCAAGGCTCAAGGCTACGAGGGCGACGCCTGCCCCGAGTGCAGCGCGATGACGATGGTGCGTAACGGCACGTGCCTGAAGTGCATGACCTGCGGCGGTACCAGCGGCTGCTCGTAGCGGGACGAGCGGTCAGGGGGGGGGGCTCGCTGCGGCGGGCCCCTACGCCACGGCTATACGGTCGCGGCCGGCGGCCTTGGCCTCATAGAGCGCTCGGAGTCCCCTGACGCGCGCCGCTTGCCCGCAAAGAGAAAACCCCGGAGCGACGTGAATCGCTCCGGGGTCGGGACCTGACGCTGCGACGGCTACTTGCCGCCGGCGGCCTTCTTGGCCTCTTCGGCCTTCTTCTTCTCTTCAGCCTTCAGGATGTCCTTCAGGTTGAACTTGGCGGCGTAGGCCAGCTTCTGCTGGTGGGCATCGAGCACGGTGACGGCGATGCCTTCCTTGTCGAACAGCGGCTTGATCGCGGCGGCCGGTCCGGTCGCAGTCACGACCTCGTGGCCGACGCAGCGTCCGAGCTGGGCCTTCATGCTGGTCACGTTGGTGTCGACAAACGCCTTCTTGTAGCGGTCGAAGTAGTCGAAGCCCTCGCCGCGGGACAACGGCCCGAGCAGGCGCCCGGTCATCTGCGCGGTGGACTGCTGCTGCGTCGCGTACTGCTGCGCTTCGCCGTACTTGACCAGCGTGGCCTGGTAGGCGTCAAGCTTTCCGGCGTTGGCATCTTCGCCAAGCTGGAGCATGTTCTTCACGGCGATCGCCGCGAAGCTGTTCTGCACGAGGCTGCCCATGCCCATCGTCTGGGTTCCACCGGCGTAGTCCTGCGAGTACGCGTACGCACCGTAAGATGCACCGGTGTTTTCACGGAGCAAGTTCCAGATCTGCTGCGACAGCACGCCCGCCAGCACGCGGCCCGCGGTGCGATCGGCGACCGACTTGACCGGCTCCAGCTGGCACAGGTAGTTGACCTGCGTCTGCGAAGCGGAGGGGCGGTCGACGACGAGCACGGTGCGCGCGGGCGGATCGTTCGGGGGCGGCATCATGTTGGACGGCACGACGGTGCCGGCCTTGCCCGGATGCCATCCCTTCCACGTGCCGAGGTAGGTCTCAGCTGCCTTTTTGACGTCAGCGGGGACCACATTTCCGACTACGAGCAGCGTGGCGTTGCTGGGTTGCAGCACGGCGCTCAGGAAGGGCTCTACCTGCGACGTACCCCAGGAGTTCATGGTGTCGTAGTCGCCGTGGTTGAGCCACTTCGAGATCGGGTGTTCGCCAAGCAGGCGGGTCATCTGCTCGGTGTCGGCCCACCACTGCTCTTCGTTCATGTTGTCGAGGATGCCGCGCTTGCGGGACTTCACCCAGTCGATACGGCCGTTGGTGTCGGGCAGCACGCCGTCCAGACGTGTGCGCAGCACGTACATCTGGTCGGCGGCGTTGCCTGCGGAGCCGGAGCTCTCGAAGATGGTGTTGGTCTCTCCGATGCTCCAGTCGTCGTTGGACGCGATGCGCAGCGAGTCGACCGCGTAGGACGTGTTGGTGGTGTCCGCCGCCGTGAAGTCCGCCTGCATGCCGAGGTTGGAGCCGCCGTTGAAGACGATGCGCTCCTGAACCAGCGGGCCGTTGCTGTAGGGCAGCACGGCCACCTTCATGCCGTTCGCCAGCGTGAACTGCTCGAGCTTGGAGATGTCGGGCGTGACCATCGTCTTCGCGAGGAACGCGGGGGTGAGGGTCTTCTCGTCCAGCAAGCTGGTCTGGCGGTCGGCGCGCTGCTCGCCCGCGTACACGGCGTCGGAGCTATCGGTCGTGACGTCGCCCTCTTCGTAGGGGGCCATGACGACGGCGATCGCGCGGTCGCGGGTCAGGTACTTCTCGGCGAACTCCCGGTTGGCGGCGGCGGTGAGGCCGTTGATCGCGTTCAGGTTGTCGGAGAAGTAGGACAGCGAGCCGCTGTAGTGCGCGTACTGCGCGGCTTCGGTGACGCGCTGGGAGCCCAGCGAGGCGATGAGGTCGACGCTCTGGAGCAGGCCGGCCTGATAGCCTTGGGTGAAGCGGCGGAAGTACTGCTCGGTCATCTTGCGGTACTCTTCGACTTCGGACTGCTCCCACTGGTGGTAGAGGCCGTCGAGCGCGCTGTTGATGGTGGAGCGGCCGTCGTCGCTCGCGCCGATCTCGATGAAGCAGAAGATCGCGCCGCCTTCTTTCTGCGGGTTGGGTCCGCAGTCGACGGTCTTCTGGTCCTTGTCGCGCCCGTACTGCCAGTCGGGGTTGATCTCCTGGTAGATCGCGCTCGAGAGCTGCTGGGCGGCGATGCCCTGCACGACGTCGGTGCTCAGCACGCGGCCACCGGGCGTCGACCAAGCGAGAACGACGAGCTTCTTCTTGACCGGGCCGTGCACGACGTCGATCTTCTGGAGCCCACCCTTGATCTCGATGGGCGCCACGGGAGGCGGAGGCTCTACGACCTTGCCGCTGACGTGGGGCGTGACGGTCTCGACGAGAGTGATCGGGTCATTCGCGTGCTCGGGACCGGGCAGGCGCATGAGGTCCGCGCCGAGCGCGGTCAGGTACTTGGACGTGTCGGCGAGCTTGAAGTCACCGGCGACGTAGATGGTCGTCTTGTCCGGGCCGTAGTTCTCTTTGACGAACTTCTGCACGTCTTCAATGCTGATCGCGTTCAACGAGTCGTTGTTGCCGATACCCGCGTATGCGGTGCGGCCGTAGGGATGCGACTGGGGGAACAACCGAGTGAACACCTGACCGAACACGGCGCCGGTGTTGTTCTCGTAGCGGAACCGGAGCTCGTTGCGGATGACTTCACGCTCGACGGTCAGGACGTCCTGAGTGACGCCGGTGACGGCGCCGCGCTGGCGCATGCCTTCGAAGCCGAGCAGGATCGGCAGCTTGTCCGCGGGCGCGATGGTCATGTAGACCGTCAGGTCGTCTGCGGTGAACGCGTTGAGGTTCGCGCCCATCTCTTCGAGCATGTCCCAGATCTTGGGGAAAGGCTTGCCGTCCGCCTGAAGCTGATGCGAGCGGAACCACAAGTGCTCGACCACGTGCGCGATGCCTTCTTTACCGGCGGGATCGGAGGTGGAGCCGCGGTCATTGACCGAGGTGATCGACACGACCGGCTGGGTGTGGTCCTCCTGGAAGACGACGCGAAGGCCGGAGGGGAACTTGTAGTCCGACATCACGGGGTCGCTGCCGATGAGCTTCAGCTGCATCGGGGCCTTGGGGACGTTGTCCGCCAGAGCAGCGAGCGGGAGACCGATCAGGCTCACGCCGAAGAGGGACAGGGCAATACGATTCTTCATGCAGACTCCGTGGGACCGCAGGGTGCTAACGCGTCGGCGAGCCATTTGCTTCCGCCGCAACGCTCTCGAGGATAGCGTATGAATGTGCGTGTTGCCCACCCCCGATTGCGCCGCTGGCTGATCGTCGCCAGCGCGGCCCTGCTCCTGATGGGAGTCGGGGTAGGGTGGTATTTTCACCGCAAGCATCGCGTGGACCTCGCGGATCGGGCCATCGGCGATATTCCGACCGAAGAGTACGAGCGGTGGATGCAAGAGCTCGGCTACACGGATTGAACCGTGCGTAGCTCAGCGTTTTCTTTACTCGTATCCTTGATCTTCCTGATCCTGCTTGGGTTTCAGTGGGCGTTGACCTCCGCCGGCGTGAGCGAGGCGCTGGCGCAGGTCAAGCCGCCGTCCACCGCGGAGGCGATGCTGGTGCCGCCCAAGCCGGACGGGCAGAAGGCGACGCCGGTTGGCCCCGGAGAGGGCGAAGGCGAGCAGCGGCTGACGTTCGAGGCGTGCTCGAACATGGCGGCGATGGTGCGGGATGTGTGCTGGCAGGCGCTGGCCCGCCAGCAGGCGGAGGTCGACGCGGACGGCGCGCTGTCCGTGTGTGCGCAGGTGGTCGACCCCGAGCTGAAGTTGGAGTGCGCGGATGACGTCGCCGAGAGCATCACGCTGCGGGATCGTGCGGGCGCTGAGGCGATCTGCAACGCGGTCACCGATCGCAAGTGGCGTGGTCAATGCTGGTTCGGCGTCGGTCTGGCCTGGGCCGAGACCGACAGCGCCTACGCGCTCGCGCGGTGTGCGCGCGCCGAGGCCTTCGAGCGCTTCTGTCGCCATGACGTGGTCGGCGAGGTCAGCCTCGTGAACCTCGACGCCGGTGTGGCGTTCTGCACCCAGGGCGAGGTCGAGAAGGCCGATGACCCCTTGGCCCGCAAGACCTGCTGGCACGGCATCGCCAAGTACCTCGCACGCCGGGACATCCACGAAGCGGCGGCGGCCTGTGGTCGCGCGACCGAGAGCTGGCGCGGGACCTGCTTTCACGGGCTGGGCTGGGGCGCCGCCGAGCGCGATCCGGACGGCACGCTCGCGGCCTGCGCGGAGTTCGCGCCCTACGCCGACTATTGCCAGCAAGGCGTCGCCTACGAGCTCAAGCGCGCCGATGCGACGCGCGCGATGGCGCTCTGCGAGGCCATCGGCACCGCGACGATCCGCGATCGCTGCGTAGAGTTCGTCAGCCGGTAGTCCCTACGGAGTCGCCGCGTCCCCCCCGTAGTTCCGAACTACCAGCTCGGGGATCCTTCCCCGGCCCGCGCCCGCCGAGTTGATCGACCGAGCCGCGAGCACTTTTTCGAGGTTCATACCGGGACGTTGGTAGAGCGCCTCGATGAATTCGGTGGCGCTGTTGGACATCATCCAGGTGCAGCGGTGCGCGTTGCGCTCCAGCAGATCGCGCAGCGCCGTCTGATCGTCGCGTGTAAATCCGTCTTTTGCGTAGGCGGTGAACGAAGATGTGCTCGAGAGCGGCTCATAAGGAGGATCGAGGTACACAAAGTCGCCGTCGGCGATGTAGCGCTCGCAGTCTCGGAAGGAGCAGACCTCGATGGTCACGCCCTGAAGCAACGCCGACGCCGCGCGCAGGGCGGGTTCGCGAAACACGGTAGGGCGACGGTAGCTGCCCATCGGTACGTTGAACCCGCCTTTGCTGTTTAGACGGTGTAGGCCGTTGAAACACGTCTTGTTCAAATACAGGAATCGAGCGGCCGCCTCGAGGGAGCCTGCGGGCGGTCGGGCCGCGCGCACCGCGTAGTAGTACGCTTTTCGCGCTTCGGGAGGCAGGTCCGGCGCGTTGTGCGCCTCCTGATGCTGCGTGAGCAGCGGCAGGAGCGCGTCGAGATGGTCGCGCACCTGCACGAAAAGGTTGACCAAATCTGCGTTTGCGTCGAGCAGCGTGCATCGCGCGGGCTTGCGGGTCTGGATGACGTCGAAGAACACGGCCCCCGAACCCATGAACGGCTCCACATAGCCGCGCCCTTCCAATGACTCGGGCATCAGTTCGCGAAACTGCTGTAGTAGACTTCCTTTTCCGCCGGCCCACTTCAGGAAAGGCCCGGTCAGCGGCGGTCCGACACGGCGCGGTGCGGTGCGCTTGGCGCGCGCGGTGCGGGTGGTCATCGCCTCTCCGGGAACAAGGGGGGTGCAGACTACCACCGCAGGTTTGGCTGCGCCGGCTTTTGGAGGTGACGTTGGATAGGATTGCGTATGCTGCTCGCTGCTGTTCAGGTCCTCTCGCTCGCGCTTGGTCTCGCGCTCGCGGCGGTTTGGCCGCGAGAAGCACGACCGTTGCTGGATCGTAGCTCGGTCGTGAACGTGGTGACCGGCGGCTTGCTGTACGGGTTGAAGATCGCGCTCGGGCTGACCGGCATCTACGCGCTACGCGTAGGCTGGATCGGCACCGCTCTGTTGTCCAGCCTGCCTACGCAAGCGTTGTTTGCGTTCCTCGTCGTGGACTTTACCCGCTACTGGGTGCATCGGGCCCACCATCGGGTCCCGTTTTTGTGGAACTTCCACCGTGTTCATCACTCGGTGCGCACCATGGACAGCACCACCGGCTTCCGCATGCACGTGGTGGACTTTCTGCAGCTTTCCGTACTTCCCATGCTGCTTTTTGGGGTGTTGTTCGACACGGGCGGGTGGTCCCCGCTCGCGATCCCGGTCGCGATGATGCCCGGCATCGTCGCCGACGCGCTGGAGCACAGCAACACCCGGTTCGCGCCGCGCCCAACGTGGCTGCGCTACGTGTTCAACAACCCGTTGTTTCATTCCTGGCATCATGTGCGGGACGCCGAGCTGTGTGATGGCAACTACGCCAACGCGCTGCCGGTGTGGGATCTGTTGTTTCGCTCGGATGTCTCCCAAGACGTGCCGCCCGAGGAG
Source organism: uncultured Pseudomonadota bacterium (assembly GCA_903900265.1). Lineage (GTDB taxonomy): Bacteria > Myxococcota_A > UBA796 > UBA796 > SXON01 > CAIUMM01. The sequence goes on from CAIUMM010000146.1 coordinate 34,138, forward strand.
CTTGGGCTGATCGACGCGAAAGACCTCGCCAGGGATGTGGTGGGCTTGCAGCTGTTGCGCCCGCCCGCTGCCGGTAATGCCGGGCCGTTGGTTTGAAGCTCGCCGCGATCCTGCTGCTGACCCTGCTTGGCTTGGTCGGGGTGCTGTGGGGCATCGACTTTGCGGTGGTTTCCGAGAGCTTGTCGGCGTTTGATTGGCGCAGCTTCGCGGTGGCGTGGGTGTGCTACTACCTGACGCAGGTGTTCCGGTGCTTGCGGCTGCAGGCGCTGTTGGGCACGCCGGTGCGCTTCTGGCGGCTGATGAGCATCACGAGCCTCGGGTTCCTCGCGATCAACGTCATTCCCTTTCGCGTTGGGGAGTTTGTGCGCCCCACCTTGCTGACCGACGAAGGCGTGTCGTTTGGCGAAGGCATGGCGGCGATTTTTCTGGAGCGACTCGCCGATATGTTGGCGCTGCTCAGCTTTCTGCTCGCGGTCGGCTGGATGGTCGAGCTGCCGCCGGGGAGCATGGTGGTCAGCGGGGTCGATGTGGTCGCCGCGGGGCAGCGCCTGTTCGGCACCAGCGTCGCGATTGGGTTTGGCGGGTTGATCGCGCTGACCTTGCTGGGCGAGCGCGCGCTGTCCTACACCGATCGGCTGCCGGCCGGCGCGCTGATTCGCCGCTTTGTGGAAGGCACGCGCCAGCTGCTTCGGCGGCCGGCCGCGATGGCGCGGGTGATGGGCCTGACCGGGATGATCTGGGTGGTCACGCTGATCGCGGTGGGGTGCACGCTCGCGGCGCTGCCCGGACTCCCCTACGGGCCGGGAGACGTCGTGTTCGTGTGGACGCTGACGCTGACTGGCCTAGCGGCGGTGCCTACCCCGGGTTTTTTTGGAGGGTTCGAGGCGCTTTGCGTCGCGGCGCTGGCCGTTTTGCACGCAGACGGCGACAAGGCGCGCACCTTTGCGGTGCTGCTCCACCTCGGACAGTTCGCCTTCACCGTTGTGCTTGGCAGCTACTACCTCATCAAAGAAGGCGTCAGCCTTGGGGCGCTGGTGCGTCGCTCCGCGCCCGGTCGCGCCTGAGCGGTCGCGCAACACCCCGCTCCTTCGGTTAGCCCCCGCCTGTGCAAGATCGTCGTCGCCCACCCCCGCCTCGCTCCCGTCCACCGCAACGTCTGGAGGAGCGCCGCCCGAAGGCCCCTTCTGGGCCTTCGACGCTGCCTGAGGTCTCAGGAGACCGCCTCGAAGGGCGCAACGTCGTGCTTGAGGCGCTGCTGCGCAAGCGGCGCCGCGTGCTGCGGATCTGGCTCGACGCCGCCGCCAAGCCCGGGCCGGACCCCTCCGACAAGGTGGCGCAGATCCTCGCGTTGGGCGGAGACCGCGTCAAGCGCATCGACCGGCAGATGCTCGATCGCATGAGCCAGACCGGCGTGCACAACGGCGTGATCGCCGAGGCCGAGCCTTTCCCGGATTTGAGCATCTCTGAGGTGCTGGAGACCGCGTTCCGCGGCGGTCGTGACCCCTGCTTTGTGCTGGTGGACGAGGTCAACTACGAGCACAACCTCGGCGCGATCCTGCGGTCGGCGCTGGGAGCGAGCGTCGATGCGGTGATCATCCCGGTACAACGCGGCAAGGGCCTGACCGCGGTGGTGCAGCGCGTCAGCATGGGCGGCGCGGAAGCGGTGCCGGTGATCCGCGAAGGCATCAGCTCGGCGCTGGCGCAGCTCAAGCGCGCGGGCTTCCTCATCGTCGGCGCGGACATGGACGGCGTGGCGCCGTGGTCGCTGCCGTTGTCGGGCTGCGTGGCGTTTGTGCTGGGCGGCGAGGACAAAGGCCTGACCGACCCGGTGCGCAAGCGCTGCGATCACATCGTCGGCGTGCCGCTGGCCGGCGGCTTGGAGAGCCTCAACGTGAGCGTGACCGCGGGCGTGCTGTTGTTTGAGCGCGTGCGGCAGCGCGCCCAGTCCTGAACTCGGAGTCACCATGGAATTGCCTGTAGATCATGCTGTAGATCTCGCTGTTGTCACGGGTGCTTCGAGCGGAATCGGCGAGGCGACGGTGCGCGTGTTGGTCGGGCTCGGCTACACCGTCCTCGCCGGAGCGCGTCGCCTCGATCGCTTGAACGCCCTCGCGGCGTCGCTGCCCGCCGGGCGTTGTGTGCCGGTCGCGCTCGATGTCACGAACGAAGCGAGCGTCGCGGCGCTGGCCGCGGTGGTCGGTGATCGCCCCTTGCACGTGCTGGTCAACAACGCAGGTTTGTCGCGTGGACTTTCCCGCCTCGAGGACGCTCCCGAAGAGCACTGGCGCACGATGATGGAGACCAACGTCTTCGGCGTGTACCGCGTGACGCGCGCGCTGATGCCGGCGATCCGCCGCGCGACGACCGTGCAGCGCGCTTCGGCTGCAGGATCGATTCCGGGTCACGCCCACATCGTCAACATGGGCAGCATCGCGGGGTTCTCGAACTACGTAGGCGGCTCGGGCTACGCGGCGTCCAAGCACGCGGTGCGCGCGATCTCGCAGACCTTGCGCCTCGAGCTGGTCGGCGCGCCGATCCGCGTCACCGAGATCAACGCGGGCCTCGTCGAGACCGAGTTCAGCATCGTGCGCTTTGACGGCGACGTCGAAGCCGCGAAGAAGCCCTACGCCGGCATCACCCCGCTGGTCGCGGAGGACATCGCCGATCTCGTGGAGTTCGCGGTGTCCCGCAAGCCGCACGTGAACATCGACGAGATCGTCGTCAAGCCGGTGCGTCAGGCTTGGGTCAGCACCGTCGTCCGCGACTAACCGCCTCGGCGGCTTGCTTGGTTTCGCTACTTGGCGACTGCGTATTTGGGCGAGTCGTCGGTCTTGGCCCAGGCGCGCGCCTCGGGCCAGGTGACTCCCACGCGCTTGCGGGGCAAGCCAGCCATTTTTGCCGTCTCGAAAAACCCTTCCATCGTGCGGAACATGTAGCTGGTGTCGATCCAGCAGGCGCGCATGCAGCCCTCGCAGCTGCCCGCCTCCATCAGCCGCGAACGCTCGTATGCTGCGCTTTGGAAGTACTCTTCGAACTTGGGATCGAGGAAGTGCAGGTGCTGCTGCTCGGTGCGGTGGCAGATGGTGAACTGGCCGTTGGGCGCGACGCTGAAGTACAGGCGGCCGGCATCGCAGCCCTCGGACGGAAAGTGACCGGTCTTGAGGTAGTTGCGGCTGGCGTTCAGGTACGGCGTGCTGTTCAGGATCGGCCAGCCTTCTTTCTTCATCTGAATCAGCGTGTCGTAGGCCTTGTCGATGCGCGGGTTGACGGTGTCGGCGTTGGTGTCGACCGCCATCTCCGGACGGTAGCGTACAAAGCGAGCTTCCCAGTTCCGAACGCCATCTTTGGGGTCCGCCAACAGCTCGACCGGCAAGAAGCTGACATGGAACCCGATCGCCTTGGCGAAGCGAACGATGTCGGGCAGCTCTTCGAGGTTGAGGTTGGAGACGACGCAGTTGATCGTCGGCAGCCCGTGGTGACCGCCTTTGGTCTCCGCCAGCAACCGCGAGATCAGCGTCATCGACCGCACCGCGTCGTCCCAGCTGCCTTCTTTCTCGCAGATGTAGTCGAAGCGCTCGCGGTACAAGGAGTCGAGCGAGATCGAGAAGTTGCGCACGCCGACCTTCACGCACTTTTCGATGCGCTCGGCGGGCACGCCGACGCCGTTGGTCAGCACGCGGACGTTGAGGCCGGCGTTGACGAAGCGCTCAGCGGCGTCTTCGAGGTAGTCGCAGGAAAATGGCTCGCCGCCGCCGATGGACAGCTGCACCACGCCAAGCCGGGCCATGCGCTGCGCCATCTGCTCGATCTGGTCGAGATCGAGCTCCTCTTTTCGGTTTCCGTAGCGCCAGATGCCGCACATCTTGCACGTCAGGTTGCACCGGTGCGTGATGCCGAAGTGCGCGTACACCGGGACCCGTCGCGTCAGAAAGGCCTTGGCGACGCGGGTATATTGGGCAGTACCGAGCTTCATGCTGGGATCCGGGGCAGCGAGGGGACGACGTTGCCAAGCCGCTCTGCGAGCGCCTGACGATTCAGGTTCAATAGATAGTTGTACTCTACCAGCGGCGCCACTGCGCAGGCGCGGCAGGGCAGCTCTTGTACCGCGGCGAACGCCGCCGTGAAGCCGCCGTCGCGGATGTTGGGCGCGTTCGGTACGGGACGCACCACGCAAGGGAGCACGCTGCCATCGGCATCTACGACGCAGTGCAGGTTGCCGGCGCTGCAATGGACGTCTTCGTGGGGCGTGTTCGACCAGATCTGGGCGAGGTCGGGCCAGGTCAACAAATATTGGAGGGTCTTGCTGGAGAGTCCTACCGGCCGGCCCTGCCGTTGCGCGGACAGCACCCATTGCAAGGCTTCACGGGCCTGCTCGCCGGTCAGGCGCAGGCGTTTGGCGGAGCGCGACGCGACCGGCGTTTCGGCGTGCATCAGCTGGAACAACGCGGTGCCGTTATGCGCCTCTGCAGCCGTCAACGCCGCGTCCAGCTCAGCGGGTTGGTGATTGCGCGTGCAGAGCGTCGTCACCGTGGACACCGCGATGCCCGCCTCGCGCGCTGCGGCGAGGCCGGCGAGGGCGCTGCGATGGCTGCCGGGCTCGCGCACGGTGTCATGCGCCGCCGCGCTGCCTTCGATGGGTACGATGACCTGACCGAGCGCTTTGAGAAAGCGCGCGCGCTGAGGCAGCTGGCCGCCGTTG